>NZ_JBIWOK010000016.1:0-87931 GCF_044767675.1 Streptomyces sp. NPDC101219
ACAGTCGGGCCACCGGCCTGCCCACCCTCAGCCACCGAAAAGGAAACGGTCCGCCGACTCCGTCGGCGGACCGTCAAGAAAGATCGAGGCTAGGCCATGCACATCAGCTATTCCGCTTGACCCAGTAGCGCTGGACGACGAAAGCAAGCGATGCGACGAGCGCCGCGCACCACATCCCGATCTCGACCTGACCGAATCCGGAACCCAGGAACAGCAGCACAACCAAGAAGACGGCAAGAATCAGGGCCATCTTCCCAACGAGAGGCTTCACGATAGCTCCTAACTAGGCACCGCTGCCATCAATTTTCGTCTTACCGCTACCGTATACCTTGGTCTTGGCCCAAGGATAGAGGGTGGCATAGCAGCCGTACTTCATTACGCAAAGCTGAACCTTGCGCTTCATCATTGAAGTAGCGGAGGAGGCCGGAACCCTGGACTTTGTGTCGGTGAGGCGCCTGTTGTCCACGTCCACGATGTCCTGCTCGTTTGTGAAGTTGTCGTAGCGAGACCCCCAGGCGCGGACCTTGCCACTACCGTAGTTGAACTCGGCGTAGGTGTGATACTTGAAGATGACCGAACCCATATAACCGCGGTGCGTGTGAGTGACATGCGTCATCTTCCACTTACCACCCTTTACCCGGGCGGCCGCTGCAAGTGGGGCGACCTTACTGCTGCTTTCGCCGCCGTCGACCTCAGTCTCCTCGGGAGTGAGGGTGACTTCGTCCGGAACACTCAGGGCGGCGTCCGCAGGCGGCATGATCTCCGCCAACCGCTCCGGAGTCAACGGCTTGCCGTCGCCTCCGACAGAACTTCCGTCCTCATCGAATACGGCCTCCTCGACCTTCACCTCTGTACGACTCGGATCATGCGCGATCTTCGCCAACTCCGGATCACGCTTCACTGCGGCTACATCCGTCGTGGATCCCGTCCCAGCACTGACCCGCTTCAAAATCGCCGCAGTGGCAGCCGCTTTCCATGAAGGCGGTTTTTCGGCCGCGCTGACAGAAGGTGTCAGAGTCGCCGCCAATACCGTCGCAGATATGACCCCTCCGGCCACAGTTCCCCACCCGCGACGGGCACGCAACACATGCATCATTATTCCTTTATGTCATCGGTCCGCGCAAGCCTTCGTGCCATGAACACGATCCCCGATCTCGCGCATGAAGATCATGTGAAGACGGCGACCGATTGCGCAAGCGTGCGAGCAGGGTTTTCGCTTCACGAAGAGGGGAGACCATTCCCGCCCAGGCGCCTTTCCTCAAGAAAGGCTCAAATTCCCGGGTATTGAATTCAAGATTGAACAATAAGCCAGGCGCTCCTACCTGCCTCTTAGGGCGCCGCGAACCCGAGCTGCCCCCCTGACACAGAACCGGCGGAGCGGGCAGGATGCACGTGCCCGCTCCGCCCGAGCGTTGGTTCCGACGGCCGGGGTCGTAGGGGTCAGGTCAGGGTGAGTGACCGCGTACCGGTCCGCTGTTCTTGACCGTCAGCGGCAGCAGCTTCTTGCCGGTGGGGCGATCTGGATGCTGGTGTCCATCTGGGACATATGGAGAAACGCTTAAACCAGCTCTACGCTGCCTGGCATGAGTAAACGAGGACAGCGCCGGCTCGCGGCTGAGCGAGCGGCCTACAACGTAGAAGCCGAGGGGACCGCAGCCGATCTCGCGCTCTTGGAGGAGCTGAAGCAGGCTGAGGCGCTGCTCCCCGAGGACGCTCCCCGGGCGCTCCTGTCGATCCGCTTATCCGTGCTGACGGACGAGACGACATCACCGGTACGTCAGGAACTCGATCTCCGCATCCTGGCGAGGGAGCGAGGTTGCCGAGTCGTCGGCGTCGCTTCGGACCTGAACGTGTCGGCGACGAAGGTCCCGCCGTGGAAGCGGAAGGAACTCGGGGACTGGCTGAAGAACCGCTCCCCCGAGTTCGACGAGATCCTGTTCTGGAAGCTCGATCGCTTCGTGCGCCGTCTCTCCGACCTCTCCACAATGATCGAGTGGAGCCTGAAGCGCGGGAAGAACCTGGTATCGAAGAACGACAGCCTCGACCTCACGACGACCGCCGGGAAGATCATGGTCACGATCATCGGTGGTATCGCCGAGATCGAGGCCGCCAACACCTCCACCCGGGTCACGAGCCTGTGGGACTACGCGAAGTCCCAGGAGGAATGGCTCATCGGGAAGCCGGCGTACGGCTACGTCACTGACGAGGACGACACGGGGAGGGTCGTTCTCGTCATCGATTCTGAGGCTCACAAGGCACTGCACTGGGCACGCCGCATGGCACTTCGCGGACGCTCGGCCCGTTTCATGGTGCGCTGCCTGAAGCGGGCAGGACTCATGAGCCAAGGGCTCACCGTGGTGACGCTCCTTCGCCGGCTCCGTAACCCCGCGCTCCTCGGCTACCGCGTGGAGGAGGACAAGTACGGCGGACAGCGCCGTTCGAAGCCGGTCCTCGGCAAGGACGGCAAGCCGATCAGGGTCGCTCCCCCGATCTTCACCGAGGAGGAGTTCGATACCCTCGGCGGAGCGCTGGACAAGCGGATGAAGAAGCAGCCGCCGCGCCGCCCCGGCGGAGCCACGCAGTTCCTCGGCGTCCTCCTGTGCGCCGAGTGCAAGACCAACATGACCGTGCAGGTCACGAGGAACGGGTTCGGTACCTACCCCTACCTTCGGTGCCGCAACTGCAAGAGCGGCGGACACGGGGCACCCAACCCGGAGCGGGTCTACGAGCGCCTGGTGGAGGACGTCCTGAAGGTGCTCGGAGACTTCCCCGTACAGGTTCGCCAGTACGCCGAGGGCGCCGAGGCGCGGCGGGAGATCAAGCGTCTTCAGGAGTCCATCGCGCTGTACATGAAGGAGCTGGAACCCGGAGGCCGGTACACGAAGACGAGGTTCACCAAGGAGAAGGCGGAGACGACGCTGGACAAGCTCATCGAGCAGCTGGAAGCGATCGACCCCAAGACGGCGAAGGACCGATGGGTCAACGTCCACGGCGGGAAGACGTTCCGTGGGCACTGGCAAGAGGGCGGCATGGAAGCCATGTCCGCAGACCTGTACCGCGTCGGCATTCGCTGCGAGGTCACGCGGACGAAGGTGCCGGGAGTCCGGGCCCCGAAGGTCCACCTTCGCCTGCTCATCCCGAAGGACGTACGCGAACGACTTGTGATCCGCGAAGACGACTTCGCGCAAGCCTTCTGATCACACACCGCGCAGAATGAAGCCGCCTTCCCGTGACGCGGGGAAGGCGGCTTCGCGGCTCACTCGAACCATGCAGTGGCGTCGAACGGTTCCTCGGTGCCGTCCTCATCCACGATCACGATCTCACTCTCGATCAGCTTCGCCACTCTGTCGTCGTTCGAGGACTGAGGAATGGGCAGCGGAGTCATCAACACCCACCGCCCTCTTGCCTGGCATCAGCGCTGAGCCGCCGACACTCCGCGATGTCTTCTGCGACCCAGCCGCGACGAGTGCAGCTCCCGGGGTATGGCCGGAGCCGACGTACTGAACTTGATTGGGTGATGTCGGTGCCGTTCACCTGACAGCCGGCCGTCGGTACCGATAGCCGTTGGGTGTGAGGTATGCGTAGGGCGGAGGGCTGACCGACGCCGAGAGGACCACGCGGGAGCGGTTACGGCTCCAGGCCGTGGAGCGTTTGGAGGGTGGGCAGAAGAGCGCGGAGATTGCCGCTGCCCTGCGGATCAGCTTGCGGTCGGTCCGAGCGGTGGCGCCGGGCCTGGCGCGAGAGCGGCGAGGCGGGAGTCCCGTCGAAGGGGCCGTCGGGAAGACCTCGACTCAGTGAAGCCCAGTTCGACAGGCTGGAGCAGGAGTTGGAGCGTGGTCCACTGGCTCACGGCTGGGCGGACCAGCGGTGGACCCTGGCACGGATCAAGACGCTGATCGGCCGGCTCTTCCACGTCTCCTATACGGTCGAGGGCACCTGGCGGCTGCTGAAGCGCCACGGGGGGGGAGCTGGCAGCAGCCCACTCTACGGGCGATAGAGCGCGATGACGACACGGTCGAGGCGTGGAGGAAGGAGACCTGGCCGCGGGTAAGAGCACCGCGGCGGAGCCCAACGCCTGGATCGTCTTCGAGGACGAGGCCGGGCAGTCGATGACTCCGCCGCGCGCCAGGGCCTGGGACCGGATCGGCCAGACCCCGTCGTGAGGTGAGGGGCCGAGGCTCGGGGCGCGTGTCGATGGCGGGGATGGCCTGCTACAAGCCGGGCCAGCGGTCCCGGCTGATCTACGCGATCCGCGAGTACCGGGGCCGCAAGGACGAACCGAAGGGCTTGGGCTGGCGCGACTTCCGCGACCTGATCGTCCGCGCTCGCATCCAGCTCGGCGGACCGATCGTGCTGGTCTGGGACAACGTCCGCCTGCACCGGACGGCCGGCATGCGCGAGTTCATCGACGCGAACGCCGAGTGGCTCACTGTGTTCCAGCTGCCTACCCATGCCCCGGACCTCAACCCACCGAGGGCGTCTGGTCGCTGGTCAAGCGGGACATCGGCAACCTCGCCGCGGCCGACCTCGGCCAGATCACCCGCGCCGTGAAGCGCAAACTGAAGATGCTGCAGTACCGAACGGAGGCCATCGACGGTTGCCTCGCATCACGAGTTCAAGTTCAGTACCAACACGCATGGCCTCTGGAGGCAGCGCAGAGACCTGGTGAGGGTGCAGAAGGCCGCTCATTGCCCTCACATGGGCTCACACCCACTCCACCTCGGAGTGAACGCCGGAGGAGCTAGCCGGCCCCGGCAGCGGCGTCAGCGGGAGCGCTGGCGCCGACCGCTCCCGCTCCCGTTGCATGCCGAGCGCACTCAGCAACGCCGCCACCTCATCCTCTGTGACCTCCGCCACAGCGTCGGCAAGACGCCGCAGCGGGTCGTCACTCACGTCAGCGACCGTTTCAGCTGTTCGGAGCCGACTTCTTGACCGTCAGCGGCAGCAGCTTCTTGCCGCTCTCGCTCAGTTGTGGCCATGTATCGAACTGAGGACACACCCCGCAGTCGAAGCACGGGGTCCAGCGGCAGTCGTCGACCTCGGTCTCGTCGAGGGCGTCCTGCCAGTCCTCCCAGAGCCAGTCCTTGTCGAGGCCGGAGTCGAGGTGGTCCCAGGGCAGGACCTCCTCGTAGGTGCGCTCGCGGGTGGTGTACCAGTCGACGTCGACGCCGAACTGGGCGAGGGCCTTGTCCGCGCAGGCCATCCAGCGGTCGTAGGAGAAGTGCTCGCGCCAGCCGTCGAAGCGGCCGCCGTCCTCGTAGACCGCGCGGATGACCGCGCCGATCCGGCGGTCACCGCGGGAGAGGAGGCCCTCGACGATGCCGGGCTTGCCGTCGTGGTAGCGGAAGCCGATGGAGCGGCCGTACTTCTTGTCGCCGCGGATCTTGTCGCGCAGCTTGCCCAGGCGTTCGTCGGTCTCCTCGGCGGAGAGCTGCGGGGCCCACTGGAAGGGGGTGTGGGGCTTGGGGACGAAGCCGCCGATGGAGACCGTGCAGCGGATGTCGTTGGAGCCGGAGACCTCGCGGCCCTTGGCGATCACGCGGGTGGCCATGTCGGCGATCTGCAGGACGTCGTCGTCGGTCTCGGTGGGCAGGCCGCACATGAAGTACAGCTTGACCTGGCGCCAGCCGTTGCCGTAGGCCGTGGCCACGGTACGGATGAGGTCGTCCTCGGAGACCATCTTGTTGATGACCTTGCGGATGCGCTCCGAGCCGCCCTCGGGGGCGAACGTGAGGCCGGAACGGCGGCCGTTGCGGGTCAGCTCGTTGGCCAGGTCGATGTTGAAGGCGTCGACGCGGGTGGAGGGGAGGGAGAGACCGATCTTGTCTTCCTCGTAGCGGTCGGCCAGGCCCTTGGCGATGTCGCCGATCTCCGAGTGGTCCGCGGAGGACAGGGAGAGGAGGCCGACTTCCTCGAAGCCGGTGGCCTTCAGGCCCTTGTCGACCATGTCGCCGATGCCGGTGATCGAGCGCTCCCGGACCGGGCGGGTGATCATGCCGGCCTGGCAGAAGCGGCAGCCGCGGGTGCAGCCGCGGAAGATCTCCACGGACATCCGCTCGTGGACCGTCTCGGCGAGCGGGACGAGGGGCTGCTTGGGATAGGGCCACTCGTCGAGGTCCATGACGGTGTGCTTGGACACGCGCCACGGGACGCCCGAGCGGTTGGGGACGACGCGGGCGATGCGGCCGTCGGGGAGGTACTCGACGTCGTAGAAGCCGGGGACGTAGACGCCGCCGGTGCGCGCCAGGCGGAAGAGGAGTTCCTCGCGGCCGCCGGGACGGCCCTCGGCCTTCCAGGCGCGGATGATGCCGGTGATCTCCAGAACGGCCTGCTCGCCGTCGCCGATGACGGCGCAGTCGATGAAGTCGGCGATGGGCTCGGGGTTGAAGGCCGCGTGGCCGCCGGCGACGACGATGGGGTCGTCGAGCGTGCGGTCCTTGGACTCCAGGGGGATCCCGGCCAGGTCCAGGGCGGTGAGCATGTTGGTGTAGCCGAGCTCGGTGGAGAAGCTCAGGCCGAACACGTCGAAGGCCCGCACCGGGCGGTGGCTGTCGACAGTGAACTGCGGGACCTGGTGCTCCCGCATCAGCGCCTCGAGGTCCGGCCAGACGCTGTAGGTGCGCTCGGCGAGGACGCCGTCCTGTTCGTTGAGGACCTCGTAAAGGATCATGACGCCCTGGTTGGGCAGTCCGACCTCGTAGGCGTCGGGGTACATGAGCGCCCAGCGCACGTCGCAGCCCTCCCAGGGCTTGACCGTGGAGTTGAGCTCTCCGCCGACGTACTGGATCGGCTTCTGCACATGCGGGAGGAGCGCTTCGAGCTGCGGGAACACAGACTCGGCGGCTTCGGCAGGCATCTCGCGAACCTTCGTGTGCTGACGGGGGTCTCCCGGAGTGGCCGGGAGGGGTGACCATCCAGCCTAACCCGGTCGGGCGGGTCCCCCGCACGCCGATCAGAGGGTGATGCCCTTGGTGATCGTCTTCCAGGTGTCCGGAAGGGCGGCCTCGGTGAGTTCGGCACGGCGTTCCTCGCGGGCGTGGAGGACGCCGTAGGTGAAGGTGTCCTCGCCGGCGGCGTGGGCGACGGCGGCGAGTTCGCGCAGGGTGTGGCGGGCCATGACGCTGTCCTGGTGGTCGCCGAGGAGTTCCTGGAGGGACTTCATGGCCTTGACGAGGTCCTTGGCGTCCCGGCCGAGGGCGGGGACGGCGGCTTCGGCGGCGTAACGGGTGCGTTTGGTCTTCTTGCGGGCGTCGTGGAGGGCGAGGTCGCGGTCGTGGCCGGGCGGCAGTTCCAGGGCGGTGGTGACGAGGCGGGAGAGCTTGTCGAGGTCCTTGCGGACGGCGCGGGTGAGGACCTTGGCGGGCTTGGCGTGGGCCTTCTTCCGCAGGGGCGGGTCGGCGAGCAGGGCGTCGAGGGTGTCGAGGAGGGCGAGGTGGCGGGCGGAGTCGAGGACGCCGGTGACATGGCCGTGGGCGCTGCTGCGGCGGGCGCCGGACCAGGCGGCCAGGCGGTCGCGGACGGGGCCGCGGACCAGGTCGTCGGGCAGCCGGTCCAGGGCGGTGGTGAGGCGTTCGGCGAGGACCTCCTGGTCGCGTTCGAGGCCGAGTTCGCCGGCCAGCCACTTGAGGTCGGCGCCGATGGGGTCGGTGGTGTCGCGGTGCAGGACGGAGCGGAAGCTGCGGAAGGTGCTGCGCAGGCGGCGGGTGGCGACGCGCATGCGGTGCACGGCGTCGGGGACGTCCTGGCGTACGGCGGGGTCGAGGTCGACGAGGGCGTCGCGCTGGGCGCGGACGTAGGCGAGGACGTGGTCGCCGGCGGTGACGGGCTCGCCGACGGGCCGGGTCTTGCGCTTCTTCTTCGGGGCGGCGGCCGGGGACGGGGCGGGTGCGGGGGCCGCGGCGTCGGGTGACCGGGGTGCGGTGGCGGCGGGGGCCGTGGTGGTCAGGGCGCGGGCCAGTTTGGAGGACGAGGCGGAGGGGGTCAGGCCCGCGTCGCGCAGATGGCGGTCGACGTGGTCGAGGAAGGCGGGGTCTCCGTCGTCGGCGAGTTCGACCTCGATCTCGGTCCAGTGGGCGGTGCCGCCGTGGCCGGTGAGGCGTTCGGCGTGGACGGTGTCGACGCTGACCTCGGCGAGGATCCGGCCGTCGCGGTCGAGGAGGTGGCGGACGTCGCGGTCGGAGCGGAGCCGGACGAGGGGGGTCAGGGCGCGGTCGCGGATCCGGGAGCGGACGAGGCGGGCGAGGGCGTCGGGGAGTTCGTCGGAGAGGGGGGCGTGGATCTCGTCCCGGACTCCGGGGGAGACGGGGAACTTGAGGTGCCAGCCCTCGTCGGAGCCGCCGGTGCGGCGGCGCAGGGTGATGGAGGCCGCGGCGAGGCGTTCGTCGGCCGTGTCGTAGTAGGTGGCGTCGAGGTGGGCGACGCCCCGGTCGGCGATGGTCGCGACGTCGGGGACGCCGGTCAGGTCGGGCAGTCGGCCGTCGCGGGACTCGTACTTCCGCTCGATCTCACGCTTGGTGTCCGCCATGACGTGACTGTAGTCGCCGGGGGTGCGGAGCGGCAGGGGACGGCCGCTCCGCACCCGGCTGTCCGGGTGACGGCCTCGCTCAGGCCGACATGGGTCTCTGGATGCGGAGGGACTGCAGCAGTCCGACGGCGAGCCAGACGGCGAACATGGAGGAGCCGCCGTAGGAGACGAACGGCAGGGGCAGGCCGGTGACGGGCATGATGCCGAGGGTCATCCCGATGTTCTCGAAGGACTGGAAGGCGAACCAGGCGACGATGCCGGCGGCGACGATGGTGCCGTACAGGTCGGTGGTGTCGCGGGCGATGCGGCAGGCGCGCCAGAGGATGATGCCGAGCAGGCCGATGATCAGTGCGCCGCCGACGAAGCCGAGTTCCTCGCCGGCGACGGTGAAGACGAAGTCGGTCTGCTGCTCGGGCACGAACTGGCCGGTCGTCTGGGAACCCTGGAAGAGGCCGGAGCCGGTGAGTCCGCCGGAGCCGATGGCGATGCGGGCCTGGTTGGTGTTGTAGCCGACTCCCGCGGGGTCGAGTTCGGGGTTGGCGAAGGCGGCGAAGCGGTTGATCTGGTATTCGTCCAGGACGCCGAGCTGCCAGACGGTGACGGCGCCGATGGCTCCGGCGCCGAGCAGGCCGAAGACCCAGCGGTTGGAGGCGCCGGAGGCGAGCAGCACGCCGAGCACGATGATGACCATGACCATGACCGACCCGAGGTCGGGCATGAGCATCACGATCAGCATGGGCACGACGGCGAGGCCGAGGGCCTGGAGGACGGTGCGGTGGTCGGGGTGGGGTTTGTCCCCGGCGTCGACCCGGGCCGCCAGCAGCATGGCCATGCCGAGGATGATCGTGAGCTTGACGAACTCGGAGGGCTGCAGGGAGAAGCCGCCGGGGAGTTTGATCCAGGAGTGGGCGCCGTTGATCGTGGAGCCCAGCGGCGTGAGCACGAGCAGGATCAGGAAGACCGAGGCGCCGTACAGGATGGGCACGGCGGTGCGCAGGGCGCGGTGGCCCAGCCAGATGGCGCCGATCATCAGGGCGAGTCCGATGCCGGTGTTCAGCCAGTGCCGGACCAGGAAGTAGTACGGGTCGCCCTGGTTTAGTTCGGTGCGGTTGCGGGTCGCCGAGTAGACCAGCAGGGAGCCGAGCAGCGACAGGACGAGCGCCGACAGCAGTATCGGCCAGTCGAGGCGCCGGACCAGCGAGTCGCGGGCGAGGACGCGGGTCCATCCGCCCCGCTCGGGTCCGTATCCGGAGACCTGGAAGCTGTTCACGCCGCCGGTCATGGGGCGGACCTCCGCTGTGCCTGGCCGCGTGGCCGTCGTGGTGCGGTGGCCCGGGGCGGGGCGCCGCGCTGTGGTGGCCGGGCGGCTGACCGTCCGTCAGCGGGGCGGCCGGCGTCGCAGCAGCCGTCTCCCCCGGGTCCGTCTCCCCCGGGTCCGCCTGCCCGGCGGCCCCGGCCGCGGCGGGCGTCTCTGCGCCGGGTGTCGCGGTTGGCGGGCGGGGGCGTGTTGACGGTGCCGTCCTGCTGCCCGTCGTCGGGTGCCTGTCCGTCGTCGGGTGCCTGTCCGCCGTCCGGGGTGCCCTCGCCCTCCTGGGCGGCTTCCTGGGCGGCCTTCAGCTCCTTCACCGGGTCCTTGGCGATCTTCGGCGAGGCGATGGTGCCGTCCGTGCGGATGGCGGGCAGCTTCTTCTGCGGGGTGGGCAGCAGCGCCTTCTTCTTGTCGATCTCGCCGTCCGGGGAGACGCCGTACAGCGCGTTGTAGATGTTGCGGACGGCGGGGCCGGAGGCGCCGGAACCCGTACCACCCTGGGCGATCGTCATGACGATCGCGTAGTCCTTGGTGTAGGTGGCGAACCAGGAGGTGGTCTGCTTGCCGTAGACCTCCGCGGTACCGGTCTTGGCGTGCATGGGGATCTTGTCCTGCGGCCAGCCGCCGAAGCGCCAGGCCGCCGTGCCGCGGGTGGCGACTCCCTCGAGGGCTTCGTCTATCCGCTTGAGGGTCGTCTTCGTCATCGGCAGCTTGCCCTGCGCCTCGGGCTCGATCTCCGTGATGCTCTTGCCGTCGGGGCTGATGACGGCCTTGCCGACGGTGGGGCTGTGCATGGTGCCGCCGTTGGAGATGGCGGCGTAGATGGAGGCCATCTGGATGGGGGTGACGAGGGTGTCGCCCTGGCCGATGGAGTAGTTGACGGAGTCACCGGCGCGCAGGCGGTTGCCTTCGAGGCAGTTCTCGTAGGCGATCTGCTCGGCGTAGCTGCCGCCCTTCTTGCCGGTCCTGCACCAGGCGTCCTTGTTGGCCTTCCAGTAGTCCGCCTTCCACTGGCGGTCGGGGACGCGGCCGGTGACCTCGTTGGGCAGGTCGATGCCGGTCTCCTGGCCGAGGCCGAACTGGTGGGCGGTCTTGTAGAACCAGTCCTTGGCGTTCTTCTTGGGCTTGTTGCCGCCGTCGCGCTTCCACTCCTCGTGGGAGAGGCGGTAGAAGACGGTGTCGCAGGAGACCTCCAGGGCCCGGCCGAGGCTGATCCCGCCGAAGCTCTGCGACTCGAAGTTCTTGAAGACCTGGCCGCCGATGGAGTACGAGCTGGAGCACTCGTAGGGGCCGTCGAAGGAGTACCCGGCGTTGATCGCGGCGGCCGTCGGGATGACCTTGAAGATGGAGCCGGGGGCCGACTGGCCCTGGATGGCACGGTTGAGCAGCGGGTAGTTGCTGTTCTTGCCGGTGAGGCGGGCGTAGTCCTTGGAGGAGATGCCGCCGACCCAGGCATTGGGGTCGTAGCTGGGGTTGGAGGCCATGGCGACGACGCGGCCGGTCTTGGCCTCCATGACGACGACGGCCCCGGAGTCGGCCTCGTAGTTGCGGTTGGTGTTGCGGTCGTGCTCCTTGCGGGCGGCCTTCATCGCCTCGTTGAGCTCGTACTCGGCGACGCGCTGGACGCGGGCGTCGATGCTGGTGACGAGGTTGGCGCCGGGCTGGGCCGGGTCCGCCTGGGCCTGGCCGATGACGCGGCCCAGCTTGTCGACCTCGTAGCGGGTGACGCCGGCCTTGCCGCGCAGCTGCTTGTCGTACTGCCGTTCCAGTCCGGAGCGGCCGACCATGTCGGAGCGCAGGTAGGGCGACTCGGTGTCCTGGGCCTTGGTGATCTCCTCGTCGGTGACGGGTGAGAGATAGCCGAGGACCTGGGCGGTGTTGGACTTGCCGGGTCCGGCGTAGCGCCGCACGGCCTGGGGTTCGGCGGTGATGCCGGGGAAGTCCTCGGCGCGCTCGCGGATCTGCAGGGCCTGCTTGGCGGTGGCCTCGTCGGTGATGGGGATGGGCTGGTAGGGCGAGCCGTTCCAGCAGGGCTGGGGGGTCTTGGCGTCGCACAGCCGGACCTTCTCCATGACCTCCTTGGGGGCCATGTCCAGGACGCCGGCCAGCTTGGTGAGGACGGCCTTGCCGTCGTCCGGCATCTTCATCAGGTCGGTGCGGGAGGCGGAGACGACGAGCCGGGTCTCGTTGTCCGCGAGGGCGACGCCGCGGGCGTCCAGGATGGAGCCGCGGACGGCGGGCTGGACGACCTGCTGGACGTGGTTGCCGGACGCCTCCTTGGCGTATTCGGCGCCCTCCCGGATCTGGAGGTACCACAGGCGCCCGCCGAGCGTGCCGAGGAGGGAGAGGACGAGTACCTGGATGACGACGAGCCGGATCTGGACCCGTGAGCTGCGGCCGGTCTCGGGGATGTTGGTCACGCGCGCTTCTCCCCCTCTCGCTGCGTGGACGTGTGTGCGGGTACGCGTGTGGAACGGCGGGGACCCGGCCCCCGGTTCCGTCGAGCCTCACCCGTCCGGGTGAACTTCGCCCGGTTCACAGGCGCTTGACCCCCTTGATGCGTCCGGCGCGGGCGACGCGCGCCCGCGCGGTCTTCACGCGCAGTCCGCCGCGCTGGTTGCCGATGCGCAGGCCGGTGCCGCCGGAGAGCCAGCCGGAGGCGATGTCGCCGCCGGACTTGGTGGAGGTGTTCTCGGCGAGCGGATCGTTCTCGGCGCGTCTGGCCAGTGCCATCACGCCGGGGACGACGAACGGGGCGAGCAGCAGGTCGTACAGGGCCGCGGTGAACAGCAGGCTGCCGAGGCCGACGTGGCGGGCGGCGGTGTCGCCGACGAGGGCGCCGACCCCGGCGTAGAGCAGGGTGGAGCCGACGGCCGCGGCGACGACCACGACCATGGGGCCGGTGGCCGACTTGACCTGCCCGGTCTCGGGTTTGACCAGCCCGGCCAGGTAGCCGATGACGCACAGCACCAGGGCGTAGCGGCCGGCGGCGTGGTCGGCGGGCGGGGCGAGGTCGGCGAGGAGTCCGGCGGCGAAGCCGACGAGGGCGCCGCCGACGTGCCCGTAGACCAGGGCCAGGCCGAGGACGGTGAGCAGCAGCAGGTCGGGGACGGCGCCCGGCAGGTGGAGGCGGGCGAGGACGCTCACCTGGACCACCAGGGCCACGACGAGCAGTGCGCTGGAGAGCAGGATCCGGTTGACGCGCATGGGGTGACAGCTCCTACTGCTCTGGCTGGACCTGGCCGCCGGCCGGGGCGGACGGGGTGACGGTCACCGTCACGGTCGGCGTGGGGGTCGGCTTGGGCTTGCGGGGCAGCACCGTGTCGCGCGGGTCCTTCTGGGGCGCCTGGACGACGACGCCGACGATGTCCAGCTTGGTGAAGCCGACGAACGGCGTCACGTAGACGGTGCGGGTCAGGTCGCCGCCGGAGGGGTCGACGCGGGAGACCACGCCGACCGGGACGCCGGGCACGAAGGGCTTGTCGGCCTGCGAGCCGAAGGTGACCAGGCGGTCGCCCTTCTTGATCTCGGCCTTGCCGTTGAGGAGTTCCACGCGCAGCGGGCGGTCGCCCTGGCCGGAGGCGAAGCCGAGTTCGTCGCCGGCCTCCATGCGGGTGCCGACGGTGAAGTCGGGGTCGCTGGCGAGCAGCACGGTCGCGGTGTTGGGTCCGACGGTGGTGACGCGTCCGACGAGGCCGTCGCCGTTGAGGACGGTCATGTCGCGTTCGATGCCGTCGTTGGCGCCGGCGTCGATGGTGATGGTCCAGGAGAAGCCCTGGGCCGCTCCTATGGCGATGACCTGGGCGCCCTTGATGCCGTACTGGCCCTGGCCGGCGACCTTCAGCATCTTGTCGAGCTGCTTGAGGCGGCTGCGGTTGCGGTCGTCGCTGCCGAGCTCGGCCTTGAGGGCGGCGTTCTCCTGTTCCAGGCGGGCGAGGCGGTCGTGGCGTTCGCCGGAGTCGCGGATCGCGGAGACCGCGTTGCCGATCGGATCGACCGCGCTGGACACGCCGTTCTCGATCGGGCCGAAGACCGTTGCCGCGGCCCCCCGGGCACCGTCGACCGGTGAGTCCTCCCCGCCGCGGATGTCCACCGTGATCAGTGCGAACGCGATGGCGATCAGCAGCACCAGGAGCAGCCGGCTCTCTCGTGTGTCCCTCACGTGCGGCGGCCGTGCCTTTCCTCGTCGAGATCGGTTGTGTCGAGAACGGGTCGGAGGTGTCGGATGGTCGGATGTGCGGGTGGTGCGGGGTGGTGCGTTGGTGCGGTGCGGTGATGCGGGGTGGTGCGTTGGTGCGGTGCGGTGATGCGGGGTGGTGCGTTGGTGCGGTGCGGTGATGCGGGGCGGTGCGGTGATGCCGTGGTGCGGTGGTGCGGTGGTGCGGGTGTGCCGCCCCCGTTCGGACGGTACGGCCCGTTGTGGGAGCTTATGCCTCTATATCAACGATCCGCCGTACGAGAGGAGATCGTCCCGTACGGCGGAATCAAAACGTTGTGTCATCTGCGCGGCTGGGCGTCCAGCACCTGCTGCAGCGCCTCGAACTCCTCGACGCACTTGCCGGAGCCGAGCGCGACGCTGTCCAGCGGGTCCTCGGCGATGTGGATCGGCATGCCGGTCTCGCGGCGCAGCCGTTCGTCGAGGCCGCGCAGCAGTGCGCCGCCGCCGGTGAGGACGATGCCCCGGTCCATGATGTCGCCGGACAGCTCCGGCGGGCACTTGTCGAGGGTCGTCTTCACGGCGTCCACGATGGCGTTGACCGGTTCCTCGATCGCCTTGCGCACCTCGGCGGCGGAGATGACGACGGTCTTGGGCAGTCCGGAGACGAGGTCCCGGCCGCGGATCTCGGTGTGCTCGTCGGTGTCCAGGTCGTACGCCGAACCGATCGTGATCTTGATCTGTTCGGCCGTCCGCTCACCCAGCAGCAGCGAGTACTCCTTCTTGATGTGCTGGATGATCGCGTTGTCCAGCTCGTCGCCCGCGACGCGGATGGACTGGGCGGTGACGATGCCGCCGAGGGAGATGACCGCGACCTCCGTGGTGCCGCCGCCGATGTCCACCACCATGTTGCCCGTGGCCTCGTGGACCGGCAGGCCGGAGCCGATGGCCGCGGCCATGGGCTCCTCGATGATGTGCACCTGACGGGCGCCGGCCTGGGACGACGCCTCGATGACGGCGCGGCGCTCGACGCCGGTGATGCCGGAGGGCACACAGACGACGACCCGCGGACGCGCCAGATACCGCCGCTTGTGGATCTTCAGGATGAAGTAGCGGAGCATCCGCTCGGTGATCTCGAAGTCGGCGATGACGCCGTCCTTCAGCGGACGCACGGCGACGATGTTTCCCGGCGTGCGCCCGATCATCTTCTTCGCTTCGGCACCGACCGCGAGGATGCCACCGGTATTGGTGTTGATCGCTACGACGGACGGCTCGTTGAGTACGATCCCGCGACCCCTGACGTACACCAGCGTGTTGGCGGTCCCGAGGTCGACAGCCATGTCACGGCCGATGAACGACATTGAGTTCCCCATCAGGATTCGTCTGGCCTTCCCACGAGCTTTTGAGGGCTTTTCAGGTTGGCGAGGTGGGTGCGGTGACGCGATGGCTTCCATGGTAGACGCGCCTTCGCGAACACTGTGCGAGGGTCTTCGCCATTGTCATCAGATGGCGTCCCCCGCTGCGTGTGGAGACGGGCCATCGGGGGCATGCGTTCCCCCGAACGCCGCGCATATGCCAAAAATGGTCCGGGGGCAAAACCCCCGAACCATCCGACAGGCGGCCGAAGCCGTCGCGGGCCGTCGCCGGCCGCCGCGACGAGATCGTTACGCGCGGCCCGGGAAGAAGATCTTCACCTCGCGCTCGGCGGACTCCTCCGAGTCCGAGGCGTGGATCAGGTTCTCCCGCACGATGACACCGAAGTCGCCGCGGATCGAGCCCGGCGCGGCGGCGATCGGGTCGGTCGGACCGGCCAGTTGGCGCACACCCTCGATGACCCGGTCGCCCTCGACGATCAGGGCGACGACCGGACCCGACGCCATGAACTCCATCAGCGGCTCGTAGAACGGCTTGCCCTGGTGCTCGCCGTAGTGCTGCTCCAGCGTGTCCTGGTCCAGGGTGCGCAGTTCCAGCGCGGTGATGCGCCAGCCGGCCTTGCGCTCGATGCGGCTGATGATCTCGCCGGTCAGGCCACGACGGACGGCGTCGGGCTTGAGGAGGACGAGGGTGCGCTGGGTCACGGCGGAGCTCCTTGCGAGTCAAAGGTGTGCGGGGACACGAGATTACCCGGCGTGTCGCCGCACTTGTCACGCAGCGTCAGGCTGCTCCGCCTGTTCGGCGAACCGGGCCTTCGCCTCGTCCACCTTTCGCCCGTAATGCACCGAAGCCCACCACAGCGCCGCGAACACCGCGCCGAGGAAGTACATCGTCGGGACGAAGAACCCGGAGGCGACCAGGGCGATCTGCAGCGCCCAGCCGAGGGCCACGCCGCCCGGCCGCGTGATCATGCCGCACAGCAGCACGCACAGGAACATGGCGACACCGCACACGGTCCACACCGTGTTCATGGACATGTCCGGGTCCTTCATCGCCACCAGACCGGCGAAGCCGATGACGAGGAACTCCCCGATCAGCGTCGAGGCGCAGAGCGTACGCACCGTTACTCAGCCCTTCCCCAGAAGCAGCCGGGCCTCGCCGACCGTGATGACGGAACCGGTGACGAGCACACCGCCGCCGGCGAACTCGCCCTCCTCCTCGGCCAGCGTGATCGCCGACTCCAGCGCGTCGGGCAGCCGGGGCTCCACCTGGACCCGGTCCTCACCGAACACCTCCACGGCGACCGCCGCGAGGGCGTCGGCGTCCATGGCCCGGTGGGTGGAGTTCTGGGTGACCACGATCTCGGCGAAGACCGGCTCGAACGCCTCCAGCAGCCCGCGCACGTTCTTGTCGCCGCTCGCGCCGACGACCCCGATGAGCCGGGTGAACTGGAACGCCTCACCGACCGCGGCGGCCGCGGCCCGCGCGCCCGCCGGGTTGTGGGCGGCGTCCAGCACCACGGTGGGCGAGCGGCGCACGACCTCAAGGCGGCCCGGCGAGGCCACCGCGGCGAACGCCTTGCGCACGGTGTCGATGTCGAGCGGTTCGGCGCGCTGGGCGCCGACGCCGAAGAACGCCTCCACGGCGGAGAGCGCCACGGCCGCGTTGTGCGCCTGGTGGGCGCCGTGCAGCGGCAGGTACACCTCGGGGTACTCACCGCCCAGACCGCGCAGCGTGAGCAGCTGGCCGCCGACCGCGATCTGCCGGGACACCACCCCGAACTCCAGGCCCTCGCGGGCGACGGTGGCGTCCACCTCGACGGCCTTCTTCAGCAGCACCTGGGCCGCGTCCACCGGCTGCTGCGCCATGATCACCGTGGCGTCGCGCTTGATGATGCCGGCCTTCTCCCCCGCGATCTCGGCGGGGGTGGTGCCGAGCCGGTCCGTGTGGTCGAGGTCTATGGGCGTGACCACGGCGACACTGCCGTCGATCACGTTGGTCGCGTCCCAGCTGCCGCCCATGCCGACCTCGACGACGGCGACATCCACCGGCGCGTCGGCGAAGGCGGCGTACGCCATGCCGGTCAGCACCTCGAAGAACGACAGCCGGTACTCCTGCCGGGCGTCGGTCATCTCGACGTACGGCGCGATGTCCTGGTACGTCTCCACGAACCGCTCGGCGGAGATCGGCGCCCCGTCGAGGCTGATGCGCTCGGTGACGGACTGCACGTGGGGCGAGGTGTACCGGCCGGTGCGCAGCTCGAAGGCACCGAGCAGGGCCTCGATCATGCGGGCGGTGGAGGTCTTGCCGTTGGTGCCGGTGATGTGGATCGAGGGGTACGCGCGCTGCGGCTCGCCGAGCACGTCCATCAGCGCGGAGATCCGGGCGACCGACGGCTCCAGCTTGGTCTCGCCCCAGCGGGTCGCCAGCTCGGCCTCGACCTCCCGCAGCGCCTTGTCGACCTCCGGGTCGGCCGGCCGTGCGGGCACCCCGGCCTCCGGCGGGCCGCCCTGCGTGCGCAGGGTGCGGCTGCCGGCCTCGATCACCGCGAGGTCGGGGTCGCGGCTGGTCTCGGCCTCGATGATCTCCTCGAAGGAGTCGAGGGGGTCGGGCTCGTCGGCGTCGCTGTTCGGGGGGAGGTCGCTCACGGGAGCCAGTCTACGGAAGGGCGGTCGGCGGACGCGGTCACGGCTCCCGCGAGCGGTACGGGTACGGGCCCGGCGCGTGCACGCCGGGCCCGTTCGCCGTCCTGCGGCGGGAGCCGGCGGCCCCGCGCCACACGCCGGCGGTCAGCTCTCGGGCAGCTTGGAGAGCTGGTTGTCGATGCGGACGATGTCCTCCTCCGCCTTGGCGAGGCGGGTGCGGATCTTGTCCACGACGTGGTCGGGCGCCTTGGCGAGGAACGCCTCGTTGCCCAGCTTGGCCTGCGCCTGCTGGCGCTCCTTCTGCGCGGCGGCGAGGTCCTTGGCGAGCCGCTTGCGCTCGGCGGCGACGTCGATCGTGCCGGACAGGTCCAGCGCGACCTCCGCGCCGCCGACCGGCAGGGTCGCCGTGGCGGTGAAGGCGTCGCCCTCCGGCTGGAGGCGCAGCAGCTGGCGGATGGCCGCCTCGTGCCGGGCCAGCGTGGTGCCGTCGAGGGTGAGCCGGGCCGGGACCCGCTGGCCGGGCTGCAGGCCCTGGTCGGCGCGGAAGCGGCGGACCTCGGTGATCACCGACTGGAGCGTGGCGATCTCGCGCTCGGCGCCGGCGTCCCGGAAGCCGCTGTCGGTGGGCCAGTCGGCGATGACGACCGACTCACCCCCGGTCAGCGTGGTCCACAACGTCTCGGTGACGAAGGGGACGACCGGGTGCAGCAGCCGCAGCGTGACGTCGAGAACCTCGCCCAGGACCCGCTTGCTGACCTCGGCGGCCTCGCCGCCCGCCTGGAAGGTGGTCTTGGACAGCTCGACGTACCAGTCGAACACCTCGTCCCACGCGAAGTGGAACAGCGCGTCCGACAGCTTGGCGAACTGGAAGTCCTCGTAGTACGCGTCGACTTCGGCCACGACCGTGTTCAGCCGGGACAGGATCCAGCGGTCGGTCGGCGACATCGCCGAGGCGTCCGGCAGCGGGCCCTCGACGGTCGCGCCGTTCATCAGCGCGAACCGGGTCGCGTTCCAGATCTTGTTGGCGAAGTTGCGCGAGCCCTGGACCCAGTCCTCGCCGATCGGCACGTCGACGCCCGGGTTGGCGCCGCGGGCGAGCGTGAAGCGCAGGGCGTCGGAGCCGTACTTGTCCATCCAGTCCAGCGGGTTGACCGCGTTGCCGAAGGACTTCGACATCTTCTTGCCGAACTGGTCGCGGACCATGCCGTGCAGGGCGATGGTGTGGAACGGCGGGGTGCCGTCCATCGCGTACAGACCGAACATCATCATCCGGGCGACCCAGAAGAAGAGGATGTCGTAGCCGGTGACCAGGACGGAGTTCGGGTAGAACTTCGCGAGCGACTCGGTCTGCTCCGGCCAGCCCAGCGTGGAGAACGGCCACAGGCCGGAGGAGAACCAGGTGTCCAGGACGTCGGTGTCCTGGTGCCAGCCCTCGCCGGTGGGCGCCTCGTCGTCGGGTCCGACGCAGACGACCTCGCCGTCCGGCCCGTACCAGACCGGGATGCGGTGGCCCCACCACAACTGGCGGGAGATGCACCAGTCGTGGAGGTTGTCGACCCAGTCGAAGTACCGCTTCTCCATCTCCTGCGGGTGGATCTTGACGCGGCCGTCGCGGACGGCGTCACCGGCCGCCTTGGCGAGCGGGCCGACCTTGACCCACCACTGCATGGACAGCCGCGGCTCGATGGTGGTCTTGCAGCGCGAGCAGTGGCCGACCGAGTGGACGTACGGCCGCTTCTCGGCGACGATCCGCCCCTCGGCGCGCAGCGCGGCGACGATGGCGGAGCGGGCCTCCAGCCGGTCCTGGCCCTGGAAGGGGCCGTGGGCGGTGATGACCGCGTGCTCGTCCATGACCGCGATCGCGGGCAGGTCGTGCCGGCGGCCGATCTCGAAGTCGTTCGGGTCGTGCGCCGGGGTCACCTTGACCGCGCCGGTCCCGAACTCGGGGTCGACGTGCTCGTCGGCGACGACCGGGATCGAGCGGTCGGTCAGCGGCAGCTTGATCAGCTTGCCGACCAGGTGCTTGTACCGCTCGTCGTCGGGGTGGACGGCGACGGCCGTGTCACCGAGCATCGTCTCGGCACGGGTCGTCGCGACGACGATGGTGTCGTCCCCGTCGCCGTACTTCATGGAGACGAGCTCGCCGTCGTCGTCCTGGTACTCGACCTCGATGTCGGAGATCGCGGTCAGGCAGCGCGGGCACCAGTTGATGATGCGCTCGGCGCGGTAGATCAGCTCGTCGTCGTAGAGCCGCTTGAAGATGGTCTGGACGGCCCGGGACAGGCCCTCGTCCATCGTGAAGCGCTCACGCGACCAGGCGACGCCGTCGCCGAGGCGGCGCATCTGGCCGCTGATCTGGCCACCGGACTCGTTCTTCCACTGCCAGACCCGCTCGACGAACGCCTCACGGCCCAGGTCGTGGCGGGACTTGCCCTCCTTGGCCAGCTCCCGCTCGACGACGTTCTGCGTGGCGATGCCGGCGTGGTCCATGCCCGGCTGCCACAGTGTCTCGTGGCCCTGCATGCGCTTGCGGCGGGTCAGCGCGTCGATGAGCGTGTGCTCGAAGGCGTGCCCCAGGTGCAGGCTGCCCGTGACGTTCGGCGGGGGGATGACGACGGTGTACGGGGGCTTCTCGCTCTTGGCGTCGGCCTCGAAGTACCCCCGCTCTACCCAGCGCTCGTACAGCGGCCCCTCTACGTCGGCCGGCGCGTACTGGGTCGGCAGTCCGGTGGTGGGCGCTGATGCTGGCTGCTGAGTGTTCTCGGTCACGGGCATGAGTTTACGGGTGTCACGGCCCAGTCCCGAAACGCGATTCCTTTGTAACGGTGCGTCCCCCGCCGGTCTGAAGGGTTTCCTCCTGAGCCAGGATGTCAACGACACGTAAGTATCTGGAGGGGAACCCAGACGATGAGCTACAACCAGCCGGGCCCGTACGGCGGGCAGCCCCAGCAGCCCGGGCCGTACGGCCAGCCGGGTCCTTACGGCCAGCAGCCGCAGGCTCCGCAGCCCGGCTACGGCTACCCCCAGCAGCAGCCCGGCCAGCCCGGTGTCCCGCCGCAGCAGCCCCCCTACGGCCAGGCGCCGTACGGCATGCCGCCCCAGCCTCCGGCGCCGGGCGGCGGCGGCAAGAAGGCCGGAATCATCATCGGCGCGGTGGCGGTCGTCGCCGCGATCGGCGTGGGCGCCTACTTCGTCATAGGCGGGGGCGGCGGCGCCGGCAGCGGGCTGGAGGACGACGGGCCGCACAAGCTGGACGCGCCGAGGACGGTGCTGAGCGAGTACACGCGCGTCGGTCAGCCCGGCGGGAGCTCCGGGAGCAACGACGCCGCCAAGCTGGCCAAGGGCGGCGTCAAGGACGGCACCTCCGTCGGCGCCTCCTACTCGACCGCCGACTTCAGCGGGTACGACCCGCAGGACCGCTCCACGCTGCCGTCCGAGGCCGAGTTGCTCGGCGCCAAGGGCGTGACCTTCCTCGGCGCCTACGGCAAGGTCGCCGACCCGGAGGGCACGCTCGACAGGATCTTCGCGTCCCTGAAGGCGAACACGGAGAAGGAGCAGAACAACGAGCTCATGACCGAACTGGTCGGTGAGCCGGAGTCGGTCGAGATCAACGGTGCGGTCATGAAGTGCCAGGCGGGACAGGGCACCAACAACCTCACCAAGAAGGAAACGACCAACTGGTTCTGTGCCTGGGCCGACTACAGCACGATCGCCATCGTCTCCCCCGGGGACAACACCAAGGACATCACCAAGGACGCCGCCGTGGACATCACCACGGAGCTCCGCGACGAGATCCGCGTCGAGGACTGACCCGCGCGGGACGGACGGTCCCACCGCAGCACGGAGGGCGCCCGGCGACATTCGCCGGGCGCCCTCCGTGTGGTGATGCCTAGGCCGTCTTCTGCTCCCCCGGTCCCCGGCCCCGCGCGTCGCGCGGGATGAGGGTGGGGTTGACGTTGGAGAGGACCACGTCGGCGGTGATGACGACCCGGGCGACGTCCTTGCGGGACGGCACCTCGTACATCACGCCCTGGAGGACCTCCTCCATGATGGCGCGCAGACCGCGCGCGCCGGTCTGGCGCAGGATGGCCTGGTCGGCGATGGCCTCCAGCGCCTCGCGCTCGAAGTCCAGCTCCACGCCGTCGAGTTCGAACAGCCGCTGGTACTGCTTCACCAGCGCGTTGCGCGGCTCGACGAGGATCTGGAGCAGGGCCTCGCGGTCGAGGTTGTGGACCGAGGTGATGACCGGGAGCCGGCCGATGAACTCGGGAATCATGCCGAACTTGACCAGGTCCTCCGGCATGACCTGCTCGAACTGGTCCTTGCTCTCCAGTTCCCGCTTGGAGCGGATCGTCGCGCCGAAGCCGATGCCCTTAGCGCCCGCCCGGCCCTCGATGATCTTCTCCAGGCCCGCGAAGGCGCCGCCCACGATGAACAGCACGTTCGTCGTGTCGATCTGGATGAACTCCTGGTGCGGGTGCTTGCGCCCGCCCTGCGGCGGTACGGAGGCGGTGGTGCCCTCCAGGATCTTCAGCAGGGCCTGCTGGACGCCCTCGCCGGAGACGTCACGCGTGATGGAGGGGTTCTCGCTCTTCCGCGCGACCTTGTCGATCTCGTCGATGTAGATGATCCCGGTCTCGGCCTTCTTGACGTCGTAGTCGGCCGCCTGGATCAGCTTCAGCAGGATGTTCTCGACGTCCTCGCCCACGTATCCCGCCTCGGTGAGCGCCGTGGCGTCGGCGATCGCGAAGGGGACGTTCAGCATGCGGGCGAGCGTCTGCGCCAGCAGGGTCTTGCCGGAGCCCGTGGGGCCCAGCAGGAGGATGTTGGACTTCGCCAGCTCGATGGCGTCCTCGCGGCCCTGCGCGCCGCCGTTCTCACCGGCCTGGACCCGTTTGTAGTGGTTGTACACCGCGACGGAGAGGGCCTTCTTGGCCGCCTCCTGGCCCACCACGTACCCCTCGAGGAACTCGTAGATCTCGCGGGGCTTGGGGAGCTCCTCCCAGCGGACCTCGCTGGTCTCGGCGAGCTCTTCCTCGATGATCTCGTTGCAGAGATCGATGCACTCGTCGCAGATGTACACACCGGGCCCTGCGATGAGCTTCTTGACCTGCTTCTGGCTCTTGCCGCAGAACGAGCACTTGAGCAGATCGCCGCCGTCACCGATGCGTGCCACGGTGTGCTTCCCCTTCGCCTGGGAGACGACTGGACGTCAACGTCCAGCGGCTCCTGGTGCTGCCTTATGTCCGACGGTACCTTGCCGGGCCCCTCGTTCGGGCCCCCCTTGGCACGGTTCGCTGTGACGTGGACCGGGTCAAACCGTGCCAAGGGGCGGCAGACGTCACGCCCCCACCCGTGTCAGCGCAGGCTGGAGTTGTCCAGCTTGCGGGTGGTGATGATCTGGTCGATCAGGCCGTACTCCAGCGCGTCCTCGGCCGTGAGGATCTTGTCGCGCTCGATGTCCTCGCGGATCTTGTCCAGCGGGCGGGTGGAGTGCTTGGCCAGCATCTCCTCCAGCTGGGTCCGCATGCGCAGGATCTCGTTGGCGGCGATCTCCAGGTCGGAGACCTGGCCGCGGCCGGTCTCGCTGTAGGGCTGGTGGATCAGCACGCGGGCGTTCGGCAGGGCCATGCGCTTGCCGGGCGTGCCGGCGGCGAGCAGGACGGCGGCGGCGGAGGCGGCCTGGCCCATGCACACCGTCTGGATGTCCGGCTTCACGTACTGCATGGTGTCGTAGATCGCCGTCAGCGCGGTGAAGGAGCCGCCGGGGCTGTTGATGTAGACCGAGATGTCGCGGTCGGGGTCCATCGACTCCAGGCACAGCAGCTGCGCCATGACGTCGTTGGCGGAGGCGTCGTCGATCTGGACGCCGAGGAAGATCACCCGCTCCTCGAAGAGCTTCGCGTACGGGTCGTACTCGCGGATGCCCTGCGAGGTGCGCTCGACGAAGCGCGGGATGACGTAGCGGGACTCGGCCTGCGGGCCGGTGTACCGGGCCTGGGAGGCGCTCATGTCCTGCGCGGACATGCGGTCGTACAGGCCGCGGCCGGGGAAGTCGTTCACGGTTTCTCCTGAAGGGGGCTGAGGCGGTCGGCTGGGGCTGCTCGGGCCGCACCGGGTCGCCGGCGGGCGGTGCCGGTGGGGCCCACGGGGCCGTCGGGCCCCGTGGGGCCGGTCAGGCCCCGGTGCCGCCGCCGCCCGGCATACCGGCGGCCGTGGGAATCACGTCGTCGATGAGGCCGTACTCCTTGGCCTCGAAGGCGTCGAACCAGCGGTCACGGTCGGAGTCGCGGGTGATCTGCTCGACCGACTGGCCCGTGTGCTGGGACGTGAGCTCGGCCATGCGCTTCTTGGTGTGCAGCAGCCGCTCGGCGTGGATCTTGATGTCCGAAGCCGAACCGGCGAGGCCGGCGGAGGGCTGGTGGATCAGGATCTCGGCATTGGGCAGCGCGAAGCGCTTGCCGGGGGTGCCCGCGCTGAGCAGGAACTGACCCATCGAGGCCGCGAGGCCCATGGCGATCGTCACCACGTCGTTCTTGATGAACTGCATGGTGTCGTAGATCGCCATGCCGGCCGTGATCGAGCCGCCGGGGCTGTTGATGTACAGGTAGATGTCCTTGTCCGGGTCGGCGGCAAGGAGCAGCAGCTGTGCGGTGATCTTGTTGGCGATGTCGTCGTCGACCGGCTGGCCGAGGAAGATGATCCGCTCGTTGAGCAGCCGGTTGTAGACCTGGTCGCCGAGGCCACCACCGATGGAAGGCTCTCCGGCGGCTGAGGGCATCAGATTCGTCACGTATCCACCTGCTCGTCTTACGACGGCGCCGGGCCGTCTCACGTTTCCCTGCGGGGCTGGGGCCGTTTCGGTGACTCACCTGCCCTGGTATTCAAGGACCCTAACGCGGTGGCCTCGCCGGGGAATCCCGGTAACGGGAGTGTTCGCCGGGGGCGTACTTTCACCGGCCGACCAGGGCGGGGGCATTCCGGTGTGCGCGCGGGCGCGGCGCGGAGGGGGCGGCGGGTGCGCGGGCCCGCGCCGCGGGGAAGACGGGCGGGCCCCGGGTCGCCGTGGACCCGGGGCCCGCCCGTCACTCACGAGGGTGCCGTACGGCTCAGCCCTCGGACTTCTTCTCCTCGGTGGCGGCCTCGCCGGTCTCGGCCTCGCCGGTCTCGGCCGCGTCGGTGGACTCGGCAGCGGCCTCGCCGGCCTCGTCCTCCTCGTCGTCCAGGTCGATGATCTCGCCGTTGGTGTCCTTGACCGTGGCCTTCTCGACCACGACGGCCAGGGCCTTGCCGCGGGCGACCTCGCCGACCAGGAGCGGAACCTGACCGCCCTCGACGACGGCCTGGGCGAACTGGTCGGGGGACATGCCGGAGGAGGCGGCGCGCCGCATGAGGTGCTCGGTGAGCTCCTCCTGGTTGACGTTCAGCTTCTCCTGCTTGACGAGCTCGTCCAGCACGAACTGGGTCTTGATGCCCTTGACCGCGGCCTCACGGGTCTCGGTCTCGAACTCCTCCTCGGTCTTGCCCTGGATCTCCAGGTACTTCGGGAGGTCGAGGCCCATCTGGCCGAGCTGGTGGTGCTCGAGGTTGTGCTTGCGGGTGTTGATCTCGTCCTCGAGCAGCTTCTCGGGGACGGGGACCTCGACCAGTTCGAGCAGCTTCTCCAGGACACGCTCCTGGGCCTGCGTGGCCTGGTCGAACTGCTTCATGTTCTCGAGGCGCTTGCGGCTGTCCGCGCGCATCTCCTCAAGGGTGTCGAACTCGGAGGCGAGCTGCGCGAACTCGTCGTCCAGCTCGGGCAGTTCACGCTCGGCGACCTGGGTGACCTTCACGGTGACCTCGGCCTCCTTGCCGGCCCCGGTGCCACCCTTCAGCTCGGAGGTGAAGGTGGCCTCCTCACCCGCGGACAGGCCCTTCACGGCGTCGTCGATGCCGTCCAGCAGTTCGCCGGAGCCGATGGTGTAGGAGACGCCGCTGGCGACGCCGTCCTCGAGGACCTCGCCGTCGACCTTGGCCTCCAGGTCGATGGTGACGACGTCGCCGTCACCGGCGGCGCGCTCGACGGGCGAGGTGGAGGCGAAGCGCTCGCGCAGCTGCTCGACCGACTGGTCGACGTCCTCCTCGGTGACCTCGACGGCGTCGACCTCGACCTCGATGCCGGAGTAGTCCGGGATCTCGATGGAGGGGCGGATGTCGACCTCGGCGGTGAAGTTCAGCGTCTCGCCGTCCTTCAGCTCCGTGATGTCGACCTCGGGCTGGCCCAGGGGGCTCAGCTCGGCCTCGTTGACCGCGTCGGTGTAGAACTTCGGGAGGGCGTCGTTGACGGCCTCCTCCAGCACGGCACCGCGGCCGAACCGCTGGTCGATGACCCGGGCCGGGACCTTGCCCTTGCGGAAGCCCTTCACCGTGACCTGCTGGTTGATCTTCTTGTACGCCGCGTCGAGGCTGTCCTTGAGCTCCTCGAAGGGCACCTCGACAGTGAGCCGAACCCGGGTCGGGTTCAGGGTCTCCACGGCGCTCTTCACGGTTCGGTCTCCTTGTGGCTGACTTCTTGGTTTCCGCCGGTACCAGAACGGACCGGCCGATGCGTCGCCCGGAGGACTTCATCAGACGCTCGGAGAGCTGAGAGACACGGGCGTGCAGCTTGATAGTAACGGCAGCGACTACGGCGCCCCAAAGGCGATCATCGGTGGACGATCGGGTGACTGGTCGGGGTGGCGGGATTTGAACCCACGGCCTTCCGCTCCCAAAGCGGACGCGCTACCAAGCTGCGCCACACCCCGTCTGGTGCGACGAGTAGGGTACATGCCGCCGGGCGAGGAGGCCGCAGCATTTCCCGGGCTCGGTGCGGCGCGGCGACGCCACCGGCGGGGGTGTGCGGCGAGGGCCTCCGACCCGCTACGATGCCTGTCAGTGCCGCTGGTCCGCGACCTGCGGCGCACGCGTGCGGGCGTAGCTCAATGGTAGAGCCCCAGTCTTCCAAACTGGCTACGCGGGTTCGATTCCCGTCGCCCGCTCTGCACGGCTCAGGGCCAGGCCGGAGGTTCACTCCTCCGCCTGGCCCTGACCGCTTTCCGGGGCTCGGTGGCGAGGCCGCCCGGCCCCCGGGCTCACTCGGCGGGCAGGGCCTCGCGCAGGGCGCGGGCGGTGGCGGCCGGGTCGTAGTCCTCGGGGACGCCGTCGACCAGGACGATGTCGCCGGCGATGTGCCGGGAGCGCAGGGGTGCGATGGCGCGGTAGGCGGGTGAGTCCCACCACGCGCGGGCCTCGGCGGTGCCGGGGAAGCCGATCATGACGACGTGGCCGGGCCAGCTGCCCTCCTTCACCTCGTGCGCCGTGCCGTGCACGAGGAAGCGTCCGCCGTAGGGCTCGAAGGTCGCGGGGATGCGCTCGATGTACTCGGCGATCTCCGGGTGCGGGGCGGCCTCCTGGAGGTGGGCGATGACGTAGGCGGTCATGGGGCGGGTCCTTCCGGTCGCTCGGCTGGGCACGTCCGAGCCTGCCGGGGTGCCGCCCTCGCGTCGATGACCTCGGAGGTAAGGGCGGCGGCGGAAGCCGCCCCTCCCGTGCCGGCCCGCGGTGTGCCGTCGCTGCCCGTCCCGGGGGTCAGAAACTGATGGAGTTGATCGTCTCCGCTATCGAGTTGAGGAACCGGTTGATGGACGGGGCCATGCCGGTCGAGGCGAGGAAGAAGCCGAAGAGCACCGCCACGATCGCGGGACCCGCCTTGATGGAGCCGCCTCTCATCAGCACCACAAGGATGATCGCCAACAGCAGCACCACTGACAGTGAAATGGCCACAACTGATCACACCCTCGATCGGTCCGCACACTCCCGGGCCCGGGGGACGCGACCCCGCGCACCCCGCCAGAACCATCGTGCCACCAACGGGGCCGCCCTATGCGGCAGGTGACGCATCATCCGCCCTCCGGTCGCCGGGACCGGCCGGGCGGGCCCCGTCGGCACGAGGTCGACGGCGCGGCGTCGCACGGTAATTCGAGGAGCCACCCGGACCGGGAATTCGGCCGCATCGTTTCACATTCCCCACACCGCGTTCGCAGCCAATTCGAATTGCGGTCACGGGTGTTCCGACTCACCCGCGGAAAGATCGGGAAACGGGCTGAAGCGATCGTTCCGTTGGGGCGGGCTGCCCCGTCTATGCACCGTTTGGTCCGGATGAATCCTGACAAGAGAGGCGCAGGTGGTGCACAGGACCCGTACCGGTGCGGCGCGTTGAGGGTGTGTCGACCGTCACGCCCGCCATGCCGTCGGCATTACCGAATCGGGGGTACCCGGGGTGAATACCGGTAATGACGTCGGACGTTTTACGAATACGCGCGGACAACGCTAGGGTGCCTCAGATGTTTCACGCTGCCTCGTCCCCCGCAAGCGCAGCGAGCTCCCCGCTCCTGACCCCGAGTTCCCGCAGGGAGGGTCAGTGACGGCCTCGCCGCGACCGAACGGCAACCACCGCGGTACGCCTCTCCCCCCGGCTCCGTCACCGTCGTCCGGGGTGCCGGGTGCGCCCGCCCCCGAGAGCGGCGGCCGGGACGCGCGCCGCCCGGCGGCCCCCGCGGCCAAACGGCGTGACGCGTTCTTCGACAACGCCAAGTACCTGGCCATCGTGCTGGTGGCCGTCGGCCACGCCTGGGAGCCTCTGAAGGGCGACAGCCGCTCGCTCCAGGCCGCCTACATGGTCGTGTACGCCTTCCACATGCCGGCGTTCATCCTCATCTCCGGCTTCTTCTCGCGCAGTTTCGACATGCGCCCCGACCGGCTGCGACGCCTCATCACCGGGGTCGCCGTGCCGTACATCGTCTTCGAGACGGCGTACCCGCTGTTCAAGCGGTTCGTGGACAACGACCCGCAGCAGGAAATCAGCCTGCTCGACCCCTGGTACCTGACCTGGTTCCTGTGCGCGTTGTTCATCTGGCGGCTCACCACGCCGATCTGGAAGGCCGTGCGGCATCCGCTGCCGCTGGCCCTGCTGGTGGCGATGCTGGCGAGTGTCACCCCGGAGATCGGGGACGACCTCGACCTCCAGCGCGTCCTCCAGTTCCTGCCGTTCTTCGTGCTGGGCCTGTGCCTGAAGCCGGAGCACTTCCACCTGGTGCGCCGCCGTTCGGTGCGGATCGCGGCCGTGCCGGTGTTCGCCGCCGCGCTGGCCTTCGCCTGGTGGGCGGCGCCCCGGATGAACACCGGCTGGTTCTACCACCGCGACTCCGCGCAGGAACTGGGCGCG
Organism: Streptomyces sp. NPDC101219; assembly: GCF_044767675.1. Lineage (NCBI taxonomy): Bacteria > Bacillati > Actinomycetota > Actinomycetes > Kitasatosporales > Streptomycetaceae > Streptomyces > Streptomyces sp. NPDC101219. Next base: position 29,251 of record NZ_JBIWOK010000016.1, read on the forward strand.
CCCTGGTGGGCCGGACCGGTCATGGTGCTGGCCCTCTTCGGCTGTTCGCTGGTGCTGACCGCCTGCTTCTTCGCCTGGGTGCCGGGCCGCCGCATGTGGTTCACGGCACTCGGCGCGGGCACCCTGTGCGGCTACCTGCTGCACGGCTTCGTGGTGAAGGCCGGTGACTACAAGGGCTGGTTCGAGGTGTCCGCGCTCCAGGGGCCGTCCGGCGAGATCCTGGTGACCGTGCTGGCCGCCGCGATGGTGACGCTGCTGTGCACCGCACCGGTGCGCCGGGTCTTCCGGCCGGTGCTGGAGCCCGCGATGGACTGGGCGTTCAAGCGGGACCCGGCCGAGGCGGCGCGGGAACGCGAGCGGCACGAAGCGGGCCGGACCCGCGAGAAGGTCTCCGCCTGAGGCGTCCGGGAGATCCCGGACGGCCCCCTGTCACCGCCCGCCCGCAGCGAGGCCGAGGAGTGCGCGCATGCGCGTGTACTTCTCGGCCAGCCGCGTCCGGGTGGCCTCGTCCAGCACGGCCAGCCGCGCCGGGTCGGCGTTGTGCGCCAGGTCCGCCTCCTTCACCAGCAGCGCGCCGGGGGTGGCCCGGATGCGGGCCGCGTATGCCTCGGGCGGCTCCCCCGGCCGCTTGGTGACCGCGCGGACGATGTCCTTGGTCCGCGCCGTCAGGGCGGCCCGGGCCAGCCAGTCCTCGGACAGCCGGTGGTCCTCGACGGCGTCGTGCAGCCAGGCCGCCGCGATCTGCTCCGCGTCGCCGCCCCGCTTCCGTACGCCCTCGGCGACGGCGCTCAGGTGCTCGGCGTAGGGGCGGCCGGCCTTGTCGGTCTGGCCGTCGTGCGCGGCGCGGGCGACGGCTTCGACCTCGGCCACGGACAGGTACGGCGAGGGGCTGCGCGGTGTCTGGCTCACCCGTTCAGTGTGCACCGGCGGGTGCCGGTCAGCGGTGTGCGGCGGCCGTGGGGCCCTCGCGGCAGATCAGCAGCAGGGCGCGGTCGTCGTTGACGTCCTTGGCGACGGCTTCGATGAGGTGCCAGGCCGCGCCGTGGAAGCCGCCGGCGACGTAGCGGTCGGCCTCGCCGGTGAGGCGGTCGATGCCTTCGACGATGTCCCGGTCGGAGGTCTCCACGAGGCCGTCGGTGAACAGCATCAGCACGTCGCCTGGGCGCAGGGAGCCCTTCACCGGGTCGAACTGGGCGCCGTCGTACACGCCCAGCAGCGGGCCGTCGGCGGCCTTCTCCTCCCAGCGGCCGGTGCCCGCGCTGAGCTGGAGGCCCGGCGGGTGCCCCGCGGTGTACAGCTCGTAGTCGCCGGAATCCAGGTCGAGGACGAGGTGGGTGGAGGTGGCGAAGCCCTCGTCCCACTCCTGGCGCAGGAGGTAGCCGTTGGCCGCCGGGAGGAAGGCGTGCGGGGGCAGGCTGCCGAGGAGGCCGCCGAAGGCGCCGGAGAGCAGCAGGGCGCGGGAGCCGGCGTCCATGCCCTTGCCGGAGACGTCAGTGAGGACGACCTCCAGGGTGCGGCCGCCGTTGGTGCGGGCCGCGACGACGAAGTCGCCGGAGAAGGACTGGCCGCCCGCGGGCCGCAGGGCCATCTCCTGGTGCCATCCGCCGGGCAGCGCTGGCAGCTGGCTCTGCACCCTGATGCGTTCGCGGAGGTCGAACAGCATGGTGCCGCCGCGCCGCCAGGGCACGCCGACGCGGCTGCGGAACTGGGCGACGAGCAGGCCGAAGAACCCGCAGGCGGCGACGACCAGGACGACGCCGGGGGTGACCCGGGCGGCGCCCTCGGTGTAGGGGCCGAGCTGGACGGCCTCGACGATGAGCGCGGTGGCCGCGACGGCGTACAGGCCGAGGAGGCTGGCCGGGCGGAGCAGCAGCCCGCCCGCGACGATCGGCAGGACGAGGGCGGCGGGCGGGCACCACACGGAGTTGGCGAGCGTGCCCGCCGTGAAGAGCGGGATGGTCAGGAGCAGACCGGCGAGGGCCACCCAGTCGGAGCCGTTGCCCCGGAAGTAGTCGACGGCGGCCCGGCGCACGCCGACGCGGGCCCGGTGCCACTGCTTCTTCCACCGGGCCGTGAACGTCTCGGCGGCCGCGCGCCGTTCTCGTCCTGCTGCCATTAGTTCGGGACCCTATCCATCGGACCGGCCGCTTGGCACGGGAGGTCCTGGTTGTCCCCCGTAGCGGGGACCGACTTCACAGTGAACTTCACCGGACGCCGTCGCGTGGCCGCCCGGGAAAAATTGCCTCGCTCCTCCCGGATCGCACTGGTAGGCATGGCGTATGGCGAGCGAACGGACGAGCACGGCGGGCACGGTGAGCGCACCTCGGGTGCTGCGGCAGGACGAGTGGGACCGGTGGTACGGCACCCTCGTCCGCGCCTTCAGCGGGGTGCCCGAGGCCGACGAGGAACGGGAGCTGTGGCGCTCGCTGACCGAATTCGGCCGTTCCGTCGGCGTATGGGACGGGGAGACGTGCGTGGGCACGGCGGGGGCGTTCTCGTTCCGGCTGACGGTGCCCGGCGGGGCGTCCGTGCCGGCCGCGGGCGTCACGATGGTGAGCGTGGCGGCCACGCACCGGCGGCGCGGGCTGCTGACGTCGATGATGCGGCGGCAGCTGGACGACGTACGGTCCTGGGGGGAGCCGCTGGCGGTGCTCACGGCGTCCGAGCCGCCGATCTACGGCCGGTTCGGCTACGCGGCGGCCACCCATCAGCTGGGCGCCACGATCGACACCGGCCGGGTCACCCTGTCCGTGCCCGACGGGACGGACGGCGTAAGGCTGCGGTACGCGGAGCCCGCGAGTGTCCTGGACGCGTGCGAGTCGGTCTACGCCCGGCTGGTGCCGCTGCGTCCGGGCATGCTGGTCCGGCGGCCCGGCTGGGAGCGGGTGGCGCTGCTCGACCCGGAGAGCGACCGGGACGGCGGGTCGCCCCTGCAGTGCGTGGTGGCCGAGCGGGACGGCGAGGTCGTCGGGTACGCGCGGTTCCATGTGAAGCCGGGCTGGGGTCCGGCCGGGCCGGACGGCACGGTGGTGCTGCGGGACGTGGCCGCCCTGGACCCGGCGGCGGACGCGGCCCTGTGGCGGTTCCTGTTCGACGTGGACCTGACGTCGACGCTGGTGGTCCGCAACCGGCCGGTGGACGACGCCTGGCAGTACCTGGTGTCCGACCCGCGGCGCTGCCTGCCGACGCTGCGGGACAGCCTGTACGTCCGGCTGGTCGACGTGGGCGCGGCGCTGGCGGCGCGGACCTACCAGGCGCCGGTGGACGTCGTGCTGGAGGTCGAGGACGCCTTCTGCCCGTGGAACGCGGGGCGCTGGCGGCTCAGCGGCAACGCCAAGGGGGCGTCCTGCGAGCGGACCGACGAGGCGGCCGATCTCGCCCTGTCGGTACGGGAGTTGGCGGCGGCGTATCTGGGCGGGGTGAGCCTGGCGGCGCTGGCCCGGTCGGGCCGGGTGTGGGAGCTGCGGCGGGGCGCGCTGGCGGAGGCGTCCGTCGGGTTCGGCGGTGTCACCCCCTGGCTGCCGCACGGCTTCTGAGCGCACGCGGGGCCGGGCGGACCGGGACGGTGCGGGACCGGCCGGGGCGGAGCGGACCGGTGTGGGGCCGGCCCGGGCGAAACAGACCGGTGCAGGGCCGGCCGGTCCGGAGCGGGTCCGGGCGCGGGGTCAGGCCCGCTGGCAGCCCGGGCACCAGAAGAGGTTGCGGGCGGCCAGCCCGGCCGTGCGGATCTCCTCGCCGCAGAGGTGGCAGGGCAGGGCGGCGCGGCGGTAGACGTAGACCTCGCCGCCGTGGTCGTCGACGCGCGGCGGGCGGCCCATGGCCTCCGGGCTGTGCTCGGGGCGCACGGTGTCGATGCGGTTGGTCCGCACGCCCTCCCGCATGAGGGCGGCCAGGTCGGTCCAGATCGCGTCCCACTCGGCCGGGGTGATGTCCCGGCCCGCGCGGTACGGGTCGATGCCGTGCCGGAAGAGGACCTCGGCGCGGTAGACGTTGCCCACACCGGCGATGACCTTCTGGTCCATCAGCAGGGCGGCGACGGTCGTACGGCTGCGGCTGATCCTGCGGTACGCGGCGGCCGGGTCCGCGTCGGGGCGGAGCGGGTCGGGGCCGAGGCGGGCGTGCACGGCCTGCTTCTCGGCGTCGGTGACGAGGGCACAGGTGGTGGGTCCGCGCAGGTCGGCATAGCCGTGGTCGTCGGCGAGGCGCAGGCGCACGGTGTCGGTGGGCGGCGGCGCGGGCGCCGGTCCGAAGGCGACCTTGCCGAACAGGCCGAGGTGGATGTGGACCCAGTCGGTGTGCCCGGGGCCGGGGTCGCGGAAGCCGAGGAAGAGGTGCTTGCCGTGGGCGTCGGCGGTGTGCAGGGGGCTGCGGTCGAGCAGGGCGGCCGCGTCGCTGAACTCGCCCTGGGGGCTGGTGACCCGCAGCGGTCCGCGGCCCGCGAAGGCGGCCGCGTAGTCCTCGGCCAGCCGGTGAATCGTGTGCCCCTCCGGCACCGCGTCCCCCTTCTCGCTCGTGTTTCTCGCTCGTGCCTCTTCCCCGCCCGTCCCGCCCGTCCCGCCCGTCCCGGGCGGTCGCGCCCGCTCGCGTCGCCGCCCCCGCCGGGGCCGTGCGGTCCGGGCGGGGGCGGCGCGCGGCCGGGCTACTGCTGGGGGTGGTGGGCCGGGACCGGGGGAAGGTCGCCGGTGGTCTCGTAGGCGCTGAGCATGTCGATCCGGCGGATGTGGCGCTCGTCGCCCGAGAACGGCGTCCCGAGGAAGATCTCCACGAACTTCGTCGCCTCGTCGAGGCTGTGCATGCGCGCCCCGACCGCGACGACGTTGGCGTTGTTGTGCTGGCGGCCCAGAGCGGCGGTCTCCTCGCTCCACGCCAGGGCCGCCCGCACGCCCCTGACCTTGTTGGCTGCGATCTGCTCGCCGTTGCCGGAGCCGCCGATCACGATGCCGAGGGCGTCGGCGTCCGCAGCGGTGCGCTCGGCGGCACGCAGGCAGAAGGGCGGGTAGTCGTCCTGGGCGTCGTAGATGTGGGGCCCGCAGTCGACGGGCTCGTGCCCGGCGCCCTTGAGCCACTCGACGAGGTGGTTCTTGAGTTCGTAGCCGGCATGGTCGGAACCGAGGTACACGCGCATGGACAGAGTGTGGCACGGGACGGTCCGGGAAGGCGCGCGGGGTGGAGTCGCCGAAAACGCCCGATTCCGCCGGGTCCCGGGTCAGAGCACCGTGAACGTCTTCTTCACCCGTTCATAGACCTCCAGCGCCCCGGCCTCGTCGGCCGGGCGGTACCAGGTGTTGATCTGGTAGGACGTGCCGCCCACGTTGAACCCGAGCAGGCGCGCGTGCCAGGGGACACCCTTGAGCGTGAACCGGTACTCCCAGACCACCGCCGGGTGGCCGCGGAACGTCGTCTCCTCCAGCCGGATCTTCTCGTAGTCCTGCCCCTGGTGGGCGTTGCGCTCCGAGGTCTGCCAGGTCGTCAGCAGATTCCCCCGCGCCAGGGCGGACTTGGCGACGAGTTCCTGGCCCCCGTCCGGCGAGGTGTAGTGCACCTCCGCGCCCGTCTGCACGTCCCGGCGCCAGCCCTCGGGCGGCGTCCAGGCGAACCCGCCGGCCTCGCGGCGGGCGCCCGGCGGAAGTGTCGCGGGACGGGACGTCCCGCCGACCGTGGGTGAGGCGTCACCCGTGGCGGAGGGTGCGGTGGCCGAGGGGCCCGCACGCTCCCGTTCGCCGCCCGGCGAACCCGAGGCGGCCGTCAGGACGACCGCCACGACCGTGCCCGTGACGGCGACACCCACCGCCGCGGCGACGACGGCCGCCCGCCGTCGCCGGGGTGCCCGCGGCCCGGGCTCCGGTCCCTCCTCCCCCGGCACGGGCTCCGGCTCCCCCGCCGGCCCGGGCGGCGGCCCGAAGGCCGGGTGCGGCCGCTGCTCGGTGACGGCGCGGGCCCGGTCGAGGGAGACCCCGGGCGGGCGGGGAGCGGTGGCCGGGTCGCCGCCGGACGTCCCCCCGCTGCGGGACGTGGCGGCCGCCGGCCCGGGGAGGGACGCGGCGGCCGCCGGCCCGGGGACGGGCTCGGCCGGGGCCGTGACCGCTTCCGGGCCGGGGAGGGCAGGGGCAGCGCCGGCCGCCGCATCGGATCCGGCAGGTGCGGCGGCGGAGGCGGTACGGGCTGTGGGTGCGGTTGCCGGGGCGGTGCCTGCCGGGGCGGGAGCGGGATCCCGGAGTTCGCCGGCCCCGTGCGGGGCCGAGTTCCCGGGCGGGCCGGCCGGCGGATCGAGAGCCGGGACGGGGTCCCGGTCGGGAGCCGGATCGAGGGCGGGGACGGGCACCGTCGGAGTCGGAGTCGGACTCGGAGCCGGAGTCGGAGTCGGCGCCGGAGTCGGAGTCGGCGCCGGAGTCGGCGTCGGCGCCGGAGTCGACGGCAGGGGCGTCGGTGTCGGCGGCAGGGGCGGTGGTGGCGCGGTCAACGCCCGCAGAGCCGCCTCCAGTTGGTCGAGGCCGGGGCGGGCCCCGGGCTCCTTCCTCAGCAGGGCGGCGAGGACGTCCCGCAACGGGCCCGCCCCGGCCGGGATCTCGGGCTCCTCGTACAGCACGGCGTGGAGGGTCGCCAGGGTGGTGCCGCGGGCGAAGGGGGACCGGCCGCCCAGGGCCGCGCAGAGGGTCGCGCCCAGGGACCAGACGTCGGACGGGGGACCCTGTGGGCGGCCGGAGACACGCTCCGGGGCCATGTAGTCGGGGGAGCCGACCAGCATGCCCACCACGGTGAGCGCCTTGGCGTCCTGGATGGCGGCGATGCCGAAGTCCGTGAGCACGACGCGGTGTTCACGGTCCGGGCCGCCCGCCCGCTCAGCCGGGAGGGCCTCCACCAGGACGTTCCCGGGCTTGATGTCACGGTGCAGCACCCCCCGGGCGTGGACCTGCCGCAGCGCCGCCACCAGGCCCAGCCCGATGCGCGCGGCGTCCCGGGGGCCGAGGGCGCCGCCCTCCGCGAGAATCCGCTCCAGGGACCGGCCGTTCACCAACTCCATGACGATCCACAGGCGTTCGCCCTCGTCGACCACGTCGTAGACCCGGACCACGTTGGGGTGGTCGATCCGCGCGGTGGCCCTCGCCTCCCGCAGGGTGCGTTCCCGGCGGGTGCGGGAGTCCTCCGCGTCGTGTCCGTCGATGCGCATCTCCTTGACGGCTACCTGCCGGTCGAGGATGTCGTCGACGGCCCGCCACACCCGCCCCATTCCCCCCTGGCCGATACTCTCGACCAGCCGGTAGCGACCCGCCACCCATTTCCCTGGAACACCGCCGTTGTCCGTGATTCCCGGCAATCCGCTGCACCCCCTGCAATCCGCCCCGAGTGAAACACGACGGTCACACTTCGGGCCGTCCCAGCATAGTGCGGACAAATCTTGTGGTACCTCTTCAAGTACTGCGAATTCACGCAGACAAGGGGGACGAACATGAGTTCTCGTCAGAGGATGGCCGTCACAGGATCGCTGGTCGCAGCATCTTTCTCGGCGGTTCTGATCCTTTCCGGGACGGCCGGTGCCGACGATCAGGGGCCGGGAAGCAGTAAGGGGGGAAAGGCCGTCGACGAGGCGCCGGCGGGGGTCGAGTTGACCACGCTGCTGCCCGAGAAGATCTCGGTCGACAACAGCACGGAAAAGACGGCGATTACCGCCACGGTAAAGAATGGGGGCACCGAGGACAGCGGGAAGATCAGCCTATTGGTCGTCGGTTTCGACGGCCTGACCGTCAAGGGCGTCAAGGGCTGTTCCCCGCTCGCGGACGACCGGTTGCCGGAAGGATCGAACAGCGGTTTCAGCTGCGCGATCGACAACCTCGCGGCGGGCGCCTCCCGTTCGTACGCCGTGGACGCGTCCTACGACCTGGGCAGGGCCGGGAAGATCTGCCTTCCGGTGCTGTCGGAGGACGGGAAGAGGACGTACTGGCAGCAGGGCCCGGTGCCGTTCGGCACCACGAACCCCTCGCCGGACGCGCCCGCCACTCCCCTGCTGCTCGGCACCGACAACGAGCCGGTGAACCCGGGGGCGGACGAGCTGCCGAGGACCGGCGCGGCGCGTGATCTGGTGCCGCTGGGCACGCTCGGCGCGTCCCTGCTCGCGGCGGGCGCGGCCGGGATGTGGTGGTCGGCGCGGCGGCAGCCGGGCCGGACGGCTCCGTAGGCCGCACCGGGCGGGGTGGCTCGGAGTGGGCGGGCCGCCGTGGCCGGTCGCGGCGCCGGGCCCTCGGACACGACGACGGCCCCCGGCGGATCGCCGGGGGCCGTCGTGCGGTGCGGTGCCGCGGTCAGCGCTTGTCGACGAACTTCCAGGCGGTGGGCAGCAGTCCCATCGCGAGGGCAGCCTTCAGGGCGTCCCCGATGAGGAAGGGGGTCAGGCCGGCCGCGATCGCGGCGGAGGCGGACATGCCGGTGGCGAGGGCCAGGTAGGGCACGCCGACGGCGTAGATGACGGCGGAGCCGAGCAGCATCGAGCCGGCGGTGCGCAGCACCGAGCGGTCGGCGCCGCGCCGGGCGAGGGCGCCGACGAGGGCGGCGGCGAGCACCATGCCGAGGATGTAGCCGAAGGACGGCATGCCGAACCCGGAGGTGCCCTCCGCGAACCACGGCACGCCCGCCATGCCGGCCAGGGCGTACAGGGCGAGGGAGAGGACGCCGCGGCGGGCCCCGAGGGCGGTGCCGACGAGCAGCGCGGCGAAGGTCTGGCCGGTCACCGGCACCGGGGAGCCGGGGACGGGCACGGCGATCTGCGCGGCGAGACCGGTGAGGGCGGCGCCGCCGAGGACCAGGGTGGCGTTGCGCACGCGGGAGGCCGGGAGCAGGTCGGCGAGGACCAGTCCGGGGCGGGCGGTGGTGGCGGCGGCGGCTGTGCTCATCGGGACTCCGCGGGGTGAGGGCAGTTGGGGACACCGTGACGCTATCCCGGCCGCTCGCGCCGATCACCGTCAGCGCTCGACAAAGGCGGGACCACGAGGTTGGTGGGCTCCTGACAAAGTAGGCGGGTCACACCTCACAGGAGGTGATGCCGGTCACTGAGGCAGGGAGGCTTCCCTCACCCGGGCGGGCCGCCGGCGACTGTAGGGTTTCGCCAATCGGGCGGCCGAGGCCGCCCCGCCCCCCTCTTACGGCAGGTCAGGGGGCGGGTACCGAGCGTGCGCCGGGTGTCCGTATCGTGGGCGGTCGCGGCTCCGTGGGCGTCCGGGCGCCCAGACTGTCGGCGTTTTGCCCGGCCGTCGGCCCTGCCCGGGGGAAGCCCCACGTCCTCCTTCCGCGCGCCCGGCGGATCCTTCCGCACGTACCCCCCATGTCTACGCATTGGACGAACCGCGTGTCCAACACCACCGTGACCACGCCTCCGAAGGCGGACGGCACCTCCCTGTCCCACGGCCTGAAGCAGCGCCACCTGTCGATGATCGCCCTCGGCGGGGTGATCGGGGCCGGTCTGTTCGTCGGCTCCGGCGCGGGCATCGCGGCCGCGGGGCCGTCGATCGTCCTCGCCTACACCCTCTCCGGCCTGCTGGTCATGCTGGTGATGCGGATGCTCGGCGAGATGTCGGCCGCGTATCCGTCGTCGGGTTCGTTCTCGGCGCACGCCGAGCGGGCGATCGGGCCGTGGGCGGGCTTCACGGCGGGCTGGTCGTTCTGGGTGCTGCTGTGCACGGCGGTCGGCCTGGAGGGCATCGGCGCGGCGAAGATCGTCACCGGCTGGCTGCCCGGGACGCCCGAGTGGGCGTGGGTGGCGCTGTTCATGGTGGTGTTCTGCGCGACCAACCTGGCGGCGGTGAAGAACTTCGGTGAGTTCGAGTTCTGGTTCGCGGCACTGAAGGTCGGCGCGATCAGCCTGTTCCTGGTGCTGGGCGTGCTGGCGGTGGCGGGCGTGCTGCCGGGCACCGACTCGCCGGGCGGCGCGAACCTCACCGAGCTGCTGCCGAACGGCGCCGAGGGGCTGGTGATCGGGCTGCTGGCGTCGGTGTTCGCGTACGGCGGCCTGGAGACGGTGACGATCGCGGCGGCCGAGTCGGAGAACCCGGTGCGGGGCGTGGCGAGCGCGGTGCGCACCGCGATGTGGCGGATCGCGCTGTTCTATATCGGCTCGATGGCGGTCATCGTCACCCTGGTCCCGTGGGACTCCCCCGCGGTGGTCGAGGCCGGCCCGTACGTGGCCGCCCTGGACCGGCTGGGCATTCCGGGCGCCGGTCAGCTGATGAACGTGGTGGTGCTGGTCGCGCTGCTGTCCGCGATGAACGCGAACATCTACGGCGCCTCCCGGATCGGCTACTCGCTGGTGGAGCGCGGTCAGGGCCCGAAGGTGCTCGGCCGGGTGTCGGGCGGCGTGCCGCGGCTCGCGGTGCTGGCGTCGTCGGTCTTCGGTTTCCTGTGCGTGCTGCTGAGCTACTGGCGGCCGGACGACGTCTTCTCCTGGCTGCTGAACATGATCGGCGCGGTGATCCTGATCGTGTGGATCTTCATCGCGGTGTCGCAGCTGCGGCTGCGCCGCCGGCTGGAGCGGGAGGCGCCGGAGCGGCTGACCGTGCGGATGTGGGCGTTCCCCGTGCTGACGTGGGTGGCGCTGGCCGGTATGGCGGCGGTGTTCGTGCTGATGGCGCGGGAGCCGGACACGCGCGTGCAGTTGTACTCGACGGGCGGCATGACGCTGTTCCTGTCGGCCGTGGGCTACGCCTGGCAGCGGGCGCGCGCCCGCACCTGAGCCGCATCTCTTCCCGGCAGGGCCCCCGCGTGGACGGAACACGCGGGGGCCCTTTCTTTCGTGTGTCCGGACCCGCGCATCCCTCTTCTGCTGTTAACGTGCAGTTGCAAGCTCTTTGCAATAAGAGGTTCGGAGGGGACCCCCGCATGCCCGTCTACACGCTGCCCGACCTGCCCTACGACCACGCCGCGCTGGCGCCCGTCATCAGCCCCGAGATCATCGAGCTGCACCACGACAAGCACCACGCGGCGTACGTGAAGGGCGCCAACGACACGCTGGAGCAGCTCGCCGAGGCGCGGGACCAGGAGTCGTGGGGCTCGGTCAACGGGCTGGAGAAGAACCTGGCGTTCCACCTCTCCGGGCACATCCTGCATTCGATCTACTGGCAGAACATGACCGGCCCGAAGGAGGGCGGCGGCGAGCCCCTGGCGCAGGACGGCGTGGGCGAGCTCGCCGACGCGATCACCGAGTCGTTCGGCTCGTTCGCCGGTTTCAAGGCGCAGCTGTCCAAGGCGGCCGCGACCACGCAGGGCTCGGGCTGGGGCGTCCTGGCGTACGAGCCGCTGAGCGGGCGCCTGATCGTGGAGCAGGTCTACGATCACCAGGGCAACGTCGGCCAGGGCGCCACCCCCATCCTGGTCTTCGACGCCTGGGAGCACGCCTTCTACCTGCAGTACCGCAACCAGAAGGTGGACTTCATCGAGGCGATGTGGCAGGTCGTCAACTGGCAGGACGTCGCCCGCCGCCACGCCGCGGCGAAGTCCCGCACGGACGTGCTGCTGCTCGCGCCATGACGGCGGCCCCAAGGTCTTTCGTCTGATCATGCCGGTTCACGCCGCGAGCCCGGCATGATCCGGACGAGAGGCCCCGAGCGTCCTGCCTCGTGATCGTCTTCTCACCGTTCACCCGGCAGGCGGAAAGAGGGAAGCCCCCGCGACGACCTGAGTCGCGGGGGCTTCCGGCTCGGGGCACCCCCGGGCAGAGTGGGGCAATGGCGACACCGAGAACCATGAAACTGCCCTGCTGGACCTGCGGGACGGCCCAGCGGCACCGTCAGCTGCACCGCACCGAGCAGGACTGGCTCAAGGAGCGGCTGGGCCGCTCGGGGGTCAACGAGTTCTGGCTGTGCGAGAACGTCCTCGACCCGGACACCGGACGGCAGTGCCGCAACCTGCGCACCGGGTTCGTCATGAAGCCGTTCCCCAAGGCCGTCCGGGTGCCCGTCCCGGAGTGAGGCCGGTCACAGGTTGCTGAAGTCGGGGTCCTTGGTGCGCGAGCGCTTGATCTCGTAGAAGCCGGGGACCGAGGCGACCGCGAGGGTGCCGTCCCACAGGCGGGCGGCCTCCTCGCCCTTGGGCGCGGGGGTGACGACCGGGCCGAAGAAGGCGATCTGCTCGCCGTCGGGGCCGGGCACCGCGATGACCGGGGTGCCGACGTCCTGGCCGACCTTCTCGATGCCTTCCTGGTGGGAGGCGCGCAGTTGTGCCTCGTACGGGGTGTCGTCCCAGTGCTGCATCAGCGTCCCGGGCAGGCCGACGTCCTTCAGGGCGGCGGCGACGGTCTCCTTGCCGGGGCCCTCGTCCTTGTTGTGGATGCGGGTGCCGAGCGCGGTGTACAGGTCGCCGAGGACCTCCGCGCCGTGCTCCTCCTGGGCGGCGATCACGATCCGCACCGGGCCCCACGCCTTGGTCTCCAGCAGCTCGCGGTACTCCTCGGGGAGCTCGTCCAGCCGGTCCTCGTTCAGCACGGCGAGGCTCATCAGGTGCCAGCGCACCTCGATGTTCCGGACCTTCTCCACCTCCAGCACCCAGCGCGAGGTCATCCAGGCCCAGGGGCACAGCGGGTCGAACCAGAAGTCGACGGGGGTGGGGGTGGACTGCTCGGACATGTCGCTCCTCACGGGGAAGGGGTGGAAGGGGTCCTTCCTCAGGGAACACCAGGTCGCCTCCCGGCCATTCCCGGCTGCTCCCTGTCAGGGGCGCATGGCAGGATCGGTGCTGTTCAGCCATGTCGACGACGCATGAGGAGTGCCGCCCGTGCCCGGTGAGAATCTGACCCGCGACGAGGCCCGGGAGCGGGCCGCCCTGCTGTCGGTCGACGGGTACGAGGTGTCCCTCGACCTGCGCTCGGCGACCGGCGACGCGGGCGGCGAGGACCCCCGCACCTTCCGCTCGGTCACCACGCTGCGCTTCCGCTGCGCGGAGCCCGGGGCGAGCAGCTTCGCCGACCTGATCGCGCCGAGTGTGACGGCCGTCTCCCTCAACGGGCGGGACCTGGACCCGGGCGAGGTCTTCGACGGCACCCGGATCCTGCTGGAGGACCTGGCCGCCGACAACGAGCTGATCGTGGACGCGCAGTGCGCCTACTCCCGCACCGGCGAGGGCATGCACCGCTTCGTCGACCCGGAGGACGGCGAGGTGTACCTGTACACCCAGTACGAGCCGGCCGACGCCCGCCGGGTCTTCGCCAATTTCGAGCAGCCCGACCTCAAGGCCCCCTACCGCTTCGAGGTACGCGCGCCCGAGGGGTGGACGGTGTGGAGCAACGGCGCCGGTGAACTGGCCGACGGAGTGTGGCGGTTCGCCGAGACCAAGCCGATCTCGACGTACATCACCTGTGTCGTCGCCGGCCCCTACCACTACGTCACGGACACCTACGAGCGGGAGTTCGCCGACGGCACGCGCCTGGAGATCCCGCTCGGCGCGATGTGCCGCAAGGCGCTGGCGCCGCACTTCGACGCCGACGACGTGTTCCTGGTGACCAAGCAGGGCCTGGACTTCTTCCACGACCACGTCGACTACCCGTACCCGTTCGGCAAGTACGACCAGGCGTTCGTGCCCGAGTACAACCTGGGCGCCATGGAGAACCCGGGAATGGTGACCTTCCGCGAGGAGTTCATCTTCCGGGGCAAGGTGACGCAGGCGTCGTACGAGGGCCGGGCCAACGTCATCCTGCACGAGATGGCGCACATGTGGTTCGGCGACCTGGTCACCATGGAGTGGTGGGACGACCTGTGGCTGAAGGAGTCCTTCGCCGACTTCATGGGCGCGTTCTCCCTGGTGGGCGCCACCCGCTTCACCGACGGCTGGATCACCTTCGCCAACCGCCGCAAGGCGTGGGCGTACCGCGCGGACCAGCTCCCGTCGACGCACCCGGTCACGGCGGACATCCGTGATCTGCAGGACGCCAAGCTGAACTTCGACGGCATCACCTACGCCAAGGGCGCCTCGGTGCTCAAGCAGCTCGTGGCGTACGTCGGCCAGGAGGCGTTCCTGGAGGGCGCCCGGCGCTACTTCAAGCGCCACGCGTACGGCAACACCCGCCTCGGCGACCTGCTGTCGGTGCTGGAGGAGACCAGCGGACGGGACATGGCGGCCTGGTCGCGCGCCTGGCTGCAGACGGCCGGCGTCAACTCCCTCACCCCGCAGGTGCTGCTGACCGCCGAGGGCCGGATCGACGAGCTGGCCGTGGTGCAGGAGGCCGCCGAGTCCCACCCCGAGCTGCGCCCGCACCGGGTGGCGATCGGCCTGTACCGGCGCACCGGCTCCGGCACGCTGGAGCGGTACGCCCGCGCCGAGGCGGACGTCGACGGCGCCCGCACGGTCGTCGCCGAGCTCGCCGGGGCCGAGGCGCCGGAGCTCGTCCTGGTCAACGACGACGACCTCACCTACTGCAAGATCCGCTTCGACGAGACCTCGCTGGCCACGCTGCGCGAGCACCTGGGCGCGCTGACCGACCCGCTGGCCCGCGCGCTGTGCTGGTCGGCGCTGTGGAACATGACCCGGGACGCGCTGCTGCCCGCGCGGGACTTCATCGGCCTGGTGCTGCGCTTCGCCGGCCGGGAGTCCGACATCGGTGTGCTCCAGATGCTGCACGCCTGGGCCGAGTCGGCCCTCGTCCACTACACGGCGCCCGCCCGGCGCGAGACGGCCGGGGTGCGGCTCGCCGAGGGCGCCCGCCGCGAGCTGCAGAGCGCGGTGGCGGGCAGTGAACAGCAGCTGGCCTGGGCGCGGTTCCTCGCGTCGGTGGCCTCCGCGCCGGGCGACCTGCAGCTGCTCCAGGACCTGCTGTCCGGCACGGTCACGATCGACGGGCTGGACGTGGACCAGGAGCTGCGCTGGGCGTTCCTGGAGCCGCTGGCCGCGCACGGGGTCGCGGACGAGAAGACGCTGGCCGAGGAACTGGCCCGCGACGACACCGCCTCCGGCAAGCGGCACCAGGTGCGCTGCCTGGCGGCCCGGCCCTCGGCGGAGGTCAAGGCCCGCTGCTGGGAGCAGGTCGTGGAGTCCGACACCCTGTCGAACGCCCTGGTGGAGGCCACCATCGCGGGCTTCGCCCGGCCGTCCCAGCGGGACCTGCTCGCCCCGTACACGCAGAAGTACTTCGAGGCGATCGAGCGGGTGTGGTCCGAGCGGTCGATCCAGATCGGCATGGACGTGGTGCGCGGGCTGTTCCCGTCCTACCAGGACTCCCCGGAGACGCTGGCGGCGACGGACGCGTGGCTCGCCGCGCACGAGGACGCTCCGTCGGCCCTGCGCCGTCTGGTCCTGGAGGCCCGGGACGACCTGGCGCGCGGGCTGCGCGGCCAGAGCCGCGACGCGGCGGCCGACGCGCAGGCGTGACGGGTCCGTGACGCCCGGGGCCTCGTCCCGTGCCGGGACGGGGCCCCCTGCGGCAACCGTTACGAACTTCGGGCAATCACAGCCGTAACCCCTGGTCACACCCGAATGGACCAGGGGTTTTCGGCATCCGAACACGCGTCCTTTAGCGCAGGCTTGTCCCCGTTTGTCGACGGACCTGTAACAGGGGTTCGGTGGCCGACGAGGCACGGGGACATTGCCGGTCATGACCCACAACACCCCGCTCTCCCCCCGCCCCCTGCACCACCTCGCCGACGTCCGCCGCCGGGTGCTGACCACCGCCCAGCTGCGCGCCCACGGCGTGTCGGCCGCCGAGACGAACGAGCAGTGCCGCCCCGGCGGTTCCTGGCAGCAGCTGCTGCCCGGCGTCGTCCTGCTCCACCCCGGGCCGCCGACCAGCGAGGAGCGGCTGCACGCGGTGCTGATGTACACGGCGCGGGAGCGGTCCGCGGGCGTCCCGGTCCAGCCCCGCCCGGACACCCCGCCCGTCTCCTCCTACGGCGAGGCGATGATCACCGGCCTGGCGGCGCTCACCCTGCACGGCTTCTGCGGCACTCCCCCGCTGCCGTCCCTGGACGCCTTCGACGTCCTGGTGCCCCGGCTGCGCCGCCTGCGCTCGACCGGCTGCGTCCGCATCGTCCGCACCTCCGCCCTCCCGGACGCCGAGCAGGTCACCGGCCTGCCGGTGGCTCCGGTGCCGCGCGCGCTGGCCGACGCGGTGGCCCGGCTGGACGACGCGGTCGCGGTGCGCCGCCTGCTGACCGAGGCGGTGCGCGGCGGCCACTGCGACGCGGCGTCGGTGGTGCGCGAACTGACCCGGGCGCGGCTGCTGAACCGGCCCCACGTCGTCGACGCGGTGGACACCCTGGTGGCGGAGGGCCGGGCGTTCGCGGAGGACCGCCTGTACACGATGGTGCGCGAACACGGCCTGCCCGACCCGGTGTGGAACGTCGACCTCCGGCTGCCCGGCGGCCCGCACCTCGGCGGCCTGGACGCCTACTGGCCGGAACAGGCCGTCGCCGTGGAGCTGGACACCCACGCGCCCCGGCAGGACGACGACGCCCTGTGGTCGGAGTACGCCCGCAAGCGCGAGGTCCTGGAACGGCTGGGCATCACGGTCGTGCACGTCACCCCGCGCAAGCTGCGCGACGCCCCGGACCAGCAGGCGGCCGTGCTCCGCACGGCCCTGATGGCCGCCCCCGACCGGGAACCGGCGGCCTACGTCGTCGTGCTGCCCCGGTAGGGGGCCCGGCCGCCGGAGCCAGGAGGGGAGCGGAGGGGCCGCCGGGCACACGGCGGCCCCTCCTCGTGTCCGGGACGCGGGCAGTCCCTCCTCGTGTCCGGGACGCGGGCCGCCCCTCCTCGTGTCCGGGCCGCAGGCAGTCCCTCCCGGAGGGTCCGCTTCACTCCACGGCGGTCGCGCGTCCCGCCGCCGGGCGCTCCCGCCACAGCCGCAGGGCGATGTCCACCATGGGGACCCGTACCAGGCCGGAGACGGCGTCCAGGGGCTGCCAGGCGGCGAGTTCGGTGCTGCCGCCGATCTCGTTGCGCAGGTCGCCGCCGGTGATGCGGCCCTCGTAGACGAGCTGCACGCTGTGGTGGTCGGCGGGACGGCGCAGCCCGCGGCCGGGAAGGGTGCCGCGGAAGGAGCCCACGCCGAGCAGGCCGGTGACCTCGATGAGGTAGCCGGTCTCCTCCTCCACCTCCCGGCGCACGGTGTCGTAAGGGTCCTCGCCGTGTTCCATACCGCCGCCCGGCATGACCCACTCGGAGGGTCCGCCGGGCACGGGAGAGCGGGCGAGCAAGAGCTGTCCGTCGCGTACCACCACGGCGTAGGCCGCCACCCTCAACGTCTTTCGCACCCAGGGACGTTAGCGCCGAACCGGGCGGACCGGCAGGTGAATATCCGGGCGGACCGCGCCCCGGCGCGGTGTCCGGGCCCCTCGGGCGACTTGCCCGCTTCGGGGGGCATCCACCCATACGCGTACCGGGGGTTTTCCCCATACATCCATTTCGTTTTCGGTCAACCCTCCCCAAACACCCGGCCCTTGCGACAGGCTCTGCGATCGTCCGGGTTCCTTTTCCGGATCTTCGCGACCGGGGCCGATCGGCCCGGGTCGCTCCACGATCGTTCCTTTACTTCAAGGGATGCCGATGACCCATTCCCCTCAGCGCGACTCGATATCGGGCGCGAGACGCGTCGCCCGCATCGCCGTGGCCGCCGGCCTGGTCGCCGCGCTCTCCGCGGCCGGGCCGGTCCCCATGGCTCTCGCCGCCGACGCGCCGCCCGCCGCCCCGGTCGACGGGGACGTCAAGTCCGCGCCCGACAAGCTGGGGTCGAAGGACGCCGACCTGCTCGCCGAGGCCAAGGCCGAGGGCGCCAAGCACGTCACCATGATGATCGCCACGGCGCCCGGGAAGACCGAGCAGGTCGCCGAGAAGCTGAACGCGGTCAAGGGCGGCTCCGTCGGACAGACCCACGACAAGCTGGGCTACGTCCGCGCCACCGTCCCCACCGCCAAGGCGGACGCGGCCATCGCCGCCGCCGCGAAGCTCTCCACCGTGCACGGCATCGACCTGCGCGAGGAGATCCCGCTCGACGACCCGACGCCGAGCGCCGACACCACCAAGGGCGCCAAGGGCAAGGGCGGCAAGGGCACCTACAGGGCGCCCGACAAGCGGACCCCGGCCAAGAACCCGTACAACCCGTCCTTCGAGACCGGTGCCGTCGACTTCGTCAAGCACAACCGCAAGGCGGACGGCCGCGGCGTCACCATCGGCATCCTCGACTCCGGCGTGGACCTCGCCCACCCGGCGCTGCAGAAGACCACCACCGGCGAGCGGAAGATCGTCGACTGGGTCACGGCGACCGACCCGATCGTGGACAACGACCGGACCTGGCGCCCCATGGTGTCGTCCGTGTCCGGGCCCAGCTTCGCCTACGACGGCAAGACCTGGAAGGCCCCGGCGGGCGACTACCGCATCAGCACCTTCCTGGAGTCGTACACCATCGGCGGTGACGCGAACGGCGACACCAACCTCGACGGTGACACCACCGACTCCTGGGGCGTCCTCTACGACGCCGAGGCGGGCACGGTCCGCGTCGACCTGAACAACAACCAGGACTTCTCGGACGACACCCCGATGAAGCCCTACAAGGACAAGTTCCACGTCGGGTACTTCGGCACCGACGACCCGAAGACCGACGTCGCCGAGCGCCAGCCGTTCGTCGTGGAGATCCGCAAGGACGTCCCGATGGACCCCTACGGCGGCGACTGGGTCGGCAAGAAGGCCGACTTCGTCAACATCGGCCTCATCGAGGGGTCGCACGGCTCGCACGTGGCCGGCATCACCGCCGCCCACGGCCTGTTCGGCGGCAAGATGAACGGTGCCGCGCCCGGCGCGAAGCTGGTCTCCTCCCGCGCCTGCACCTGGTCCGGCGGCTGCACCAACGTGGCGCTCACCGAGGGCATGATCGACCTCGTCGCCAACCGGGGCGTCGACATCGTCAACATGTCCATCGGCGGCCTGCCCGCGCTCAACGACGGCAACAACGCCCGCGCCGAGCTGTACAACCGGCTCATCGACACCTACGGCGTCCAGATCGTCATCTCCGCCGGCAACTCCGGCCCCGGCGCCAACACCATCGGCGACCCGGCCCTCGCCGACAAGGTCATCTCCGTCGGCGCATCCGTCTCCCGCGAGACCTGGGCCGCCAACTACGGCTCCGTGGTGAAGAAGAAGTACGGCATGATGCCCTTCTCCTCGCGCGGTCCGCGTGAGGACGGCGGCTTCACGCCGACGCTGGTCGCCCCCGGCGCCTCGGTCAACACCATCCAGACGTGGGCCGCGGGCGCCCCGGTCGCCGAGGCGGGCTACGGCCTGCCGGCCGGCTACGGGATGCTCCAGGGCACCTCGATGGCCTCCCCGCAGGCCGCCGGCGCGGCGGCGCTGCTGCTGTCCGCCGCGAAGCAGAAGCGCATCGACCTCACCCCCGCGAAGCTGCGCACCGCCCTCACCTCCACGACCGAGCGCATCAAGGACGTGCAGGCCTACGAGCAGGGCGCCGGCCTCATCGACATCGAGGAGGCCTGGGACGCCATCCGGGACGGCGCCACCGCGCACACGTACACGGTGAAGGCGCCGGTCGACACCGCGATCGACCAGTTCCTGAAGACCCCCGGCTTCGGCACCGGTCTCTACGACCGCGAGGGCGGCCTCAAGGTCCGCCAGAAGAAGACGTACGACATCACCATCACCCGTACGTCCGGCCCGGACCGTGCGATCAAGCACGAACTGGACCTGGAGAACAACGCCGACCGCACCTTCCGCATCGTCGGCGACGACGAGGTGCGGCTGCCGCTGAACAAGCCGGTGACCGTCAAGGTCCAGGCGAACCCGACGTCGGCCGGCCTGAAGAGCGCGATCCTCGAGGTCGACGACCCGCGCACCGAGGGCGTGGACCACCAGGTCCTCAACACCGTCGTCGTCTCGGCGCCCCTGAAGTACACCTTCGCGGCGTCCGGCAAGGCCCAGCGCAACGACACCACGTCGTACTTCGTCACCGTGCCCGAGGGCGCGAAGACGCTGGAGATCGCGATGAGCGGCCTGAAGGCCGACAGCCAGACCCGGTTCATCGCCATCCACCCCTACGGTGTCCCGGCCGACCCGACCTCCACGGTCAACTGCTACCCGAACTACAGCAACCCGGCCAACACCTGCCGCCCCGACGTGCGGTCCTACCCGGACCCGCAGCCGGGCGTCTGGGAGATCGAGGTCGAGTCGCGCCGCACGTCGCCGCTGCTCGACAACCCGTACAAGCTGAACGTCGCCGTCCTCGGCGCGGCCTTCGACCCGGAGACCGTGAACGTGCCCGAGGCGAAGGTCGGCGAGCCGGCCGCCGCCTCCTGGAAGGTGACGAACCGCCTCGCCGCCCTGGACGGCAAGCTGGTCGGGGGCCCGCTCGGCTCCGCCAACACCGACCGGCCGTCCATCAAGACCGGTGACAAGCACACCACCACGGTCGAGGTGCCCGCGGGCGCCGCGTCCCTGGACGTGGCCATCGGCAACGTCACCGACACCGCCGCCGACCTGGACCTGGCGGTCTACAAGGACGGCGTCCGCGTCGCCCAGTCCGCCGACGGCGACTCCGAGGAGTCGGTGTCCATCGCCAAGCCGGCCGCCGGCACGTACACCGTCGAGGTCGTGGGCTACTCCGTCCCGGCCGGCACCGCCGAGTACGACTACCGGGACGTCTTCTTCTCGGAGACCCTCGGCACCATCACCGTCGACGGCTCCGCGCCGGTGAAGCTGGGCACGGGCGACTCCGCCACCGTCTCCGGGACCGTCACGGCCGCCGCCGAGGCGCCCGAGGGACGCGAGTTCTTCGGCCGCGTCCAGCTGGTCAACGAGCGCGGCACGGTCGCGGGCCTCAGCAGCGTGACGATCGAGAAGGTCGTCCCGTAACGACGGGTCCGTCGCCACGGCGCACGGCGTAACAGGAGGGGCGGGTGCCTGACGGGCACCCGCCCCTTCGCCGTGCCGCCTCCCGGCCATCCCCTTACTGGCAGGCCAGGCGGTCCGCCTCGGGCAGCGTCGCGGTGACCCAGGCCCGGGCGAGGGCCACGTTCTGCGCACCGGTGACGAGCAGGTCCGGCCGGTCGCCCTCACGGGGCAGGACGACGAGGACGTCGTCCCCCACGCCGGGACTGCTCTGCGTCGACGCTCCCAGCAGGAACGTCACCGGGGTGCCCTCCTCCCCCTTGTGCAGGCGGGTCACGGCGAGCGTGACGCGCCGCACGTCCCCGCCCGGCACCGGCCGCACCGCCGTCACGGTGCCCTCCGCGACGAGCCGCGCACAGGCCAGCCGACGCGCGCTGCCGACCGGGTCCTGCTGCTCGGCGCCCGGGGGTGCCGGGGCGTCCTCGGCGCCACCCGGGACACTCCGGTCGCCGGCGGCGACCCCGGCGTCGGCACTGGACGCGTCCTGGGTCGCTCCGGGCTGCACCACGAGCCATCCCAGCCCGGCCACGAAGGTCGCGGCGGCGGCCACGGCGAGCGACCCCAGGGCGACCCGGAGGGGCCGCCGGGGGCGACGGGGGCCCGGGCGGCGGCCTGGTCCGCGTGAGCCGCGTGACGCGCGTGCTTCGTGCCCGTGGGGACGGCGTGGTGGGTTTGCTGCGGGGGGTGTCCTGTCGGCGGGGCCTGTGCGGTCGGCGGGGCCCGTGCGGTCGGCGGGTGCCTCGTGGCCGCCCTCGCCGGGGGCGGCGTCGACGGGTTCGGTGAGCACGTCCCCGAGGAGGGCCAGCTGCTCGCGGAGCACCGCCAGGTCGGCCAGGGCGGCCTCGTGCTCCGCCCGGAACGCCGGGTCCCGCCGGGCGTCCGCGGGCGGCGGCTCGGCCAGGATCGCGACCATCAGGGGGTCGTAGTCATGGATGCGGTCCACGCCGTGGGGGCGGCCGTCGTCCGGCGTGCGGCCGTCGTCGTGGGCGCGGTCGACGCCGTGGGGGCGGCCGTCGTCCGGCGTGCGGCCGTCGTCGTGGGCGCGGTCGTCACCGTGGGGGCGCTCGTCCTCCGGCATCCGGTCGTCGTCACGGGTGCGGTCGTCGTCGTGGGCGGCCATGTCACACCACCTCGTCCTCATGCAGGCGGGCGCGCAGGGCCCGTACCGCCGTGTGCAGCCTGCTCTTGACCGTGCCCTCGGGGACGCCGAGCTGGTCGGCGATCGACCGCACCGGCAGGTCCGCGTAGAAGCGCAGCACGACGACCTGGCGCTGGGCGTCGGTCAGCGCGTCCAGTCCGCGGGCGACGGCGAGGGAGAGCAGGCTGTTCTCCTCACCGGAGGGTGCTTCCGCCGGGCGCAGCGCGGCCAGGCGTTCGCCGAGGCGCTCCTGGCGCCGCTTGGCCCGGTGCCAGTCCATGGCGAGGTTGGAGGCGACCACCGCCGCCCACGCCGACACGTCCCGCGGCGCCTCCCGTCCGCTCGCGGCCCGTTCCAGCAGCCGCAGGCGGACCTGCTGCACCCCGTCCGGCAGGTCCGCCTGCGGTACCCCGCCCAGCGCGAGCACCGCCCGCACCCGGCGCTCCTGCGCGGCGTCCAGCGGGTCGTCGCCCGCGGCGGGGTCCGTCCCCCGCCCGCGCCGGGCCCCTGTGCGCAGCACCGCCCCACCCCCTCACGCTGTCCCCCCTACGACGCCGCTGCCGCCCGGAACGTTCGCCCGGCCTGCGTGACGCCGGGCGAGGCGTACGTCACACCCCGTCGAGGCGTACGTCACACCTTCGTGTGGGCCGGACCGGGTTGGGCAGGGGACCTTGCGGTCCATGACCTCCGGTGGCTGAATTCCTGCAGTTCACGGGGGTGGTGGCCGAAGGTCCGCAGCCGGTCCCCGACCGGCGTCCGTGCCGTTCGTGTCCCAGTACGCGGGCAGATCGGGCAAAGAATTGGACAGCCGGACCGTGGTCGGCCGCATGATGGAAGAGCCTCGGCCAGGCATTCAGGTACGTACAGGACGCAGTAGGGAGTCGTCGTGAGGGTCGGAATCGTCGGAGCCACCGGTCAGGTGGGCACGGTCATGCGCGGGATCCTCAAGGAGCGCGACTTCCCGGTCACCGAGCTGCGCCTGTTCGCGTCGGCCCGCTCGGCGGGCACGGAGCTGGACGGCGTGACGGTGGAGGACGCGTCCACCGCCGACTACTCCGGTCTGGACATCGTGCTGTTCTCGGCGGGCGGCGCGACCTCGAAGGCGCTGGCCGAGAAGGTCGCCTCGCAGGGCGCCGTGGTGATCGACAACTCCTCGGCCTGGCGCAAGGACCCCGAGGTCCCGCTGGTCGTCTCCGAGGTGAACCCGCAGGCGATCGCCGACCGCCCCAAGGGCATCATCGCCAACCCGAACTGCACCACGATGGCCGCGATGCCCGTCCTGCGTCCGCTGCACGCGGAGGCGGGCCTGGAGGCCCTGGTCGTCGCCACCTACCAGGCGGTGTCCGGTTCCGGTGTCGCGGGCGTCGCCGAGCTGCACGGCCAGGCGCAGAAGGTGATCGACGAGGCCGACAAGCTGACCCACGGCGGTTCGGCGGTCGACTTCCCCGAGCCGGCCGTCTACCAGCGCCCCATCGCCTTCAACGTGGTGCCCCTCGCCGGCGGCATCGTCGACGACGGCCTGAACGAGACCGACGAGGAGCAGAAGCTCCGCAACGAGTCCCGCAAGATCCTGGACATCCCGGAGCTGAAGGTCTCCGGGACCTGCGTCCGCGTCCCGGTGTTCTCCGGTCATTCGCTGCAGATCAACGCCCGCTTCGCCCGCCCGATCAGCCCGGAGCGCGCGGCCGAGCTGCTGGGCGAGGCGCCCGGTGTCGTCCTCAGCGACATCCCGACGCCGCTCGAGGCGGCCGGTCAGGACCCGTCGTACGTCGGCCGGATCCGCCGCGACGAGACGGTGGACAACGGCCTGGCGCTGTTCGTCTCCAACGACAACCTCCGCAAGGGGGCCGCGCTCAACGCGGTGCAGATCGCGGAGCTGGTGGCGGCCGAGCTGAAGGGCTGAGCCCTCCACAGGTGTGAGCGGCGGGCGCGTCCCCTCGGGGGCGCGCCCGCCGCTCTGTCGTCCGGGGCCTCCACGCAGCCCCACGGCCGGATGCCTCCCCTCCTGACCAGGGCGCTGCACTGCACGCCTCCCCGGAGACGGTCGCCTCCGCCCCGGCGGCATCATCCGATCAGCAGACTTCGGCAGGGTCCGCCCCGGCCCGGCGCCGTACCCTCACGTCCGAGGAGTGCGCCCCGCCCGGCAGACCCCGAGGCCGCCGGGCACCGCCCCGACGGAGACGAGCACCGCCATGCCGACCGCGAAGAACCTCCAGGCCAACCGCGCCGCCCTGGCCCACCGCCTCTCCTACGCGCTGCGGCACCCGGACCGAATACCCCGGCACCTGCGCCGCGCCGCCCGCGACGCCTGGCTGCGGTACCGCTCCCCCGACCACATCGCCTACTACCGGGCCGTGATGCGCTCCGACACCCGCCGGAACCCCGACGCCGCCGTGGGCAGCCAGAGCCGGGAGCGCTGGAACGCCCTCGGCAGGATGCAGTTCGACTACCTGGTGGACCACGGGCTGCGCCCCGAGCACCGCATGCTGGAGATCGGCTGCGGCAACCTGCGGGCCGGCCGCCACTTCATCGGCCACCTGCACCCCGGCCACTACTACGGCATCGACATCTCCCCCGACATCCTCTTCGCCGCCCAGGACACCCTGGTCGCCCACGGCCTCCAGGACCGGCTGCCCGCCCTCACCCCGGTCCGCGACCTCACCCTGCGTTTCCTGCCCCCGGCGCACTTCGACGTCGTGCACGCCCACAGCGTCTTCTCGCACTCCCCGCTGCCGGTCATCGAGCAGTGCCTGGCGAACGTCGGGCGGGTGCTCGCGCCGGGCGGCTGGTTCGACTTCACCTTCGACCGCACCGAGGGCGAGGAGCACCACGTGCTGCGGGAGGACTTCTACTACCGGACCGAGACCCTGACCGGCCTGGCCGCCCGGTACGGGCTCACGGCCCGCCTCATGGAGGACTGGGAGCGCCTCCCGCACGGCCAGTCCAAGATCCGCGTCACCCACGCCGACCGCCCGGCGCCACCGGAAGCACCGGAGCCGCCGCCCGCAGGATCGTGACCCGGCCCGGCGCCGCCCGCGTCCTGGCCCCCCAGCCCGTGACCCGGCCGGCGCCCGCCTCCTGGCCCCCCGGTCCGTGACTCAACCCCGGCGGCGCCCAGGACCCGCCTCCGCCTCGTAGTCCTCCCGCCGCACCTCGTACAGGAAGCAGCCGTGCT
Organism: Streptomyces sp. NPDC101219; assembly: GCF_044767675.1. Lineage (NCBI taxonomy): Bacteria > Bacillati > Actinomycetota > Actinomycetes > Kitasatosporales > Streptomycetaceae > Streptomyces > Streptomyces sp. NPDC101219. The sequence goes on from NZ_JBIWOK010000016.1 coordinate 54,423, forward strand.
CCACGGCCCGCACGTGCACCAGCGCCACGTCCGGGTCCGCGAACGCCTCCGCGAACGCGGGCTCGAAGTCGTCGGCCGCCCCGACCAGCCGCCCGCCCACGATGCGCCCTGCGGCCGAGTACCGGCGCACGGTGCGCGGCGCCCGCGTGAAGGGCAGCCCCACGCCGTCCGCGGGCCCCCCGCACTCCCCGGCGTGCACGAACACCGGCCCCTGCTCGTCGTACGCCCCCGGATCGGCGCCCGTCGCGGCCGCCCACCGCCGCAGCGGTGCGTACGAGACGAGGGCGATCGACTCGCCGGGCCGGCTGTGGCGCAGGCAGCAGCGCAGCGGGGCGCCGCCCTCCTCGTCGGTGAACGGAACCGGCGGGCGGCCGGCGTCGTCCACCACGCGGAGTTCCTTCAGCACGGAAGCGGGAACGGGGCGTGCGGCACGGGCTGTCGTGGAGGTCGTCATGCACCCCAGCGTCCCGCCCGGCACAACGCGCCACCGGCGGTAAACGGACATCGCGTTACCGCAGGTCCCGTGGAAGGATGGCGCAACCCACACATCACGAGGAGATGACCGCGTGCCTGGCACAAACCTGACTCGCGAAGAGGCGCGGCAGCGGGCGGAGCTGCTGACCGTTGACTCCTACGAGATCGACCTCGATCTCTCCGGCGCGCAAGAGGGCGGCACCTACAGGTCCGTGACCACGGTGCGCTTCGACGTCGCCGAGCACGGCGACGGCGCGCAGTCCTTCATCGACCTGGTGGCCCCCACCGTGCACGAGGTCACCCTGAACGGGGACGCCCTCGACCCCGCCGAGGTCTTCGCGGACTCCCGCATCACCCTGCCCGGCCTGCTCAAGGGCCGCAACATCCTGCGCGTGAGCGCCGACTGCGCCTACACCAACACCGGTGAGGGCCTGCACCGGTTCGTCGACCCCGTCGACAACCAGGCCTACCTGTACACCCAGTTCGAGGTGCCCGACGCCCGCCGCGTCTTCGCCAGCTTCGAACAGCCCGACCTCAAGGCCACCTTCCAGTTCACCGTGAAGGCTCCCGAGGGCTGGACCGTCATCTCGAACTCCCCGACGCCCGAACCCCGGGACAACGTCTGGACGTTCGAGCCCACGCCGCGCATCTCGACGTACATCACCGCGCTGATCGTCGGCCCGTACCACAGCGTCCACAGCGTCTACGAGAAGGACGGCCAGTCCGTCCCCCTCGGCATCTACTGCCGGCCCTCGCTCGCCGAGTACCTCGACGCCGACGCCATCTTCGAGGTCACCCGGCAGGGCTTCGACTGGTTCCAGGAGAAGTTCGACTACGCCTACCCCTTCGCCAAGTACGACCAGCTGTTCGTCCCGGAGTTCAACGCGGGCGCCATGGAGAACGCGGGCGCGGTCACCATCCGCGACCAGTACGTCTTCCGCTCCAAGGTGACGGACGCGGCGTACGAGGTGCGGGCCGAGACCATCCTGCACGAGCTGGCCCACATGTGGTTCGGCGACCTCGTCACCATGGAGTGGTGGAACGACCTGTGGCTGAACGAGTCGTTCGCCACCTACACCTCCATCGCCTGCCAGGCCGCGGCGCCCGGCTCGCGCTGGCCCCACTCGTGGACCACCTTCGCCAACTCCATGAAGACCTGGGCCTATCGCCAGGACCAGCTGCCGTCCACGCACCCGATCATGGCCGACATCAGCGACCTGGACGACGTGCTCGTCAACTTCGACGGCATCACGTACGCCAAGGGCGCCTCCGTCCTCAAGCAGCTCGTCGCCTACGTCGGCGAGGACGCCTTCTTCCGCGGCGTCCAGGCGTACTTCAAGCGCCACGCCTACGGCAACACCCGCCTCTCCGACCTGCTCGGCGCCCTGGAGGAGACCTCCGGCCGCGACCTGAGGACCTGGTCGAAGAAGTGGCTCGAGACGGCCGGCATCAACATCCTGCGCCCCCGCATCGAGACCGACGCCGACGGCGTCATCACCTCCTTCGCCGTCCAGCAGGAGGCCCCCGCCCTCCCGGCCGGCGCCAAGGGCGAGCCCACCCTGCGCCCGCACCGCATCGCCATCGGCCTCTATGACCTCGACGAGGGCAGCGGCAAGCTGGTGCGCACCGAGCGCGTCGAACTCGACGTCGACGGTGAGCTGACCCAGGTCCCGCAGCTCACCGGCAAGCGGCGCCCCGCCGTCGTCCTCCTCAACGACGACGACCTCTCCTACGCCAAGGTCCGCCTCGACGAGCAGTCCCTCGCCTTCGTCACCGAGCACCTCGGCGACTTCGAGGCGTCCCTGCCGCGCGCCCTGTGCTGGGCGTCCGCCTGGGACATGACCCGCGACGCGGAACTCGCCGCCCGCGACTACCTCTCGCTGGTCCTGTCGGGCATCGGCAAGGAGTCCGACATCGGCGTCGTGCAGTCCCTGCACCGCCAGGTCAAGCTGGCCATCGACCTGTACGCCGACCCGGCCGCCCGCGAGACCCTCCTCGGCCGCTGGACCGACGCCACCCTCGCCCAGCTGCGCGCCGCCGCTCCCGGCAGCGACCACCAGCTCGCCTGGGCCCGCGCCTTCGCCGCCACCGCCCGCACGCCCGAGCAGCTCGACCTCCTGGAGGCCCTGCTCACCGGCGAGCAGACCGTCGAGGGCCTCGCCGTCGACACCGAGCTGCGCTGGACCTTCGTCCAGCGGCTGGCCGCGGTCGGCCGCTACGACGAGACGGAGATCGCCGGCGAGTACGAGCGCGACCGCACGGCTGCCGGTGAACGCCACGCCGCCACCGCCCGCGCGGCCCGCCCCACGGAGGAGGCCAAGGCGGAGGCCTGGTCCTCGGTCGTCGACTCCGACAAGCTGCCGAACGCCGTCCAGGAAGCCGTCATCGCCGGCTTCGTCCAGACCGACCAGCGCGAACTGCTCGCGCCGTACACCGAGCGCTACTTCGAGGTCCTCGCGGACGTCTGGGACTCCCGCTCCCACGAGATGGCCCAGCAGATCGCCGTCGGCCTCTACCCGGCCGTCCAGGTCTCCCGCGACACCCTCGACCGCACGGACGCCTGGCTCTCCTCCGCCGACCCGAGCGCCGCCCTGCGCCGCCTGGTCTCGGAATCCCGAGCCGGCGTCGAACGCGCCCTCCGCGCCCAGGCCGCGGACGCTGCGGCAGCGGGGGCGTAGCCTCCGGCGGTACGTGTTCTGGGGCGCCCGGCTCTATGCCGGGCGCCCTTCGCGTGTGCTGGGGGTGGCGGCGCAGTACGACGCGGTGGCGCTCACGGACGCGGCGCCGTCGAGTAGGCCCATTGCTCTACGCCACGCTGTGCAAATGCCCGTTTGCCCCCGGCTCGACTGCCTTCGGCGTGTGCGCCCGAACCGCAGTCGTCGGACCGATGGGATCAGCTCATCCGCAACCGAGTCACGGGGGAGCGGATCACCGTCCTGACGAGTCCTGAAGGGCACCGGCATCGAGCCGGATGGTGTGATCGGTTTCCGTAGCAGGAACCCCAACTCGTGGATCCATCTCCAACACGGTCCAGACGGTCTTGCCCGGCTCGTGGACTGTCACTCCGAAGCCATCGGCCACAGCCGTGACGATCGACAACCCCCTGCCTCGGCACGCGTCCGCGGCGGCTTCGGCCACTTCGGGGAGCCCACTTCCGCTGTCCCGCACCTCAATGCGCAGGAGAGGGCCGTCGCCCACAAGGGTCAGAGAAAACTGACGCCCGGGCGGGACTCCATGGAGCAGAGCATTCGTCGCCAGCTCCGAGACGCAGATGAGTACGTCGTCATGCCGGTCCCGATAACCCCAGTCAGTGAGCGTTTCGAGAGCGAACCCGCGCGCAGCGGGCACAGAGCGACGCGCCCTCGGGAACCGCCGTTGCCGTGAAAGCGGCACGGTGAACCTCCGCATTGATCCAATCGGTACAAGCCTGAGGACCGTACCACTATTCGCGAAAAGCAGGCAGGTTGTCGGCGGTCTCGGACCCGAGGGGTGGCCCCTCGACGGGGTTCGCTTAACGTGTAAAGCGGCAAGGTCGAACAGGTCGACCCCTGGAGGACACAGTGAGTGACGGCACGTGGGTCAGCAGCTCGCTGCCCTACCTGACAGCGCGGCCTGCGGGACAACCGGACGCCTGGACGGCCGAGGCAGCAGCCCGCGGCGGCAGGGGAACACAGCGCATCGTGCACGCCGGCGAGACGACACCCTCCGAGGAAGTCTCGGCCCTCCTTGAACTCTCCTCCGGGGAGACGGTGATCGCCCGTCGTCGGGTCATCGAGCTCAACGGCACGCCATGCGAATTGACGGACAGCTACTACCCGGCGCCCATCGCTCGCGGCACCCGCCTTGCCGAGAAGGGGAAGATCCCCGGAGGCGCAGTGAGCCTCCTCGCCACTCTGGGACACACCGGCGCACGCGTGCAGGAGGACGTCACCGCGCGGATGCCGAGCCCTGAAGAGCGCGAGATTCTGCACCTCGGATCGGGGCAGCCAGTGCTCCGGCTGAGCCGAGTCACGTTCGACGGCAACGACCGGCCCATCCAGGCCGACATGATGGTCATGCCGGCTCACCTGCAGCGTCTGCGCTACGAGATGCGGATCGGATAAGAGTGTCCACGACCCACCCTGAACCGTCGGACCCGCGTTCACTCCACGAGCGGATCGCTGCCGACCTCCGGGACGACATCATGAGCGGCGACTTGGCCCCGGGCTCGAACCTTCCATCCACCGCTCAGCTCAAGGAGCGATTCAGCGCCTCGAACGCCACCATTCAGAAGGCTCTTCAGCTACTGAAGGACGAGCAGTTGGTCGTGGGCCGTGCCGGAGCCGCCGTCACCGTGCGCGAACATCGCCAGAGGACCATCCGCCCGGCGTCGCACATGGCCCCCGTCGCCCCGGGGAAGCCCTACCGCTGGCTGGCCGAGGCCACACGCCTCGGCACCACGGCACACAGCACGCTCCTCGACGTGACCGAGACCCGGCCTCCGGCAGATGTCACAGCCGCACTCGGTCTCGACGACACCGAGACAGCCGTTCTGCGCCACCAGATCCTTCACATCGACGGTGAGCCCGTCGAACTGGTCAAGTCGTACTACCCCCTGTTCATCGCCCGAGACACCCCGCTCAGGGCCAAGCGGAAGATCAGAGGCGGCACCCCGACTCTCCTCAGCGAACTCGGCCATCCACCGCGCCTCAGCGTGGACCGGGTGTCTGCCAGGGTCCCCACCCAGGAGCAACACCGCGCCCTGAACCTGCCCAGCGACCTCCCCGTTCTCCGCACCTTGCGCGTGGTCTACAGCGACGACGAACGCCCTGTGGAAGCCACCGTCATGGTCAAGGCGGGTCACCTTTACGAGGTGCAGTACGAGTTCGGGGCCGGGTGAGGGAAGCGATCGGGGCGGCGTTCCCAAACGCCGGGTCAGGCCCGAAGCCCGCGACGGGCCCGGGTGCATCCCCCCGCACGGGAGCTCCCCCCGCACGGGGGTTGGTCCCGCCACCGGGGCGAAGACCAGCAGGAAGCGTTCCTGCTCCCCGCACGCGCGGGGATGGTCCCGCAGACCTGGGCCGATCGGAACGCGGCTGACCCTGCTCCCCGCACTCGCGGAGATGGCCCCCAACAACTGCCTCCTCCTGGAGGCCTGCTGGCCTGCTCTTGGCACGAGCGGGGGATGACCCTGAGGCCGAAAGCCGAAGTCGGCCAAAACTGGCATTGATCTTGATTGACCGACGGGCGAAGCTCCGAAAGGCTCGGCGTCTCCACCGCCCGTCGGTGGTGAGGCGCCGCATCGATGTCCACGGCACGCGACGTGACCCGGAAGGCACGGAAGGCAACTCATGTCCGATTCCAGCGGCTCCAAGACGGTCCAAGAGTTCCGCCCGGCCCAGTACACCGCCCCGTACCTGCTTCTCATCGTCGGCAGGGTGGGCTCGGACAACGCGCCCTTCCATGACAGGCCCGTACTCTTCTGCCTGTTCGCCGCCGTTGCTGCGCTCGGTCTGGTCCTGGCCGTTGGGCGGCTGCGGCTCATGTGGGGTGCGCATCGGGACGGTGCGTTGCCCGCGTGGACGCGCTTCCTCGGCCTGCTCCTCGCTCTGTACGGGGTGTACGTCACTTACCGCGTTGTCACCGGCGCAGCCGCGTAGGCGCCGCATCGGCTGTGGAAGGGAGCGCGCGAACGGCAAAGGCGCCGCTCCCCGCCCTCGGGCAGGAGCGGCGCCCTGGAACTCACAGGTCGTCCCCGGGAGCGGCCCCCGGGGGCGGCGGCCGGTCGGGCTCTCAGGCCTTGGCTTCGGCCTGCGTCGCGGTGTCGATGTTGGAGGTCGTCACGTCCTTCTGCTTGTGCGACTTGTCCAGGACCATCACCAGGCCGGCGATGACGAGGAAGAGCACGATCGGGGCGGCGACGTAGAGGCCCAGCGTCTCGATGACGCTCAGGCCCGTGCCGGGGTCGTCACCGTCGTCGCGGGTGAGCGCGAGCGCGGGGGACGTCATGAGCAGCATCATCAGCGTCGTACCGGCTGCCAGGGCGCCGGCGCGCAGGGCGTTCTTCTTGTCCACGGTGCAAAAGGTAGCGAACGCCTTCCGGGGCCGCGCGCCCGGGGTGCCATACGGGGCTGCGGGGCAGGTGGGGGCGGTGACGGCGGTAGGGGCGGTGTGCGCCGGGGTCATGGGCGGGGCTCGCCGGAGGCGGCGTCGGCAGCGGCGTCCATGTCCGTGCGGACGGCGTCGATGAGGGCGCGCAGGCGGGGGGAGGACGTGAGGTCCTCCAGGGTGGCCGGGCGGCCGGTCGCGTCGGCGATGGGGAGGCGCCAGTTGGGGTACTGGTCCCAGGTGCCGGGGAGGTTCTGGGGGCGGCGGTCGCCGATGCCGTCGGGGAGCCAGACGCCGATCATGCGGGCCGGGGTGCGGACGAGGTAGCGGTGCAGGGCCTGGATGTGGGCTTCCTCGGAGGAGGGGTCGTCGCCGCCGGCCGTGCCGTGGAGGAGGCCGAGGCGGGCGAGGAGGTCGAGCCATTCGGCGACGTCGGCGGCGGCCTCGGCGCGTTCCTCGGTGAGGGGGCGGGTGAGGAGGCCGAGGCGGTCGCGGAGGCCGACGTGGTCGCCGGTGAGGCGCGAGGCGGTGGGCGGCAGGTCGTGGGTGGTGGCGGTGGCAAGGCAGTCGGCGCGCCATCGGTCGGGGGGCAGGGGGCGGCCGTCGCCCTCCCAGTCGCGTTCGAACCACAGGACGGAGGTGCCGAGGACGCCGCGGCTGCGGAGTTCCTCGCGGACGCCGGGTTCGACGGTGCCGAGGTCCTCGCCGATCACGGTGGCGCCCGCGCGGGAGGCCTCCAGGACGAGGACGGCGAGCATGGCGTCGGCGTCGTAGTGGACGTAGGTGCCCTCGGTGGGCGGGTGGCCCTCGGGGACCCACCAGAGGCGGAAGAGGCCCATGACGTGGTCGATGCGCAGGGCGCCGGCGTAGCGGAAGAGGGCGCGCAGGAGGTCGCGGAAGGGGGCGTAGCCGGAGGCGGCGAGGCGGTCGGGGCGCCAGGGCGGCAGGCCCCAGTCCTGGCCGCGGGCGTTGAAGGCGTCGGGGGGTGCGCCGGCGGACATGCCGGTGGCGAAGTGGTCCTGCTGGGCCCAGGCGTCGGCTCCGCCGGGGTGCACGCCGACGGCGAGGTCGTGGACGATGCCGACGGGCATGCCGGCGTCGCGGGCGGTGCGCTGGGCGGTGGTGAGCTGTTCGTCGGTGAGCCAGGCGAGCCAGGTGTGGAAGTCGACGCGGTCCATGAGCTCGCGGCGGGCGCGGCCGGTCCCGGATGAGCGGGGGTCGCGCAGGGCGGCGGGCCAGCGCTGCATGTCGGGGCCGTGCCGCTCGGCGAGGGCGTACCAGGTGGCGTGGTCCTCGAGGGCGCGGCCCTGCGCGGCGAGGAAGTCGCAGTAGGCGGCGCGGCGGCCGGGGCCGAGGGGGACGCGCCGGACGAGTTCGAGGGCTTGGCGCTTGGTGTCCCAGACGGCGTCGCGGTCGATGAGCGCGTCCTTGTGGAGGACGGCCTCGCGCAGGTGTGCGGCCCGGTCGAGGAGGGTGCGGAGCCGGTCGTGGTCCTCGACGTGGGCGTACTCGGGGATGTCCTCGACGCGCAGGTGGACGGGGTCGGGGAAGCGGCGGGAGGAGGGGCGGTAGGGGCTGGGGTCGGTGGGGGCGCCGGGGACGGCCGCGTGGAGCGGGTTGACCTGGATGAATCCGGCGTCGACGGTGCGGCCCGCCCAGCCGGCGAGTTCGCGGAGGTCGCCGAGGTCGCCCATGCCCCAGGAGCGGCGGGAGAGGAGGGAGTACAGCTGGACCAGGAGCCCGTGGGTGCGGCCGGGCGGGGCGGGCAGCCGGGGCGGGGCGACGATGAGGTGGGAGCGGGCGGTGCGGCCGTCGGGTGCGGTGGCGGTGACCTGGTGCACGCCGGGCGGGAGGCCGTCGGCGTGGGTGCGGGTCTCGCCGTCCTCGGTGGTGATGTGCAGGCGGGTGCCGTCGGGGAGGGCGGCGAGCGCGGGCGGGGCGGTGGTGCCGCGGCCGACGACGGTCGGGGGCAGGAGCCGGGTCCGCAGTACGTCCTCGCGGGCGGTGAGCGCGGCGCGGACGGCGTCGGGGGTACCGGTGTCGACGCCGAGGGCGGCGAGGGCGAGGGTGACGGCGGTCGCCGAGGCCGTGACCGTGCGGTCCGGGGAGGGGCGGTAGGAGGTGGCGACGCCGTGCAGGGCGGCGAGCCGGGCTAGATCCTCGGACGGGGGCTCGGCCGGTCCGGGGGTGCCCACTAGGGCTCCGGGCGGTACTGGGCCGGGAAGGCGTCGAGTCCGGAGGGGTCGGGTGAGCCGTCGGACTCGCTGGTGAGGGGGGCGGTGTCGGCGATGGGGGGTTCGCTGGTGAGGGGTTCGGCGTCGGGCAGCGGGGGCTCGCTGGTGAGGGGGAGTTCGGTGCAGGGGCCTTCGGCGCTGAAGACGCAGGGGTCTTCGTCCCAGGGGTCCCAGGTGTCCCAGGGGTCGACCGGGCCGGTGGTGTCGGCGGAGGGCTCCGCCACGGGTTTGGACAGGACGGAGGGCGGGGTGGGGAGGTATGCGGGTGCGGGCACGGATGGTCTCCTCGTCGAGCGTGGTCGTGTCGGTCCCGTTCCGGTGGCGCCGGGTCGGGGGGGTCGTCTCGCAGCCCCTACCCAGGGGCGGCGAGGGCAGACGCAACTGCCCTCACAACGTGTTCCTGCTCACATTTTGTTTCCGTACCCCGCTCCGGGACGCGGACAAACTCGGCACATCGACCACGCTCGTTGACACCCTCACCACCGGAATGGTGGGCTCAGGCTTTCTTGGCAACGAAATGGTCACGGTCGTGGCGGTCGTTGACGGTCCCGGTGGTGGCGGTCCCCGGGCGGCCGGGCGGTCGGCGGCCGGGCGGGTGGTGCGGAGCGGGGCCGTCGGCCGGCGAGCACGGCCGGGGAGCGGAGCAGGAGGAGCCTGTGCAGCTGCGGCGTGGGAGGACGGCGCTCGCCCTCGCGGTGGCCGTCGTCGCCGGATCACTGGGCGGTGCGCTTCCCGCGGGGGCGGCTCCGCCGGCTCCCTCGACGGCCTCGGTACCGGATACGGGAGCGGACGCCACGGAGCCGTCGGTGTGGCCGCGCCCGCAGTCGCTGCGGGCGAACGGGGCGCCGGTCGCCGTGACCGACGAGGTCGCCGTGGTCGCGCAGGACGGCACCGACGGCGCCACGCTCGACGCGGTGCGCGCGCTGTTGCGGCGGGCGGGCGCGAGCCGGTTCACCGCTCCCGGCGCACCGGTGCCCGAGGGGGCGCTCGTGGTGCGGCTGGGCGCGCACCGGCAGACGGACGACCCGCTGCACGCCCTGCCCTCGGGCGGTTACACCCTGAGCGTCGGCGACGGCCGGGTGACCGCCACCGGGGCGGGCCCGGACGGCCTGTTCCACGCGGTGCAGACGCTGCGCACGCTGCTGCGCCCCGACGGCCGGTTCACCGCGGCCGTGGTGCGGGACTGGCCGGCGACGGCGGTGCGCGGTGTCACGGAGGGTTTCTACGGCGTCCCCTGGTCGCACGGGCAGCGGCTGGCGCAGCTGGACTTCATGGGCCGCACCAAGCTGAACCGGTACCTGTACGCGCCGGGCGAGGACCCCTACCGGCAGGCGCGCTGGCGGGAGCCGTACCCGGCCGAGCGGCGCGCGGAGTTCCGGGAGCTGACCGAGCGGGCGGCGCGCAACCACGTCACGCCGGCCTGGGCGGTGGCGCCGGGGCAGGCGATGTGTTTCGCCTCGGACACCGACCTGCGGGCGCTGACGCGGAAGCTGGACGCGATGTGGGCGCTGGGCTTCCGGGCGTTCCAGCTGCAGTTCCAGGACGTCAGCTATACCGAGTGGCACTGCGGGGAGGACGCCGACCGGTTCGGCACCGGCCCGGAGGCGGCGGCGCGGGCGCAGGCGCACGTGGCGAACGCGGTGGCCCGGCATCTGGCGGACCGTCACCCCGGTGCCGCTCCCCTGTCGTTGATGCCGACCGAGTTCTACGAGGACGGCTCGACCGCCTACCGGCGCGCGCTGGCGAAGGCGCTCACGGCGGGCGTGGAGGTGGCCTGGACCGGGGTGGGCGTGGTGCCGCGGACCATCACCGGCGGCGAACTGGCCGAGGTGAAGGGCGTGTTCGGGCATCCGCTGGTGACGATGGACAACTATCCGGTCAACGACTACGCGCCCGGCCGGATCTTCCTCGGCCCCTACCAGGGCCGTGAGCCGGCCGTCGCGGCGGGTTCGGCGGCGCTGCTGGCGAACGCGATGGAGCAGCCGCAGGCGTCCCGCATCCCGCTGTTCACGGCCGCCGACTTCGCCTGGAACCCCCGCGCGTACCGCCCGCAGGAGTCCTGGCGGGCCGCGATCGCCGACCTGGCGGGCGGCGACGCCCGGCGCGAGGAGGCGCTGGCGGCGCTCGCGGGCAACGGCGCGTCCTCGGTGCTGGGCGCCGAGGAGTCGGCGTATCTGCGTCCGCTGCTGAAGGAGTTCTGGGCCTCCCGCACCGGGGGCGGGGAAAAGGCCGCGCGGGCGGAGCAGCGGCTGCGCGAGGCGTTCGACGTGCTGGGCGAGGTACCGGAGCGGCTGGCCGGCACCCCGCTCGCGGAGGAGGTCTCGCCCTGGACGGAGCAGCTGGCCCGTTACGGCACGGCCGGGACGGCGGCGCTGGACATGCTGCGCGCGCAGGACGCCGGGGACGCGGGCGCCGCCTGGGCCGCGTACCGGAAGCTGGGCCGGGAGCGGGCGCGCCTGGAGGCGGCCCGGGTGACGGTCGGCAAGGGGGTGCTCGACCCGTTCCTGAGCCGGGCGCAGAAGGCGTACGGGACGTGGGCGGGGATCGGTCACGAGCCGCCCGCGCAGGCCGGTGAGGCGGCCGGTGACCGCACGCTGCGGCTGCCCCGGGCGCGCGCGGTGAGCACGGTGACGGTCCTGGCCGATCCGGGCACCGGGGGGACGGTGGAGGTGCGCGTCCCCGGGGAGGGCTGGCGCCGTCTGGGGCCGCTCGACCGGTCGGGTGCCACGGAGCTGCGCGCGGACCGGCGGGCCGATGCCCTGCGGGTCACCGGCGCGGACGCCCGCCGGGTGCGTCACCTGGTCCCCTGGTACGCGGACGCCGACGCCGTGTCTCTGAAGCTGCCCGGGGACCGTGCCGACGCGGACATCGGCCGTACCCGGCGGCTGACGGCCACCCTGGGCTCCCTGCGCCCGGCCGACGTGCGGGGCCGGGTGACGGTGGACGCGCCGGAGGGCGTCCGGGTGCGGGTTCCGGAGGGGCCGCTGCGGGTGCCGCGGGGCGAGTCGGTCGAGGTGCCGGTCGAGGTGACCGTGGAGCCGGGCACGCCGTCCCGTGCGTACGAGGTGCGGCTGGGCTTCGGCGGGGTGAGCCGGACGCTGACGGTGCGGGCGGTGCCGCCCACGGGGGGACCGGACCTGGCCCGCACCGGCCGGGCGCGTTCCTCGGCCGACGAGACGCCCGACTTCCCGGCGTCGGCGGCCAACGACGGTGACCCGAAGACGCGTTGGTCCTCGCCCGTGAAGGACGACGCGTGGTGGCAGGTCGAGCTGGAGCGGCCGGTGCGGCTGGGCCGGGTCGAGCTGCACTGGCAGGACGCCCACCCGTCGGCGTACCGGATCCAAGTGTCCCCGGACGGCCGCCGCTGGCGTACGGCGGCCACGGTGCGGGACGGGCGCGGCGGCCGGGAGACGGTCCGCATGGACGAGCGGGACGTGCGGCACGTCCGGGTCCAGGGTGACAAGCGGGCGACGCCGTACGGCTATTCGCTGTGGTCGGTGGAGACGTACGCGGTCGCGAAGCAGGGCGAGGGCACGGAGTCCGGGGCGCCGGACGGCGCCGGGACGGGCGCGGAGGGGTAGGGCCGGGGCGGCTGACCCGCCGGGGGCGCGCGGCCCGCTTCCCGGCGGACCGCGCGGACGCGCGGGGTGGTTCTCCGCGTTCTCCCCGTTCTCCCCGCGCCACTATTCACTCAGTACATGTACGTAGTGCATACTGAGGTTTCATGAGCACCCGTCACATCCTGCTGGGGCTGCTCGCCTCGGGGCCGGGCCATGGCTACGACCTGAAGCGGCGCCATGACGAACGCTTCCCGCAGGCCCGGCAGCTGGCCTACGGGCAGGTGTACACGACCTTGCAGCGGCTGGTCCGCGACGGACTGGCCGAGGTGGAGGGGACCGAGTCGGACGGCGGCCCGGAACGCACCACCTACCGCACGACCGAGAAGGGCGCGCGCGAACTGGCCCAGTGGGCCGGGCAGATCGCCCCGCCCGCGCCCTTCGTGACCAACGAGATCTTCGCCAAGGTCGTGGTGTCGATCCTGTCCGGCGGCGACCCGGCGGCCTACCTGCGCGCCCAGCGGGCCGCGCACATGGAACGCATGCGGGAGCTCACCGCGGTGAAGACCGCCCCGGGCGCGGACCTGTCGACCGTGCTCTCGGCGGACTTCGCCCTCAACCACCTGGACGCCGACCTTCGCTGGATGACCACGACGGCGGCCCGGCTCACCACCCTGACCGCGGAGGTCGACGCAGCATGAACCACGGGGACGACGACAGGACCGCCACGCGCGGCGGTCCCGGCAGCGGCGGGGCGGACGGCGCACCGCTCCTCACGGGCGGAGGACTGGTCAAGAGCTACGGGGCCACCGCGGCCCTGCGGGGCGCCTCCGTCGAGCTGTGGCCCGGCGAGATCGTCGCGGTGACGGGCGCCAGCGGCAGCGGCAAGTCGACGCTGCTGCACTGCCTTTCGGGCATCGTCCGGCCGGACGGGGGCTCGGTGACGTATGCCGGCGAGCGCCTGGAGCAGGCGTCGGAGGAGCGGCTCAGCGAGCTGCGGCGGACGGACTTCGGGGTGGTGTTCCAGTTCGGCCAGCTCATCCCGGAGCTGACCGCGCTGGACAACGTGGCGCTGCCGCTCATGCTGGCCGGTGCCACCCGGGCCGGGGCCCGCGAGGCGGCGGGGACGTGGCTGGAGCGGTTCGGGGTGGGTGAGCAGGGGGACCTCCGGCCGGGGGAGATGAGCGGCGGGCAGTCCCAGCGGGCCGCGCTGGCCCGGGCCCTGGTGACCGGCCCTAAGGCGGTGTTCGCCGACGAGCCGACCGGTGCCCTGGACTCGCTGGCGGCCGAGCAGGTGATGACGTCCCTGGTCCGCACCGCCCGCGAGGCGGGCACGGCGGTCCTGCTCGTCACGCACGACGCCCGGGTGGCCGCCTACGCGGACCGCGAGGTGCAGCTGCGGGACGGCACCGTTGCCCCGCTGGGGGTGACGGCGTGAACGTCGGCTCCCTGCGCACCGATCTGCGGCTGGCCTGGCTGCTGACCCGCGGCTCCGACCGCAAGGAGGGGTGGCGGATCGCGCTCACCGCGACCGGAGCGGCGCTGGCCACCGGGTTCGCCCTGGCGGCCGGCGCGCTCACGGCCCTGGGCCACGGCCAGTACCGCGTTCCCGTCGCGGCGGGCCTGCTGGACGAGCCGGGCACCCGGGCCGGCGTGATCGTCGCCCTGCTGCTCCTGCTGGTCCCGGTGCTCGGCTTCCTGGGCCAGTGCACCCGGATCGGGGCCGTGCACCGCGACCGGCGGCTGGCCGGGCTGAGGCTGGCCGGTGCGACGCCCGGGCAGGTGCGGCGGATCGCCGCGCTGGAGACCGGACTGGCGTGCGCGCTGGGCTCCGCGGTCGCGACCGTCGGCGCGGTCGTGGTCCTGCTGCGGCAATGGCAGCGGCCGACGCTCACGGCCTGGGCGGCCGTCGTCGCGGTCGCGCTCGCCGTGCCGGTGCTCGGCGCAGTGGCGGGCCGGCTGGCGCTGCGCCGGGTGGTGGCCTCGCCCCTGGGCCAGGTGCGCCGGGTGTCCCCCCGCTCGGGCCGCGGGCCGGCCCGGCTGTTCCTGGGGTCCCTGCTGGGGGTGGGGGTGGTGGCCCTGCTCGCGATGCTCACCCTCTCCCCCTCCCCCGGCGCGCGGACCCCGGTCTGGCAGGGGCCGCTGGGACTGTTCGGCGCCCTGCTGACGGTGGGCGCGGGCGCGGTGTGGCTGTCCGGTGCCACGGCCGGCGCGGTGGGCCGGGCACTGGCCGGGCGGGCCCGTACCGCGGCCACCCTGATCGCCGCGGAACGGCTGCGCGACGACCCGTGGGCGGCGGCGCGCACCCACGCGGCGGTGCTGCTGGTGACGGTCGTCGCGACCGGGTTCGTGGGGCTGCGGCAGTCGATGCTGGAGCTGCTGCGCCGGGAGGGCCGGGTTGTGGAGGACATGGAGTTCTACACCACCGGCCTGGACCTGACCGCGGCAGCGGTGGTGGTGGGCCTGCTCATCACCCTGACGTCTCTCGCCGTGGGGACGGCCGAGTCGCTGTCCGCACGCCGCCGGGGCCTGGCCGCCCAGGTCGCCGCCGGGGTGCCGCGCAGGGTGCTGAACCGGGCGCTGCTGCTGGAGACGGCGCTGCCCCTGGCGCCCGCGCTGGTGCTGGCGGGCATCGGCGGGCTGGTGATCGGCGTCGGCTACTCGGTGCTGACCGCGTCCGTCGTGCCGTGGGCCGCCCTGCTGGTGCCGCTCGGCGTCTACGCGGCCTGCCTGGTGGCCGCGGCCACCGCCCTGCCCCTGCTGGGCCGGAGCCTGCGACCGGGCGAGCTGCGCCACGGGTGACACGCGTCCGGCCCGGGGGCACGGGGGGCCTCCGGGGCGGAGAACGCGGGCAGTCGGGCAGGCGGGGCCGCCCGGCCGACGGTGCCGATCCGGCTGCCGGGGCCGCGCGGACGGTGCGGATCCGGCCGCCGGGGCAGGCGAGGTCGAGCCGACTACGGCCTGCCGGCGGACACAGTCGGCCGGCCGTCGGTCGCGAGGGCGGTCGGGCGTGAGGGTGGGCGCCGGTCGTGAGGGCGGGCGGGCGTCGCTCGTGAGAGCGGGCCGCACGAGGGCAGGCGGGCGCGAGGACGCAGGCGGGCGCGAGGACGGGCGGGCGCGAGGACGCGGGCGGGCGCGAGGGCGGGTCGGCGGACATAGCGGTGCCGTCGGCCCGGCCATGGCGCCGTACCGCACGGCGCCGTGCCGGGCGGCCCGGGCGGCCTCCCCGTGGCCCCGTCGTGAACCGGGCCCCGCCCTGCGGGCGACCGCCGGGCCCGGATCGCGTCAGGCGGAGATGCCGTCGACCCGGGTGCCGTCGATCCGGGCCATCGCGTCGTCCGCGCCGTAGGGCTGGAGGTACGGAAGCCAGCGCGGGTCCCGGTGGCCGGTGCCGATGATGCGCCAGGCCAGCCCGGTGGGCGGGGCCGGTTTGTGGCGCAGGCGCCAGCCCAGTTCGAACAGGTGCCTGTCGGCCTTCACGTGGTTGCAGCGGCGGCAGGACGCCACCACGTTGTCCCAGACGTGCTGTCCCCCGCGGCTGCGCGGGATGACGTGGTCGACGCTGGTCGCGACGCCGCCGCAGTACATGCAGCGGCCCCCGTCGCGGGCGAAGAGGGCGCGGCGGGTGAGAGGAACGGGCCCCCGGTAGGGAACCCTGACGAAACGCTTGAGCCGGACCACGCTGGGGGCGGGGACGGTGACGGTGGTGCTGTGCAGGTAGGCGCCGGACTCCTCGAGGCACACGGCCTTGTTCTCGAGGACGAGGACGAGCGCGCGGCGGAGCGGTACGACACCGAGTGGCTCGTACGACGCGTTGAGAACCAGGACATGCGGCACGGATGCCTCCTTGTACGCCGGCGACGCGTGGCTCGCGCCGGGACGATCCGTAGTCAGTTTCCCCTCATGCCTGGTGGAAGCGCCACCATGTCCCGGTAACGGGCTGAGAGTGTTTTCGACCACACTCGGATGCATCCCCACGATCATGACCGGTTCAAGCGCAGGTGAGGGCGGTCTCTCCTTCACACAACCCGCGGATCCCCTCACAATGCCCCGTTAGTGTGGTGATTCTGTCCCGGCCGGTGACCTTCCCGTGACCTCGGAGGCCGTGCGGAGGGCAGATCGTGCACCTGGAGGTACCTGCCGTGTTCATGTCCGCCGTCCTGTCGGCCGACGGCCCGTCGTCGACTCCCGTGGAGAGTCCGTCGCCGGCCGTGCCCTCGCTCAAGGACGCCCAGGAACATGCGACGAACGCCGCCAGCTGGGTCGAGCAGAACTGGTCGACCTGGCTCGCGATCGGGCTTCGCGTGCTGCTCATCCTGGTCATCGCGGCGGCGCTCAGAGTGGTCGTGCGGCGGTCGATCACCAAGCTGATCGACCGCATGGGGCGTACCGGCCAGACCGTGGACGGATCCGGGCTGGGCGGCCTGCTGGTGAACGCCGAGCGGCGGCGCCAGCGCTCGCAGGCGATCGGGTCGGTGCTGCGCTCGGTGGCCTCGTTCCTCATCCTGGGCACGGCCGCGCTGATGATCCTGGGCACCTTCCAGATCAACCTGGCGCCGCTGCTCGCCTCGGCCGGTGTCGCCGGTGTGGCGATCGGTTTCGGCGCGCGCAACCTGGTGACGGACTTCCTCTCCGGCGTCTTCATGATCCTGGAGGACCAGTACGGCGTCGGCGACACCGTGGACGCGGGCGTGGCCTCCGGCGAGGTGATCGAGGTCGGGCTGCGGGTGACCAAGCTGCGCGGCGCGGACGGTGAGATCTGGTACGTGCGCAACGGCGAGGTGAAGCGGATAGGCAACCTGTCCCAGGGCTGGGCCACCGCCAACGTCGACGTCACCGTCCGCTCCGACGAGGACCTGGACCGGGTACGGGAGGTCCTGGGCGACGTCGCCGCGAAGATGGGCAAGGAGGAGCCCTGGAACGAGCTCCTGTGGAGCCCGGTCGAGGTGCTCGGCCTGGACTCGGTGCTGCTGGACTCGATGGTCGTACGGGTGTCGGCGAAGACGATGCCCGGCAAGTCCCTCACCGTGGAGCGCGAGCTGCGCTGGCGCATCAAGCGGGCCTTCGACGAGGCCGGCATCCGGATCGTGGGCGGTGCCACCGCCCCGGTGGACGCGGCGCCGGGCCCCGACCCGGCCGCGGCGGTCGCACCCCCGTCGGCGTACGCGAGTTCGGTCTCGCCGCAGTCGATCGCGGCGTCCCCGATCACCCCGCCGAACACCACCAAGTAGCGCCGCGGGGCGCCGCCCCCGCGCGCCACGTCAGGGCGGCATCCGGGACCTACCGGGTGCCGCCCTGTTGCGTGTCTGACGCGAGTCCTGACGCGAGTCCTGACGCGTGCCCTGACGCATGCCCGGGACGCATGTCCTGCCGCGTGTGCGGGGCGGCCGGACCGGCGCGGTGCCGGGCCCGTACGCCCCCTTGACGGTTCGTGCGCCCGGGCCGTACGTTCCTCACTCAGATAGGAAACTTTACTAACAGTGATCGCGGCGCCCAGGGGCGGACAGCACCCCTGAATGGCCGGCCCGTCGCGGCCACTGAGAAGCTGGGCGGCCGAGGAAGGCAGGTGTGGCACCCATGGCAGGAACCGCCGGTACCCCGGGCACCCCGCGTGTGCTGCGGGCCATGAACGACCGCGCGGCCCTGGACCTCCTGCTGGAGCACGGCCCCCTGTCCCGCACGCGGATCGGCAAGCTGACCGGACTGTCCAAGCCCACCGCGTCCCAGTTGCTGGCCCGCCTGGAGGCGGCCGGGCTGGTGCTGGCCGGCGGCACCACCGAGGGCCGCCCGGGGCCCAGCGCCCAGCTGTACGAGGTGAACCCGGCCGCCGCGTACGCCGCCGGTCTCGACGTCACCCCCGAGCGGATCCGCGCCGCCGTCGCCGACATCACCGGCCGCACCGTCGGCGAGCACGAACTGCCCACCCCCGGGCGCCGTTCCGGTGTCCCCGCCGTCCGGCAGGTCACCGACGCGCTGGACGGCGCGGTGAAGGCGGCGGGACTGACCCGCGCCGACGTCCACCGGCTGGTCATCGGCACCCCGGGCGCCTTCGACCCCACCACCGGGCGGCTGCGCTACGCCTCCCACCTGCCCGGCTGGCACTCCCCCACCCTGCTCGACGAACTCGCCGCGGCCCTGCCGATGCCCTTCGAGTACGAGAACGACGTCAACCTGGTCGCCCTGGCCGAACAGCGGCTCGGCACCGCCCGCGGCCACACCGACTTCGTCCTGCTGTGGAACGAGGCCGGGCTGGGCGCCGCCCTGGTGTTCGGCGGGCGGCTGCACCGGGGCTGGACCGGCGGCGCCGGCGAGGTCGGCTTCCTGCCGGTGCCCGGAACACCCCTGGTGCGCCAGGTCACCCGGGCCAACAGCGGCGGCTACCAGGAGCTCGCCGGCGCCCAGGCGGTGCCCGCGCTGGCCCGCGACGCCGGCCTGGAGGACATCCCCGAGGGCACCTACCCCGAGGTGGCCGCAGCGCTCGTCGGTCGGGCCGCCGCCGCTCCCGAAGAGCCGGGCCACCAGCGCCTGTTGCGGGCCTACGCCACCCGGCTGGCCACCGGTCTGGCCTCGCTCGTCTCCGTCCTCGACCCCGAACTCGTCGTCCTGAGCGGCAGCGGCCTCACCTCCGGCGGTGAGGCGCTGCGCGCCCTCGTCCAGGCCGAGCTGGAGGAGCTGGCCGCCTCCCGGCCGCGGCTCGTGGTGGGCGACGTGCGTGAACAGCCCGTGCTGCGCGGCGCGTTGGAGAGCGCGCTGGCCGCCACCCGCGACGAGGTCTTCGACACCTCCCGCTGACCCGAGCACCCCCCTTCCAGCACGCCCCTTTCCAGCACTCCCCCCTTTCAGCACTCCCCCGGCCCTGCCCGTTCACCCGCCCGGCCCGTTCACCCGCCGGCCCGTTCACCGCCCTGCCCGTTCACCGCCCTGCCCGTCGTCGCCCTGCCCCAGGGAGCTCCCACATGCCCGGAAGGGGCGTCACCCTCACCGGCGTGAAGGGCTGACCGGCGGGCCCCAGGAGCACCCCCGTTCACCTCAGCGGCACCCCTGGTGCCCGGCACCGAAAGCGAGGCATCCGGCCGTGAAACTCACCGTGGTCGGCGGAGGCTCGACCTACACCCCCGAACTCGTCGACGGCTTCGCCCGGTTGAGGGACACCCTTCCTGTGACCAAGCTGGTCCTCGTCGACCCGGCCGCCGACCGGCTGGAACCCGTCGGCGCCCTGTCCCGCCGCATCCTCGCCCGCCAGGGCCACCCCGGCACCGTCACCACCACCGCCGACCTGGACGCGGCCGTCGACGGCGCCGACGCCGTCCTGCTGCAACTGCGCGTCGGCGGCCAGGCGGCACGGATGGAGGACGAGACCTGGCCCCTGGAGTGCGGCTGCGTCGGCCAGGAGACCACCGGCGCGGGCGGCCTCGCCAAGGCGCTGCGCACCGTGCCGGTCGTCCTCGGCATCGCCGACCGCGTCCGCCGGGCCAACCCGCACGCCTGGATCATCGACTTCACCAATCCGGTGGGCATCGTCACCCGGGCCCTGCTGCGCGCCGGGCACAAGGCGGTCGGCCTGTGCAACGTGGCCATCGGACTCCAGCGCAGGTTCGCCGCCCACCTGGGCACCGACCCCGGCCGCCTCCACCTGGACCACGTGGGCCTGAACCACCTCACCTGGGAGCTCGGGGTGCGCCTCGACGGCCCGGAGGGCGAGGACGTGCTGCCCCGCCTGCTCGCCGGGCACGGCGCCGAGATCGCCGACGACCTGCGGCTGCCCGCCGGTCTCCTGCACCGGCTGGGCGTGGTCCCGTCCTACTACCTGCGCTACTACTACGCCCACGACGAGGTGGTGCGGGAGTTGCGCTCCGGGCCGTCCCGCGCGTCCGAGGTCGCCGGCATGGAGCGCCGCCTGCTGGAGCTGTACGCGGACCCCGCCCTCGACGAGAAGCCGGAGCTGCTGGCCCGGCGCGGCGGTGCCTACTACTCCGAGGCCGCCGTGGACCTCGCGGCGGCCCTGCTGCGCGGCACCGGCAGCCCCTACCAGGCCGTCAACACCCTCAACCACGGCACGCTGCCCTTCCTCCCCGACGACGCGGTCGTCGAGGTGCAGGCCGCCGTGGGCCCGAAGGGACCGGTCCCGCTGCCGGTGCCGCCGGTGGACCCCCTGTTCGCCGGCCTGATGGCCGCGGTCACCGCGTACGAGGACCTGGCCCTGCGGGCCGCCGTCGACGGCTCCCGGGAACGGGTCTTCCGCGCGCTGCTCGCCCACCCGCTGGTCGGCCAGTACGCCTACGCCGAGAAGCTCACCGACGCCCTGATCGCCCACAACCGGGAGCACCTGGCGTGGGCCTGAGGGCGGGCGTCCTCGCCGTCGACGCCGGCAACAGCAAGACGGACGTGGCTGTCGTGACCGACGCGGGCGAGGTCCTGGCCACGGCCCGGGGAGCGGGGTTCCGCCCGTCCGCCGGGGGCACGGACCCGGCCGTCGCCGCGCTCGCCGGGACCGTGGACCGGGCCCTCGCCGCCGCGGGCGTCCCCGGCGTCTCCCACGTCTCGGCCTGCCTGGCCAACGCCGATCTCCCCGTGGAGGAGGCCCGGTTGACGGCCGCGCTGGAGGAGCGCGGGTGGGGCGGTACGGTCGAGGTCCGCAACGACACCTTCGCGGTGCTGCGGGCCGGTGTCACCGAACCCAGGGGCGTGGCCGTGGTGTGCGGCGCCGGCATCAACTGCGTCGGCATGCGCCCCGACGGCCGCACCGCACGCTTCCCGGCGATCGGCCGCATCTCCGGTGACTGGGGCGGCGGTTGGGGCCTGGCCGAGGAGGCCCTGTGGCACGCGGCCCGCGCCCACGACGGCCGCGGCGCCCCCACCGCCCTGGCCCGGACCCTGCCGGCCCACTTCGGCCTGCCCGGCATGCCGGACCTCATCGAGGCCTTGCACCTGGAGCACCTGCCGCCGGCCCGGCGGCACGAGCTGGCGCCGGTGCTGTTCGCGACGGCGGCCGGCGGCGACCCGGTCGCCGGGGCGGTCGTCGACCGGCAGGCCGACGAGGTGGTCGCGATGGCCACCGTGGCACTGTCCCGGCTCGGCCTCCTCGGCGAGGAGACGCCCGTCGTCCTCGGCGGCAGCGTCCTGGCCGCCCGCCACGCCCGGCTCGACGACCGGATCCGCGCCCTGCTCGCCGACCGCGCCCCCAAGGCGGTCCCCCGGGTCGTCACCGCCCCTCCGGTGCTGGGTGCGGCCCTGCTGGGCCTGGACCGCACCGCCGCACCGCCGACGGCTCAGCGGCGCCTGCGGGCGCACTACGGGGCGTAGGGGACCCCGGGTCCGGCGGCCGCCCCCGCGGCGCCGCCGGGGCCGCCCGCGGGCCGCGCGCCCGTGGAACCGAACCGGCGTCCGGGACGTGTTCCTGAGAAGGGGAGAAATGGGCCACGGCGCGGTGGTGAAAAATCCGGCAACAACGCCGCAATCACATCAAGATCGCGCCAAGGCCGGTGCGGATGCCGGTTCCGGCAGCGATACTTGCCACGACGGATGACCATGGGGGAGGTCAGCAGTGACTCGGACGCCGGACAGCGGCACGGCACCGCCGGGCACCCACCTGCCCGCCGTCCCGTCCCAGCCCGCGCCCGGCGGCGCCCCCGCGGTCCCCGCCCCGGCCGCGCCTCCCGGCGCCCCACGGCCCGCGGCGCCCCCGCCCGACGTCCGCCGCACGGCGTTCGCCGAAGGCGCCGAGCGGCTGCGCAGGGCCGCCACCACCGAGCCCGGCCGGCTGCGCATCATCGGCGCCGTGCTGGCCGCCCTCGTCCTCGCCTTCGGCGCCGTCTCCGCCTGGCAGATGACCGACCGGGCGGCCGCCGCCGACGACGTGCTGAACCGCAGCCAGCCCCTCAGCTCGGACGCCGCCGACATCTACCGCTCGCTCGCCGCCGCCAACACCGCCGCCTCCAGCGGCTTCCTGGCCGGCGGGCAGGAGTCGGCCGAGACCCGCGACCGCTACGAGCGGAACATCCGCACCGCCGCCGCCAAGCTGGTCAAGGCGGCCGCCAACTCCGAGCCCGACTCCCCCTCCGCCGCCACCATCACCGACCTCAACCGCCTGCTGCCGCAGTACAAGGGCCTGGTGGAGAGCGCCCGCACGTACAACCGGCAGGGCTTCCCCGTGGGCGGCGCCTACCTGCGGTACGCGAACGAGAAGATGCAGAAGGAGATGCTCCCCGCCGCGGAGGACCTGTACCGCTCGGAGAACGAGCGGCTGCGCGCCGACTACGCGGACGCCACCCCCTACCCCTGGGCGGCGATCGCCCTCGGTGTCGTCGCCCTGTCCGCCCTCGCCTGGGCGCAGCACCGCACCTACCGGCGCACCAACCGCCTCCTCAACCACGGCCTGGTGGCGGCCACCGCGGCCGCCTCGGTGATCCTGCTGTGGCTGGCCGCCGGCCACACCCTGGCCCGCTCCGGCCTGAACGACTCCCGCGACCACGGCGTGCGTTCGCTGGAGGTGCTGCACGACGCCCGGATCGCCTCCCTGAAGGCCCGCGGCAACGAGAACCTCACGCTGGTGGCCCGCGGCGCCGAGACCCGCAAGGTCGGCGACGACACCGTCGACGCCTACGACCACGACTTCGGCCGGGAGATCGACGCCCTCGGCAAGGGCCTCGCGCACGCCGAGCGTCTCGCGGACGACGACGACGGCACCCGGCCCGTCACGGCCGCCCTCGCCGGTATGCGGGAGTGGAAGGAGCGTCACGGCGCCGCCCGCGAGCAGGACGAGAACGGCAACTACCAGCAGGCCCTGGACCTGGTCATCGGCGGCAAGGGCGCGACCGGCGAGTGCTTCGACGAGGTCGACAGGAACCTGGCCGCCGCCCTCACCCACGAGCGGGCCGAGTTCGACGAGGCCGCCGGGGCCGGCCGGGACGCGCTGACCGGCCTGCCGGCGGGCGCGGCGCTGCTCGCCGTACTGGGCGCCGCCGGTGCCGTCGTGGGCATCGGACGCAGGCTGTCGGAGTACCGGTGAGAGGGGGCGTGATGCACACCGCGCGACGCGTGCGGGCCGGCCTGCGGGGCTGGGGCGGAGTGGGCGCGATGGCGACGGCCTGCGCCCTCGCACTGGTCTTCGCGCTGGTCCTGACCTGCACCGGTTCCGCCGCCCACCGGCCGGGCCGGACGGACGCGGCGGCGGACCGCGGCCACGGCGGGGTGACGGCCGGCGAGCGGACCCTCGCGGCCGAGGAGTGCACCGACCCGGAGAAGCAGACCCTGCCCCCCTCCGGCGCCGACGGACCCGCCATCGAGGCGATCAAGAACCGGCCGGGCGAGAAACGCAAACTGATCGTCGGTGTCGACCAGAACAGCTACCGCTGGGGCTACCGCGACCCCAACAGCCCGGACAGCGCCCGGCTGGAGGGCTTCGACATCGACCTGGTGCACCGCATAGCGGAGGACATCCTCGGCGACCCGGACGCCGTGCAGTTCAAGGCGATCCCCACCGACCAGCGGATCCCGGCGATCAAAGCCGGCCGGGTCGACATGGTCGTGCGGACGATGACGATCAACTGCGACCGCATGCGGGACGTGGCGTTCTCCGCCCCGTACTTCAGGACCGGCCAGCAGGTCCTCGCGCCCAAGTCCTCGCCGGTGCAGGGCTACACGACGCTCGCCGGCCGCAAGGTCTGCACGGCGGCGGGCTCCACGGCGCACGCGAAGCTGGCGGAGGACAAGGAGGCCGGCCGGCTCCCGGCGTCCGTGGACATCGGCACCACGGTCCCCAACCAGCTCGACTGCCTGGTGCGGTTGCAGCTCGGCGAGGCCGAGGCGGTGGTCACCGACGGGGCGCTCGCGGCGAGTCAGGCCGCCCAGGACCCGACGGTCGAGCTCAAGGGTGACGCCTTCACGACCGAGTATTACGGCGTGGCGATGAAGAAGGACGCGGACGACCTGGTGCGCCGGGTCAACAAGATCCTCGTGGACTTCCGCAAGGACACCGCCGAGGGCTGGCAGGACTCGTACGACACATGGTTGTCGGCGACACTGGGCGGGGATTCATCGAAGTCGGAGCCACCGGCACCGGCGTACCTGCGCACGGACTGAGGCCCCCGGACCGGCAGCGGTCCACGACCCGGCCGCGTCCCGGACCGGCCGCATGACGAGAACCGACCGCACGACCGGAGGAACGACCCGCCGCACGACCAGACCGACCGCACGACCGGAGCAACGACCCGCCGCAGGACCAGACCGACCGCACGACCGGAGGACCGGCCCGACCGCACGACGAGACCGACCGCACCGCATCCGACCGACTGACCGACCGGCCCCCGAGGCCACGACCGACCCGCAGCGAAAGGTGATCGATGGGCGACCCGGAGTCCGCCGTACCGGTGCTGGACCGGGACGAGGTGGACCGTGCGCTGGCCCGGCTCGGCGCGGAGCACGAAGCCGTCGAGACCTCGCTCCTGGCCCTGCAGGACCACGCGGGCCGGCGGCTCCTGGAGGGCGCCCGGCTGACCGGTGTGACCGCGGAGCGCTGGGCGGCCACCGAGGCGGCGATCACGCTGCTGTGGACGTACTTCGACGCGTACACCGGCACCCTGCGCACCGCCCGCGACATCCGGGCCCGACGTCGCTGGTCCAGCCGCGAGGACCTGGTGGAGCTGACCGGGCTGCTCCGCGGCGAGTGCGTGACGCTCGCCGGGCCGGCGGCGGCCACCGCGGGCGCCCCCGCCCCGCACGGCACGGCGGGCGTGCTCAGCGAGCGCTACTCGCTGGCGACGCTGGTCGACCGGATGAACGAGCTGTACGCGTCCTCGCTGGACACCGTCGTCTCCGCGGACGCGGTCTGGTCGGCGCTGCCCGCCCGCATCGACCTGCTGGCCGCCGAACTCGGCCGCACCCGCAAGCTGGCCCACTCGGTCGGCGTGCGCCCCGGGGAGCACCCGGCGGGCGACGACCTGGAGCGGATCACCCGCTCCCTGACCCGGCTGCGCGAGCAGGTGGTGTCCGACCCGCTGGCGTTCTGGAAGCCCGCGGAGGGCAGTTCGGCCCCGGGCGGCGGCCGGCCGGACACCACCGTGTACGACCGGGAGGCGCGCGCCCTGGAGGACGTGCGCCGGGAGATCGACGCGGTGCTGACGGTCCGTCAGGATGCCGAGAAGCGCATCGTGCGGCTGCGGGACCTGCTGTCGCGGGCCGACCGCACCCTGGCCGAGGCGCGCACCGCGCGCGGCGAGGTGCTGGCGAAGATCGCGGCGACCGAGGTGCCGGTGGTCAGCGGCCCGCCCACGGTGCTCCAGGAGCAGCTGGCGGCGGCCGCCGAGTACCGGCGGCACGCGCAGTGGCACCGCCTGTCGCCGCTGCTGGAGTCGCTGGAGCAGAAGGCCGAGGACGAACTGCTGCGGGCCCGCGAGTCGTTGACGGCGGTCACCGCGCCGCTCGCGGTCCGGGCGGAGTTGCGCGGGCGGCTGGACGCGTACCGGGCGAAGGTGGCCCGGCACGGTCTCGCCGAGGACCCCCTGCTGGTCGAACGGTACGAGAAGGCACGCCGGATGCTGTGGAGCGCGCCGTGCGATCTGCGCGCCGCCGACCAGGCGGTGCTGCGCTACCAGCAGGCGGCGGCCGAGCTGTTCGCCGCGGCGCCCCGGATCCCGGACCAGGCCGGTCCCGGGCGCGGAGTGTCCGACGGCCGGACGGGACCGGGCACATGAACGGCGAGGGGGAGGCGTGGTGAGCGAGGCGCTGGGCGAGGGGCGGGGCACCTGCCAGCGCCCGGACTGCGACGGCACGTACGAGGACGTGGGCGGCGGCGAACTGTACTGCGGCACCTGCGGGTTGGCGCCGGTGGTGTCGCCGACGGGGTCTCTCGCCTCGCCGCCGACCGGCGTCACCGTCGGCGGCCGGGACTCGCGGGGTTCGTCGGGCGACGCCAGCGGCAGGAGCGCGCGGACGTCATCGCAGTCGTCGCGGTCCCGGCGTTCGGTGTCGGGCCGGCTGTCCAGGTCGCTGTCGGGTGCGTCCTCGGGCCGCTCGGTGTCGGTGCGCAGCTCCGGCTCCGGGGCCGGGTCCACGAGCCGGGGCCGGCTGGGCGCGGGCCTGGTGCAGGTGCCGCCGATCCCGCGCCCGGACCCCCGCGCCATGGTGCTGGACCGTGCCCAGGTGCCGGAGCGCAAGCGGTTCTGCTCACGCTCGGACTGCGGTGCCCCGGTCGGGCGGGCCCGGGGCGAACGGCCGGGACGTACCGAGGGGTTCTGCACCAAGTGCGGCCACCCGTACTCGTTCGTGCCGAAGCTGTCGGCCGGGGACGTGGTGCACGGCCAGTACGAGGTGGTGGGCTGCCTGGCGCACGGCGGCCTGGGCTGGATCTACCTCGCCGTGGACCGGGCGGTCTCCGACCGCTGGGTGGTCCTCAAGGGCCTGCTGGACACCGGTGACCAGGACGCGATGGCGGCGGCGATCTCCGAGCGGCGCTTCCTCGCCGAGATCGAGCACGCCAACATCGTGCGGATCTACAACTTCGTGGAGCACCTGGACCAGCGCACCGGCTCCCTCGACGGCTACATCGTCATGGAGTACGTGGGCGGCAAGTCCCTCAAGGAGATCGCCAACGCCCGCCGCACCCCGCAGGGCAGGCGCGACCCGCTGCCGGTGGAGCAGGCGTGCGCGTACGGCATCGAGGCGCTGGAGGCGCTCGCCCATCTGCACGGCCGCAATCTGCTGTACTGCGACTTCAAGGTCGACAACGCCATCCAGACCGAGGACGAGCTGAAGCTGATCGACATGGGCGCCGTGCGCCGCATGGACGACGACGAGTCGGCCATCTACGGCACGGTCGGCTACCAGGCCCCCGAAGTGGCCGAGGTGGGCCCGTCGGTGGCGTCCGACCTGTACACGGTCGCGCGGACGCTGGGCGTGCTCACCTTCGACTTCCAGGGTTACACCACCGTCTTCGCCGACTCCCTGCCCGATCCCGACACCATCGACGTCTTCCGGCAGTACGAGTCGTTCTACCGCTTCCTGGTGCGCGCCACCGACCCCGACCCGGACCGCAGGTTCGCCTCCGCGCAGGAGATGGGCGAGCAGCTGACAGGCGTCCTGCGTGAGGTGGTGTCGCTCCAGACGGGCCGCGCACGCCCGGCGCTGTCCACCCAGTTCGGCCCCGAACTGCGGGTCACCGACACCGAGTTGTTCCCCGCACTCGACGGGGACGTGTCCCGGCTGGGCGGCCGCGCTCCCGGCCGGGGCGGACGTCCGGGCGGGCAGCCCTCCGCCCCGCCCGCCCCGGTGCTCCCCGCCGCCGCGCCCGTGCTCGTCCGGCCCGTCGACACGGCCGCCGCCGGACTGGCCCTGCCGGTCCCGCTGGTCGACGCGGGCGACCCCAACGCCGGTTTCCTCGCCGGGCTGCAGACCTCCGCGCCCGGTGACCTGCTGCACGCGCTGGCCGCCGCGCCCGCGCCGTCCACCGAGACCCGGCTGCGCGAGATCCGGGCCCGGCTGGAGACCGGCGAGGCCGAGGCCGCGCTCCGGGCGCTGCGGGCGCTGGAGGAGCGGCACCCGGACGACTGGCGGGTGGTCTGGTACCGCGGGGTGGCGGCGCTGGCGACCGGCGACCACGAGGGCGCGGCCCTCGCGTTCGACGCGATCTACGACGCCTTTCCGGGTGAAATCGCGCCCAAGCTGGCGCTCGGGCTGTGCGCGGAGGTGCTGGGGCAGCTCGACAACGCCGCCGAGTACTACCGCCTGGTGTGGTCGACCGATCCGAGCCATGTCAGCGCCGCGTTCGGCCTGGCCCGGGTCCGGTTCGCCGCCGGTGACCGGCGCGGCGCGGTCGGCACGCTGGAGTCGGTCCCGGAGGCGTCGATCCACTACACCGCCGCCCGGGTGGCGGCCGTACGCGCCCGGCTGCGGGGGCGGACGGCGACCGCCGGTGACGTGCCGTTCCTGGACGATCTGTCGGCCGCGGCCGGGCAGGTCGAGGCCCTGGAGGCGTACGGTCTGGACCCGGCGCGGCGCGAACAGTTGTCGGCCGAGGTCCTCGGATGTGCCCTGGACTGGGTACTCTCCGGGGGCCGGGGTTCCGCTCCGGCCCCGATCCCGGCTCCGGCCGGGCCCGGGGACTCCGGTGCGGCCGGGGGACGGACGCTGCTCGGCAGCGGGCTGGACGAGCGGGGCCTGCGCTTCGGTCTGGAGCGTGCCTACCGCACGCTGGCCCGGCTGGCGCGCAGCGGTGAGGAGAGGATCGACCTGGTGGAACGTGCCAACCGTTACCGCCCCCGGACGTGGGTGTAGTTCATGTCGCAGATGCCCCAGCAGGCCGCTTCGCCTACGTGCCCGAGCTGCGAGGAGCCCCTCGAGCCGGGTGATCGTTTCTGCGGTGCGTGCGGACACGACCTGTCCGCGGTTCCCGCCCGCCCGGCCGACCACCCGACGATCGCCATGAACGGCGCTGCCGCCGCCGGGCGCGCGGCGGAGCACGGCTACCCGCCGCCCCCCTCGGCGCTCCCCGCCGCACCGGCCCGCCCGGCAGCCGCACCCGACGCCGTCCCGCCGCCCGCGGGTGCGCCGGTGGTTCCGCCCGCGGGCGCGCCGGTGGTCCCGCCCGCGAGTGCGCCGGTGGTTCCGCCCGCGAGTGCGCCGGTGGTCCCGCCCGTGGGGGCGTCCGTGCCGCCGCCGCCGCCTCCGCCGCCCGCCGTGGCGCCCACGGTTCCGGCCCCGGCCGCGCCGGCCGCGCCCCCGGCCGCCCCCGCCGCGGCCCCCGCACCGCCGCCCGCGCCTCCCGCCGCCCCGGCGGCTCCGGCCGCACCGGTGGCCCCGCCGGCGTCCGGGGTGCGCTTCGACCGGCGTGAACAGGCGTCCGGCCCGGCATCCGGGCAGGTCTCCGGGCAGGTCTCCGGCCAGGCATCCGGGCAGGCGTCCGGCCAGGCATCCGGGCAGGTCTCCGGGCAGGTCTCCGGCCAGGCATCCGGGCAGGCGTCCGGCCAGGCATCCGGGCAGGCGTCCGGGCAGGTCTCCGGCCAGGCGTCAGGTCATGCCTCCGGTCAGGCGCAGGAGCCCGCCGGTCCCCCGCCCGGCAGCGGGGTGCACCGGCCCGCACAGCCCGACGAGTACCCTCTCCAGGCACCGGACCCGCGGGTGGCCACCGAGCCGGGCCACGGCGCGGGCGCCACGGTCTGCGTGGCCTGCCGCGCGGGCCGGGTGGACCAGGACGGCTACTGCGAGAACTGCGGCCACGCCCAGCCGCGCGAACGGGACCACATGGAACAGGAATGCGGCCCGGTCGCCGCGGTCAGCGACCGCGGCCTGCGCCACCACCGCAACGAGGACGCCTTCGCCGTGGGCACCACCACGCTGCCCGACGGCTCCCCGGCGTCCGTGGCCGTCGTCTGCGACGGCGTCTCCTCGGCGACCCGCCCCGACGAGGCGTCCCTGGCGGCCTCCCGGACAGCCGGTGACGCGCTGCTGGCGGCCCTGCCGCGCGGCACGCACCCGCAGCAGGCGATGCACGACGCGATCCTCGCCGCCGCCGACGCGGTCAACGCGCTGGCCGAGGAGCCCGCCGGGGGCCGTGAGCGCAGCCCTCACCAGAACGCCCCCGCCTGCACCCTCGTCGGCGCGGTGGTCACCGACGGCCTGCTCGTCGTGGGCTGGGTGGGCGACAGCCGGGTCTACTGGGTGCCGGTGGACCGCTCCGCTCCCCCGGCCCGGCTCACCGAGGACGACTCCTGGGCCGCGCAGATGGTCGCCGCCGGCCTGATGGGCGAGGCCGAGGCCTACGCCGACCAGCGCGCGCACGCGATCACCGGCTGGCTGGGCGCCGACGCCTACGAACTGGAGCCGCACACCGCGTCCTTCAAGCCGGACCGGCCCGGAGTGGTCGTGGTCTGCACGGACGGGCTGTGGAACTACGCCGAGTCGGCCGACGAGATGGCACGTGTCGTCCCCCTCGACGCCGCCGCCCGGCCGCTGCACGCCGCGCGGGTGCTGGTCGGCCACGCCCTCGACGGCGGGGGCCACGACAACGTAACAGTGGCGCTCGTGCCGTTCCCGGCCGTCCCGCAGGGGGCAGGATCGGCCTGAGGCCGAGCACGGGAACGGACGGGACGACCGCGGGAGGGATACGGGCGGGCGCCCCCGGGGAAGCCTCAACGGGCCGGAGGGGACCGGCCCGTCAGCCGTCGTCGTCCCGCGCCGCCGGGGCATCCGAGGGGGATCGAAGCAGGCATGGCCAACTTCGCGAAATCGAATGTGCCGCAGTTCTCGATGGACGTCTACCAGAACGCGTACCTGCCGGAGGGCGGCAGCGAGGTCAACGCCATCGTCACGGTGACCGCGACCGGGGGCGGCACCATCGGCAGCGCCGTCTCCGCGCCGCACCACTACGCGCCCGGTGAGGGCCCTTCGGCGGCGGTGGTCCTCATGGTCGACTGCTCCGGTTCCATGGACTACCCGCCGACGAAGATGCGCAACGCCCGCGACGCCACGGCCGCCGCGGTCGACGCGCTGCGCGACGGCGTCCACTTCGCGGTGGTCGGCGGCACGCATGTGGCCAAGGAGGTCTACCCGGGCGCAGGGCGGCTCGCGGTGGCCGGCGCCGACACCCGGGAGCAGGCCAAGCAGGCGCTGCGCACCCTGAGGGCGGGCGGCGGCACGGCCATCGGCACCTGGCTGCGGCTGGCCGACCGGCTGCTGGCGTCGGCGGACGTGGCGATCCGGCACGGCATCCTGCTCACCGACGGCCGCAACGAACACGAGTCGCCCGAGGCGCTCGAGGCGGCCCTGGAGGCGTGCGCGGGCCGGTTCACCTGCGACGCCCGCGGGGTGGGCACCGACTGGGAAGTGAAAGAAGTCACAGCCATCGCCTCGGCGCTGCTCGGCAGCGCCGACATCGTCGCCGATCCGGCCGGTCTCGCCGACGACTTCACACGCATGATGGAGACGGCGATGGGCAAGGAGGTCGCCGACGTGATGCTGCGGCTGTGGACCCCGGCGGGCGCCACTGTGAGATTCGTCAAGCAGGTCGCGCCGACCGTCGAGGAGCTCACCGGCCGCCGCACCGAGGCGGGCCCGCGCGCGGGCGACTACCCGCTGGGTTCCTGGGGCGACGAGTCCCGCGACTACCACCTGTGCGTCGAGGTCCCGCCCGCGGGCCTGGGCCGGGAGATGCTGGCGGCCCGGCTGTCGCTGGTGATTCCCGGGCCGTCCGGCCCCGGCGGGGACGGCGCGGGCGCGGTGGAGACCCTCGGCGCGCAGGGTCTGGTGCGGGCCGTGTGGACGGACGACATGACCGCGTCGACGTCGATCAACCCCCAGGTCGCCCACTACACGGGACAGGCCGAACTGGCACAGGTCATCCAACAAGGGCTGGATCTGCGCAAAGCGGGAGACAACGACGGAGCCACGGCCAAACTGGGCCGGGCCGTTCAGCTCGCGAGTGCCTCGGGCAACGCCGATACTGCGAAACTGCTTGCGAAGGTGGTGGACGTCGTCGACGCCGCGACCGGTACTGTGCGACTGAAGACGAAGGTCGAGGAGGCCGACGAGATGACACTCGAGACCCGGTCCACCAAGACCGTTCGTGTGAAGAAGTGACCATAACAAGACGAGCCTGACCCCTCGGGGTTGGAGAAATCCGGTCGGAACCGACCGGACAAGGAGAGGGGGAAGCGCCGACATGCCGACCTGCCCGAACGGACACCAGTCGGGTTCCGACGACTGGTGCGAGGTGTGCGGTCACCGCATGGCGGGTGCCGTACCCCCACCGCCTCCCCCGCCGCCCGCGCCGGGCGGCGGCTACGGCTTCCCGCCCCCCGGTCCCGCGGGCCAGCCCGGCCCGGGCGGTCCCGGCGGGTACGGCGGCGGCCGGCCGGAGCTGTGCCCGCAGTGCCGCACCCCGCGGGAGGGCGCCGCGCCGTTCTGCGAGGAGTGCCGGTGGAACTTCCTGACCAACACGGCGACCTCGTACACCCCGGCCGCGCCGCGTCAGCCGGGGCAGGGCCAGGGACCTGGACAGGGTCCCGGCCAGGGTCCCGGCGGGCCCTTCGGGCAGCAGCCCGGCCCGTCGTACGGCGGCGGCGCCGACCCCTTCGACTACCAGGGCTCGCGTCCCTCGCAGATGAACCGGCCCGCCGAGCCGATCCCGCCGGGCCCGCACGGCTTCGGCGGCGACCCCTCGCGCCCGGCGCCGCCCCCGCCCGGGCCGGGCGGCCACGGCGGTCCCGGTGACCACGGCGGCCATGGCGGTCCCGGTGGCCATGGTGGTCCCGGCGGTCACGGCGGCCACGGTGGTCCCGGCGCCCCGCAGGGATTCCAGGGCGGGCCCCCGGCGCCGCCCGCCTACCCGCAGGAGACCGGGCGGCCCCCGCAGCAGGGCGGTCCGTCCTTCGGCGGCGGTGACGACGACTGGGTCATCCCGCCGCCCGCCGGCGGCCACGGCGGCCACGGCGGCCACGGCGGCCACGGCGGCCCGAACGGCCCCGGCGGGCGCGGTGGTTACGGCTACCCGCAGCCCGGCGCCACCCAGGCCCCGCCCGGACCGGGCTACCCGCAGCAGCAGGGTCCGACCACGTGGATCGCGACCATCGGTCCGGACCGCGACTACTTCATGGCGATGATGCACCGCTCCGGCCCCGAGGCCGCAGGGCTGAACCTGCCCGCGTACTCGCCCGAGCAGCAGCGCACGCTGACCGGCAACCAGATCACCATCGGCCGCCGCCGGCACTCCACCGGCGACACCCCCGACATCGATCTGTCGACGCCCCCGGAGGACCCGGGCGTCTCGCACCAGCACGCGGTGCTGGTGCAGCAGCCGGACGGCAGCTGGGCGGTCGTGGACCAGAACTCGACCAACGGCACCACGGTCAACGGCGGTGAGGAGCCGATCCAGCCCTTCGTCCCCGTCCCGCTCCAGGACGGCGACCGGGTACACGTGGGCGCCTGGACGACGATCACCATCCGCCGGGCCTGAGCCACCGCGCCCGCCCGACGACGGAAAACGGCCCGGGGTGTCCCCCGGGCCGTCTTCACGTTCCCAGGGCCGCCCTCACGTCCCGGCAGCGCGCAGCACGGCCGTCCTCCCGATCCCGGGCCGTCCTCCCGATCCCGGGCCGTCCTCCCGATCCCGGGCCGTCCTCCCGATCCCGGGCCGTCCTCCCGATCCCGGGCCGTCCTCCCGATCCCG
>NZ_JBIWOK010000016.1:88028-157352 GCF_044767675.1 Streptomyces sp. NPDC101219
CCGGGCCGTCGTCACGATCCCGGGCCGTCGTCACGATCCCGGGCCGTCGTCACGAGGGCAGCGGCCACACATGCGGTCCTTCGGGGCCGTCCAGCCAGGCCCGGGCGCCGTCGCGGCCGACGGTGAGCCCGTAGCGCTCGCGCCCCGGCCCGCCCTCGCGCTCCCAGACGTCGTAGGCGTCCCGCGGCTCGACGGCCCCGGCGGTCAGCGTCAGCAGGAAGCGGAACAGTTCGTCCCGCGTGGCCCGCCGGGGCAGCCCGCTCGTGTCGGGCAGCACCGGCCGGGCCCGGCTCGCCCCGCGCAGCGGCACGAAGTAGGCGGGCGTCGACAGGAAGCGGCCCTCGGCGTGCCCGGCGTCGCGCACGGTGAGGACGATCAGCCCGGTGGCGAACGGCGCCAGGATGCGCGCGCCCGGCCGGCACTGGCCGAGCCAGGCGGGCGGCACCCCGGGCAGCGCGCAGGTGCCGATGATCCGGTCGAAGGGGGCGCGGGCCGGCACCCCGCGCGCCCCGTCGCCGGTGACGACGGCCGGACGGTACCCGGCGGCGTCCAGGTGCCGCCGGGCCGACTCGGTGATCTCCGGGTCGAGGTCGATCGTGGTGACCAGGTCGTGGTCGCCGAGCCGGTGGGCGAGCAGGGCGGCGTTGTAGCCGCTGCCGGTGCCGATCTCCAGCACCCGGTCGCCGTCCCGCACGCCCAGTTCGGCCAGCATCACCGCCATCAGCGACGGCTGGCTGCTGGAGGAGAGCAGCTCCCCGTCGCGCAGCCGGGTCGCCAGCGCCATGTCCTCGTAGGCCCCGCGCAGCCATTGGGCCCGGTCGCGGGGGTCGGGGCTGCCCTCCCAGCGGCGTTCGTGACCGCCGACGACGCCGATGTAGTAGTACGGCACGAACAGGTGCCGCGGCACGGCGGCGAACACCTCCCGCCACACCGGGTCGGTCTTGAACGCCCCACTCGCGTCGATCACGCGCACCAGTTCCGCCCGCGCCGCGGCGGCGGCACCGTCCCCGTCGGCCCGGTCGCCGGCTGCCTCCTGCCGCCCCGCGTGCGCGCCCATCCCTCCACAGTACGAGCAGGCGCCCGCGGCGGCGGCCCGGCGGAGGGCGCTGGGGGCCGGCCACGGGGAGGCCCTGTGCACCGGGCGAGGGGGGTCCTAGGCCTGGAGTCCTATGACCCCGCGTCTGAGAGCATGGACGGCGTGACAGAGATTCGGCGCGGCACGCTTCAGGAGCAGACGTTCTACGAGCAGGTCGGCGGGGAGGAGACCTTCCGCCGGCTGGTCCACCGTTTCTACCAGGGGGTGGCCGAGGACCCGTTGCTGCGGCCCATGTACCCCGAGGAGGACCTCGGCCCCGCCGAGGACCGGCTGCGGCTGTTCCTCATGCAGTACTGGGGCGGGCCCCGGACGTACAGCGACACCCGTGGTCACCCGCGGCTGCGGCTGCGGCACGTCCCGTTCAAGGTCGACCGGGCCGCGCACGACGCGTGGCTCAAGCACATGCGCGACGCCCTCGACGAGCTCGGCCTGTCCGAGGAGCACGAGCGCACGCTGTGGGACTACCTGACGTACGCGGCCGCCTCCATGATCAACTCGCCGGACTGACCGGGCCGGTGTCCGGCAGGGCCGCCGCCGGGCCCCGCACGCCTGTGCTCGCCCTCGCCCGCTTCTGCCGGCGGCGGATCCGGTCACTGGACGTGCGCATTCCGGTATCCGTACACCGGATTTCGGTCACGAAGTGGTCAAGTCCCGTCCGAGAGCGCTTACATCCGAGCGGTTGCCTCTGACAACATCACCCCCGGGTCAAGACGACACAGGGGGCACGGGTGGGGAGCGCCGGGGGGCTCGCACGGTTCGTTATCGCCCGCGCACGGGCCCACCGGCCCCTGCTGGCCGCCGCCCTGCTGACGGTCCTGCTCACCACGGCCGTCCTGGCGACCCTCACCGCCTACTCCGGGGCCATCGGCGACGCGGCCCTGCGGCACGCCCTGCGGGACCCTCGGAACGCCGCCGACACCGCTCTCGTCGTCAGGGCCGCGGTGCCCCCGGACGAGCGCGCCGCCGCCGAGGCGGTCGTACGCGAGCGCGCCCGCACGGCCTACGACGGGCTCCCGGTCACCCTCGGCACCCTGACCCGCTCCGGCCCGTACGCACTGCCCGGCACCCTGCGCCCCTCCGACGGGCGCGACACCCCGGCCGAACAGGCCGAACAGGCCGAACAGGCCGAACAGGCCGACAGCGGCGCGCCGGGCGCCCGGCAGCCCGACCTCACGCACTTCGCCGCCCTCGAACCGGCCAGGATCCGGATCACCGGGGGC
This sequence comes from Streptomyces sp. NPDC101219, assembly GCF_044767675.1. Lineage (NCBI taxonomy): Bacteria > Bacillati > Actinomycetota > Actinomycetes > Kitasatosporales > Streptomycetaceae > Streptomyces > Streptomyces sp. NPDC101219. The sequence continues at coordinate 90,345 of NZ_JBIWOK010000016.1, forward strand.
CGGATGCCCGCGGCGCCCTCCGCGACGGCGGCCGGCACGGCCGTCGAGGCCGCCCTGCCCGAGGCCGCCGCCGGCCGGCTCGGCCTGGAACCGGGCGCGCGGCTGCGTCTGACCGACCGCCTCGGCGGACCGGCCGTCGACGTACGGATCACCGGCGTGTACCGGCCGGTGGACGCCACCGCGGCCTACTGGCAGCTGGACGACCTGCGCGGCCGCGGCACCGTCAAGATCGACTTCACGACGTACGGCCCCCTGCTCACCGACCCCGCCGTCCTCACCGGCGACCGGGTCAGCGCCGGGGAGTCGGCCTGGCTGGCGTCGGCGGACTTCGCCACGGTCGGCACGGACCGGATCGGCGCCCTGCGCACCGCCGTGCGGGACGGCGCCGCCGCCCTGCGCGAGGAACCGGCACTGGGCGGTGCCGCCGAGGCCACCAGCGCACTGCCCACCGTCCTGGACCGGACCGAGCGGTCGCTGCTGGTGTCCCGCACCACCCTCCTGATCGTCGGACTCCAGCTCGCCCTCCTCGCCTGCTGCACCCTGTTCCTGGTGGCCCGGCTGCTCAGCGCCGAACGCGCGGGCGAGAGCCGGCTGCTGCGGGCGCGCGGCGGGTCCCGCGCCCAACTGGCCCGGTTCGCGGCGCTGGAGGCCCTGCTGCTGGCCCTCCCCGCCGCGGCCGTGGCGCCCCTGCTGGCGGGGCCGCTCACCGGACTGCTGGCCGGGCGGGGCGCCCTGGCCCGGATCGGCCTGCACCTGGACACCTCGCTGGGTGCGGTGGCCGGCCGGGGTCCGGTGTGGCTGGTGGCGGCGGGCGTGGCGCTGGGCTGCGCCCTGGCCGTCACCGTGCCCGCCCTCACCTCGTCGTTCGCGGCCGGACGGGCCCGGCCGCTGCCCGGGGCGGTGCGCGCGGGCGCGGACGTGGGACTGCTGGCGGTGGCCGCCGTCGCGTTCTGGCAGCTCGGCCGTCAGCCGACCGGCGCCGTCGGCCGCGACCTGAGCGTCGACCCGCTGCTCGTCACCGCGCCCGCCCTGGCCCTGCTGGCGGGCACGGTGCTGACCCTGCGGCTGCTGCCGCCGCTGGCGCGGCTCGCCGAGCGCCGCGCTGCCCGCGGGCGAGGACTGCCGGGGGCGCTCGCGGGCTGGCAGATCAGCCGCCGCCCGATGCGCGGCGCGGGCCCCGTGCTGCTGCTGGTGCTGGCCGTGGCCCTGGGCATGCTGGCGATCGGCCAGGGTTCGTCGTGGGAACGCTCGCAGAACGACCAGGCGGACTTCCGCGCGGGCGCCGCGGTGCGCGTCCTGGGCGCCGGTGACGGCGAGCCGGCCACGACCGGGGCGTACGCGACCGTGCCCGGCGTCCGGGCCGTCGCCCCCGCCCACCGCACGACGGTGCCGCTGTCCGGCAACCGGACGGCGACCGTCCTGGCCCTGGACACCGCCCACGCCTCCGGCACCCTGCTGATGCGCTCCGACCTCGCGGACCGGCCGGTCTCGGGCCTGCTGGACGGTCTGAAGCCCGAGGGCGCCACGGCCGGGACGCCGGTCCCCGCGGACACCGCCCGGCTGTCCCTGACCGCCCGCATCCAGGGCTCCGCCGCGGCCTCCGGGGGCGCGAAGAACGGCGACACGGACGGCGGCGACGACGCGAAGAACGGCGACACGGACGGCGACGACGACGCGGGGGACGGCGCCCCGGACGGCGGCGACGACGCGGGGGACGGCGCCCCGGCGGCCGAGGTCCGGGCGACCCTGGTGGACGCCCACGGCATCCCCCACAAGCTCCCCCTCGGGCGGCTCCCCGCCGACGGCCGCGCCCACACGCTCGCCCTGGACCTCGCCGGAACCGGCACGGTCCCGCCCGGCAGCATGACGCTGACCGGCCTGCACCTCGCCCTCACCCAGCCCGTCGGGGACGCCGAACAGCACCGGTTCACCGTGTCCCGGCTGACCCTGACCGACACCGGCGGCCGGGACCGGCGGGCGGACCTGCCCACCGACTGGGAGGCGACCGCGCGGGCCCCCGCCGCGGTCGCCTCCGCCGACGAGGCCGCCGCCCCCACCCGGCCGCGGGTCACCTCCACCCGCCCGCTCACCGTCACCTACGGCACCGGCTACGTCCCCCGGGACTCCGCCCGGGAGGTCTCGCCGCTGACCGTGCGTCTGCAGGTGCCCCAGCCGTCGGCCTCCGAGGTCACCGCCCTCGCCACCGACCGCTACCTGGACTCCACCGGTGCCCGCCCCGGCCAGCGGGTGGACGTCGCCCTCGACGGCTCCACCGTCCCGGTGCGCATCGTCCGCTCGGTGCGGGACCTCCCGTCCACCACACCCGGCGGCGCCGACGACGGCGGGGCGCTGCTGCTCGACCTGCGCGCGGTCAACCGGGTCCTGCAGACCCGCCACGACGCGAGCGCGCCACCGAACGAGTGGTGGCTGCGGACCGCGCCCGGCGCCACCGACCGGGTGGCCGCCGCGCTGCGCGACCGGCCCGACGTGGAACCGTCGAGGGTGCTGGTGCGCGACGAGATCGCCGCGGAGCTGCGCGACGACCCGTTCGGCGCCGGGCCCGAGGCGGCCTTCGGCGCCGCGGCCCTCGCGGCGGCCGCCCTGACCGCGGTCGGCTTCGCGGTGAGCGCGGCCGGCGCGCTGCGCGAGCGGTCGGCGGAGTTCGCGGTGCTGCGTGCCCTGGGCGCCTCCCGGCGGCGGCTGGCCCGGGTGGTGCTCGTCGAACACGGGGTGCTGGTCGGGCTGGCGCTGGCCGTGGGCGTACTGCTCGGCGCGGTCCTCGCGCGGGCCGTGATCCCGCTGATCATGCTGACGTCGGAGGCGGCCCGGCCGGTGCCGCAGGTCCTGGTGGAGCTGCCCGCCGGGCGGGTGGCCGTGCTGCTGGCCGCGGTGGCGGCCGTTCCGCTGGTGGTGACGGCGGTGCTCTCGCTGCGCCGCGCCGACCCGGTGACGTCGCTGCGGGAACGGGGAGGTGAGTGAGGTGACCGTCCGGTCCCCGAGGTCGAAGGTGATCGCCCCCTGGGTGCGCACCCGCCTGCGCACCGCCCCCGGCACCGCCCTCGCCCTGGCGCTGCTGGTGGCGGTGACCGCGTTCCTGGCGGCCGCGCTGCCCCGGTCGGTCGACCGGTACGGCGACAGCGGCCTGCGGCAGGCCGTCGAGTCGGCCGGGGCGGGCCGCACGGTCGTGCAGTTCAACGCCCCGCCGGACTACGGGGCGCCCCCGCCGGAACGCGACGCGGGACTGCGCGGCGCCGCGCTGGAGAAGGACCACGCCGGCATCCTCCGCGCGACCGGCCGCTCCCTGCCCCTCGACCGGGCCCAGTCCGCCTCCGGTGTCCGCAGCACCGAGCCGCAGGAGATGGCCGAGCCCTGGCTGCCGCGCCCGGACGGGCTGCCCCCGCGCCTCGACGTGGTCGCGCAGAGCGGGCTCGCCGAGCACTCCCGGCTGGCAGCGGGCCGGCTGCCCCGGGCCCCCGAGGACGTCACCGCCCGCACGCCCCGCGTCGAGGGCGCCGTCAGCACCGACACCGCCCGGCGCCTGAACATCGAGGTCGGGTCCGTCCTGCGCTTCCCCGGGGTCCAGCGGGGCGCTCTCGAAATCCGCGTCACCGGCATCGTCGAGCCGCGCGACCCCCGGGGCTCGTACTGGTCCGTCGCACCCCTGATGCGCACCCCGGTCCTGACCGTCCTGTACGGCGACCCGGAACTGCGGCAGTACTGGAAGGGCGCGCTGCTGCTGCCGCCGGACGCCGCCCCCGCCCTGCTGGGCACGGCCACCGAGCCGTACCGCTACTGGAATCTCGCCCCCGCCGTCGACAGCCTGCACGGCCACGACGTGCCCCGGCTGCGGACCGCCGTCGCAGCCACCGAGTCCGGCCCCGCGCTCCAGCGGGTGCGCGAGGCCACCTCGCCGCTCGTGTCCGCCACCAGCGACCTGGACGAGGTGCTCGCCCACTACGAGAGGCTGCGCACGGCCATCGGCCCGCTCGTCGCCGTCGCCGCCTTCGGCACCGGCACGGTCGCCGCCGTGGTCCTGCTGATGGCGGGCGGACTCGCCGCCGGCCGGCGGCGCGCCGAGCTCACCCTGCTGCGGGCCCGCGGCGGCTCACTGACCGGCCTCGGCGGCCGGCTGCTCGCGGAGACCGCCGTGGTCGCACTGCCCGCGGCCGCCCTGGGACTCGCGGCGGCCTGCCTCGCCGTCCCCGGTACCCGGCTGCCGTACGCGGTCGCCGCCGCCGGCGGGGTCGCCCTCCTCGGCTGCCTCGCCCTGCCGCTGCGGGCCGTCGCCGCCCACCGCGCCGTCGGCGTCCACACCGCCCGCGAGGACGTCACCGCCGCCCGGCCGTCCCGCCGCCGCACGGTCGCCGAACTGACCCTGCTCGCCCTCGCCGTGGGCGCGGTGGTGGCACTGCGCACCCGCGGCACGTCGGACGGGTCCGACGCCACCGGCGACCAGCTGGTGTCGTCGGCCCCGGTCCTGGTCGCCGTGATCGCCGCCCTGGTCCTGGTGCGCCTGTACCCGCTGCCGCTGCGCGGACTGGCCCGCCCGGCCCGGCGGCTGCGCGGCGCGGTCGGCCCGCTGTCGCTGGCCCGCGCGGGCCGCGGCTCGGGCTCCTCGGTCCTGCCCCTGCTGGCCCTGCTGACCGCGCTGACCACCGCCGCGTTCGGCGGTTCCGTGCTCAGCGGCGTGGCGGACGCCCGCGACCGCACGGCCCTGCTCACCGTCGGCGCCGACGCCCGCGTGGAGACCCTGCACGTCCTCCCGTCCGGCCTGGTCGACCGCGTGCGCCGCACGGCGGGCGTCGACGACGTCACCGTCGCCGGCATCTCCTACTACGCCCGCCCGCAGGACGGCCGCGACGCGGTGCCCGTGGCCGCCGTCGACCCGGCCCCGTACGCGGCGCACACCCGGCGGACCGGCATCGGCGCGTTCGACGCGTCGGTGCTGCGGACGGGGGGAGCCTCCGGGACGGGCGGGGCGGACGGGGCCGGGAGCCCGGCCGCCGGTCCGGCCGGTGGGCCGGCCTCGGGTGACGGCGACGCGGACGCGGCCGGCCCGTTGCCGGCGGTGGCGTCGCCCAAGGTCGCCGAGCGGCTCGGCACCCGTCCGTTCCCGGTGCGCATGGAGGACGGCAGCACCGTCACCCTGCGGATCACCCAGGTCCGGGAGCGGACACCGGCCGTCGCCGGCGACCACTTCCTGGTCGTGGACCGGGCCGGGCTCAGCGCCCGCGCCGCCCGGCCCACCGCGCTCCTCGTGACCGGCGACGGCCTCGACGGTGCCGCGCTGCGCCGGACGGTGGGCGACACGGCTCCCGTCCAGGTCCGCGCCGACGAACGCGCCACCTACGTCGACTCCCCGCTCCAGGCCGGCGCCGAACGCGTCTACGCCACCGCGGTGGCCGCGGGCGCCGGGTACGCCGTCCTCGCCCTGCTGCTCACCCTGGTGCGCGCGGCGCCCGAACGCTCCGCCCTGCTGGCCCGGTTGCGCACCATGGGCCTCACCCGCGCCCAGGGCCGCCGCCTGCTCGTCCTGGAGTCCCTCCCGCAGGCCCTCCTCGCGGCGGTCGGCGGCACCCTCACCGCGTGGGCCACCGTCCGGCTGCTCGCCCCCGGCATCGACCTGACGACCATGGCCGTCCCCGGCACCGTCTCCTCCCCCGCTCGCGCCGCCCTGCGCACCGACCCGGTGTCGCTGCTCGTCCCGGCCCTGGTGGTGGTCGCCCTCACCCTCGGCATCGCCGTCGCCCAGGCATGGTGGACGGGCCGGCGCAGCTCGGTGCGCGAGCTGAGAGCGGGGGACGCGCGATGACGCCGGCCGCCCCGGCACTGGACGCCCCCGGGGACGACGTCCACCTGAGGACCACGCCTTCCGGGCACGTCGGGCGGGCCTGGGGTGCAGGAGACCGCCTTCGCCCAGGAGACCACCCGCCTCGTCCAGGAGACCGCCTTCGCCCCGAGGACCCGCATCGTCCAGGAGACCGCCGATGACCACCCACCCCACGCTGGCCGATCTGGCGCGTCGCGTCTCGGCCGACCGGAACCGTCCGGCCTTCGGCCACGACGCGCTGATCACCTGCGACCGCCTGGTCCGGGTCTTCACCGCCGACGGCGTGGAGGTCCAGGCGCTCCAGGGCCTCGACCTCCTGGTGCGCGAGGGCGAGTTGATGGCCCTGGTGGGCGCCTCCGGAAGCGGCAAGTCCACCCTGATGAACATTCTCGCCGGGCTCGACACCCCGACCGCGGGAGCGGCCCGGGTCGCCGGGCGGGACCTGCTCACGATGACCGCGAAGGACCGCCTCGCCTACCGGCGGGAGGTCGTCGGCTTCGTCTGGCAGCAGACCGCGCGCAACCTGCTGCCGTATCTGACCTCCGCCCAGAACGTGGCGCTGCCCATGCGGCTGCGGGGCGGACGCGGCCGGGCCGCGCGCCGCGCGAGTGCCGAACGCGCCCTGGAACTCCTCGACCTGCTGGAGGTCGCCGACTGCCGCGACCGCCGCCCGCACGAGATGTCCGGCGGCCAGCAGCAGCGCGTCGCCATCGCCGTGGCCCTGGCCAACGAGCCGTCGGTGCTGCTCGCCGACGAACCGACCGGCGAACTCGACTCCCACACCGCCGAGCAGATCTTCGCCGCGTTCCGGACGGCGAACGAGCGGCTCGGCACCACCATCGTCATCGTGACCCACGACCAGGCCGTCGCGAGCGAGGTCCGCCGCACGGTCGCCATCCGCGACGGCCGCACCTCCGCCGAGGTGCTGCGCCGCAGCGAGGTCGACGAGGCCACCGGTCACGAGACCCTGGTCGCCCGCGAGTACGCGATGCTCGACCGCGCGGGCCGCCTCCAGCTGCCCGCCGAGTACACGCAGGCCCTGGGCATGCGCGACCGCGTCGCCCTGGAACTGGAGCCCGACCACATCGCCGTCCGCCCCGACGACAGCGAACGCGACTGAGCACACCGCTCAGGTGAGGGGGCGCACCTCAGCGACGTCGTATTCGGCCACCGCGGCGGCGAGGATCGCCGCGCCCTGCTCGTCGCCCGGACCATCGCCCCGGAACGCCTCGACGTCCGCCTGCGTCGCCCACCGCTCGAAGACGTTGACACGCCCGGCGTCCACCAGGTCCGCGGTGAGGGCGAAGTCGAGACAGCCCGGCGCGCTGCGGGCCTGCTCGACGACGGTGACACAGCCGGCCAGATACGCCTCACGCTGCTGAGGGTCCACGACGATGTGCCCCGCGATGATCACCACTGCTGCTCCCTGGTCGGGTCCGAACCACCTGTCGCCGACTATGACCGTCGGCCGGGGCAGGACTCATCGGCCGGGGCAGCACTCGTCGGCCGGGGCAGCACCCTTCGGCCGAGGCGAGGATCATCGATCGGCGCCGGACGGTGGTCGAGGCCGGACCCGTCGACGCCGGGGACGCCGGGGACCGGGGACGCCGGGCAACCCGGGGACACCGGGGACCGGGGGAACGGAGGTCGGCACCGGATCCGGGCGAGCAGAGACGGAGATCGTCGGGGGACCCGGGCGCCCGGGGACGGAGATCGGCACCGGATCCCTATGCCCGTGGGCCGGGATGGGCCGGGGCCCTGGGGCCTGGGCCCGCTCAGCGCACGCTGAGTCCCAGTCCCGCGCCGAGTCCCGCGCTCCGTACGGCGATCGACCCGTACGGCGTCCGCAGGCGCAGCCAGGCGCCCGAGGCGAGGAGGGCGGTCGGTTCGGCGCCGCGGAGGAAGCCCAGCGACTGGGCGGCGTGCACGGCACGGACCGGCAGGCCGGTGTCGCCGACCGTGCGGGACCAGATGTCCCGTCCGATCGTGTCGAGTTGGGCGCGGGTCCGCGCCTCGGGCGCCAACTCCCCCGTCCGCGTACGGAATTCCGCGACCGCGGCGGAGACGAGCGCGCGCAGGGCGTCCGGTTCCGGCAGCCCCGGTTCGGCGGCCCGCCAGCCCCGGCGGGGCGGCAGCACCCCGGCCCAGGGCGGGCCGGTCACGGCCGCCGGAACGTTCGCCGTGGCAGCCGCGAGGTCCAGCGCCTCCAGCAGCTCACCGGCGGACACGGTCACGTCGAGGGTGACGTCGAGCCCGTTCTCGTACGGCTTGGCCAGCCGCACCGCGCGGATCGCCAGCACCTCGAAGGACGGCGGCCGCCCGAAGACGGCGAGGGCGGTACCGGCCGCCTGGAGCCGTACCGCCGCCGCACGGTCGTAGTGGAGCAGCCGGGAGAGGAAGGCCGCGAGGTCCGCCGCCTCCCTCTCGTCGGCGAGCTGGAGCGCCGTCATGCCGCGACGGCCTCCTCCTCGGCGTCGTCCGTGTACTCGCGCAGGAACTCCCGCTCCTCCTCCGTGAGTCGGCGCGGGCGCTGCGCCGCGAAGTCGAACGGCACGATCACCGTCGACGCGCGGACGTAGACCAGGTCGTCGTCCTTCACCTCGTAGGTGAGGGTGAAGGACGCCGCCCGTATCTCGGTGACCCACAGCTCGATGTCCACCGGTGTGTGCCGGTGGACGAGCTGCCGCTTGTAGTCGATCTCATGGCGTGCCACCACGGACCCCTGCTGGAAGTCCTTCTCCGGGCGGAACAGGAAGTCGATACGGGCCTCCTCCAGGTAGCGGAGGAACACCACGTTGTTGACGTGGCCGTACGCGTCCATGTCCGCCCAGCGCAGCGGGCAGCGGTAGATGTGCCGCAAGACCGATCAGCCCCGGGTCAGCTTCTTGTAGGTGGCGCGGTGCGGACGCGCGGCGTCCGCACCGAGCCGCTCGATCTTGTTCTTCTCGTACGACTCGAAGTTGCCCTCGAACCAGAACCACTTGGACTCGCCCTCGTAGGCGAGGATGTGCGTGGCGACGCGGTCCAGGAACCACCGGTCGTGGGAGATGACCACGGCGCAGCCGGGGAACTCCAGCAGGGCGTTCTCCAGGCTGCTGAGGGTCTCGACGTCCAGGTCGTTGGTCGGCTCGTCGAGGAGCAGCAGGTTGCCGCCCTGCTTGAGGGTGAGCGCCAGGTTCAGGCGGTTGCGCTCACCGCCGGAGAGGACGCCGGCCGGCTTCTGCTGGTCGGGGCCCTTGAAGCCGAACGCCGACACGTAGGCGCGCGACGGCATCTCGACCTGGCCCACGTTGATGTAGTCCAGTTCGTCGGAGACGACGGCCCACAGCGTCTTCTTCGGGTCGATGTTGGCGCGGTTCTGGTCGACGTAGGAGATCTTGACCGTGTCGCCGACCTTGATGGTCCCGGAGTCGGGCTCCTCGATGCCCTGGATCATCTTGAACAGCGTCGTCTTGCCGGCACCGTTGGGGCCGATGACACCGACGATGCCGTTGCGCGGCAGCGTGAAGCTGAGGTTGTCGATGAGCAGCTTGTCGCCGAAGCCCTTGCTGAGGTTCTCGACCTCGACGACGACGTTGCCCAGGCGCGGGCCCGGCGGGATCTGGATCTCCTCGAAGTCCAGCTTCCGCATCTTCTCGGCCTCGGCGGCCATCTCCTCGTAGCGCGCCAGACGCGCCTTGGACTTGGCCTGCCGCCCCTTGGCGTTCGACCGGACCCACTCCAGCTCGTCCTTCAGGCGCTTCTGCCGCTTGGCGTCCTTCGCGCCCTCGACCTTGAGGCGGGCCGCCTTGGTCTCGAGGTACTTCGAGTAGTTGCCCTCGTAGCCGTGCAGGCGGCCGCGGTCGACCTCGCAGATCCAGCCGGCGACGTTGTCCAGGAAGTACCGGTCGTGGGTGACGGCGACGACGGTGCCCTCGTACTTGGCGAGGTGCTGCTCCAGCCAGTTCACGGACTCGGCGTCCAGGTGGTTGGTGGGCTCGTCGAGGAGCAGCAGGTCGGGCGCCTCCAGCAGCAGCTTGCACAGCGCGACGCGGCGCTTCTCACCACCGGAGAGGTTGGCGACGGGCCAGTCGCCGGGCGGGCAGCCCAGGGCGTCCATGGCCTGCTCCAGTTGGGCGTCGAGGTCCCAGGCATTGGCGTGGTCGAGCTGCTCCTGCAGCTTGCCCATCTCGTCCATGAGCTCGTCGGTGTACTCGGTCGCCATCTGCTCGGCGATCTCGTTGAACCGGTCCAGCTTGCCCTTGATCTCGGCGACACCCTCCTGGACGTTCTCCAGGACGGTCTTCTCCTCGTTCAGCGGGGGCTCCTGCAGCAGGATGCCGACGGTGTAACCGGGGGTGAGGAAGGCGTCACCGTTCGACGGCTGCTCCAGCCCGGCCATGATCTTGAGAACGGTCGACTTACCGGCACCGTTCGGGCCGACGACTCCGATCTTCGCTCCCGGCAGGAAGCTCAGGGTGACGTCGTCGAGGATCACCTTGTCGCCGTGCGCCTTACGCGCCTTGCGCATGGTGTAAATGAACTCAGCCAAGAGAAACCGTCCGGCAGCTTGAAATCAGGCAGTGGGCAGATACACCCCATCTTGCCGCACCGCCACCCCTGGGAGGAAACGCGTTCAGCGCGGGCGCTCTGACCTGCGGGTTTGCCGACGTCGAGGGTGAGGTGTCCGTGACGGTGAGTGGTCGGCCGTCGGATTCCGGCCGGTCGGAGGGCACGGGCCGGGTGAGGGCGGAGCGCTGGGGAGGAGGCGGGGGCCGGGGAGGCTGGGGGCGCGGATGCCGCGCGGGGTCCGGGGCGGAGGCGGGGCTATGGTGCCGTCGTGACCAGCACGGCGCTCCGTCCCGTCCTCTTCCTCGACGTCGACGGCCCGCTCATCCCCTTCGGGTCGCCGCCCGGAAGGCTGTCCGCCCCTGCTGCCGGCCTCCCGGCCACCCCCGGCGAGGACAACCCGCTGCTCGGGCGGCTGGACCCCGGGCTCGGGCCGCGTCTCAGCGCCCTGGGCTGTGACCTCGTCTGGGCCACCACGTGGGGCGAGGACGCCAACGACGTCATCGCTCCGCGCCTCGGACTGCCGCGGCTGCCCGTCGTGCCGTGGCTGGACGACGGGGCCGCCGCCGGGCCGAGCGGCCTCCACTGGAAGACGCGGCCGCTCGTGGAGTGGGCCGGCCGCCGGCCGTTCCTCTGGGTGGACGACGAGATCGGCCCGACGGACCGCCTCTGGGTCGAGGCCGCGCATCCCGGGCCCGCTCTGCTCCACCGCGTCGACCCGGCCCGGGGCCTCACCGACGCCGACTTCTCCGCACTCACCGCCTGGCTCGGCGCACTGGCGGTATGACGCACCTCGCGCCGCAATTGCCTTGAGGAGGGATGCGGGGCCTCGGGATCATGCTCGTATGAGCCCCGCATTACGCCGCGCCGCCGGCCTCACGACCATCCTCCTCGCCTTCGCCCTCGCCTCCTGGCTGGCGCTCGGCCCGTCACGGGACTGGGAGGGCGGCACGAGATGGCTCCGTCATGGCCTCGCCCTCGGCTCCCTCGGACTCCTGAGCCTCGGCGCCCGCCTGTCCGTCCCTGCGCGTAGCCGTGAGGCGACGGACACGACACCGGAGTAGCCGGCCTGTGCTCATGTGTCTCCCGGGCTACTCGGGCCACTCGGACCTCCTGGGTCACCGCACGATTGCCGCCCGACCGGTGGTGTGACGGCCGCATGCGACCCGAGGCGTGTGTGACCAGGAACCACATCGAGGTGTGGCACGACGGCCTGATCCCGTCCGGGGTCCGGCTCGGGCTGTGGACGGTCCTGCGCTGCTCGCTGCTGCCGATCCTCGTCTGGACCGGCATCGCGTGCTTCACCTGCCTCGTCCACAGCCCCGTCGTGACGGTGGTCCTCGGTGGGCTCTTCGTCCTGTCCTTCGCCGTGTCGTTCGGACGACGCCGCAGGGCACGGCACACGCGCCGCTGCAGCGCCTACGGGGCGCTGGGCGGCGTGCTGAACGCGTCCATGGCCGGCTTCTGAGCGGCGGGCCCGCCCGGCCGGTGGCGGGCCCGCACCGTCAGGGATCAGCGAGAGGGGCGGGGCCGGGGCCCTCCCCGGTCAGTCGCCGGGCGGGGTTTCGCGACGGCGGGCGATGACGAGGCCGGCGCCGCCGAGGACGACCAGGCCGATGGCCGTACCGGCGATCCACGGGGTGGCGCTGGAGGAACCGGTCGCGGCGAGGTTGGTGTTGTCGGCCGGGGCACCGCCCAGCGGGGTGGGGCTGGGGGCGTGGTAGGTCTGCGCGGTGGTCCCCGTCTCGGCCGCCCGGGTCAGGCAGTCGAGCATGCCGGTGAACCGCTGCTCGAAGCCGTCGGACCCCGTGACGGTGAAGTCGTAGGGCGTGTCCTCGCTCAGCGGGACCGTCACCGTGCGGGACGCGCCCGCCGCGACCGTGTGCTTCTGGCCCACCACTTCGAAGGTGAAGGGTGCGTCCCCCCGGTTGGACGCGGTGATGTCCACCCCGCCCTTCGCGCAGTTCTCCCGCGCGGAGACGGCCGGGAGGGCTCCCTCGTCCGCCCACGTGGCGCTCGCCGTGGCCGAGACCGTCGACTCGCTGGAACCCGCCAGAATCTGGGTCTGGCTGCGGCTCTCGGAGGCGAACGCCCGGCCGACCGGGACGGTGGTGGAGGCCTGCGCGGTGAGACGAGCCGTGCCGGGCGCCGCGTCCTCGGGGACGTCGAAGAAGACCTGGCTGCCGTTGACGGCCTCGGTGACGGGCTCGCCGTTCTTGTCGACGAGACGTACCTCGTCCCGGGCGGCGTTCGCCTGCGGGGCGACCGTCACGCTGCGGGCGTCCGTGCGGACCGTCACCGGCCCCACCCGCTCGCCCGGACGGCCGGAGACGGCCGGCGGGTCCAGGGTCAGCGAGGCACGCGGCTCCGTCAGGTCGCGCGCGCTCTTCTCCAGATAGTCGGCGAGCTGCTCGGCCTGGGGGTCGACGGCGTCCACGGTGACGTCGTCGGCGTAGCGCCAGATGGCGACCTGCGTGCCGGCCGCCGCGTCCTGCTCGGTGAGCGCGCCGCGCACACCCGCCTTCTTCGCGAGCGCCGCCAGATCGTTCACCTGGGGGTAGGAGTTCTGCAGGATCCAGCGGATCCGTCCGGCGTCGTCGTTGACCCCGAGCGAGGTGCTGCTCCAGGGAGCCTCGTGGTACTTGGCGTCCTTCTGCGTGGGGGTGTGGATGTCGACGCAGTAGGTCTGGAGCATGCCGCCGCCGTCGACGGACATCTCGAACAGGCCCGCGGACACCTGCTGGTCCCCGCTGTCCATCCGTATGACGGCCGCGCCGAAGGTCTTCAGCCCGCCTATGGTCGCCGTCGCCCCGCCCTCTCGCGGCGTCGCCTCGTCGGCCACGGCCGGGCCCGCACCGGCCACCATCACTCCCGTGACGGCGAGTCCGCACACCACCGCCCCCGCGGTGAGACGGACCGGTCCACGCCCGCGCAGAGACCACGCAGAGAACGAAGCAAACACCGAATTCCCTTCCGAGCAGGACCCGTTGACGTGGGGGGCACGGTCCCACCAGCAGAATCACCGGCCCCGAGAGCCCCGGTGGCCATGCCCGGCATCCTAAGGAGGCCGCGCACCGCGCCTACCGGTGATCGCGTCGGACGAGTGATCCGATCCGCAATCGTTATCGCGAGGGGGCTTGAGAGCAGGGGTTATCGATAAATCCACTCAAGGAAGTTCGGCACGCAGCCACCGATAAGCCGCACTTCGGTCGGTGTGGAGGGCCGGTCTCCGCCCCTGGGCCAGTGGGCGGGACCGACGGACGGGAGGAGACGGGCGGCCGTCCTGCCTCGCACCCCGTCACCCGACATCACGTCATGACGGTTTCGGCGGACGGCAGTTGACTCCCTGCCCCGTGGGCTCCAGGCACTGGAGCGGGGGCGGGAGCGGGTACGGGTGGTGCGGGCGCTGTTGCCGGTCCGGGTGCCGGCGCCGTTGTCGGTGCCGCCGTCGGTGGCACTCCCGGTGCTGCTCCGGGCACCGGCCCGGACACCGGCTCCGGATCCCGTGCAGGGTCGCTCGCAGGTGCCGTCGGCCGAGCCGCCGCATCGGGCGGAGTCTCCCAGTTGGGTTCGGAGCGCTCGGGGGCCACGGCTGCCGCCGGCTGTTCCGGGCGGCCCGAGCGCCGGAAGGCGGACGTCCCCCGCGCGAGGTCGTGGCCGATCGTCACCGCGTCGATGTCGGCGGAGACCCGGCCCTGCTGCCCGTCCCGTTGCTCCGTGCGCACCTTCAGCCGGCCCTGTACGACGACCGGTTCGCCGACCGACAGTGAGGCGGCGGCGTTGGTGGCGAGTTGCCGGTTGGCCCACACCGTGAAGAAGTTGGTGTGGCCGTCCGTCCACATGCCCTTCTCGCGGTCCCAGTACCGCGCGGTGACCGCCAGCCGGAACCTGGCCGACGGGCCCGACGCCAGCTCCCGGTACACCGGTGACGTCGCCACGTTGCCCACCGCGCAGACCATCGTCTCGTTCATCGCGTCTCCCTCCCACGCCCGGCACCACTGGCGGCGCCCGGCGGATACGCGTACGGGCCCCTCCCGTACGGCTGTGTCCGGTGCGACGGCCGCGCATCCTGCCGCGATCGCCGCGAAAGCCAGACTGCCGCTCCCGGGACGGGCCCGCCGAGCGCTGTGGACACCTCCGGAGCTGTGGACAAACCGGCCACCCGTACGAGGGAACCGGCCGGGTGAACCCGCCCGAGGAATCAGACGGCCCGGCGCACCGACCGTGAACCGGCCCGGCGAACGGTCCGGGCCGCGGTGGCCCCGGACCGCATGCGGCCCAGCCTCCGCCGGGGCGGCGGCCCGCCCCCGCCTCACCGGGTCGAGGCTGTCCCCACGACCCGCACGTACTGCTCCCGCACCTCCAGATACCGCAACAGTTCCGCGGCCACCGGGTCGAGCACCCGGGCCCGTCCGCACCCGGCCGCCGCCTCCCGCAGCCGTCTCTCCGCGTCCTGCCCGTACCGCCGGGCCGGGCCGCGGGCCGCCATGCGGCAGCTCCACTCGATGAGCGGGCCGCCGATGATGCCGATCAGCATCAGCAGCACCGGCACCCCCAGGTTCGGCGACATGAACCCGATGATCTGGCCCAGCAGCCACAGCCCGCCCAGGAACTGAAGCACCGTCATGGATGCCTGGGCCAGCACGGCCGCCGGCCACCACCCGGGCCGGGGCGGCTTCCCCGGGGGCAGGCCGGCCCGGGCCGCCAGTTCGTCCAGCGCCTCGGGCAGCCCCTGCGCACCCCGTACCGCGGCCTCGCGCACCGCCTGCGCCCAGGGCACCGGCAGTCCGGCCGAGGCGCGCTCGGCCACGGTCCGGACCGCCTGCTCCACACGCTGGCGGGCCGTGGCCTCCTCGTCGGGCTGCTGCGTGCGCAGGGAGTGGCGGCCCGTGGGCGGCTCGCCGCGGTCGTTGTACCAGCGCCACAGCCGCAGCCAGGGCGTGCCGCACGCGCGGTTGGCGTTGCGCAGCCAGGCGCGTTCGGCCGCCTCGCCCGCCGCGGTGGCGCCCACGGCGTCCGCGAGCCGGGCGGAGAACTCGTCCCGGGCCTCCTCGCTCAGCCCGCAGCGCTTGCGTGTGGCGTAGACGGGCCACAGGCGGGCCGCCGCGATGTCCACGTCGGCGGCGATCCGGCGGCCCGCCGCTCCGCGTTCGGACACGAACTGGCCGAGCGCCTCGCGCAGTTCGCCGACGCCTTCCCCGGTGAGCGCGGAGAGCGCCAGCACGGTCGTGCCGGGTTCGTCGTACTCCCCCAGGGCGATGCCGTCCTCGTCGAGGAGCCGCCGCAGATCGTCCAGGACCTGCTCGGCGGCCTCGCCGGGCAGCCGGTCGACCTGGTTGAGGACGACGAACATGACCTCCGCGTGGGCCGCCATCGGCCGCAGGTACCGCTCGTGCAGCATGGCGTCGGCGTACTTCTCCGGGTCCACGACCCAGATGACGGCGTCGACCAGCGACAGCACGCGGTCGACCTGTTCCCGGTGCCGTACGGCCGCCGAATCGTGGTCGGGGAGGTCCACCAGGACCAGCCCGCGCAGCTGGTCGTCCGCGTCCGCCATGGCCTGCGACGGGCGGCGGCGCAGCCGGGGCGGAATGCCGAGGCGTTCGATGAGGCCGGCCGCGCCGTCGCTCCAGCTGCACGCGATGGGTGCGGCGGTGGTGGGGCGCCGCACGCCGGTCTCCGAGATGGTCACCCCGGCGAGGGTGTTGAACAACTGCGACTTGCCGCTGCCGGTGGCTCCCGCGATCGCGACGACGGTGTGCTGCCCGGAGAGGCGGTGCCGCGCGGTGGCCTCGTCGAGGACACGGCCCGCCTCGGCGAGGGTCCCGCTGTCGAGCCGGGTGCGGGACAGGCCCACCAGTTCGCGCAGCGCCTCCAGGCGTGACCGCAGGGGCGGGTCGTACGTCAGGGGGGTGACGGTCTGGGACGCGGGCGCCCTCGTCTCCGGCGCCGGACGCTGCTCGGTCCCGGCGACGGCCGCGTTCACCCGCCGCGCGATCAGTCCGTCGTCCCAGGGCCCCTGGGCGGCGTCGTCCCGCTCGCCGACGGCCGCACGCGCGGGCTCGTCGTCCGTCGCGTCGGGGCCGTCCTGGCCCTTCTTCTTCGCCCGGCGTCCGTCGTCGCCGTCAGCCCGTTCGTCCGCAGGCCCCGACCGCCCGAACCGCCCGAAGCGGGCCAGCCGTCCGGTCCGCTCGGCGCGCCGGGAACCGTCGGCGTCCCCGCTGCCGGCGCCGTCGCCGCTGCTCGCGGGCTGCGTGGCCTCGTCCCCCCGTACCGCGTCCTCCGTCGTGCCCTTGCCGCCCTTGCGGCCCTTCCCGCCCCTGGGGTCGTCGGAGCCGCCGGCGCCGTCCGTCGTGTCGGGCCGGCGGGACCCCTCGTCCGCGTTCTCCGCGCGGTCGGAGGGCTCGGGACGCTGTGCGTCCTCGGAATGCTCGGGGTGCTCGGTGTGGTCCTGGTCAGTGACGGCGGTCACCGGGCACCTCTCCTTCTGCAGTACGGACAACGCGGCGATGAGTTCGGCCTGCGGTTCCGGGTGCACGTCGAGTCCGTCGAGCGGGGCGAGGCGGCGCTCGCGCTCGGTGTGCATGATCCGGTCCATGTGCTCCAGGAGCAGCCGCCCGCCGCGATCGCGCAGCCGCAGCGCGCCGTGCGCGCCGATCCACTCGGCGAGCCGCTCGCCCGCCGTCCGGGTCCGCCGGCCGCCCAGCAGCACCGTGGCCACCAGGGCGGCGACCGTCTCGGGTTCGGGGGCGAGGTTGCGGTCGAGCTCGCGCACCTCCTCCTCGGCGTACTCCTCGAGCTCGCGCCGCCACCGCCGCACGGCGAGCCCGATCCGGTGCTCGGGACTCTCGGCCTGGCCGTCGCGCCCGCCGAGTTCCGGAGCGTCGGCCGCCGGTTCCCGCCGCCAGGCGTCGTCGACGCGCTCGTCGGCGGCGGTGATCGCGCAGAGCAGCAGCGCGCTGAGGCTCTCCACGAGGGTGTCGAGGAGCTCGCCCGCCGTGCAGTCGAGGGGGAAGGCACGCCACCGCTTGAGCGCGTCCCCGGCGAGGACGGCCCCGGCCTGGAGCCGCCCGCGCACCCGCGCGTGCTCCCTGTCGTACGCGCTCTCGACGGCGGCGGTGAGCCGCAGAGCGGCGGCGTACTGGGCGGCGGCGGCGCCGGCCAGCTCGGGCATCCGGGAGGAGAGGGAGTCGAGGATGCCGTGGGCGGTGCGGGCCAGGACCTGGCTCCGGGCGGCCGGGTCCTGCGCCTGGTGGACGAGCCAGGTCCGCAGCGACGCCACCGCGCTGGCGGGCAGCAGGCCGCCGCCCCAGGCCGACTCGGGCAGCTCGGGCACCGTGAAGCGGGGCACATGTCCGAGTCCGGCCTTGGTGAGCAGGGCGCCGTACTGCCGTGAGACCTCGGCCACGACCTGGTGCGGCACACGGTCCAGGACGGTCACGAGGGTGACGTCGTACTCTTTGGCGGTGCGCAGCATGTGCCAGGGCACGGCGTCGGCGTACCGGGCGGCGGTCGTCACCATGATCCAGATGTCGGCCGCGCAGATCAGTTCGGCGGCCAGGACCCGGTTGTCGGTGACGAGGGAGTCGATGTCGGGCGCGTCCAAAAGGGCGAGGCCGGGCGGCAGGCTCTCCGCGGTCTCGATGCGCAGGACGCGTGCGGGGTTCTCGCCCGGGAGGAGCAGGTCGTCCGTGGGCTCCTGCTGGGGCACCCACACGCGCGTGAGGTCGGGCAGCACGCGCATCCCGCTGAACCAGTGCTGATCCTCCGGATGGCAGACGAGCACGGGTGTGCGTGTCGTCGGCCGCAGCACCCCGGCTTCGCTGACCCGGCGGCCCACGAGCGAGTTCACCAGGGTGGACTTCCCCGCCCCGGTGGAGCCTCCGACGACGGCGAGCAGCGGGGCCTGCGGCTCTCTCAGCCGGGGCACCAGATAGTCGTCGAGCTGCGCGAGCAGTTCGTCGCGGTTGGCACGCGCGCGTGGAGCGCCCGTCAGGGGCAGCGGGAAGCGTGCGGCGGCGACACGCTCGCGCAGGGCGGAGAGTGCGTCGAGCAGCTGAGGCCGTACGTCCAAGGTCACCACATGGGAAGAATGCCCAATTTTAGGGGAATTCTGAAGCATATGAGCATGTCTGCGCGCCGATCGCACACAAGGGATGGAAGGGACGACTGGGACACGGGCGCGGTCCAGGCATAACGAGTGCACAACACCCGTTGCGCACGGCACCCAAAATCGATGCACGATTCGTACCTGCCTGCGATTATCAGGACCGCTTCACTCAACCTCCACATCGAGCCACGGAGGCGAGGCGACAGGGACGAGGATGCGGGAGCCCTATCCTTGTCCCCGGCACCGTCACGGTCCGCCCCCACCAGGGCACCACGACGCAGGCCAGCACAACCGGCCCCCGTAGCTCAGTGGATAGAGCAGGCGCCTTCTAAGCGCTTGGCCGCAGGTTCGAGTCCTGCCGGGGGCGCCACCCGCCACCAGCCAGAACGCCCCAGAGGGGATCTTCCCTCCAGGGCGTTTCGTGTCTCTGACGGCAACGCTGACGGCAACGGCCCCGTCACTCGACGGCCGGCAGGCCCCCCAGCCGGTCCGGAGCGGCCCGCTTCTCCGTCATGTCGGCGTGCGCGTAGATGTTCATGGTCACGTCCAGTGCGCTGGGCCCCACGATGTCGCGGACGCTGTGAGGCGGGACGCCGAGGCCGAGCAGCAGCGTCACGCAGGTGTGCCGGAGGTCATGGAACCGGACCTCCAGGCCCAGCCGCTCGCGGATCGGGTAGAAGTGCCGGTTCAGGTTCCGAGGCTCGATCGGGGTGCCAAGATGGGGTGTGTCTCGCCGTGACCCGGAGCAGCAGTGATTAGCCCATCGAGCGATTGTGGGCACTGCGCCGACACTGTACGTTCCCGCTCACGGATCGATGTGTCTCAAGGGGGCGGGGATGTCTGGATACGGCCGCGCGGACAGTGAATGGGACGAGCTGGCACATGCCGGTCATGGCTTTCTCATCGAGCGAGCAAAGCTGGGCAAGCTCACCTCGTACACCGAGTTCAGCGTGACTCTGGCCAGACGAACAGGTTGCCGTCCCTTCGACTTCGAGCGTGCTGACGAGCGGGCCGCGATGGGGCATCTGCTCGGACTGATCGTGGAACGAGACCAGGAGATCGCCCCCTCAGACCCGCCTCTCATGCTCTCGGCCCTGGTGAACTACCTGGGTGCCAACGACGCCGGCTCTGGCTTCTATCAGTTGGCCAAGGAGCTCCAGCTTCTGCCCATGAGCGCATCGGCCGATGAGAAGTTCGGCTTCTGGGTCAACCAAGTGAAGCGGCTCTACGAACGCCATGGAGCTGGCAGCGGTGGCCTGAGATCAAGCACCCTGAGTGTCTGACTGCGTGATAGCGCCAACAGACAGCGGCAGACACCTGCACGCATCTGCGGACCATCGCAGCAGGTAAGGGGCTCCGGCCTGTGGTCGAGCGCCCACCCGAGTTGCTTCGGGACGAAGAGGTCAGCCATCCATGTCTTCTGGATCGACGTCACAGAAGACACTTCTGATCAGGATGGCCGGATGGCGATGGAGCTGACCGTGCCGTTGCCCCACACGGTGGTGGTCAACGACGTCCGGCCGTCGAGGGAGACGGCCGAGAACTCGGGTACGAACCGCGTCGTGAACAGGGCCGCGAACCAGCTCCGCAGCTGGTCGACTTCACTGGCCACCAGGTCCCAGTCATCCAGGAGCCGAACCTGGGCCCAGGCGTGATGGCTGGCTGGCTCCTCATCCGGCCCCGCATAGTTGACCCCGAGCAGGAACTCCCGGTCGCTGTCGAAGAGCCCGTACGTCGCGGCCATCCGAAACCAGCCGGTATTGACCTTCTCGGGCATCTCCGGAGCGTTCACGTCGGCGATCTCGTCCGCTGGTGCGTCGAACCGACCATGCTCGGGCAGAGCACTCGCAGGGCCGTAGCCCGGCGGCAGAGCGGGAAGGCGCACTTCGCCGTCATCCCATCGGCGTATGAAACGAAGCCCGGCAGGCGCGAGTAGGGCGGTCATCTCGGCATCGGTGAGCGTCACCGGCGCAACATAACCGCAGCCCCCCATCGGCTCCACCGAGATTCCGCGCGATCGCCGGGGCGATACCAGACCCCCCGCGCCAATCAACGATGGCCGACGCGTGCTCTCCTCACAACGAAGCCTTACGCCGGGCGAACAGGAGCAACTACATGGGCTACCAGCTGAGAGGGCGTTTCTGTCCAGTCTTCCCCCGCCTGCGGCTACGCGGAAAAGCGGACGGCGAGATGCTTGAACGTGCGGAGGAGGGCGCAGGGTTACTCGAGGACGTATCGAAGCTTGCCCAGGCCCTTGATATGCGGGCTGCCTTGCGGGAGGTGACCGGCAGGATCCGGCGTCTGCGCCGCCCTCCGCCGGCCGACAGGTGTCAGCTCCCCGCCCTCCGAGGGCAGTGCAGATTGTCGCGGACGGCGGCAATGCGACGAAGGACTGCGGAGCGTCGAAGGACCGAGGTACGGCTTGAGCAGGTCACCGCGCGCCCGTCTCTCGAGACAGCCCGACGACAAGGCCGGTCTGACACGCTCGCCCTGCGCAACCCATAGGCGTCGATGGTGGCAGGTGTTCACTCAGCAATAGGCCCGGGAGTACAACCCTGCTCCCGGGCGGCATCCGTGGCGCGGCCGGGAGCCAGTACCGCCGTGACGACCGTCCCCGACGACGCGCGGACGTCGGAGACGAAGCGGTGGCGGGTGAGGCCAAGGTGGTGGAGGGCTCGGCCGTGGTCGGTGGCGACGACGAGGGCGGCGGTGAGCAGGAGGAGGCGCCAGAGGGTCATGACGGGGCGGCGCAGGGGGCGGTGCAGGGCGGTCAGGGAGGCGTGCAGGCGGTCGCAGTGGAAGGGGACGTGGCGTTCCTCGTCGGCGAGGATGCGGGCGGCCACCTCCCTGGTGAGGGGGTCGGTGGTGCCGTCGCGCAGGGCGCGGTAGTACCGCAGGGCGACGACTTCCGCGACCATCAGGACCAGCAGTTCCATGCGCAGGCCCATCAGGCGCCGCAGCCGGACGAAGACCGTGTCGCTCCAGTGGCCCGGCAGGGTCGGCCGGCCGCCCGCGGTCAGCAGCCGGGCCAGGAGGCGGGCGTGGTTCTGTTCCTCGGCGACGAAGAGGCGGACCGCCCGCGTGTAGTCGGGGTCGTCGGCCTCGGCCGCCTTGGCGACGAGGTTGCCGCCGTCGCCGTCCTCGCCCACCTGGAAGCGCTGGATGCTCGCCCAGACGGCCGGGGGCAACGTCGCGCCCAGGTCCCAGTCCGGGTCGCCCAGGGCCCGTCTGCGTTCGCGTTCGTCCTCGAACCGCCCGGTCCACCGGGCGAAGTCCGCCGTGCGCACCCGTTCCACCTCCACCTCCCCGGGGGGCGCGACCGTCGAGCCCCCGGTGAGGGGGACGCCCGTGAGGCTGCCGGCCGTTCCCGGTTTCCGGGCGTCCGCCGGTCCGGCGGACCGTTCGGGCGGGCACTGTGGGCTCAACTGTTCAAAAAGGGTGATACCTGCCGGGACGCCGTGACCCGCCGCGTCCCCCCGCGTTGAACGGGGAGCGTGGCAGCGTCCTGTGCCGCCGCGCTCAACGATCAGAAGGAGAACGTGATGTCGCGCATCGCGAAGGCGGCCGGTGTCGCTCTCGGCACGGGTGCCGTGGTGCTGGCCGGAGCCGGTGGGGCCATGGCGGACGCGGGCGCCCAGGGCAAGGCGGTCGGTTCGCCCGGCGTCCTGTCCGGCAACGCCATCCAGGTTCCGGTCCACGTGCCGGTCAACCTGTGCGGGAACACCGTCAACGCCGGCGGTCTGCTCAACCCGGCCTTCGGCAACACCTGCGTCAACGTCGACCGCCACGGCCACCCCGGCCATGGCGGGAACGGCTACGGGAACTGACACCCGTACCCCCACACCAAGGGCGGAGCCCCGGCACCTCGAGCGCCGGGGCTCCGCCCTTGGGTACGCGTCCGTACGCGTAGCGAATGCTTCACGGATGTCCGTCACGCTCCGCGGGCCGCCTCGGGGTCCGTCAGGCGTAGCGGTAGATCCGCTCGTGGCTCTCCAGGGAGTCCGGGGTCACGTTCCACGGAGGCATCCGCTCGTGCCGGGCCACGATCCTGCGGTACTGGGCGTTGTTCCGGCCCGGCGGCTTGGCCGGCAGGTAGCGGTGCTTGCGGTGGCGTTGCTGCCAGCGCGACCACTGGAGGTCGATGAAGGCGTGGTGCAGCCAGAAGACCGGGTCGTTGACGGACGCGCCGCCGACCATGGCGCCGCCGACCCAGCGGTGCACGCGGTTGTGGTTGCGCCAGGAGACGGTGCCGCGTCCGCTGCCCCAGCCCTCCAGCTTGTTGCGGAAGCCCTTCGTGGCCGTCGAGTCCCAGGGGGCGGCGTCGTAGACCGGGTCCTTCAGGGCCCCCTCCAGGTCGCTCTCGGTGGGCAGGTCGATCGGGTCGCGGGAGCGGCCCAGGTCCCGGGTGAGGTAGTTCTCGTCGGTGACGTTCTCCCGCAGGGTCCAGTTGCCCTCGGCGAAGGCGAACGGGCCCGTCGTCACGAGGCGGTCCGGGCGGCGGCCGTTGCCGCCGAGCAGGTCGTCGGTCCAAGGCGGGCCGGAGGGGCTGCGGTCCCGGGTCCAGTCCCAGTACGGCACGGTCACCGAGTCGTCGACCCGGCGAAGCGCGTTCTCCAGGTCCAGCAGGAAGCGGCGGTGCCAGGGCAGGAAGGACGGCGTCATGTGCGCGGCGCGCAGGCCGCGTTCGCCGTCCGCCGTGTAGTAGTCGATGTGCATCCGCACGAACTCGTCGTACTCGCCGCGTCGTTTCACGGCCAGCAGCGCGTCGACGAACCGCCGTTTCTCGGAGCGGGTCAGCGCGGTCACGTTCTTACGCGTGTACGCCACGGTCGCCCCCTTCGCCCGGCCCGTGCCCGGTGCCGGGCTCGCGCAGCCGCCGGCCGGGGCCCAGTTCGTCGACGGCCGCGCGGGCCGCGGCCAGCGGGGTGGGGTACGACGCGTAGTGGTCGACCATGGTGAGGTAGGTGCCGTCGGCGCGGCGCATCAGGTGCAGCGGACGGCCGTCCACGGTGACCCGCCAGGCGCCCTCCCCTCCGCCACCGCCGGCCGCGCGGTCGGTCGTCGACCGGACGCCGCGCAGCCGGCGGCCCCGGTAGACCTCGTCGAAGGCCACCTCCTGGGAGGCGTTGCCGCCGGCGTGCGGCACGTCGCCGGGATGCTTGTCGGCGTGGTGCTCCGTGGCCCCGGGAGTGCAGGAGGCGACGGCCGGGACGAACACCGCCGCGAGACCGGCGCCCAGCAGCCCCCGGGCCACCTGTCGTCTGGTCCCTCCGGCATCGGACCGGCCGGGTCTCGACGTGGCGTCACCCCGTCCCTCACCGTGACCACTGCCCCTGACGACCATGCTGTGCTCCTCCCGCGAGTGTGTGCGTGCGTAGCGGTAACCGTCCGACGGCCCCCGCGGTCACCGCCGCGGGGGCCGTCCGTGTCGGGAGGCCGCCTGCCCCGGCCGGACGGATCGGCGGTTCAGCTCGGCAGGGGCAGGCCGCCGAGGAGACCGCCGGTGGAGTTGAGGGCGTCGGTCGCGTCGTTCACCGTGCTGAGCGCCGAGTCCTTGTTCTCGGTGTTCAGGGCGTCGGACTGGTGCTTCAGCGGCATCACGTCGATCGGGCCCCGGGTCAGGGAGTTGACGGCGCCATTGAGGCTGGTGGGGGTCAGCTCGGCGGTGCTGTCGTAGGCGAACGCGGGGGCGGCGACGCCCGCGACGACGAGCGAGCCGGCAACGACAGCGGCGGCCTTCAGGGACTTCATCACGGTCCTTTCTTCGGTGACCGCGGTCCTTCGGATCCTTCGGACGCGGTCGCCGGGGAGCAATCTGACGCCCTGCCTAACGACCCCCGGCCGAAGCGGAAACCCCGAACACCGAAAACACCGCCGGACGGAGCCTTCGGGCAGCGGAAACGGAACGGCCGTCGCGCCGGTGGCGGGGACCGGCGCGACGGTGAGACACCACAACGGCCCCACGGGCCCTGCGGATTCAGGCGGGCGGCTGCGCCACGGTGAAGGGCGCCGCCGTCGAAGGGGCGGCCGGCACGGACACGGGCGGCACGGTCGTCGACGGCGCCGTGCTCGACGCGTCCGGCGTGGTGGGTCGGGCCTGGAGGCCGTCCAGGCTCGGGACGGGCAGGCCGCTGCCGACCAGGGTCGCGGCGATGACGTTCACCAGGCCGTTCACCGCTTCGACGACGGCGGGTACGACCTGGGCGACATCGTCGCCGGTGGCGGCCTTCAGCACCGCATCGACGGCCTTCTGCAGGGCGGTGAGCGCCTCGGCCGTGAGGTCAGACGGAGCCTTCGCCCGGTTGCCGGCGGGGGTTTCGGCGTCGCCCGCCGGCATCGCGGGCAGCGCCGGTGCGGGCAGCGTCGACGCCTCAGGCACCGTCGCACCGGGCGTGGCCGTGCCCGGGGCGGCCCCCTCGGGCGTCGTGGTGTCCGGAGTGACCGCTTCGGGGGACGTGGTGTCCCCAGTGACGGCTTCGGGCGTCGTGGTGTCCGGAGTGACCGCTTCGGGGGACGTGGTGTCCGGCGTCGTGGTGTCCGGCGTCGTGGTGTCCGGCGTCGTCGGGGACGGCGAGGTGGCCGGGAGGGCGGCTGTCGCCTGGGCGATGGCGTCCTTGACGGCGGTGCTCAGTTCGGTCGCCTGCGCGTCCGTGAGCCGGCCGTTGTCCGACTCCAGTACGGCGTCGAGGAGTTGGGTGACGGGAGTGAGGACGCCGCTGAGACCGGCCACGCTGCCGACCTGCTCGAGCAGCACGTCGGCTTCCGGTACGGGCGCCTGGGACGACACGTGGGTGCGGTCCCGGGTCGCGTCGCCGTCGGCCGCGACGGCGGCCGGTCCGGTGACACCCAGGACGAGCGCGGCGCTGAGCGCGGTGGTCGCGATACGGCGGGCGGGCAGACGCATGGGGGGTCCTTTCGATGGTGCGTCGGGTCTTGTGCCCACCGTGGGAGGGGTGACCACACTCCGCAACCGTTCGAATACCCGAGGTCCGCGCCCCGTCTGCTGATCTTTTTCGTCACCACTGGTGGGACGACGTGCCGACGCCCACTCCGGCACGCCCTCCGGCCACCCCCATCCGGGGCAGCGCGAACCGGCCGCCCGCCCGGGGGAGACGTCGGGCGGACGGCCGGTTGCTCATGTGCCGGAAGTGCGTCAGTCGTTCACGCACGTGTTGCCGAACGCCGGGTTCAGCAGGCCGGGGATGTTGACGGTGTTGCCGCAGACGTTGAGCGGGACGTGGATCGGGAGCTGGATGACGTTGCCCGACAGCACGCCCGGGGAGTGAGCGGCAGCGGCCTGCGCGCCACTGTCGGCGGCGGCGACACCGGCGGTGCCGGCGACGGCGGCGGCGGCAACGGAGGTCAGGGCAAGGCCCTTCGCAATACGCGACATGGAGAAGTGCTCCTTGGGAGTTGACACAACATCCGGGCGGATACCCGGCGTTGTGTCAACGCTTCACGCCTGCCCGGGTTGTGCCGCCAAAGGAGTGATCTGACGCGGCACGGCGCCCGCAACCGCCGCACGCCTTCTCACTGCGGCGCTCCCTCGCCGACCGCCACCCCGACTGCGCGCCGGACCCGATCACCCCGCGTCCGGCGCCTCACCGAGGCCCCGGGGCCGACGCTCTCCGGCCCTGCCCTCAACCGTTCGGCCTGCACCCTGCTCGCCGCGCCGCACGTCCGGCCCCCACCGCCGCACCGTATGCGCTCCCTGCCGTCGCCCATGCGCGGCCCACGACAACCGGCCCGACAGCCCGCACTTATGTCCGGTTTCCGACACACTCACACCCACATGAAGGGGTTTTTACATATAAGGGCTAGAGTTGCGGCGCCCCCAACGCTCTGCCCTACGGGCGCATCGCACTCATGACGGCCCCCTGACTTACGCCGGACGCCGCTCGGACCATCGGCCGACGGCCGGGGGGCGCTCTCCGAAAGGGTGACGCCGGCTGTGCGCATTCCCCCGGTTCCGCTGCCGCGCCGTGTCCGTGCGCATACGGACGGCACCGTCCGCCTCCCCTGCGCATCGCCACCGCCTACCGCCCCCGCACCCGCCGGCCACCACCCCACCACTCGAACACCCACCCGCCCCCACCTCCGTTCGGGCGACCCGAATGCGGCCATCACCGGGCCGAAGCGGACTCCCGTCGGGCCCGTCCCGTCCGATACGGACAGCCTCGGCCCCGACCCGAGCAGGCTCGGTCGCGGCCAGGTGCCGCGGACCGCGGGTGACCAGGTGGCCGTCCGGCTCGTTGCCCTGCCGGACGCGGCAGGGCCCGACGCGCCCCGCGCCGCCGCCGACGCCCGGTAGTGAGGCGCGTTCCCGACCGTCCCGAGCCCCGTCCGTATGCGAGGAAGCCGCGCATGCATAAGCCACCGACCGGCCCCCGGCCACGGGTCGTGCACGTGACCCAGCCCGTGGACGGCGGCGTCGCCCGTGTCGTGACGGACCTGACGCGGGCTCAGCTCGCGGCGGGCTGGCGGGTCACGGTCGCCTGCCCGGCCGGGACGGCCCTCGCGGCCACGCTGGGCGCGCTCGGCGCCGACGTGCGGCCGTGGGCGACCACGCGGTCGCCGGGACCGTCCCTGGCCGGTGAGGTGCGGCGGCTGGCCCGCCTGGTGGCCGAGGTGCGGCCGGACCTGGTGCACGCGCACAGCGCCAAGGCCGGGCTCGCCGGACGGCTCGCGGTCCGGGGGCGGATCCCGACCGTGTTCCAGCCGCACGCCTGGTCGTTCGAGGCGGTCGGCGGTGCCACCGCCGCGCTGGCGCTCGCCTGGGAACGGTGGGCGGCGCGCTGGACGACGTGGACCGTGTGCGTCAGCGAGGCGGAGCGGCTGCGCGGGACGAGGGCCGGGATCCGCGGCCTGACGCGCGTGATCCCCAACGGCGTCGACACCGGCCGTTTCCGCCCGGCCGCGGCCCCCGGCTCCCCGGCCGCCGTTCCGCCCGCCCGGTCCGTGCTGCCAGGGCTGCCCGGGATCGACCCGGCGGCCCCGTTGGTGGTGTGCGTGGGCCGGCTGTGTCCGCAGAAGGGACAGGACGTCCTGGTGCGCGCGTGGGAGTCGGTGCGGGGGCGGGTGCCGGATGCCCGGCTGGTGCTGGTCGGCGACGGTCCCGACCGCGACCGGCTGCGCGCCCTGGCGTCGGAGCCGGTGCTGTTCGCGGGGGCGGTCGCGGACCCGGTGCCCTGGTACCGGGCGGCCAACCTGGTCGTCCTGCCGTCGCGCTGGGAGGGCATGGCGCTCGCCCCGCTGGAGGCGATGGCCTGCGGGCGGCCGGTGGTGCTGAGCGACGTGGACGGCGCCCGGGAGAGCCTGCCGCCGGACCTCGCCCCGCACTGCCTGGTGCCGCCGCGGGACCCGGCCGCCCTGTCCGACGCCGTCACCGCACTGCTGCTCGACCCGCCGCTGCGCGCCTCGCTGGGCGAGCGGGGGCACCGGCACGTCCTGTCCACGCACGACGTACGGCACACCACGCGGGCGGTCGCGGCCCTGTACCGCGAAGTCCTCGGCGCGGGGCCCGTGACGTCCGTCGTGCCCACCGAGTGCAGGGAGCCGATCCACTCGTGACCGCGGAAAGCACCGTCCCCACCCCCGCAGGCCAGCCCCGGGAGACCGGGTACCCGGCCGTCTCGGTGATGCCGCCGCGCGGCTCGTCCGCCGGTTTCCGGTTCCCCCTCCGGCGACCACCGGCCCGGCCCCGGTCGCCGCTGCCCCTGCTGGCCGCGGACGGTTCGGCCGCGCTGCTGGGCGCGCTCGCGCTGACCGGCGACCGGCGGGGGGCGCTGCTCTCGGCGGTGCTGGTGGCCGCGTCCCTGCTGCTTCTCCCGCGCCGGGCCGGGCGGGTGACGGGAGTGCTGGACGAACTGCCCGCCGTGTGCGGGCGGATCGCGGTGGTCTGGCTGGCGCTGGCGGCGCTGGTCGCCGCGTACGCCCCGCATCAGGCGCTCACCGCGCCGACCCTGCTGCTGGGCTTCGTCGCGCAGACCTCGGCGGGCCTCGCGGGGCGCGGTCTGGTGCACCGGCGGTGGCGGGTCCGGCTGCTGCACCGGCCGCACGCCGCGCTCGTCGTGGGTCCGGCGCCGGTGGCGCGGCGGGTGGCCGCGGCCCTGCTGCGCCATCCGGCGTGCGGGGTGCGGCCGGTGGGGATCGTCTCGGAGGACCCGGACGGTGTCGCCGGGCTGCCCGTGCTGACCACCGGTGAGGAGGTCGAACGCGCCCTGATCCAGAACGGGGTGCGGGAGGTCCTCGTCGTGCATCCCTCGGTCCGGCTGCGGCAGGGGCCGCTGCTGCGGGCGCTGGACGAGTCGGGCTGCGCCGTCCGGGAGGTCGACGCGGGCACGCCGTCGCACGGCTGCCCGGAGCGGCTCGCCGGGTTCTCCTGCCGCCGCCTGTTCCCGGGCTCCGCACGCCCGGACGGGGCCGGCAAACGGGCGCTGGACGTGACGGTGTCCGCGGCACTGCTGCTGCTGGTCAGCCCGCTGCTGCTGGTGTGCGCGGCGGTGCTGCGCGCCACGGGCGGGCCGGGGGTGGTGTTCCGGCAGGAGCGGATCGGGCGGGACGGCCGGCCGTTCACGCTGCTGAAGTTCCGCACTCACCGGCCGGTCGACGCGCACGAGGCGGCGACCCGGTGGAGCGTGGCGGACGAACACCGGATGCCGTGGTTCTGCCGCTTCCTGCGCCGCACCTCCCTCGACGAGCTGCTCCAGCTGTGGAACGTCCTGCGCGGCGACATGAGCCTGGTCGGCCCGCGCCCCGAACGGCCGTACTTCGTCGCCCAGTTCAGCCAGACCTACCCCGGCTACGCGGCCCGGCACCGCATGCGCACCGGCATCACCGGGCTCGCGCAGGTGCACGGGCTGCGCGGGGACACCTCGATCGAGGACCGGGCGCGGTTCGACAACGCCTACATCGACACCTGGTCGCTGTGGCAGGACGTCTGCATCCTGCTGCGCACCGCCGCCACACTCGTCCGGCCGACGGGGAGCTGACCACCATGACCGATCCGGTGCCCGTGCCGCGCGCGCAAGGCGTCACGCCGGTGCTGCCCGTGGTGGCGGTGGTCGTCGCCCTGGCCCTGCCACTCGGCCCGGGCGCCGGCGGGCCGGGCCCCGCCGACGTGCTGTCCGCGCTGGTGGTGGTGTACTGCGCGGTCCGGCTGCTGCGGGGCCGGCGGCGCCCCCTGCCGCGTACGGCGGCCGTGGTGTTCGGGCTTCCGGTGGTGGCCCTGGCCCCGGCGGCGGTCACCGCGGTGTCCCCGGCCGCCGGGCTCTCGGGGCTCGGCCGCTACCTCCAGGTGTTCGTGCTGGTGCCGCTGGCCGTGCTGCTGCTGATCCGCGACCGGCGGGACTTCCGGCTGCCCGCGTGGGCGCTGGTGGGGCTGGCGGTGTGGCAGGGCGCGGTCGGGGTGCACCAGTACGTGACCCGCACCGGCGCCTCCTACCAGGGGCAGCCGGTGCGGGCGGTGGGCACGTTCGGCGCGCAGGACGTGATGGGCATGGCGACGGTGGTGTCGCTGGGGCTGGTGTGCGCGCTCGGGCTGGCGCTGGGCCGGGCACCGCTGCGGGAGCGGCTGGTGGCCGCCGGGTTCGTGCTGGTGCTGCTGCCGCCGCTGGCCCTGTCGTTCAGCCGGGGGGCGTGGATCGCGACGGCGGTGGCGTGCACGGTGCAGCTGCTGCTCGCGGGACTGCGGCGGGCGCTCGCGGCGGGGGCGGTGGTCGCCGCGGTGGCGGTCGTCCTGGCCGGCGGGTTCGGGGTGGGCCAGTCGATGCTGCAGGAGCGCGTCGGCAGCATCACCCGCGTCACCGACGCGCCGGACCGGTCGGTGACCGACCGGTACACCATGTGGGCGGCCGCGGCCGGGATGTGGCGCGAACAGCCGTTGACGGGCGTCGGGTTGAAGGGCTTCCCGGAACACCGGGACTCGCACGCCTCGCTCGCGCTGTCCTCGGGAAGCGACACGGAGGGCGCGGGCGCGGCGTTCCGCAGGCAGCCGCTGCTGTCCCCGCACAACATGTACCTGCTGGTCCTCGCCGAGCAGGGGCTGATCGGGCTGATCGCGCTGGCCGGCGGCTGGCTGGTCCTGCTGGGCTGCGCGGTGCGGGGGGTGTGGCGGGTGCGCCGGCACGGCGGGCCGGGCCTGGACTGCGGTCTGGTGGCGTGCGGGCTGCTGGTCCGGCTGCTGACGGACTTCTCCTACGCGGACATCGGGGGCCCGTCGACCGTGCTGACGGCGGTGTGTCTGGGCCTGGCGGCCTGGTGGGCGCTGGCCGGCGGCACCGTGCCGCGGCCAGCCGGTCCCGGCCCGGCACCGGCCGCGCACGGCGCGGCCGAGGGGGCGGGAGCACGATGACGACGACACCGCCCCGTACTCCGGTGGCGACACCGCCCTGCAAGCCGGTGCCGGCATCGCCCCGCACGCCGGTGGCGGCACGGCCCGCCGCACCCGGGGGCGTTACCCGTGCCGCCTCGGGGACGGCCCGCTGGGGCACGGCGGCCGGCCCCGCCGGGACGCCGGCCCTCGGGCGCCCCTTGGGGGCGTCGGGGTGCGGGCCGGGTGCGGGGACGGGTGCGGGTACGGGCCCGACCGTGGGCCCGGCCTCGGGTGTGGCTGCGGGTGCGGTCGCGGACATCGACGCAAGGACAACCGCGGGCCCCGACGGCACTACGGCCGCAGGCGCGGACGCCGGCCCGGCCGCAGAGACGGTCGCGAGCTCGGACGGAGCTGCGGCCGCAGGCGCAGTCACAAGGACGGTCGCGGGCCCGGAGGGAGTTACGGCCGCGGGCGCTGTCGTCGGCCCAGTCGCAAGGACGGTCGTAGCTGCGCACGGAGCTGCGGCCGGGGGTGCGGTCGTAGCTGCGCACGGAGCTGCGGCCGGGGGTGCGGTCGCCGCCCCGGACAGAGCCGTGACCGCGAGTGCGGTCACGGGCCCGGCCGCGGGCGCCGTCGCGGGCCCGGATCAGAGCGCGGTCGTAGCCCGGCAAAGCCCTACGCCCGCAGGCACGGGCGCAGACCCAGCCCCCACCTCGCCCCCGCTCCCGCTCCCGCAAGAAGACCCCACCGCCCCCGCCGCCCCCGCCCAGAACCCCCCACCCTCCCCTCCCCCACCCCCCGTCCACCGGGCCGGCGGCAACCTGCCCCGGGGTTTCCTCGGCCGGGCCGCGCTGGTGACGGGGGTGCTGTCGGTGGCCGGGGCGTTGCTGGGGCTGGTGCGGGACCAGGCGCTGGCGCGGCTGTTCGGGGCCGGGAGCGAGACCGACGCCTTCCTGGTGGCGTGGACCGTCCCGGAGTTCGGGGCGACGCTGCTGATCGAGGACGGGCTGGCCATCGCGCTGATCCCGGCGTTCAGCCTGGCGCTCGCCCGGCGGGCCCGGGGGGCCGCGGGCGACGACCCGGTGCGCGAGCTGGTCGCCGTCACACTGCCCCGTCTGTCGCTGGCCTTCGTCGCGGTCGGCGCGCTGCTCGTGGCCGCCGCCCCGCTGGTCGTGGCGCTGCTCGCGCCCGGCCTGTCCGACCCGGCTCTCGCCGTGGACTGCACCCGGCTCACCGCGACCTGCGTGCTCGGCTTCGGTCTCGCCGGGTACTGCAGCGCGGCCCTGCGAGCCCACCACCGCTATCTCGCTCCGGCGGCCGTCTACGTGGCGTACAACACCGGCATCATCGGGGTGATGCTCGCTCTCGGCGAGCGGTGGGGCGTGCGGGCGGCGGCCGTCGGGGTGGCGGTGGGCGGCTGCCTGATGGTGGCGGTGCAACTGCCGGACCTGGTGCGTCAGTTGCGCAAGGGCGTCACGCGGGCCGCCGGGACGGTCGCGGGCGATGCCGGGCCCTCGATGGGGCTGGGACTGCTCCTCGCGGTCCTGCTGTTCGCGCTGTGCCGCCAGTCCCAGGTCCTGGTGGAGCGCTTCCTCGGCTCGTCGCTGCCCGCCGGTGCGATCTCGCACCTGAACTACGCCCAGAAGGTGGCCCAGGTCCCCATGACCTGGTCGCTCATGCTGGTCACGGTCACCTTCCCGGTGGTCGCCCGGGCGCTGGCCGACGGGGACACGGAGCGGGCGCGGGCGCGGGCGGAGCGCGATCTGGCGCTGGCCGCGGCCGTGGTGCTGCTGGGGACCGCCACCGTCGTCGCCTGCGCCCCGCAGATCGTCGGACTGCTCTTCCAGCGCGGGGCGTTCACCGCCAGCGACACCGCGGCCACGGCGGGCGTACTGCGGGTGTACGCGCTCGGGCTGCTCGCGCAGACCCTGGTCGGCGCGCTGATCCGCTCCTACTTCTCGGCGGGCCGGGCCACCTGGTACCCGCTCGGCGCGATGGCCGTGGGGCTGGCGGTCACCGCCGGGGCCGGTGCCTGGGCGGTGGGCCCCTGGGGGGTGGCGGGGATCGCCGCCGCCAACGCCGCCGGGATCACCGTCACCGCGGCGCTGCTGCTGCGGGGGCTCGGGCCGCGGGGCATCCCGGTGCACACGCGCCGGGTCGTGGCCCGGCTCGTCCGGCCGGTGGCCGCCGCGGTGGCCGCCGCGGCGGCGGGCGGGCCGGCCGCCCATCGGTTCGAGGCGCCCCTCCCCGCGCTCGCCGCCGGAGTCGTCACCGTGGCCGCCGTGTTCCTGCTGTGCGGCCGGGTCCTGGGCGACCCGGGCTGCGTCACCGTCTGTTCCGCCGCCCGCGCCCTCGTGCAGCGCGCGGCCCGCATTCGACCCCTCACCCTCACCCGAAGGTTCCGCCATGGCCGCACCCGCACCCGCACCCGTTGACCGCCCCGCCCACGCCGTCCGCCCGGCGGGAGGCGTGCCGTGGGTGGCGATGTA
This sequence comes from Streptomyces sp. NPDC101219, assembly GCF_044767675.1. NCBI lineage: Bacteria > Bacillati > Actinomycetota > Actinomycetes > Kitasatosporales > Streptomycetaceae > Streptomyces > Streptomyces sp. NPDC101219. The sequence goes on from NZ_JBIWOK010000016.1 coordinate 123,635, forward strand.
CCACTCCGTCGGCGACTGCTCCGACGATCCGTACCGCGTCACCGTCACGCCGGAGCGGCTGGCCGGCCAGCTGGCCTGGCTGCGGCGGCGCGGGCTGCGGGGCGTGTCCGTGGGCGAACTGCTCGCCGCCCGCGCGCGGGGCGGGGGCCGCGACCTGGTGGGCCTCACCTTCGACGACGGGTACGCCGACTTCCTCACCGGCGCCCTGCCGGTCCTCACCGCGCATGGCTGCACCGCCACCCTGTTCGTGCTGCCGGGCCGGCTCGGCAGCACGAACGCCTGGGACCCGCTCGGCCCGCGCAAGCCGCTGCTGAGCGCCGACGGCATCCGCCGGGCCGCCGCCGCGGGCGTCGAGATCGGCTCGCACGGGCTGACCCACATCGACCTGACCCGGGCCGACGACCCGACGCTCGCGGCCGAGACGGCCGGCAGCAGGGCGCTGCTGTCGGGGCTGACGGGCGCACCCGTGGACGGCTTCTGCTACCCGTACGGCACCCTCGACCGCCGCACCGTGGACGCGGTGCGGGACGCCGGGTACGCCTACGCCTGCGCCATCGACCCCGGAGCGCTCACCGGCCCGCACGCCCTGCCCCGCGTCCACGTCGGCCAGCGGGACACGCCCGTGCGGCTGTTCCTGAAGTACCGGCTGCACCGGTTGCGCCGCCGTCCGGTGGAGGGCGTGCGGTGAGGGCGCTGCACGTCATCACCGGCCTCGGCGTGGGCGGCGCCGAGCAGCAACTGCGGCTGCTGCTGCGGCATCTGCCGGCCGACTGCGACGTGGTGACCCTGACGAACCCGGGCAGTGTGGCCGAGGGTCTGGCGGCCGACGGGGTGCGGGTCACCCACCTGGGGATGGCCGGCAACCGGGACCTGGGCGCGCTGCCCCGGCTGGTGCGGCTGATCCGCGCGGGCGGCTACGACCTCGTGCACACCCACCTCTACCGGGCCTGCCTGTACGGCAGGATCGCGGCGCGGCTGGCGGGGGTGCGGGCGGTCGTCGCCACCGAACACTCCCTCGGCGACACGCAGATGGAGGGCCGCCCGCTCACGCCGGGCGTGCGCGCCCTGTACCTGGCCGGGGAGCGGCTGGGCCGCACCACCGTCGCCGTGTCCGCCACCGTTGCCGCCCGGCTCGAACGCTGGGGGGTGCCGCCGTCGCGGATCGTGGTCGTCCCCAACGGTGTGGACCTGGACCGCTTCCGCTTCGACGCGGACCGCCGCGCGCGCACCCGGCGCCGACTCGGGCTGCCGGACGGGGCGTTCGTCGTCGGGGGCGTCGGCCGGCTCGTGACGGGCAAGCGCTTCGACGTCCTGATCCGCGCGCTGGCCCTGCTGCCCGCCGACACGTGGCTGCTGCTGGCGGGCGGCGGGCGGCAGGAGAGCGCGCTGCGGGCCGTGGCGCGGGAGGCCGGGGTGGCGGGCCGGGTCCTGTTCACCGGCGAACGCCCCGGCGAGCCCGACGGCACGGCGGGACCGGACCTGCCGTCGCTGGCCTGCGCGATGGACGTGCTCGCCTCGCCGTCCCCGCAGGAGGCGTTCGGGCTGGCGATCGTGGAGGCTCTGGCGTGCGGCCTGCCGGTGCTGTACGCCTGCTGCCCGGCGCTCGAGGACCTGCCCGCGTCCGCCGCGCCGTCCGCCCGCCGGGTCGACGGCGGGCCCGAGGCGTTCGCGCGGGCTCTGGCCCGGGCGCGGGAGGACGCCCCGCCGTCCCGGGAGGCGCCCGGGGCCGCCCGGCACTACTGCGTCACCCGCACCGCGGGCCTGCTCGCGGACGTCTACGCGGCCGCCCTGACGGGTGCCGCCCCACCGCCGTCGCCCCCACCGCCGTCGCCCCCACCGCCGTCGCCCCCACCGCGGTCGCCCGCGTCCCCACCGCCGTCGCCCGCGTCCCCACCTTCGCCGTCGCCGTCCCCGTCACCCGAGGGAGTCAGTTCCGCATGACCGAGAACCCCGCCGGGCGGCGCCGCCCGGCCGCCGCCCTGTCCCGCCTCCGGGCCCTGCCGCCCTGGTCGCTGCCCGCGGCCGGTGTCCTCGCCGGGGCCGTGCTCGGCACCACCTACGGGCTGGTCGCCACGCCCGCCTACACGGCTACCAGCTATGTCGTGGCGGTGCCGAAGGAGAACTCCGACCCGGGCACCGCGCTCGGGTTCGCCCAGGCGTACGGCCGGGTCGCGGGCCAGCTCGCGGTGCTCGGCGACGCGCAGGTGTCGGCGGGCGTGCCGGTGCGCACCCTGCGGGAGAACGTCCGCACGGCGACCTCGCCGGACGCGCCCATGGTGTCGGTGACGGCGACCTCGTCCCGCCCGGACGTGGCCGCCGACATGGCCAACGCCGTCTCGCGCGCGCTGACCCGGCACGCGGCGGGCGCCGAGCAGGCCACCCGCGTGGAGCTGCGGCAGTTCGCCCGCGCCACCGAGCCCACCGAGCCGTCGTCGGCGCCGTGGACGGTGACCGGGGCGGTCGGGGCAAGCGCCGGGGGCCTGCTGGGCGGGCTGGCGCTGCTGGCGCGGCCCCGGCGGGCGGTGCCGGAACCGGCGCCGGCGGCGTCGGTGCCGGCCCCGGCGCCCGCCGCGGACGTGCACGGGCAGCTGTGACGTACACCGTCGAACGGGTCACCGACGCGGGCGCGTTCGCCGCCCTGGGCGAGGACTGGAGCCGGCTGTACCGGCGGTGCGGGACAGCCACGCCGTTCCAGAGCCACGCCTGGCTGTCCTCCTGGTGGCACACCTACGGCAGCCCGGGCGGCCTGCGGCTGCTGCTGGTGCGCGCAGGCGGTGAACTCGTCGCGGCGGCACCGCTGATGCGGGTGCGGCGGCCGTGGCCGGCGCTGGTGACGCTGGGCGGCGCCGTCTCCGACTACGGCGACGTGCTGCTGGACGACGCGCACGGCCGAGCGGCGGTGGACGCGCTCACCGGCGCGCTGGCCGCCGCCGCCCGCACGGCCCTGATCGACCTGCGGGAGGTGCGCCCCGGGGCCGCCGCCGAGCGGGTCCTCGCCCGCTGGCGCGGGCCCCGGCACCGGCTGGACGACTCGCTGTGCCTGGAGCTGCCCGCCGTGCCGATGGCCGAGCTGGTCGCCCGGCTGCCGTCGGCGAAGTCGCAGCAGCGGGTGCGGGCCAAGCTCCGCAGGCTGGACCGGCTGGGCGTCCAGCGGCACGTGGTCCCGCCGGACGGGGTGGACGCGGCGCTGGCCCGGCTGCTGGAGCTGCACCGGCTCCAGTGGGCGGGCCGGCGGATCACCCCGGAGCACCTGCGCCCGCGTTTCCGCGCCCACCTGGCGGGCGCCGTCGGCCCGATGGTGCGGGCCGGGGACGCGGTGGTCACCGAGTTCCGGCTGGCCGGGGAGGTGGTCGCCGTGGACGTGACGCTGATGTCGCCGCAGGTCGCGGGCGGCTACCTGTACGGCGCGCATCCGCGGCTGCGGGAGCTGCGGGCGGACGTGGCGGTGATGCTGCTCGACGCGTGCACCACGCACACCAAGGACGGTGCCCACGCCACGCTGAGCCTGCTGCGCGGCGACGAGCCGTACAAGCACCACTGGCGGCCCGAGCCGGTGGTGAACGGCCGGCTGCTTCTCGCCCGGCGGAGCACCGCGCCGCTGCTGGCGGCGGCGCTGGCGGACGCGGCGGCCCGGCGCCGGGGCCGGGAGCTGCTGCGCCGGCGGGGACGCGACGCGGGCGGCGGGCCCTGACCGGGCCCGCCGCCCCGCCGGGCGTCCGGGCCGGTGACGGCCGTCCAGCCGCGTGCCGTGGGCGGCTAGCGGGTGCGCGACCACCAGTCGAGGCGCAGGCACAGCCGTCCGCCGATCCAGTACTCGACCCACTGCCCGAGGTCCAGGGGCGTGCAGTCGAAGGGTGCCGGGGGGACGGTGCCGGACACGGCCTGCTGAGGGTCGGCCGCCGGAGTGCCGGCCGCCGGGGCGGAGCCGCGGCCGGACAGCACGGACCGGTAGACGGCGGAGGACTCGGGATTGTGGCCGCACTGCCACACGCCGTGCGGGCAGTAGTCGGTGAGCGTGTTGTACAAGGGTCTGTGCTCGTCCATCCAGTCGAGCATGCCCTTCATGTACGCGGTGTTGTCACCGTTGCGGAAAAGGCCCCATTCGGGATAGGAAATGGGTTTGCCGTGCTCCTTCGCGAACTCCACGTGGTGCCGCAGTCCGTAGGGTTCCTCCACCTGTTCGTCGAACGGCATTCCGCGCGGCTGGTCGTAGGCGTCCATTCCGATGATGTCGACGGTGTCGTCACCCGGATAGCACTCGGTCCACGGGACGGCGTCCCGGCCGCGGCTCGGGGTGAAATCGAACCGGAATTCCTGGCCCGGCACCGAACGCATGGCGGTGACGATCCTGTTCCAGTACGTCTTCCAGGCCTCGGGGTCCGGCCCGCACCGGTGGGTGTACGTGATGCCGTTCATCTCCCAGCCGAGCACCAGCACCGTGTCCGGCACGCCGAGGTGGACCAGCCGCTCGGCGAGTGCGCGGAAGTGATGGTCGTAGCGGCCGGCGGCGCCCTCCCGCAGCAGCCTGCGCACCTCGTCGTCGCCGAGCCCCTCCTCGTTGCGCTCCAGCATGGGCACGTTGAGGACGAGCATCCGGTCGTCGGCGCCGCGCCGCCAGTTCGCCCACACGTCGAGGAAGCCGGGGCGTCCCTCGATGTTGCTCCAGCGGTCCCCGGGCAGGTAGGTGTGGCCGACGCGCAGCTGGGCGCCGCCCAGCCACTGGCTGAGCTCGGCCATGCGGGTCACGCCGCGAGGGCCGTAGTCGAGGTAGGCGCCGAAGGCGGGGGCGCTCTCCTCGGGCGCCGCGGCCGGCGGGGTCGCCGTGGCGCCGGGGGCCGTGGCGCCGGGGGCCGGGGCCGAGGGGCCCGGGGCGCGCGGGCCGTCGTCCGTCCCTGCGCCGGCGGCGAAACCGGGACCGGCTGCCAGGGTGGCCGCCGCGGTCACGGCCGCGGCGACACATGCCAGACGCCGCCGCAGCCGGGACCGTCGCTGCTGTGGGGCCATTCCTGCTCCTTGGGTTCGTCGTTGCGGTGCTGCTTCGTACGCCGTGCGCCGGATTCTGTGTCCCTCCTTTTCTACTGCCGTGCCGACCGCCGTACTGACACCCAGTCACATGACAAGCCATCACGCCACCGCCGCTACGGCTTTCGAGTGCCGCAGTCGCCCGCACCGGTGACCGAATCGAAGGAATGAACCCGTGTCCCTGCTCGATGTCCGTGTCCCCGCCGTTCTGCTGCGGATCGACCGGAATCCCTTTCACCACGGAACGCTGGGCGCATTGCGGTCGCTCGGCCGGGCGGGCGTGGAGGTGCACGTGGTCGCCGATTGCGGGCGCAGCCCGGTCGGCGCGTCCCGCTTCGTGACGGCGCTGCACACCCCTCCCCCGCCCGGGTCGGGCGCGGCCGAGGTGACGGCGGTCCTGCTGCGGGTGGCCGCGCGGATCGCGCGGCCCGCCGTGCTGATCCCGATGGACGACGCGGGGGCGCTCGCGGTGGGCCGCGGCCGCCGGGAGCTGGCGCCGGCCTATCTGCTGCCCGAACTGTCCGGGGCGCTGCCCGAGCAGGTCGCCGACAAGGCCGGACTGGCCCGGCTGTGCGCCACGCTCGACGTCCCGCACCCGCTGACGCTCACCCCGGACAGCGCGGACGAGGCCGCCGCGGCGGCCTGGCGGCTGGGGCTTCCGGTGGTGGCGAAGTGGAGCAGGCCCTGGCTGCTGCCGCCGGGCAGCGGGCTGCGCAGCACGGTGCTGGTGCGCAGCGCCAGGGAGGCGCGGGAGCTGTACGCGCGGCGTGAGGAGGCGGGCAGCACGCTGCTGTTGCAGGCATTCCTGCCGCCTGGCCCGGACCGGGACTGGTTCTTCCACGGGTACGCCGACCGCGTGGGCGGCGTGCGGGCGGGCGGTACGGGGCTGAAGCTGCGTTCGAGGCCGCGCGGGGCGGGGCTCACCGCGGTCGGCCGCTGGGCGCCGAACCCGCAGGTGCGGACGCTGGCGGAGCGGCTCACCGTCGAACTGGGCTATCGCGGCATCCTCGACCTGGACTTCCGCCGGTGCGCGGACACCGGCGACTACCACCTGCTCGACTTCAACCCGCGTCCGGGGGCGCAGTTCCGGCTGTTCACCGACACGGCCGGGCTGGACGTGGTCCGGGCGCAGCACCTGGACCTGACGCACCGTCCGCTGGCGGCGGGCGCGCCGGTGCCGGGGCGGGCGTTCGTGGTGGAGAACTACGCGCCGCTCGGCGCGCTGCGGCGGACGCCGGGCGGGCGGGAGCTCGCCTGGTACGCGCGCGACGACCGGGCGCCGGGGCGGGCGATGTGGGGCCTGTGGGGCCGGCACGTGGCGGGACGGCTGCTGGAGCGCCTGCGCCGGCCGGGCGGCCGCCGGGCCGAACCGCAGCCGGGGGCGCGGGTGGTGCGTCAGGGCGCGGCGCCGTCACCGGAGGGCGCGGGGTGCGTCGACGACGAGCGGGCGGGCAGCCGCTGACACGCGCGAGCCCCCGTCCCCGGGCACGCGCGGCGGCGGGTGCCCGGGGACGGGGGCGGCTGTGACGTCGGGGTCAGCGGCGGGAAGCCGCGCGGGACCGACGGTAGAGGACGGCGCCGCCCGCGATGAGCGCGAGGCTCGCGGCCGCGGCGCCGGCCATGTTCTCGCTGCCGGTCTCCGGCAGGCTGGGCGGGGTCGTCGGCGGCGTGGTGGGAGGCGTCGTCGTCGGCGGCGTCGTCGGCGGCGTCGTGGGAGGCGTCGTCGTCGGCGGCGTGGTGGGGGGCGGCGTCGTGGGAGGCGGCGTCGTCGGCGGCGGCGTCGTCGGCGGCGTCGTGGGAGGCGGGGTGGTGGGCGGGGTCTCACCGTAGCCGGGGGGCTCCGGCGGCGTCTCACCGTAACCGGGGGGCTCCTCCGGCGGGGTCTCACCGTAACCGGGCGGCTCCTCCGGCGGCGTCTCACCGTAGCCGGGCGGCTCCTCCGGCGGCGTCTCACCGTAACCGGACGGCTCCTCGTTGGCACAGGAGTTGCCGAAGGCGGGGTTGAGCGCGCCGCCGGCGTTCACCGAGTTGCCGCAGACGTTGACCGGCACGTCGACAGGTACCTGGACGTTGTTGCCGGAGCCCACACCGGGCGAGCCCTCGGTGTGCCCGTCGGCGGAGGCGCCGCCGCCGGAGCCGTACCCCTCGTCACCGCCCCGCCCGTCCCCGTCGTTGCCGGAGTCGCCGTCCGGGCCGTTGCCGGAGTCCGCGACCGGGCCGTTGCCGGAGTCGTGGTGGTTGCCGGGAGCATCGTGGTCCGGCCTGTCGTTGTCCTTGCGGTGTTCCGTGTGGTGTTCCGACACGTTGGCGCACTTGTTGCCGAACGCCGGGTTCAGAGCAGCGATCACGTCGACCGTGTTGCCGCAGACGTTGACCGGGACGTGCACCGGGGCCTGGATGCTGTTGCCGGACACGACGCCCGGCGAGCCCTGTGCGGCGCTTTCCGCCTGCGCTTCGGCGAGGGCGGTGCCGCCGCACAGGGACAGAATGCCCGTCGCGGCGGCCGCCGCGACCATTCCCTTACTCAGGGTCTGTCGCATTGTCGTTGTCTTCCTGCTTGAAGAATGGTGGGAGAAGGGGTACGGCCGACCCGGGAACGATCACTGTTCACCGGGCCGGCCGTGGTGCGCGGCCGTGACGGCCGACCGGGACTTCGTCAGTCGTTCACGCACACGTTGCCGAAGGCCGGGTTCAGCCCGCCGGGCGTATTGATCGTGTTGCCGCACAGGTTGACCGGGATGTTGACCGGGACCTGGATCACGTTGCCGGAGAGGACACCGGGGGAGCCGATCGCGGCACCCTGGGCACCCGAGTCGGCAAAGGCCGGGGAGGCCATGCCGAGGGCCACGAGTGCGCCTGCGACGACAGCAGCGCTCTTCTTCATGAAGTTTCCCTTCTCTGCGGTCATGCCCGAGTGACGGCCGAAACCGAGCGAGCGACTGTACGGCTCGCACCATGACCTGCAGCCTGCAAACGAGGAATTGACGCGCGAAGCAACCACGGAACGGGCAACACCGGGGAATTCACCCGGATGCTCCGCATCACGTCAACGACATACCTCCGGGCGGGCGTTTTGTGACCCGTGCCGGTCGGCCGAACGCGTGCGGCCGGGGGTCCGTCTCCGTGAACGGGAACGAACCGCCCGGGCCGCGTGCGATACGAGTCAGTCCTCGACGTTGGCCGAGAGGACCGACAGGTCCTCCAGGATGTGCGACAGGGCGCCGTCGCCCTTGGTCTGGGTGGAGTTGTCGGCGCACTGCTGGTTGAGCTCGTCCGACAGGATCGGCACGTCCTGGATCGCCGGGACGGCGGCGGCGGAGGCGATGTTGACGTCCTCGACACCCAGGCACGGCTTGTTCAGCGAGCCGTCGACCAGCGAGAGCTGCGGGCTCATGTCACCCTCGGTCGACGAGTTGCCGAACGCCGAGGAGGCGCCGTTGCCGTTGGCGACGTTGGGGCCGGAGTCGTCACCGATGGCCAGCGCCGTGGGAGCGGCCGCCACCGACATACCGATGACCGCCGCGGCGACCATAGCCTTCTTGAGCACTTCGCGTTCCTTTCCTCGTAGCGACGCATGTCGTAGCGACGCAAGTCCTACGGCCTCATCAACCGGCGCCACGCTTTTTGGTTGCGGGCGTTCACCCGGTTGGCCCGCATGACTTTCCCGGGACCTGGGAAATAGGGGACTCCCGCCCCGCCCGGCCCATTTCTCATATGGGCCGACAACACGCATCCGTTGTCGGCCGTCGGGGTGAACGGGAGAAACCCTTACCGGTGCGGGCAGTTGACCAGGTCGCCTCGGTGGACGGGGTTTCGTCAGAAAGGACTTGGCCAGTGATCAAGAAGGTTATTGCCGCTGCGGCGATCGCCGCCTCCGCCATGGGCACCAGCGTCGCCATGGCACCGCAGGCGCTGGCGATCGGGGACGACTCCGGTCCCACCATCGCCAACGGCAACGCCGCGGTGCAGAACTACGGCAACTCTGCCACCTACGGCAACATGAGCCCGCAGATGGCGCTGATCCAGGGCTCGTTCAACAAGCCGTGCATCGCCGTGGACGACGTCCCCGTCGCCCTGCTCGGCGCCACTCCGCTGCAGGGTCTCAACATCCTGTCGGACGAGTCGAACCAGCAGTGCACCGAGAACTCCACGCAGGCCAAGCGCGACGGCGCGCTGTCCCACCTGCTGGAGGACGTGTCGATCCTGTCGGCCAACGGCGAGAGCTGAGACGGACGTTCACGCGTCCGCGCGGCGCGGGCGAGGGCGGGGTCACCGGGAGTGCCGGTGGCCCCGCCCTCGTCGTGTGTCCGCGTGGTGGGTCGGCGTGCGGAACGCCCTGTGCGCCGGTGCGCCGGCTCAGGCGTAGAGCGTGTCTATCTCCGCCGCGAACGCCTCCTGCGCCGCCTGCCGTTTGACCTTCAGGGAGGGGGTCAGCAGTCCGTTCTCCTCGGTGAACTCGCCCTCCACCACCGTGAAGGCGCGGATCGACTCGGCGCGGGAGACGGCCTCGTTGGCGTAGTCGACGGCCTTCTGCACGTCGGCCAGCATCCGGGGGTCCCGGATCACCTCGGACAGGGGGGTGCCGGCGGGCATCCCGCGCACGGACAGCCAGTGGGCGACCGTCTCCGGGTCCAGGGTGATCAGCGCGCCGACGAAGGGCCGGTTGTCACCGACGACGAGGCACTGGCCGACGGGCGGGCGGCTGCGCAGCCGGTCCTCCAGGACGGCCGGGGAGACGTTCTTGCCCCCGGTGGTGACGAGGATGTCCTTCTTGCGTCCGGTGATGGTGAGGTACCCGTCGGCGTCGAGGGATCCGAGGTCGCCGGTGGTGAACCAGCCGTCGGACAGCACCTGTCGACTGGCATCGGGGTTGTTCCAGTAGGAGCCGAAGACGATGCCGCCCCTGATGTGGACCTCGCCGTCGTCGGCGATGCGCACGGCGGTGCCGGGCACCGGCAGGCCGACCGTGCCGGGGCGCGGGCCGAGCGGCGGGACGACGGTGGCGGCGGCGGTGGTCTCGGTGAGGCCGTAGCCCTCGTAGATGAGAATGCCGGCGGCGTAGAAGAAGAGGTTGAGGTCGCGTTCCAGCGGGGAGCCGCCGCTGATGGCGTAGCGCAGGCGGCCGCCGAGTTCCTTGCGGACGCGGCGGTAGACCAGCAGGTCGTAGAGCGCCCAGGCGGCGTACAGGCCGGGGCCCGGGCCCCTGCCGCGGCCGAGGAACCGGTCGAGGTGCGCGGCGCCGAAGCGGACGGCGAGGCGGTGGGCGCGTTCGAAGGAGGCGCCGCGGCCGATCTTCTCGGCGGTGGCGCGGCCGGTGTCGTGGATCTTCTCGAAGAGGTAGGGCACGCCGACGAGGAAGGTCGGGCGGAACGCCATGAGGGCGGGCCGCAGTTCGTCCGGCTTGATGCTCGGGAAGTGGCCGACCTCGATGCGGGCCGAAAGACAGGCGATCTGGAGCGTGCGGCCGAGAATGTGGGCGAGCGGGAGGAACAGCAGCGTCGAGGCGACCTGGTCGGTGACCTCCTTGAAGATGGGGTGCAGCAGCTCGACCGTGTTGGCGGCCTCGGCGTGCAGGTTGGCGTGGGTGAGGACGCAGCCCTTGGGGCGGCCGGTGGTCCCGGAGGTGTAGCAGATCGTCGCGACACTGTCCGGAGTGAGGGCGGTGCGCCTCCCGGTGACCTCCTCGTCGGGCACGTCCCGGCCGAGGGCGCTGAGCCGGTCGAGGGCTCCGGCGTCGATCTCCCAGAGGCGAGGGCGTTCGGGGTGGGCCGCCGTGGCGGTGGTGACGGTGGCGGTGTTCTCCGGGGTCTCGGTGACGACGTGGCGGGCGCCGGAGTCGCGGACGATCCATTCCACCTGGTCCGCGGAGGAGGTGGCGTACACGGGCACGGTGACGCCGCCCGCGGACCAGACGGCGAAGTCCAGGACCGACCACTCGTAGCGGGTGCGGGACATCACCGCGACCCGGTCCCCCGGCCGGAGACCGGCCGCGATCAGGCCCTTGGCCACGGCGGTGACCTCCTGCGCGAAGGCCGCCGCCGTGACCGGGTGCCAGGTGCCCTGCCGTTCGCGGCGCAGTACGACGGCGTCCGGCGCCTCCGCGGCGTTGGTGAACGGGATGTCGGCGGTGCTGCCGGTGGCCGGCCGCGGGGCCAGGGGCGCCGCGCGGACCTCGCGGACGACGCCGTGGCCGTCCGCGACGGTCTCGATGCCGACGCGGGCCGTGAGGCCGGTGCGTCGTTTGGCTCGTTTCAGGTCCCTGCGTACGCCCATGGCGGCTCCCGGTCGCGGCTGGAGGCTGTCGTGCTGGTGCTGCCGTGCTCCTGAGGTCTTACTTACTCCAGAGTAAACTTACCTGGGCGTAGGGATCAGTCAACGGCCGGGCACCGCGCGTGGGCACCGCCGGGCGGCCGGCTCAGGTCAGCCGGTCCGCCGGGCGGCCGGCTCAGGTCAGCCGGTCCGCCGTGCGGATCGCCTCCGCCAGGTCGCGGACGGCGTCGTCCTCGGTCCGCGCCGCCAGGTCGCCGGCGCGTTCGGCGAGCCGGCCCAGGCCGGGGGCGCCCGGCAGGGCCCCGGGACGCTCGTCGCGGGAGCGCAGCGCGTCCGCGAAGTAGGCGGCGGTCGCGGTGACGGTCAGGCCGGGGTCCGCGCGCCAGACGGAGCCGCCGAGGGCGTCCGCCTCCAGGTCGCCGGTCTCCTCGTGCGGGGCCCGGCTGTCGGGGTCGAGCCAGCGGACGGTGGCCGTGGCGAGGTGGCCCTCGGCACCGGGCCGGGTGCGCACCGCGTACAGGGCGGTGACGGTGTGGCCGGGGCCGACCTCGCCGCCGTCGACCCGGTCGTCGCGGAAGTCCTCGTCGGCGACCCGGCGGTTGTCGTAGCCGACGAGCCGGAACTCGGCGACCGTCTCCGGGTCGAAGGCGACCTGGGCCTTGGCGTCCCGGGCGGTCAGCTCGATGTTGCGCGGGAGGTCCTCGCAGAACACCCTGCGCGCCTCCTTCTCGTCGGAGACGTAGACGGTGTGGCCGTCACCCTTGTCCGCGAGACGCTCCATCAGCGCGTCGCCGTAGTCGCTGCCCACGCCGACACCGAACAGGGTGATGCCGTGCTCGCGGCGGGAGTCGGAGATGCGTTCCAGGATGGCGTCGGCGTCCGTCTCCCCGGTGTTGGCGAGCGCGTCGGAGACCAGCACGACCCGGTTGGTGGCGCCCTTGCGGAGCCCCTCGACGGCGGTCGCGTAGCCGGTCTCGACGCCCGCGCCCAGATTGGTGGACTGCGCGGGCCGCAGACCGGCGACGGCGTCGTGGACCCGGCCGCGGTGGCCGCCGAGACGGGTCATGGGCAGCACGGTCTCGGCCTCGTCGCTGAAGGTCACGACGGCCACCGCGTCGTCGTCGCGCAGCCGGTCCGTCATGGTGGCCAGCGCGCTGCGGGCGAGGTCCAGGCGGCCGGGTTCGGCCATCGAACCGGAGACGTCGACGACGAAGGTGAGGGAGGCGGGCGGCCGGTCGCCGGAGTCCTCGGCGGTCCGGGTGGCCAGGCCGACCCGGACCAGGGACCAGTCCTTCTCGGGCGTGCGGGCGCCGTCGACCGTGACCGAGAAGCCGTCCCCGTCGGGGCGTTCGTAGCCCTGGCGGAAACTGTTGACGAACTCCTCGGGCCGCACCGTCGACGGGTGGGGCAGCCGGCCGTCGGCCAGGGTGCGGCGGGCGTAGCCGTAGGAGGCGGTGTCGACGTCGAGGGCGAAGGTGGAGAGATGGCCGGGGTCCGGCTCGGGAGCGACGTCGCCCTCGCTCTCCCCCCGCCGTTCGCCGCCCCGGGGGGCGTCGGGCGCGGGCAGCGGTGCCGTGCGGTCGCCCCCTCGCTCGTAGGAGGAGTCCGTCGTCCGCCGCCCGGAGTCGTCCCCGGCGGAGCACCCGGTGAGCAGCAGGCCGCCCGCCGCCGTGAGGGCGGCCAGCGCGCCGCCCCACCTCCGCCTGCCGTACCCCCGTGCCGTCCGTGCCCCGTGCCGCTTCATCGTCCGTGTCCCCTCTGCCGGTTGACGTCGACTTCCTGCGACTGTGACGGCGGAACGGGCCGGAACGTGCGGTACGGGGGATTGCAGATGCGTCTCGAAGAGGGCACGGAACCCGCCCGCCGAGACCGGTAGGTGACCCTCCGTTGACCTCGGCGGACGGACCGGGGGCGGATAGGGCCTCTCGTTCGGCTCATGCCGGGCTCGCGGGCCCCGGCACCGCGCCGCGCCGCGTTGTCGTCGGTTGGCAGGGCCCCGCCCTGCCGCCCTCCTCCGCCTTGCGACGCTCCCCACTGCCCGAACGGCGTGGGAGGTACCCCCATCACCGGACCCCGCTCCCTGATCCGGCCTGATCCGAACGAAAGACCCTAGCTAGGAGACGACGTCCTTGCGGGTGAAGTGCCGGAAGGCCAGCGCGAACAGCACCAGCGCGTACGTGACGGAGACGGAGGCGCCCTGGATCATGCCGGACCACTCGGGGGTGGGCTGGACGGCGTCCGCCCAGGCGAACTGCCAGTGCGCGGGCAGGAAGTTGCGCCAGTCGCCGAGCGCCGTCACCGCGTCCAGCACGTTGCCGACGATGGTCAGGCCGACCGCGCCGCCCACCGCGCCCAGCGGCGCGTCGGTGCGGGTCGACAGCCAGAACGCGAGCCCGGCGGTCACCAGGTTGGAGACGAACAGGTACGCCACGACGACCACGAGCCGCTGGGCGGCCGTGCCGGGGTCCAGGGAGCCGCCGGTGGGGATCTGCAGCGGCCCCCAGCCGTAGGCGGCGGTGCCGACGGCGAGGGCCACCACCGGCAGCAGCACCGTCGCGGCCAGGCTCAGCCCGAGTCCGACGGCCAGCTTCGACCACAGCAGCCGCATCCGGGGCACGGGGGCGGCGAGCAGGTAGCGCAGCGACGACCAGCCCGCCTCGGAGGCGACGGTGTCCCCGCAGAACAGGGCGACGGGGATGACGAGGAGGAACCCGGCCGACACGAACAGGTTCACGGCGGCGAAGTTGGCACCGGACGCGGTGGCCGTGTCCATCAGGGTCACCCGGCCGTCCCGGCCCTCCGGCTCGCCGCCGATGGCGAAGGCGACGACCAGGACGAACGGCAGGGCGGCGAGGATCGCTCCCATGACCAGCGTGCGGCGGCGCTTGACCTGCCGGACGAGTTCCACGCGCAGCGGCAGGGTGTGGCCGGCGCGGTAGCCGTCGGCGACGGCGGTGGCGGGCCCGGGGGCCGTGTCCCGCCCGTCGCGCTCGTCCCGCTCGGTGAGCGTGCTCATGCGGAACCTCCGATCAGGGTGAGGAAGGCGTCCTCCAGGCGGCGGTGCGGGCCCACCGACTGCACCGGCACGTCCAGCCGTACGAGGTCGGCGACCAGGCGGGCGGCGGTGCCGTCCGCGTCCAGCCGTACCAGCAGCCCGTCGTCGGCGCGCACGGCCGAGGCGACGCCCGGCAGTGCGGCCACCTTCTCGGCGAGCGGCTCGTCGACGGGGGCGCCGGTGCCGACGAGCAGGGTGTCGCCGGTGCCGACGATCTCGTGCACCGGGCCCGCCTGGACGAGCCGGCCCCGGTCCATGACGACGAGGTGGGTGCAGGACTGCTCGACCTCGGCGAGGAGGTGGCTGGAGACGATCACGGTGCGTCCGTCGGCCGCGTAGCGGATCATCACTTCCCGCATCTCGCGGATCTGGGGCGGGTCCAGGCCGTTGGTCGGCTCGTCCAGGATCAGCAGGTCGGGCAGGCCGAGCATGGCCTGCGCGATGGCGAGGCGCTGGCGCATGCCCTGGGAGTAGGTGCGCACCGCGCGGGAGAGGGCGTCGCCGAGACCCGCGATGCGCAGGGCCTCGTCGAGGTGGGCGTCCTCGGCCGGGCGGCCGGTGGCCCGCCAGTACAGTTCCAGGTTCTCCCGCCCGGACAGGTGCGGCAGGAAGCCCGCGCCCTCCACGAAGGCCCCGACCCGGGACAGCACCGGCGCGCCGGGCCGCACGGTGTGGCCGAAGACCCGGATCTCGCCCTCGTCGGGTGTGATCAGGCCCATCAGCATGCGCAACGTGGTGGTCTTGCCGGCGCCGTTCGGGCCGAGCAGGCCGAGGACCTGGCCGCGTTCGACGCGGAAGGACAGGTCCCGCACGGCGTACCGGTCGGCGGAGCGGGCGTAGCGCTTGCTCAGTCCGGTGATCTCCAGTGGCAGGCCGGCCCGTTCGGGGTCGGGCGCCGGGGCGGTGGTGCGGCGGCGGCCGGTGAGGACCAGGACCAGGGCGGCGACGGCTCCGGCGAGCGGCAGCCACCACACCCAGGCGGGCAGCGGGGCCGCCGCGGTGGTCACGGCGGGCGCGGTGGGCACCGTCAGGTGGCCCTCGATGCCGACGGTGTGGGTGGCGGGGGCGGCCGGGGAGGCGTAGCCGAGGTCGGTCGAGGCGATGACCAGGCGGAGGCGGTGGCCCTTGCGCACCTCGTGGTCGACGGCGGGCAGCGTGATCGTGACGTCCTGGCCCGCCTTGGCGTTCTCGACCCGCAGCGGGGTGACGAGCTGGGAGGGCAGCACCTGCTGCCGGCCGTCGGGTCCGACGTCGTAGAGCTTGCCGAACAGCACCGCGTCGTCGCTGGTCGAGGTGACACGCGCGGTGATCTGCGGGGAACCGGTGATGCGCAGATCGCGGTTCAGGGGCTCCGACTGGAAGCGGGCGTGCTGGCCGGGGAAGTCCAGCGAGACGCCGACGCCGAGCGAGGACAGCTGGGAGAGGCCGCCGCCGGCGCCGGAGAGGCCCGGGAGGGCGGACACGGCGGGTGGGTTGGCCCCCGCCGGGTTGTCGAAGCGCTGCTGGAATCCGGTGAGGCGGACGGTCTCCGGTCCGCTGCTCAGGCCGGGGTACCGGTCGGCGCTCGCGCCGCGGAGCGTGGCCCGCCCGTCGGTGGAGTCGACGCCGCCGGTACGGCTGACGCGGAACGCGGGGCCGGTGCCGGTGTTCCGGTCGCCCTTGAGGTGGCGGTCGAACCAGGCCCGTACGCGCCGCTGGACGCGGTCGGTCTCGGGGTCGCCGCCGTCGTGGCCGCCCGCGATCCAGTCGACCTCCACCGGGGCGCCGTTGGCGCGGATGGCGCGCGCGGCGGCGTCGGCGTGGCCGAGCGGGAACAGCGAGTCGGACTGACCCTGCACGAGGAGCGCGGGCACACCGATGCGGTCGGCGACGGCGGACGGCGAGCGTTCCTCCAGCAGGGCGCGGGCCTCGGCGTCCGGCACACCGGACTCGGCGACCCGCTCGTACATCGCGCACAGCGCGGGCTCGAACCGGTCGCAGCCGCCGCCGGAGTTGACGAAGATGCCGGCCCACAGCTTCTTGAACACGCCATTCGGGAACAGCGCGTCGGCGAGGTCGAAGTAGGTGATGGCCGGGGCGATCGCGTCGACCCGGTCGTCGTGTCCGGCGGTGAGCAGGGCGATGGCACCGCCGTAGGAGCCGCCGGCCATGCCGACGCGCGGGTCGCCGTCCTTGTCGAGCTGGATCTCGGGCCGGCCGGCCAGCCAGTCGAGCAGCCGGGAGACGTCGGCGACCTCGCCCTCGGGGTCGTTCAGCCCGATCTTCCCGGTGGACTTCCCGAAGCCGCGCGCGGACCAGGTGAGGACCGCGTACCCGTCCCGGGCGAGGTCCTCGGCCTGCTGCCGCACGTCCTCCTTGCTGCCGCCGAAGCCGTGCCCGAGCAGGACGGCGGGACGGCGGCCCTCCGGGCCGGAGGTGAAGTAAGAGGTGTCGATGCGCACCCCGTCGCCCGTGGTCAGGGCCCGGTCCTCGCGCACCACCTCGGCCGGTGCGTCCTCCGAGGCGACGGCGGTCCAGGTGCCGGCGCCGGCGAGCACGACGACGGCCGCCGTCGCGGCGGCCCACCTTCGGCGGCGCCCGCCGCCTCGTGCACGGGCCCGCAGCCGGATCTTTCGGAGGTCCATCCTGGAACCATAAAGGAGGCCGCCGCGCACTCCGGCGGCCCACAGGGGGATCCCGGCGCCCACCCCCGGTCGTACACCGGCGGGTGGCGTACACCGGACGCGGTACACCGGCGCGGGAGCGCGACGGGGCGGGCGGGGGCCCGGCGGTGTCGCGGGTGCGCGGTGCCCCGGACCGTCGACCGGCCGGTCCGGGGCACCCCTGGCCGTGGACGAGCCCCGTGTCAGCCGGCGCGACGCGCTCTGACGCCGTCGGCCTCGAAGTCGTAGACCCGGTTGTTGATGCGCAGGCCGTCGACGGCCCCGATCCACATGTGGTCACGGGCGGGTCGTGGCCCTCGGGTTGTCACCGCGGACGTGTCTCCACGGCCGGGGCCTCGTCCCCGTCCGACGGCATCCGATGTCGGTGGCGTCTTCCGCGGGCGAGGGCAGGGAGTGGGCCACGTCGCGGGAACGGTCACGGCGGACGGAACGCCCGCGGGCCGGAGCCGTGTGCGGTGAGCACGGCTCCGGCCCGCGGGTGCCGGTCCGGACGGTCGGTCAGTGGTTGCGGGGGAAGCCCAGGTCCACGCCGGCCGGGGCGTCGGCCGGGTCCGGCCACCGGGTCGTGACGACCTTGCCGCGGGTGTAGAAGTGCGTGCCGTCGTTGCCGTAGATGTGGTGGTCGCCGAAGAGGGAGTCCTTCCAGCCGCCGAAGCTGTGGTAGCCGACGGGGACCGGGATCGGGACGTTCACGCCGACCATGCCCGCCTCCACCTCCAGCTGGAAGCGGCGGGCGGCGCCGCCGTCGCGGGTGAAGATGGCGGTGCCGTTGCCGTACGGGGAGGCGTTGATGAGGTCGACGGCCTCCTCGTAGGTCTCGGTGCGCAGGACGCACAGGACCGGGCCGAAGATCTCGTCCTGGTAGGCCTTGGCGGAGGTCGGCACCTTGTCGAGGAGCGAGATGCCGATCCAGTGGCCGTCCTCGTAGCCGTCGACGGTGTGGCCGGTGCCGTCGAGGACGACCTCGGCGCCCTCGGCTGCGGCGTTCTCCACGTAGGAGGCGACCTTGTCGCGGTGGGCCTTGGTGATGAGGGGGCCCATCTCGGACGTGGGGTCGTCGCCGGGGCCGATCTTGATCTTCTCGGCGCGCTCGCGGATCTTCTCGACCAGGGTGTCGCCGATCGCGCCCACGGCGACGACCGCGGAGATCGCCATGCACCGCTCACCGGCGGAGCCGTAGGCCGCGGAGACGACCGCGTCGGCCGCCGCGTCGAGGTCGGCGTCGGGCAGCACCAGCATGTGGTTCTTGGCGCCGCCGAGGGCCTGGACGCGCTTGCCGTTGGCCGAGGCGGTGGTGTGGATGTAGCGGGCGATCGGGGTGGAGCCGACGAAGGACACGGCCTTGACGTCGGGGTGCGTGAGGAGGCGGTCGACGGCGAGCTTGTCACCGTGGACGACGTTGAAGACGCCGTCGGGAAGCCCGGCCTCGGCCATCAGCTCGGCGAGCCGGACCGCGGCCGACGGGTCCTTCTCCGAGGGCTTCAGGACGAAGGTGTTGCCGCAGGCGATGGCCAGCGGGAACATCCACATCGGCACCATGGCCGGGAAGTTGAACGGGGTGATGCCGGCCACCACGCCGAGCGGCTGGCGGATGGAGGCGACGTCGACGCGGCTGGCGACCTGAGTGGACAGCTCGCCCTTGAGCTGCACATTGATGCCGCAGGCCAGGTCGACGATCTCCAGTCCGCGGGCGACCTCGCCGAGGGCGTCGGAGTGCACCTTGCCGTGCTCGGCGGTGATCAGCTCGGCGATCTCGTCACGGTGCGCGTCGACCAGGGCGCGGAACCGGAACAGGATCGAGGTCCGGGTGGCCAGCGACGACTGGCTCCACGACCGGTAGGCGTCCTTCGCGGCGGCGACCGCCGCGTCGACCTCCTCGACGGAGGCGAACGCGACCTTCGTGGTGACCTCGCCGGTCGCCGGATTCGTCACCGGCCCGTGGGTACCCGAGGCGCCTTCGGCGGTCTTCCCGCCGATCCAGTGGTTGACGATCTTCGTCATGACCGAGAACTCCTTACGCATGGGGCGGCGTCGGGGTGGGACGTGCCGGGTGTACAGCTCGCGTGCCGTGCGCCGCGGCGGACGGGCGGAGCGCCCGCCGTGCCGCGGTCGGGCACGGTTCCATCCCAGCAGGTGCGGCCGGGCGGCGCTCCCGACACAGTGTCGGCCGTTGCGGTCCTCGTGTAGACACATGTGCGGCGCGCGACGGCCGTGCGCCGCCCCGCCCCACGGGGGCCCGGGTCCGGGGTGGAGAGCCGGGACCTCCGGCGCGTGGCCTTGGCGGGCGGGGAGTCTTCGCACGCCTCTTCACTCCTGCCAAAGCGAAGGGGCCGTTCGCGCCGGAGGCGATCGGTGCCCGGGGGATGCGGGCGCTGTACCGCACGGCTCTCCGGGGTTTCTATCCGCGGTACGACGCCCTGTCAATGTTTTGTCCGGACATACTGACGATTTCGCGTCGCCCGCGTGTTCGGCAGGACACCGCGCCGGGAACGACTGCCTGGTCACAGGGCTGATCGGCTCTCCGGTGAGGAGGAAGTGAGAGGTTGCTGTCAACTGACCCCGCCGTCCCGGACGGCGTACGCCGTTGCGTCACGCCTGTCACGGAAGTACCGGTTGTGTCACACATGTCCCGCCTACGCGGACCTTTCGTCACATCCGGACCACAGCCCCCACCTCAGCCCCGGTCGGCGTCGTTGACCGGGCACAACGCTTGATGATCGCCAGCGCAGCACCCGGCTCCCCCTGACGGCCACCCCTCGGCCGCCGCCGCGGTGCGCGCGGGGAGGTGCCATTCATGACCGACCGACGGCTGTGGTCGTACAAGGACATCGCGGCCCACATCAAGGTGCAGCCGGACACCGTGCGCTCCTACCGCAAGCACGGCCTGCTGCCCCCGCCGGACCACGTCGAGGCGGGGAAGCCCTACTGGTACGCGGACACCGTCCGCACCTGGGTTGCCTCCCGGCCCGGCAACCGGGGCCGCAGAGGCTGACTCGGGCCGCAGGGGCTGACCGGGGCCGCAGAGGCTGACCGCCGCCGAAATCCGCTGTGCCCCACCCCGCGCGGTGGGGCACAGTGCTGCCCATGAGTTTCGCCCGGAAACCCACGCTCACCGGGGAGCGCACCGTGCTGCGCCCCTTCACCGCCGCCGACGCGGACACCATGTGGGAGATCCTCCAGGACCCCGAGGTGGTCCGCTTCACCTTCGACGGGTCGACCGACCTCACGCCCGCCAAGGTGCGCTCCTGGTACGCCTCCCGGTCCGCTCAGCCGGACCGGCTGGATCTCGCCGTCACCGACCGCGCCGGCGGGGAGCTGGTCGGCGAGGTCGTCCTCAACGAGTGGGACCCGGACGCCCGCAGCTGCACCTTCCGCACACTGATCGGGCCGCGCGGCCGGGGGCGGGGACTGGGCACCGAGGCCACACGGCTCATCGTCGGGCACGGCTTCGAACAGCTGGGGCTGCACCGCGTCCAGCTGGAGGCCTACGGCAACAACCCGCGCGCGCTGCGCGTGTACGAGAAGGCCGGCTTCGTGGTGGAGGGCGTCCGGCGGGAGGCGCGGTGGCGGGACGGGGAGTGGGTCGACGAGGTGATCATGGCGATGCTGGACCGGGAGTGGGCGGCGTCGGGGTCTGCGTCGGCGTCGGGGTCTGCGTCGGGGTCGGGGTCTGCGTCTGCGTCTGCGTCTGCGTCTGCGTCTGCGTCTGCGTCTGCGTCTGCGTCCACGGTGCGATGACGGTGACGCCCGGGCCCGGTGCCGTGTCCAGGGCCGCGAGGGCGGCCGGGGCGTCGTCCAGGCCGATCGTCCGGGTGACCAGCAGGTCGGGGCGCAGCCGCCCGGCGCGGACCAGTTCCAGCATCGGCGGGTAGCCGTGGGCGGCCATGCCGTGGCTGCCGAGGAGTTCCAGTTCGAGGGCGATGGCACGGGCCATGGGGACCGGGGTGGTGCCGGTGGCCGAGGGCAGCAGGCCCACCTGCACGTGCCGTCCCCGGCGGCGCAGGCCGTTCACGGAGGCCGCGCAGGTGGCGGGGGACCCGAGGGCATCCAGGGAGAGGTGCGCGCCCCCGCCGGTGAAGTCGCGGACCGCTTCGGCCGGGTCGTCGGCGGACGAGGCGTCGAGGCACTCCGCCGCGCCGAACCGCCGGGCCATCTCCAGCGCCCCCGGCGCAACGTCCACGGCGACGACGCGCGCCCCGGACGCCGCCGCGATCATCACGGCGGACAGTCCGACGCCGCCGCAGCCGTGGACGGCGACCCACTCGCCCGCCGCGACCCGGCCCTGCTGCACGACCGCGCGGTAGGCGGTGGCGAACCGGCAGCCCAGGGAGGCGGCCGTCGCGAACGACATGTCCTCGGGGACGGCGACCAGGTTGACGTCGGCGTGGTCCAGGGCCACGTACTCCGCGAAGGAACCCCAGTGGGTGAAGCCGGGCTGGGTCTGCAGCTCGCACACCTGCTGGTCCCCCGCCGCGCAGGCGGCGCAGCTGCCGCAGGCGCAGACGAACGGCACCGTGACCCGGTCCCCCGGGCGCCATCCGGTGACCCGGTCGCCGACCGCCTCGACGACACCGGCGAGTTCGTGGCCCGGTACGTGGGGCAGGACGATGTCCGGGTCGTGGCCCTGCCAGCCGTGCCAGTCGCTGCGGCACAGGCCGGTGGCCTCGACGCGCACGACGACGCCGTGTCCGGCCGGCTCCGGGTCGGGGACCTGCCGCACCTCGGCCGGTCCCCCGTACCGCTCGAACACCACCGCCCGCATGGCCGCCCGCCTTCCGTCCGCGCCGGGGCGGGGCCGGGGCGCGGCGGGCGCGCCCGGTGCCCCGCCTCCGGCGATCACCGCGCTGTCGGCGGAACGCTATCCGCGGCTCCTCACCGCGTCGCGCGCGGCCCCGGCCCGGGCGCCGTCACCCCCGTCGCCGTGCTCGCCGTCACCCCCGTCGCCGTGCTCGCCGTCGCCGCCGTCGGCGCCGCGCCCGCCCTCGCCACCGTCGTCCGCGCCGGTGGCGCCGTCGTTCTCGCCGGTTGCTCCGGCGGGCGGCTGGGGGGCGGGGGCGGGCAGCGGCCCGCCGTTCGGCCCCCCGTCCGTGTGGCCGTCCGTTCGGCCACCCGGTCCGCCGTCCCCGCCGGCGCCCGCGCCGCCGTCCGTCGTGCCCGCGGTGGTGGCGGGGCCGGCCTGCGCGGGCGCGGACTCGCCCTCGCTCAGGCCGAACCGGGTGTGGAACCGGCGCAGCGGTCCCGGCGCCCACCAGGTCGCGCTCCCGGTGAGGCGCATGACGGAGGGGACGAGGAGGCTCCGGACGATCATCGCGTCCATCAGCACCGCCAGGGCGATGCCCAGGCCCAGCATCTTGGTGTTGGTCACGCGCGAGGTGCCGATCGCGACCATCACCACCGCGAGGATGACCGCCGCCGCGGTGATCAGCCCGCCGGTGCGCTGGAGTCCGTGGCGGACGGCCCGCTCGTGGTCGCCGGAGCGGTCGTACTCCTCCTTGATGCGGGAGAGCAGGAACACCCCGTAGTCCATGGAGAGGCCGAAGGCGACGCAGAACATCAGGACGGGCAGGGTCGTCTCGATGTTGCCGGGGGTGGTGAAACCGAGCAGGCCGGAGAGGTGGCCGTCCTGGAAGACCCACACCACGGCGCCGAACATGGCGGTCAGGCTGAGCGCGTTGAGCACCACCGCCTGGACCGGTATGAGCACGCTGCCGGTGAGCAGGAACACCAGCAGGAGCGTGACGACGACGATGAACACGGCCGCCGCGGGCAGTTGCTCGGCGATGGCGTCCTTGGAGTCGACCAGCACGGCCGCCGCGCCGGTGACCTTGGTGTCGAAGGGAGCGTCCAGGGCGCGCAGGTCGCCCACCAGGTCCTGCGCGGGGTCGTCGACGGCCTCGCCCTCGGGCAGCACCGTGAAGTAGGCGGTGTCGCCCTCGACCAGCGGTCCGTCGACGCGGACCACCTCGGGCAGCGCGGCGACGCGTTCCTTGTAGGCGGCGTACTGCGCCTCGGTCGCGGGGCCCTCGGCGAGCACGTCGAGTCCGCCGCCCGGGCTGCCGGGGAAGCCGTCGCGGATGTGCTGCTGCACGACGTGGGACTCGGCGGTGGCGGGCAGCTGGCGGTCGTCGGCGGTGCCGAACTTCACGCCCAGGAAGGGCAGCCCGAGCAGGATCAGCACGGCCGTGGTGCCGAGGGCGAAGAACGGGGCGCGGCGCATGACCACCGTCGCCGCGCGGCCCCAGGCGGCGCCCTCCTCCCGCTTCGGCCGCGCCGCCCGCCGGCGCCGGAACAGGCGCCGCAGGTCGAACGCGTCGACCCGGTGGCCGAGGAGGACGAGGGCGGCGGGCAGCAGGATCAGGGCCGCGGCGGCGGCCAGCAGCACCACGGCGATCCCCGCGTAGGCGAACGAGCGCAGGAAGTACTGCGGGAAGAGCAGCATGGCCGCGAGCGACACCGCGACCGTCAGGGCGGAGAAGAGCACCGTGCGCCCTGCGGTGCGCAGGGTGGTGCCGACGGCGGTCCGGGGGTCGGCGCCCGAGGAGAGTTCCTCGCGGAAGCGGCGGACGATGAACAGGGCGTAGTCGATCGCCAGGCCGAGGCCGAGCGCGGTGGTGAGGTTCATCGCGAAGACGGAGACGTCGGTGATCTCGGTGAGGCCGCGCAGGACCGCGTTGGTGCCGAGGATGGCGACGATGCCGATGCCGAGCGGGAGCAGGGCGGCGACGGCGCTGCCGAAGACCATCACCAGCAGCACGAGCGTGACCGGCAGGGCGATGAGCTCGGCCCGCAGCAGATCCTCCTGGATGATCGTCTGCATCTCGTGCCGCACGGCGACCGGGCCGCCGATGCCGACCTCCACGGCGCCCTGCTCGCCCCGGAAGGACGGCGCTATGCGCTCCAGCGTCTCGTTCATCGTCGTCTCGTCGCCCGTGATGCGGGCGGCGATCAGCGCTTCGTGGCCGTCCTCGGCGCGCAGCGCGGGCGAGCGGGTCTGCCAGTAGGAGCCGACGCCGGTGATACCGGGCTCGCCGGCCAGGCGTTCGGTCAGCCGGGCGGCCTCGGCGGCGACGGCCGGGTCGTCGACCGAGGCGTCCCCGGCGTCGATGAGCAGCAGGAGGTTGGGCTGGGAGTGGGGGAACGCCTCCTCCAGAGCGCGGGTGGCGTAGGTGGACTCGGCGTCCGGGTCCTCCCAGCCGCCGCTGCCCATGCGGTCGGCGACCCCGCTGCCGGCCAGCACCGCGAGCACCGTGAGCACCGTGAGCACCAGCCCTGCCAGCAGGGCGAGTCTCGGGCGGACCGTGACCATGCGGGTCCAGCCTCCGAGGCGCGATGGATCGTTGACTTCGGTCATCCTGCGGTGTCCCCTTCACCGTGAACCGTGCCCCACACCCCCCGGCGCCCCGGGCCCTGGCGGTCCACGCGGTGCATACGGGCAGGCGGCATGGCTGTGCCGTTGCCATAGACTGGCAAACACGAGAGATCGCTCGCGTTTCACAAGAATGCGAGTGACCACTCGCGTTTGTCAATCGCGTGCCGAAAGCTGGGGATGACGCGTGCCGGACCAGACCGGGAAGCCCGACGAGGCGCTGACGCACGACCGGGAGCCGACGCCCGCAACGAGGCAGGCGGCGACCGGGGACGAACAGGTCGCGACCGGGGGCGGGCGGGCGACGTCCGGGGGCGGGCGGGCGACGTCCGGGGCCGGGGTGGCGTCAGCCGAAGGTCGGCGCACGACCGCCGGGGGCGAGGCGGCGCCGGCCGAGGGCGGGCAGGCGGCGCCCCAGGAGCGGCCCCGCCGCCGTCAGGCGCGCGGTGAGCGGCGCATCGCCCAGCTGCTCGAGGCCGCCGCCTCCGTCTTCTCCACCACGGGCTACACCGCCGCCAGCACCAACGCCATCGCCCGCGAGGCGGGCGTCTCACCGGGGACGCTCTACCAGTTCTTCCCGAACAAGGAAGCGATCGCGATCGAGCTGGGCAGCCGCCTGATGCACGAGATGCGGGAGACCTACGGCGAGGTGCTGACCCCCGTCGACCCGGCCACCCCGCTGGAGCAGGTGGTCGGCGCGGCCGTGGACCGGTTCATCGACTTCAACTGCCGCCACCCCGTCTTCTTCGCCCTGATGCACGGCCCGGACATCCCCGGCCACATCGCCGAGGAGCACGACGCCCTGCACGCCACGCTGGTCACCCGCGTGGAATCGATGCTCACCCCGCTGCTGCCGGACACGCCCGCCCCCGAGGTGAGCCGCACCGCCCAGATGTGCGTGGGCCTGTACAAGGCCGGCCTGGAACTCGTGCTCGCCCACGAGGGCGCCGAGCGCGAGGCGTATGTCCGGGAACTGAAGAACGTCCTGTACCGCTACCTCGGCCCCCTGGTCGTGGATTAGTACCCCCGGGGGGTATAAGGTGGAGTGACGGGGTCCTCCCGTGGGCCCCGACGACCCCGTACGCCCCGAGGAGTAACGACATGAGCACCCAGGCCGACACCCAGGGTTCCGTCACCGCCGTCTACAAGGTGAGCGGCATGAGCTGCGGACACTGCGAGGGTGCCGTCTCCGGCGAGATCTCGAAGATCGCCGGAGTCGGCTCGGTGCAGGCGAGCGCCTCCACCGGCGAGGTCACCGTCACCTCCGCCGCCCCGCTCGACGAGGAAGCGGTGCGCGAGGCCGTCGACGAGGCGGGCTTCGAACTGGTCGGTTCCGCCTGATCCGGATTCCATTGAGATCTCAAGTGCGGATACTCGGCAGTACCCCTGGAGTCCGGTAGGACCTTTCACATAAGCTCTTCACAAGGCTCGCGCATCATCCTTACGCTCGAGCCGCGCCAGCACCAACAGGTCTCTTGCGCACCTAACGGACATATGCAAGAGACGCAGATCACAGTGATGTGAACGTAACCATCGAAGGGGTTCGAAGGTCTAAGTTGGCGATGCCAGGCAGCGTCTTGGGGGGCGCTTCCTGACATCTGGGGATGTCTTGGGGGACGTTCCCAGTAGTAGGGATACCTCCCTGCTCGCACCTAGTGGAGAGCTCGGAGAGCGTTGCCGGGGCACGTACACGGGGAGCTTTGAGCGGCCCTCCCGACCGTGCGTTGTCCCGGCAGACCGCACACCGCACGAGTGCGGCGGGTTCGCTCGCCGCACTCGCACAGCGATTCAGGCGCTGTCCTCACAGACGCCCGGCCGGATCCCGTGGGGGGAATCCGCACCGGGACATGGGAAGGCGCCCTGGTTCGTCGGCCCGTGGGGGGACTGGCGCCAGGGCGCCTTCTCCCATGCCCGCACAGCGCCGTAGGCGCTGCACGGCGGCACGCAGGCCACGCAGCGGGCGGCGCCCGAGCCGGACCGCAGGGTCAGGGTCTTCCGTCACCTCCCCTGACCCCAGTTCAAGGGCAAGGCAGGGCGGAACGGAGCGGAAATGGTCCGGGCCCCGTACACGGTCGACGTGTACGGGGCCCGGCGCTTGCGGTGCGGCGGGGAGGCGCAGGTCAGCGCTCCTCGACCGGCACGAAGTCCCGCTCCACCACGCCGGTGTAGATCTGGCGCGGACGGCCGATGCGGGAACCCGGCTCCTTGATCATCTCGTGCCACTGGGCGATCCAGCCCGGCAGGCGGCCGAGGGCGAAGAGAACCGTGAACATCTCGCTCGGGAAGCCCATGGCCCGGTAGATCAGGCCGGTGTAGAAGTCCACGTTCGGGTAGAGGCTGCGGGAGACGAAGTAGTCGTCGGAGAGCGCGTGCTCCTCCAGCTTCAGCGCGATGTCCAGCAGCTCGTCGGACTTGCCGAGAGCGGACAGGACGTCGTGCGCGGCAGCCTTGATGATCTTGGCGCGCGGGTCGAAGTTCTTGTAGACCCGGTGGCCGAAGCCCATCAGGCGGACGCCGTCCTCCTTGTTCTTCACCTTGCGGATGAAGGAGTCGACGTCGCCGCCCGCGTCGCGGATGCCCTCCAGCATCTCCAGCACCGACTGGTTGGCACCGCCGTGCAGCGGGCCCCAGAGGGCGGAGATGCCCGCGGAGATCGAGGCGAACATGTTCGCCTGCGAGGAGCCCACCAGGCGCACGGTGGAGGTGGAGCAGTTCTGCTCGTGGTCCGCGTGCAGGATGAGCAGCTTGTCGAGGGCGGACACCACGACCGGGTCGAGCTCGTAGTCCTGGGCGGGGACCGAGAAGGTCATGCGCAGGAAGTTCTCGACGTAGTTGAGGTCGTTGCGCGGGAAGACGAACGGGTGGCCGACCGACTTCTTGTAGGCGCAGGCGGCGATCGTCGGCAGCTTGGCGAGCAGGCGGATGGTGGAGAGGTTGCGCTGCTGCTCGTCGAAGGGGTTGTGGCTGTCCTGGTAGAACGTGGACAGCGCCGAGACCACCGACGACAGCATGGCCATCGGGTGGGCGTCGCGCGGGAAGCCCTTGTAGAAGTTCTTGACGTCCTCGTGCAGCAGGGTGTGCTGCGTGATGTTGTGCTGGAACGTGTGGAGCTCGTCGACGGTCGGCAGCTCGCCATTGATCAGCAGGTAGGCGACCTCCAGGAAGGTGGAGCGCTCCGCCAGCTGCTCGATGGGGTAGCCGCGGTACCGGAGGATGCCGGCCTCGCCGTCCAGATAGGTGATCCCGGATTTGTACGCGGCGGTGTTGCCGTAGCCGCTGTCCAGCGTCACCAGTCCGGTCTGGGCGCGGAGCTTTCCGATGTCGAAGCCCTTGTCACCGACAGTACTGTCGATCACCGGGTAGGTGTACTCGCTGCCGTCGTACCGCAGTACTACAGAGTTGTCGCTCACGTCTTCCCTCACCGACGTTGTGCCTCATCTTCGAGGTGCCCTGACTGTCTCTACCATCCCCCACTTGGCCCAGGAGAGTGCACTCGGGGTCGACCATCGGGCCTATTGACGGCACTCAGTGCCGCCAACTTGCCCATCCTGCCTCCTGAGTACCCCTTCCGGAAGTGCTCTGTGACCTTCACGACTCATTTGATCGATCATTTTTCGCGGAGAGTCTCTCGGAGCCTCTCGCAGAGCCCGTTTCGTCGGCTTTGCCGACGCCCGGGAGCGACGTCGGCAGGCACCTCGGCGGCGGGCTGTCGAGGTGCCGCGACCTCCGCGACCTCCGGCCTCAGAGACCGGCCGGGCCGCGGGAGCCCGAGAGGCGGAAGTCGAGCGCCGTGCAGCGCCGGCCCGCCGAGACCGTGCGCACCGCCTGTCCGATCGCCTTGCGTGAGCCGACGAGGACCACGAGCCGCTTGGCGCGGGTGACGGCCGTGTACAGCAGATTGCGCTGGAGCATCATCCAGGCCCCGGTGGTCACCGGGATGACGACCGCCGGGTACTCGCTGCCCTGGGACCGGTGGATGGTCACCGCGTAGGCGTGGGCCAGCTCGTCCAGCTCGTCGAAGTCGTACGGCACCTCCTCGTCCTCGTCGGTCAGCACCGTCAGGCGCTGCTCGACCGGGTCGAGCGAGGTGACCACGCCCACGGTTCCGTTGAACACACCGTTGCTGCCCTTGTCGTAATTGTTGCGGATCTGGGTCACCTTGTCGCCGATCCGGAAGACCCGGCCGCCGAACCGCTTCTCCGGGACGTCGGGGCGGCCGGGGGTGACGACCTGCTGGAGCAGGCCGTTCAGCGTGCCCGCGCCGGCCGGGCCGCGGTGCATGGGGGCCAGTACCTGGACGTCCCGGCGCGGATCGAGGCCGAAGCGCGCCGGGATGCGGCGGGCGGCGACGTCCACGGTGAGGCGGCCGGCCTCCTCGGTGTCGTCCTCGACGAAGAGGAAGAAGTCCTTCAGCCCGTCGGTGAGGGGGTGCTGCCCGGCGTTGATCCGGTGCGCGTTGGTGACCACGCCGGACTGCTGCGCCTGGCGGAAGACCCGGGTCAGCCGGACGGCCGGGACAGGTCCGCCCTCCGCGAGCAGGTCCCGCAGCACCTCCCCCGCGCCGACGCTGGGCAGCTGGTCGACATCCCCGACGAGGAGGAGGTGCGCACCCGGCGGCACCGCCTTGACCAGCTTGTTCGCCAGCAGCAGGTCCAGCATGGACGCCTCGTCGACGACCACCAGGTCGGCGTCCAGCGGGCGGTCCCGGTCGTAGGCCGCGTCGCCGCCCGGCTTCAGCTCCAGCAGGCGGTGCACGGTGGACGCCTCGGCGCCGGTCAGCTCCGACAGGCGTTTGGCGGCCCGGCCGGTGGGCGCGGCGAGCACGACCTTGGCCTTCTTGGCGCGGGCCAGCTCCACGATCGACCGGACCGTGAAGGACTTGCCGCAGCCGGGGCCGCCCGTCAGCACGGCGACCTTCCGTGTCAGCGCCAGCTTGACGGCGGCCTCCTGTTCGGGGGCGAGATCGGTGCCGGTGCGGCCCTTCAGCCAGCCGAGCGCCTTGTCCCAGTCCACGTCCCGGAAGCCCGGCATTCGGTCCTCGTCGGTGCGGAGCAGGCGCAGCAGCTGGGCGGAGAGGGAGAGTTCGGCGCGATGGAAGGGCACGAGGTAGATCGCGGTCACCGGTTCGCCGCCGTCCGGGCCGGGCACCTTCTCCCGCACCACCCCGGGGTCCTCGCCGTCCTCCGGCTCGGCGGCCAGCTCGGCCAGGCACTCGATGACCAGGCCGGTGTCCACCTGGAGCAGCTTGACCGCGTCGGCGATGAGCTTCTCCTCCGGGAGATAGCAATGGCCCTGGTCGGCGGACTGCGACAGGGCGTACTGCAGGCCCGCCTTCACCCGCTCCGGGCTGTCGTGCGGGATGCCGACGGACTGGGCGATCTTGTCGGCGGTGAGGAAGCCGATGCCCCAGACGTCGGCGGCCAGGCGGTACGGCTGGTTCTTCACCACGGAGATGGAGGCGTCGCCGTACTTCTTGTAGATGCGCACGGCGATCGACGTCGACACCTCGACCGTCTGGAGGAAGAGCATGACCTCCTTGATCGCCTTCTGCTCCTCCCAGGCGTCGGCGATCTTCCTGGTGCGCTTCGGCCCGAGCCCCGGCACCTCGATGAGCCGCTTCGGCTCCTCCTCGATGATCCTCAGGGTGTCCAGCCCGAAGTGCTGCGTGATCCGGTCGGCGAACACCGGCCCGATGCCCTTGACCAGCCCCGAGCCGAGATAACGCCGGATGCCCTGCACGGTGGCGGGGAGGAGGGTCGTGTAGTTCTCCACGTGGAACTGCTTGCCGTACTGCGGGTGCGACCCCCAACGGCCCTCCATCCGCAGGGACTCCCCCACCTGGGCACCCAGCAGCGCCCCGACGACGGTGAGCAGATCACCGGCGCCGCGGCCGGTGTCGACACGGGCGACCGTGTAGCCGTTCTCCTCGTTGGCGTAGGTGATGCGCTCCAGGACGCCTTCGAGAACGGCGACGTGCGGCCCCCCGGACGCCGCTGCGGACTGGTTGGACATGATCCGACCGTACCGGTGGGGTGTGACAGGGGTGCCCGGTCCCCGAGCTCACGCAAGGCGCTGGGCGTCCACCGGGCCGCAGGGGTGCGGGCCGTCGTCGCAAGAACGGGGGCGGAGCGCTGTTACCCACTTTCGGGTGACGTCGCTGCGAGGGCCGGGGTGGCGTGGCGTGGCGCAATCGGGTTCGGGGCCAGTTCCCACAAGGCCCCAATGTCCCATTGGTCGTCAACCTGATGCATTGACTCGGTAAATGGACATTACAGGTGACATTCACAGCGATGTGGCCAGATTGTAACGACCCTTCACGCCTCCTTCATCGACCGGCCGCGGGTGGACAAGGTGTGCGTGGGCAGCCGACCGGCCGCCCTTCGCACCAGGCACAGCCCCCGCCGCCGGCACGCCGGACCGGGAGGCTGCGCCCGCACCGAGCAGGGGGATCCTGTGTCCAAGTCCACGTCTGTCAACGCTCGCCGCCTCACCGCCGCCGCGCTGAGCGTCGGTGCCCTGACGGCGGTCCTGACGGCTCCGGCCTCGGCGGCCGAGCACCGGCCGCACCGGCCGGCCGTCCAGATCACCGACGTGCAGTACAACGCCCCGGGTCCCGACACCCGTAACAACCGCTCCGTGAACGGTGAGTGGGTTCGGATCACCAACACCACCCGCCACGCGGTCAACCTGAGGGGATGGACGCTGCGCAACGAGGAGGGCCAGCGCTACCGCTTCAACAACGTCCGCCTCGCCGGCCGTAGCTCGATCTACGTCCACACCGGCATCGGCCGTGACACCCGCACCCGGGTGTTCCAGGACCGCCGCAACCACATCTGGGACAACCGCTCCGACACGGCCACCCTGCGCAACGACCGCGGCCGCGTCGTCGACACCGAGTCGTGGGGGCGCGGCCGCTTCGACCGTGACGACCGCCGTGACGACCGTCGTGACGACCGCCGTGACCGTGACGACCGCCGCGACAACCGCGACAACCGAAACCGCCGCTGACCCAGGGTGCTGAGGCCGCCGGACGTCCACTTCACCGACAGCCTCGGCACTCCTGGAAACGACCACACGTGTGCCGGGCAGCCCTACGCTGCCCGGCACACGCGCGTGTACGCGGCCCGAAGCGGGCGCCGGGCCCGGCCGGCCCTCGCGGCAGGGCGGCTCCGCGTCACCCCGGCCGGCCCTCGCGGCAGGGCTCCCCATCATCCCGGGCGCCTCACTGCGTCCGCGGCGGCTCCTTCAGCGCGTCGAGGAAGACGGCGAAGACGGAGGCGGGGAAGGAAAGGGTGGCCCGGGTGGGGGCCTTGGAGTCGCGGACTGCTGTGCGGGTGGGGGCGTTCGCGATCTCCACGCAGTTGTTGCCGTCGCCGCCGCCGGAGAAGGACGACTTCCGCCAGTTCTCCACGGGGTCCTACGGCTCCTTCGTCAGGCTGCGGACGTCACCACGTCCGGTGCACGGTTGCCTTGCCACCGGTCACCAGGCTTGCCGGCGGTACGTCGTCGGCCACGACCGCGCCGGCGGCGATCACGGCGTCCCGGCCGATGCTGACGCCGGGCAGGATCGTGGCCCCGGCACCGATCCACACGTTCTCCGCCACGTCGATGGGTGCGCCGGTGAGGTACAGCCGCCGCTCCCCGGGATCGACCGGGTGGCCGCTGGTGATGAACGTGACCTTCGGCCCGATCATCACCCGCTCGCCGAGCCGGATTCCGGCGTAGTCCAGGAACGTGCAGTTCTGGTTGACAAAGACGCGCTCGGCGAGGTCGATGTTCAGGCCGTGGTCCGTGTAGAAGGGCGGGTAGATCGTGACTCGCGGCGGCAGCGGCTTGCCGAGGATCCGCTCGAACAGTTCCGCCCTGCCCGCTTCGTCATCGAAGGGCAGGACGTTCAGGCGGGAGGTCAGCTCGGTGACGCGCAGGACCCTCTCGGCCATGGCCTGGAACTCGGCACTGTGGATGCGCATGAGACGGTCACTGGGCATGCCGCGATTCTTTCCGTGCACTGGTGGAGGGGCAAGACTCACCGGACGGGAGGACGGCTCACGTCAGTTGTCAGGGGCGCGAGCGGTGTACGTCATGATCCGCTCGTCGGCCTCTTCAACTCCTCGACGAACACCGCGAACGCAGCGACGGAGAAGGTGAGGGTGGCCCGGGCGGGGGCCTTGGAGTCGCGGACGGCTATGCGGGTGGGGGCGTTCGCGATCTCTACGCATTCGTTGCCGTCGCCCGGCCCCGAGTAGGACGACTTCCGCCAGTTCTCCATGGGTCCTAGAGCTCCTTCGCCAGGCTGTGGATGAAATCACGCGACTGGACGGGATCGAGTGACGCGGCCTCCACCTTACGGAAGCTCGTTCGGTAAGTGTTGAGTTGAGCCTCGGAGTCCAGGAAGACCGAGCCGTGCGGGGCGTCACGGACGACGGTGTCCAGTCTGGGCAGAGGGCCACCCACGTACGTCATCGTGCTGGAAGCTCTTGCGAAACCGTCCAGGTCGAAGGGGATGACGCGCACGGTGATGCAGTCCGCTTCGGACAGCTCCAGAAGACGCACGAGTTGAGCCCTTGAGGTAGCACGGTCGCCGACCCTGATACGGAGTGCCGCCTCGTGGATGACCGCTTCATAGGAAGTCGCGAGTCTCTGGCGTTGCCTGCGGTGTTGAATACGCAACTCCAGTTCCTCGGCCGTCAGTTCCGGCAGACGGGAGGAGAAGACGGCACGCGAGTAGTCCTCGGTCTGGAGCAAGCCCGGCACGTAAAGAATGGCTACGTGGCGGAGGAACCGAGCATGGTGCTCCAGCTCGGACAGATCCAGGAAGGGCGTGGGCAGCAAGCCTCGGTACTCCTCCCACCAGCCGTCCGTCCTGTCGGTGGCCATTGCCACGAGGGCGTCGATGAACTTCTCATCGGTGCAGGCATAGTGAGAAGCGAGACGACGAACACGCTGCTCGCTCACACCCGCGAGAGCGGACTCGATGTGGGTGATCTGGGCGGGGGCCACGCCGAGCAGCGCGGCCGCTTGGCGGGAGTTGAGACCAGCAGCCTCACGGAGTCTGCGCAGTTCAGTCGCCAGTCGCATCTGGCGTGCCGTGGGTTCCCGCCTCTTCACCATCGACTGACCTTCCTGACACACCTGTTGGTGCAACCCGTTCGGAGTCAGGTTACGCGACCGACTTGCCGCGTCCCTACATTTAGATCTACGTTCAGTGAGCGTTTTCAGAGTGGCCACCGATGGGGTGACAGCGGCCAGGGCACAACGCACGAGGCACCCGCGCCGTTGAGGGAGGTGTTCGAAGTCTCAACTCATCAGCCCAGGTGCCTCGTTGGTCTCCTATCCTGCCGC
>NZ_JBIWOK010000017.1:0-151519 GCF_044767675.1 Streptomyces sp. NPDC101219
GCGACCACCTGCCCATCGCCGCCCGGGTGAAGCTGGCCCCCGCCTCCGGCGGCTGAGCAGCTCCGTCGAAGCTCCGCCCGGCCCAGGGCCTCTCGAGTACCTACGGCCGGGCGTCGGGCGGACCGGCCTGCCCGGCCACGGCCGCGGAGTCGTAGGCGGCCCGGGCCCGGGCGATGGCACCACGGTGCCGCTCCGCCCAGTCCACCAGCCCGGTGAGGTACGCGTGCAGCTCCCGCGCCATGGGCGTGAGGGCGTACTCGACCTTCGGCGGCACGGTGGGATGGACGGTCCGCTTCAGCAGCCCGTCGCGTTCGAGCCTGCGCAGGTTCAGCGTGAGCATCCGCCGGCTGATGCCTTCGACGGAGCGTTCGAGCTCGGTGAACCTGATGGGGCCGGGCGCGGCGGCCACCAGGATGCTGATGCTCCACTTGCCCGCCACATGATCGAGCACCTCGACCAGCGGACACGCCTGCGCCGTGACCTCCTGGGACACATCCGTGTGACTGCGTGACATAAAAGTGCCTCCTTCCCCGGCGCCTGATGGTTACAGAAGATGGCGGCTGTAACAAAAAGTGCCCCATAGGAGGTTCGATCATGCCCCTGTCCACCACGCGGGCGAAGGCATCGCCGTGGCCGACCGTCATCCTGCTCTGCGTCGGACAGATGATGATCGTCCTGGACCAGAACATCGTGAACGTGGCGCTGCCCGCCGTGCAGAAGGGCCTCGGGTTCTCCTCCGAGAACCTCGTCTGGGTGGTCAACGCCTACGTCGTCCCGTTCGGCGGGCTGCTCCTGCTCGCCGGACGGCTCGGTGACCTCATCGGGCGGAAGACCGTCTTCCTCACCGGGATCCTGCTGTTCAGCGCGGCATCGGTGCTGTGCGGTCTCGCGGCCGGCGAGACGGAGCTGATCGCCGCGCGCTTCCTCCAGGGGATCGGCGGGGCGGTCGCCTCGGCCTGCATCCTCGGCATGGTCGCGACCACGTTCACCGAGCGTCGCCGGCGGGCCCAGGCCATCGCGGCCTACAGCTTCGCCTCCGCGGGCGGCGGAGCGGCCGGGCCGCTGCTCGGGGGTGTGCTCACCGAACTGCTCGGCTGGCACTGGATCTTCTTCATCAACGCACCGATCGGCGCCCTCCTCGTGCTGGTCGGCGCGCGCGTCCTCCCCCGCGACCGCGGCGAGGGGCTGCGCAGGGGCACCGACTTCCTGGGCGCCCTGCTGGTCATGACCGGCATGATGCTCCTGGTGTACACCGTCGTGGACGCCGGACGGGCCGGCTGGGGAGCGCCCCGGACCCTGCTGCTCGGTTCGCTGTCGCTCCTGCTGCTGGCCGGGTTCGTCGCCCGCCAGGCCACGGCCGTCCAGCCGCTGCTGCCGCTGCGGCTGTTCCGCTCGCGGAGCCTGACCGCGGCCAACATCGTCCAGTTCCTGCTGATCGCCGGGATGTTCGGCATGCTGTTCTTCGGCACCCTCTATCTGCAGCGGGTGCTGAAGTACGGCTCGCTGCAGGCAGGTTCGGGCTTCGTGCCCGTCGCCCTGGTGATCGCGGCGGTGTCCCTCGGCCTGTCGACCCGGCTCATCACCCGGTTCGGCCCGCGCACGATGCTCCTGCTGGGGCTCTCCCTCGTCGTCGGGGCGTTCGTCATGCTGTCGTTCGCCCGCGTCGACGGCGTCTACGCGGTGGACTTCCTCCCGGCCGGTCTGCTCATGGGCCTGGGCTTCGGACTGGCCGCGCCGGCCGTCATGGGGCTCGGCATGTCCGCCGTTCCGCCGGCCGAGTCCGGCATCGCCTCCGGGCTGTTCAACACCACGCAGCAGATAGGGGGAGCGATGGGCCTGACCCTGCTGAGCGCCCTGGCCGGCGCCCGGACGAACGGCCTCACCGCCGCGGGGAGGACCGAGGCGGAAGCCCTGACCGGCGGCTACCACGTGGCCTTCCTGGCCGCTGCCGGGTGCGCACTGGCCGCCCTGGTCGTCGGCGCCGTCCTGCTCCGGGCCACCCCGTCCGCCGGCGGGCCGCGACCGGACGCGCCGGCCTCCTCCGAGGCGACCGTGCCGGTCGCCTGACGGCGGGGGCGGGCCGGTGCGGACCGCGGACCGCGCACCGGTTCAGCGACCGACCGACCGACCGCCCGACCGACCGCCCGCCCGACCGCCCGGCCCGCCGCCCGGTCCCGGCTCCGACGCGGCAACGGAACGGGCCGTCGGCCCCCGGCGCGTCAAGCCGGGGCCCGACGGCCCGTACGGAGGGGGAGCGGGCGGGTCCGGTCAGCCCGCCGGAGGCGCCTGCTCCTGCCAGCCGTTGGTGAGGGGCAGGCGGCGGTCCTTGCCGAAGCCCTTGGGGGAGATCTTCGTGCCCGGCGGGTACTGGCGGCGCTTGTACTCCGCGCGGTCCACCATGCGCAGCGTCTTCGCCACCAGCTCCGCGTCGAACCCGGCGGCGACGATCTCGTCGGCGCCCCGGTCGCGGTCCACGTACAGCTCCAGGATCGCGTCCAGCACCGGGTAGTCCGGCAGGGAGTCGGTGTCGACCTGCCCGGGCCGCAGTTCCGCGCTCGGCGGCTTGGAGATTGAGTTCTCCGGGATCGGCGGGGTCTGACCGCGCTCCAGGGCCGCCCGGTTGCGCCACTCCGCCAGCCGGAACACCGACGTCTTGTACACATCCTTGATGGGGCCGTAGGCCCCCACCGAGTCGCCGTACAGCGTCGAATAGCCCACCGCCAGCTCCGACTTGTTGCCGGGCGCGAGCACGATGTGCCCCTCCTGGTTGGAGACCGCCATCAGCACCACCCCGCGCAGCCGCGACTGGAGGTTCTCCTCGGCCAGCCCGGTCAGCTCCAGCGACCCCATGTACGCGTCGAACATCGGCTCGATCGCCACGGTGCGGTAGCTGAGCCCGGTCCGCCGCGCCAGCTCCGCGGCGTCGTCGCGGGAGTGCCCGGAGGAGTACTTCGACGGCATCGACAGGCCGTACACGTTCTCCGCGCCCACCGCGTCGCAGGCGATCGCCGCGACCAGCGCCGAGTCGATGCCGCCGGACAGCCCGATCACCACGGACTCGAAGCCGTTCTTCCTGACGTAGGCCCGC
This sequence comes from Streptomyces sp. NPDC101219, assembly GCF_044767675.1. Classification (NCBI taxonomy): domain Bacteria; kingdom Bacillati; phylum Actinomycetota; class Actinomycetes; order Kitasatosporales; family Streptomycetaceae; genus Streptomyces; species Streptomyces sp. NPDC101219. The sequence goes on from NZ_JBIWOK010000017.1 coordinate 3,089, forward strand.
AGGCCCACGACCAGCGCGGAGTACACCTCCTCGTCGTCGTCCAGACGGTCCGCCTGCGACCCGGTGTGCACCGGCTCGTACGCGGGCAGCGGCTCCTCGGACAGCACGACCCGGTCGATCCGCAGCCCGTCGTCGACGACGCCGGCCGGCGCGTCCGCGTCCGCCGCGGGCAGGTCGAGGTCGATCACCACACAGCCCTCGGTGAACTGCGGCGCACGGGCCAGCACCTCGCCGTCACGGTCCACGACGATCGAGTCGCCGTCGAAGACGAGGTCGTCCTGGCCGCCCGTCATCGCGAGGTAGGCGGTCGTGCACCCGGCCTCCTGGGCCCGCTTGCGGACCAGTTCCAGCCGGGTGTCGTCCTTGTTCCGCTCGTACGGCGAGGCGTTGACGGAGAGCAGCAGCCCGGCCCGCGCCGAGCGGGCGGCCGGCACGCGGCCCCCGTCCTGCCACAGGTCCTCGCAGATGGCGAGGGCGATGTCCACGCCGTGCAGCCGCAGCACCGGCAGGGTGTCGCCCGGCACGAAGTAGCGGAACTCGTCGAAGACGCCGTAGTTCGGCAGGTGGTGCTTGGCGAAGGTGAGCGCGACCTCCCCGCGGTACAGCACCGCGGCGGCGTTCTGCGGAGCACCGGCGGGCTGCCCGTACTTCGGCTGCGCGACGGCGCTGCGGTCGAGGTAGCCGACGATCACCGGGAGGTCGCCGAAGCCCTCCTGGGCGAGGCGCGCGGCGAGGGAACGCAGGGCCGCGCGGGAGGCCTCGACGAAGGACGACCGGAGGGCGAGATCCTCGACGGGATACCCGGTCAGCGCCATCTCGGGGAACGCCACCAGGTGCGCCCCCTGCTCGGCGGAGTGCCGGGTCCAGCGGAGCACCGTGTCGGCGTTGCCGGTGAGGTCTCCGACACGCGAGTCGATCTGATTCAGGGCGAGGCGTAGTTGAGGCACGCCCCCCAGTGTAATCGTCAAAGCGACGCGATGTGGGAGTGGCGGCGGTGGACGGGCGCCGTCGCACACCACCGCGCGCCTCCCCCGCCGGCCCGGTCAGCGAGGTGCCGCGCCCCGCTCCCGCAGCATGCCGGCCATCAGCTCGATCTCCGAGCGCTGGGCCTCCACCATCCCCCGGGCCAGCCGTTTCTCCACGCCGACCTCGCACATGTCGACACAGCCCTGAGCCATGTGCACGCCGCCCTTGTGATGGTCCGTCATCAGCTGGAGGAAGAAGATCTCCGCCTGCTTCCCGTTCAGCTTCCCGAGCCGCTCCATCTCCGCGCGGGTCGCCATCCCCGGCATCAGCGCCCCGTCCTCGCCGTCGGCGGCCCGGTCGCCCATGCCCATCCAGGTCATCGGCGGGTCGGCGGACACCTTCGGCAGCTCCCACAGGTCGAGCCAGCCCAGCATCATGCCGCGCTGGTTGGCCTGGGTCTGGGCGATGTCGTAGGCGAGCCGGCGGACCTCCTCGTCCCGCGTCCGGTCCCGCACGACGTACGACATCTCGACGGCCTGCTGGTGGTGCACCGCCATGTCGCGGGCGAACCCGGCGTCCGCGGACCCGGCGGACGGCACCCCGTCCGCGCCCTCGTCCCCGGCGACCGCGTAGGTGAGCGCGCCCGCGCCGACGAGCGCCAGCGCCGCCGCCGCGGCGATGGGGCCGGCCTTCCTCACTGCCCGATCCCTCCCGTGCAGGCCGCACCCGGCTCGGGCGTCTGCGCGCCCTGCACGAACTTCTCGAAGAAGGCGTCGACATCCGGGTCGTCCGCCCCGGTCACGGTGCGCTGGTGACCCCACGCCGACAGCATGATCGGGTCCTTCTGGTCGTCGACCGGGCTCATCAGCGTGTACGGGGTCTTCCTCACCTTCGCCGCCAGCGCCTTCACCTCGGCGTCGTCGGCCGCGGAGCTGTAGGTGACCCAGACCGCGCCGTGCTCCAGCGAGTGGACCGCGTTGGTCTCCCGGATCTCCTTGTCGTACACGTCGCCGTTGCAGTTCATCCAGACCGGGTTGTGGTCGCCGCCCACCGGGGGCCGCACCGGGTAGTCCACGGCCTCGGTGACGTGGTTGCGGTCCAGGGTCCCCTCCCAGGTCCGCACGCCGTCCTCGCCGGTGACGAACCGGCCGGAGTTCTTGCCGTCCGCCTTCGCGGGGTCGCCGCCGTCGTCGGACTGCGACCGGACGACGAACACACCCCCGACGACGAGGCCGGCGACGACCACCGCACTGGCCGCGACGACGAGAATGCGGCCGCGACGCGCGCGGGCCTGCTCCGCGCGGCGCATCTCCTCTATGCGTGCCGTGCGTGCCGCGCTGCTCTTCCTGGCGGAGCCCATGGGGGTGCCCTTCGGGGTCTGTGGGACAAACGGGTGAGCAGATCGTAATGGTGCGGGAGGGCGAGGCGTAGGGGTCGTGGCCCCGGGTCCGGCCCGCTGCAGGGGGCAGGCTGCCCGGATCCGTTCGGGACCCGAACGGATCTCGGTCGGATCCCAAATGGATCCCGGTCGAATCCCGGTCGGGACCCGGTCGGGATCCGGCCCTGTCCGAATAGTTGAATGCCGGATGCACATTATCTAGGGTCGACGGCATGCGGCTGCTGCGCTCCACCGACCTGGCCCTGCGGGTCCTCATGCGCCTCGCCGTGGCCGGTTCCGCCACCCCCACGACGCGCGAGGTCGCGGCGGCCATGGACGTGCCCTACACGCACGCCGCGAAGGTCGTCGCCGAACTCCAGCACATGGGCCTGCTCACCGCCCGCCGGGGCCGGGGCGGCGGTCTGAGCGTCACCGAACGGGGCCGCACGGCCTCCGTCGGCGCCCTGGTGCGCGCCTTCGAGGGCGAGGGCGAGGTCGTCGACTGCGAGGGCGTCGCGACCGGAGCGCCCTGCCCGCTGAGCTCCGGCTGCGGACTGCGCGGCGCGCTGCGCCGGGCCCAGGAAGCGTTCTTCGCCACCCTGGACCCGCTCACCGTCGCCGACCTCGTCACCGGCCCGACGGGCCCCCTGCTGCTGGGCATCTCACCCAACCCCCGCCGGGAACCCGTCTGACCGGCCGACCGTTCACCTGAGCCCCGGCTGAGCTCGGGCCGCCGGACCTACGCGGCGGCCCCGGCCAGCCACAAGTCCGGCCCGAACACCTCGTAGTGGATGTCCGCCGGGGCGACCCCCTTGCCGATCAGCTGCCGGCGCACCATCCGCATGAACGGCAGCGGCCCGCACAGGTACGCGCGCGTGCCCGACGCGACCGGCACGCGCGTGAGGTCGACGTAGCCGGTGCCGGCCCCGGCCGGGGCGTCCTGCTCGTACCAGAAGTGCACCGCCGCGTCCGGCAGCTTCGCCGCGTACGCCTCGTGGTCGGTGCGCAGGGCGTGGTCGGCGGGGGAGCGGTCGCCGTGCACGACGGTCACCGGGGCGCGGTGCCCGGTCTCGGCCAGGTGGGCCAGCATCGCCGTCATCGGCGTCACCCCGATCCCGGCGGAGGCCAGCAGCAGGGGCGTGTCCGTCGCGGCGTCCAGGACCAGGTCCCCGTACGGCTCGGACAGCTCCACGACGTCCCCGGCCCGCACACGCGCGTACAGGTGGCCCGAGACCTCGCCCTCGGGCGCCGCCTCGTCACGCACCCGCTTCACGGTGAACTGCCGCTCGTCCGGGGCGGGCGCCCCTGACAGGCTGTACTGGCGTATCTGGCGCGCGCCGTCGGGAAGCGCGACCCGGACGGACACGTACTGTCCGGGGCGGAAGTCCCGGACCGGCCCGCCGTCGGCCGGCCGCAGCCGGAAGGTGACGACGTCGGCGGTCTCCGCGACCCGCGCGACGACCTCCCAGGGCCGCCAGCCGGCCCCGCCGCGCTCCTCGTACAGCCGCTTCTCGATGGCGACGAGGGCGTTCGCCATCAGCCAGTAGACCTCGTCCCAGGCGGCCGCGACCTCGGGCGTGACGGCCTCGCCCAGCACGTCGGCGATGGCGGCGAACAGGTGCTCGTGGACGATGGCGTACTGGTCCGGGGTGATCCCGAGGGAGGCGTGCTTGTGCGCGATGCGCTGGAGCATGGCGTCCGGACGCTCGTCGGGGTGCTCCAGCAGGTGCGTGGCGAAGGCGGCGATGGACCCGGCGAGGGCCTGGCGCTGGGTGCCGGCGGCCTGGTTGCCGCGGTTGAAGAGATCCCGCAGCAGCTCGGGACGGGCGGCGAACATCCCGGCGTAGAACCGCTCGGTGATCTCGTCGAGGGCGGCGCCCACGGCGGGAAGCGTGGCGCGAAGGGTGGCAGCGGACTGCACGGACAGCATCGGGTCTCCTCTGCTCGACTGTCTGCACCCTCATTAAACTTGCATCGGGAATACCAATTTAACTGGGGGGTGCTACCGGGGGTTCGCGAGAGGAGAGAGGGGTCGCCCGCCGACCGGGGCCCGTGCCCGGCACCGCCCCGGGCGCGGGCGCGATGCCGGCGCGCGCGGCCGTTACGGACACCGGTGCTACGGGGCAGGATGGGTCCACAGGGGTACGCCCGGCGGGCACGCCGTTCCGCCCGGGGCCCACCGGGTGATCCAGGTCGGCAACGTGCGTGAAACGCTGATGTGGTGTGATGCTCGGGTTACCCGCCTGTCTCCCGCGCACGGAGCCGAAGCGGGCGGCCCGACCGGCAAGGATGGGGAAGCGGAAGATGGACAAGCAGCAGGAGTTCGTGCTCCGGACCCTCGAGGAGCGGGACATCCGTTTCGTACGCCTGTGGTTCACGGACGTGCTGGGCTTCCTGAAGTCCGTCGCCGTGGCCCCGGCCGAGCTCGAGCAGGCCTTCGACGAAGGCATCGGCTTCGACGGCTCCGCCATCGAGGGCTTCGCCCGGGTGTACGAATCGGACATGATCGCCAAGCCGGACCCGTCGACCTTCCAGGTCCTGCCCTGGCGCGCCGAGGCCCCCGGCACCGCGCGCATGTTCTGCGACATCCTCATGCCGGACGGCTCCCCGTCGTTCGCCGACCCGCGCTACGTCCTCAAGCGCGCCCTCGCCCACACCTCCGACCTGGGCTTCACCTTCTACACCCACCCGGAGATCGAGTTCTTCCTGCTGAAGGACAAGCCCGTCGACGGCAGCCGCCCCACCCCCGCCGACAACTCCGGCTACTTCGACCACACCCCGCAGAACGTCGGCATGGACTTCCGCCGCCAGGCGATCACCATGCTGGAGTCGATGGGCATCTCGGTGGAGTTCTCGCACCACGAGGGCGCTCCGGGCCAGCAGGAGATCGACCTGCGCTACGCCGACGCGCTCTCCACCGCCGACAACATCATGACGTTCCGCCTGATCATGAAGCAGGTGGCGCTGGAACAGGGCGTCCAGGCGACCTTCATGCCCAAGCCGTTCTCCGAACACCCGGGCTCGGGCATGCACACCCACCTCTCCCTCTTCGAGGGCGACCGCAACGCCTTCTACGAGTCCGGCGCGGAGTACCAGCTCTCCAAGGTCGGCCGCTCCTTCATCGCGGGCCTGCTGCGGCACGCGGCGGAGATCTCCGCGGTCACCAACCAGTGGGTCAACTCCTACAAGCGCATCTGGGGCGGCTCGGAACGCACCGCCGGCGCCGGCGGCGAGGCCCCGTCCTACATCTGCTGGGGCCACAACAACCGCTCCGCCCTGGTCCGCGTCCCGATGTACAAGCCCGGCAAGACCGGCTCCGCCCGCGTCGAGGTCCGCTCCATCGACTCCGGCGCCAACCCCTACCTCGCCTACGCCGTCCTCCTCGCAGCCGGCCTCAAGGGCATCGAGGAGGGCTACGAACTCCCGCCCGGCGCCGAGGACGACGTCTGGGCCCTCTCCGACGCCGAACGCCGCGCCCTGGGCATCGAACCCCTCCCGCAGAACCTCGGCGAGTCCCTCACCCTGATGGAACGCAGCGACCTGGTCGCCGAAACGCTCGGCGAACACGTCTTCGACTTCTTCCTCCGGAACAAGAAGCAGGAGTGGGAGGAGTACCGCAGCGAGGTCACGGCGTTCGAGCTGCGGAAGAACCTGCCGGTGCTGTAGGGGGCGGGGAGCGCGTTCTCCCGACGATTCAGCACATGGGGCCGACGGTCGCGGACCGTCGGCCCCGTGGCGTCTCCATGGCCCTGAGTCTTCTGTGGGCGGTCAGGGGGCGGGGACGCGCTCGCTGGTCGGAGGCGAGCGGTTCGGCCCCCGGCAGCACGGAAGGAACCACACTCACCTCGTCCCTCACTCCGCCCGCTCCGACCGGCACCACGAGCCGATCGGGCGCCAACCCGGGGCGTTGGCAGGGGGGTTACTGGATCACGGAGCCCGGGTAGTGCCCGGTTGATTTCGATCTGGGGGGAAAGTGACGTGGTGCACTTGTTCGGCTTGATCGCGTCCGTCGGTGTCGTGGCCTCTCTTCTCGTCTCTGCGTGGCAGACACGAGAGCTCACACGCCAGACGGTCATCAACAACGGCGTCGCGGGGGCCACCGCGATCTACAACGGTATGGAGCGGCTGCACCACATCGAGGGGCAGATCGCGGCCCGGCCGGAGCTACATGCCTACTTCTTCGAAGGGGGCGAGCCCCCGGCCGAGGAAGAGGTGCGGACCCAGGTCCTCGTGCTGGCCCGCATGCTGGCCGACACGGTGAACTACGGGCTGATGATCAACACGCTGAACCCCGAGCTGAAGGGCTACAACGGGTGGCGGGGTTTCGCGCTGACGTTGAGGGACTCCTGCCCGGCGCTGGTCGCCACCGTGAACGAACATCCGACCTGGTGGCCCGCGCTGTCGGGGCACTGGGCCGCTCACCGGGCGGCGGGAGGCTGACGGCCGGACGGTCGACGAGCGGAGGGCGGTGAGGCCGCCGGGAACGTGGCCCAGTGCCAATCGCGGCCCTACCGCATCCGGTGAGCCCTGCTCCGGTCCGCACACGGTCGCGGAGCAGGGCTCGCTTGGTGTCTCCGGCTCGCCGAGGGGTTCCTCAGGACGGGCCGGAGCGGTTGCGGGCCTCGTCCTTGAGGTGGCCGCTCGACTCCCGTGCCTGGTCCTGGACTTCGCCGGTCCGGTCGCGGGCCTCGTCCTGAGTGGTCCGGGCGGCCTGGGCCGCGGTGTCCTTGACCTCGGCGGCGGCGCTCTGCGTCACCTCCCGGGCGTCCTCCTTGAGGTGCTGCGCGGACTCGGCGGCGGCCTGCTTCACCGGCTCCAGCGCCTCACCGCCGCGTTCCATCAGCTCGGCGGCCTTCTCCCGCTCGGCCGTCGAGGCGGGCACCAGCGAGGACGCCAGCAGGCCGACGCCGAACGCGACGAGGCCGGCGGCCAGGGGGTTGCCGCGGGTCTGCTCGCGGGCCAGGCCGGGGGCCTGTTGCACGGCCTGCCCGGCCTGGCCTGCCGTCTCCCGGGCCGACTCGGCCGCGCGGCCGGTGCCCTCCTGCACCGAACCCGCCGCCGACCGGGCGGAGTCGGCCACCCCGTGCGCGGTGTCGGTGACGCCGTGGGCGGTGTCCGAGGCGGTGCCCATGACACGGTCCCGGAGGCCGCCCATCGCGCCGCGCACGCGTGCCTTGCGGCGCCGCGCCACGCGCTTGGGGCTCGTGCGGTCGGCGAGCCGGTCCACGTCCGTGGACAACTGGTGGCGAGTGGCCTCGATCTCGGCCCTCACCTGGTCGGGTGACGTGCCCATGCCGCGTTCTCCTTCATGGTCTCGACGGTCTGCTCGGGCGTGGGGGAGACGGTGCGCATCCGCGCCCGCCCCATCAGGAAGAGCACGCCCGCCACGACGGCCCACACCGCGGTGACGATCAGGGCGGCCCAGCCCCCGTCCATGACGTTGGACAGCCCCAGAACGGCTGCCAGGGACAGGAACAGCAGCACCATGTACCCGGCGAATCCGGCCCCGCCGTACATCCCGGCGGCCTTGCCCGCGGTGCTCGCCTCCTGCTTGACCTCGGCCTTGGCCAGCTCGACCTCCTTGCGGAAGAGCGTCTGGAGGTCCGAGGTCACGGCCGACAGCAGCTGGCCCACGGACGGGTCCCGCTGCTCCAGCCGCTCCGCTTCCACCGGCACCTGCGCCCGGGTCGCCCCGGAGGCGGAGGTCGGCGCGTAGGTGCGGGAGGTTGACGTCATGTCACACCCCCGGGTGCGGAGGGATCGGCGCGCTGTTGGGCGGCGCGTCGGCCGGCAGGGAACCGGCGCTCGGCGGCACGGCCGGCGGGGGACCCGCCGACAGGGCGGGCGGGTCGGACGCGCCCGTACCGACCGGGCCGGGCTCCGGCCCGGACTGCGCGGAGGCGCGGGACGCGCTGCCGGACGCCTTGGCCAGCCGCCCGACGGCGAGCCCGGCGAGCAGCGCGCCGCCGAGGAACGCGCCGGGGCGCCGCCGCGCGAAGCCCTGGAGGTCGGCGACGAGTCCCTCGACGCCCTGCCGCTCCAGGTAGTCGGCGGCGCGGTGGCTGCGGTCGGCCGCCTCGGCGGCGAAGCCGCGGGCGGCGGAATCGTGGCGGGCGTGGTCGGCCAGGTCGGACAGGTCGCCCGCCCACTGGCGCAGCGTGCCGGCGGCCCGCCGGGCCTGCCCGTCCGCCTCCTCCACGGCCCGGCCGCGCAGGTCGCGCACGGCGGAACCGGCCTGCCGGCGCGCTTCACCGGCAACGGTCCGCGCCTGTTCCGCCGCGGTGCCCGCGACCTGGCCGGCGGCCTGCTTGGCCTGACCGGCCGTCGCGGAGGCCTCCGCCCTGACCTTCTCCCGGGTGTCCCTGGTACCTGTCCCGGTCCCGGTGTCTACGGACTCACTCATCGGCGCATTCCCCTCATCGGATGTCCTGCGTGAGGTCCCGTGTCCCGGACGCCCCGGCGCTGTGCCGGAAGTCGTGTCCCGGGCATCCCACGTGACCGTCCGTCCCAGGACGGGTGGCCGGTTGGGGTGGATTGACACCCGTTGGCAGGAAATGTCGAGAGGGAAATGCCGGGTGAGCGCCCGGAGAGAGTCGGGAGGGAGTCGGAACGGAGCCGGAACGGAGTCGGGAGGGGTGGCGCCGGTGGTGTCGCCGTCGTCTCCAGCCGCGCGTCACGGTCCGCCGGACGCCGGACGCGGACGCAGCATCGGCCTGCCGGCGGCCCTCGCTGAAGTTCTGGGCGAACCAGTCCGCCCGACGGTCCAGTCGCAGCCGGACGCCTTGAGGGCGTCCTCGGCGGCGACGGCGCCCTCCTCGCCCCGGCCGGAGAGCAGCACCAGCCGGCGCACCCCCCCCGGGCGACGGCGAAGGCCGCGAACCGGCCGACGGCCTCCTACGCCCCGGGGAACGCCAGGTCCGGGTAGTAGGTCACGTACGCGGCGGAGACCCCGTCCAGCGCCCGGCGGCGGTGCGCCAGCCGCCCCGCCGGCAGTCCGTCAGCGTGCGCCGACGGCCGTAGCGCACCGTCGCAGACCGTGGCGGGTTGGGGCGGGTCGGGGGCCCGGCCGGCCGAGCTACCCCTGTGCCTGCTGCGTCAGCAGCTTGTGCAGCGGCTCCGTCGCCCGGCGCCGGTACTCCTGGACCGCCCAGCCGTTGCCGTCCGGGTCCTTGAAGTACATGAACGTCGCGCCGTCGTCCGGGGCGTACTCCTGGGGCTCGCTGACCTCCAGCCCCCGCGCGGTCAGTTCGGCGTGGGCCGCCTTGATGTCGGCGACGCAGAGCTGCAGACCCTGGTAGGAACCGGGGGCCGGGGTGGGGCCGGGCGTCGACTCCCAAAGCGTGTCGCCCAGGGCGATCGAGCACCCGGAGCCGGGTGGTGTCAGCTGGACGATGCGCATGCCGGGCATGACCTCCTGGTCGATGTCGACGTGGAAGCCGACCTTGTCCCGGTAGAAGTCCCTGGCCCGGTCGATGTCGCTCACCGGCAGCGGGATCACTTCGAGGGTGAAGTCCATGGAAACGTGGCTCCTTCGTGGAGAACGGCGTGGGACGGACGTTTCCTCCTCACCGAATCGGAAATCGGGGCCCACCGCCACCGAAACGCCGTACCGCGTCCGCGGTCCGCAGTCCGCCGTCGGCGGTCCGCGGGAGCGGGACGCCGCCCCGGGCCACGGGCCCCTCCTGCGGATAGGCTCGTGGCCGTACGACACGTTTCCGAGGCACGAGGGAGGCCGGGGATGACGTCGGCGCCGGGGCGCAGGAGCAGTATCTTCACGCGGCTGCTGCGGCACGGCTTCACGGATCCCTCCGCCGCCGAGCGCCTGCTGGACGGCCCCGAACTGACCGCCCTGCGCGACGACCCGGTCCTGCTCGACGCGCTCGGCGCCACCGCCGACCCCGACCTCGCGCTGCTCGGCCTGGTGCGCCTGCTGGAGGCGCAGCCGGACCCCACCGCCCGCCGGGAACTCCTCGACACGGTGATCGCGGCGAAGCCGCTGCGGGACCGGCTGCTCGGGGTGCTCGGTGCCTCCGGCGCCCTCGCCGACCACCTGGCCCGGCACCCCAGCGACTGGCAGGCCCTGGTCACCTACGAGCCCCGGGACCTGCACCCGGGAGTCGAGGAGTTCGAGAGCGGTCTCGCCGACGTCACCGACACGGTGTCCCTGCGGGTCGCCTACCGGCGCTGCCTGCTCTCCATCGCCGCGCGCGACGTCTGCGGGACCATCGACGTCGCCGAGACCGCCGCCGAGCTCGCCGACCTCGCCACCGCCACCCTGCGCGCCGCCCTCCGGCTGGCCCGGGACGCCGCACCCGAGGACGCCGCCCTGTGCCGGCTCGCGGTGATCGCGCTCGGCAAGTGCGGGGGACACGAGCTGAACTACGTCTCGGACGTCGACGTCGTCTTCGTCGGCGAGGCCGTCGAGGGCGCCGACGAGGACAAGGCGCTGCGGGCCGCGACCCGGCTCGCCTCGCACATGATGCGGATCTGCTCGGAGAGCACCGTCGAGGGCACCATCTGGCCCGTCGACGCCAACCTGCGGCCCGAGGGCCGCAACGGCCCGCTGGTGCGCACCCTCGCCTCCCACCTCGCCTACTACCAGCGCTGGGCCAAGACCTGGGAGTTCCAGGCGCTGCTCAAGGCCCGCCCGGTGGCCGGCGACCTCGGCCTGGGCGAGGAGTACGTGACCGCTCTGCAGCCCCTGGTGTGGCAGGCGGCCGAGCGGGAGAACTTCGTCGCCGACGTGCAGAAGATGCGCCGCCGGGTGGTGGAGAACATCCCCGTCGCCGAGGTCGACCGCCAGCTCAAACTGGGGCCCGGCGGCCTGCGGGACGTCGAGTTCGCCGTGCAGCTGCTCCAGCTGGTGCACGGCCGCACCGACGCCTCCCTGCGCAGCGGCACCACCCTCGACGCGCTCAAGGCACTCGCCGCCGGGGGGTACGTGGGCCGCGCGGACGCCTCCCAGCTCGACGACGCGTACCGCTTCCTGCGCTCCATGGAACACCGCATCCAGCTGCACCGGCTGCGCCGCACCCACCTGGTCCCCGACGACGAGACCGACCTGCGCCGCTTGGGCCGCTCCCTCGGCCTGCGCACCGACCCGGTCGCGAGCCTGACCCGGGAGTGGAAGCGGCACGCCTCCGTGGTGCGGCGGCTGCACGAGAAGCTGTTCTACCGGCCCCTGCTCGACGCGGTCGCCCAGCTCGCTCCCGGCGAGGCCCGGCTCAGCGCGGAGGCGGCCCGCGAACGCCTGGTCGCCCTCGGCTACGCCGACCCGGCCGCCGCCCTGCGGCACCTGGAGGCGCTCGCCAGCGGTGTCACCCGCAAGGCGGCCATCCAGCGCACCCTGCTGCCCGTCCTCCTCGGCTGGTTCGCCGACTCGGCCGACCCGGACGCCGGACTGCTCAACTTCCGCAACGTCTCCGACGCGCTCGGCAAGACGCCCTGGTATCTGCGGCTGCTGCGCGACGAGGGCGCGGCGGCCGAGAACCTGGCCCGGGTGCTGTCCGCCGGGCGGCTCGCCCCCGACCTGCTGATGCGCGCCCCCGAGGCGGTGGCGCTGCTCGGCGACGGGGCGGGGCTCCGGCCGCGTTCCCGAGCCCATCTGGAGCAGGAGATCTTCGCCGCGGTCCGCCGCGCCGACAACGCCGCCCAGGGCGTCACGGCCGCCCGCGGCGTCCGCCGCAGGGAGCTGTTCCGCACGGCCGCCGCCGACATCGTCGGCTCCTACGGCACCGAGTCCCAGCCCGCCGAGGCCGACCAGGGGGCCCTCGTCGACCTGGTCGGCGCCGCCGTGTCCGACCTGACGGCCGCCACCCTGGCGGGCACCCTCCGCGCCGTCGTCCGGGAGGGCTGGGGGGACGCGCTGCCCACCCGGTTCGCGATCATCGGCATGGGCCGCTTCGGCGGCCACGAGCTGGGCTACGGGTCCGACGCGGACGTGCTGTTCGTGCACGAGCCGCGCGAGGGCGTGGACGAGCACGAGGCCGCCAAGGCCGCCGCCAAGGTCGTCGCGGAGATGCGCCGCCTGCTCCAGCTGCCCAGCTCCGACCCGCCCCTGCTGATCGACGCGGATCTCCGCCCGGAGGGTAAGTCCGGGCCGCTGGTGCGCACCCTCACCTCGTACGAGGCCTACTACCGCCGCTGGTCACTGGTGTGGGAGCGGCACGCGCTGCTGCGCGCCGAGCCGGTCGCCGGGGACGAGGACCTCGGCCGCCGCTTCATCGAGCTGATCGACCCGCTGCGCTACCCGTCCGGCGGGCTGGACGAGGACGCGGTCCGTGAGATCCGCCGGCTGAAGGCCCGGATGGAGTCCGAACGGCTGCCGCGCGGCGCCGACCCCAAGCTGCACGCCAAGCTGGGCCCGGGCGGGCTCTCCGACGTGGAGTGGACCGTGCAGCTGATGCAGTTGCGGCACGCGGCGCGCGAACCCGGCCTGCGCACCACACGGACCCGGCAGGCGCTGGCGGCGGCCCGGGAGGCCGGGCTGATCTCCGCCGACGACGCCGCCACCCTGGACGAGGCGTGGGTGCTGGCCACCCGGGTGCGCAACGCGGTCATGCTGGTCCGGGGGCGGGCCGGGGACACCTTCCCGACCGTCCCCCGGGAACTGGCGGCGGTCGGCCGCTACCTCGGCCACGGACCCGGACACGCGGGCGACATGCTCGACGCGTACCGGCGCACGGCCCGCAGGGCACGGAGCGTCATGGAGCAGCTGTTCTACGACGGTGACTGAGGGGTTCCGCCCGGACGGCGGTCACCGTCACCGAGGGGCCGGCCCGGACGCCGCACGGAGGTGCCGCCCGGACAGGCGCGGCACGCGGCACCCCCGCGCTACGGCGCGGGCCGCCCCGTGCCGGACAGAGCATCCGCCCCGGCCCCGGCGCCTCCGTCCGCGGCCCCGGTCCGGGCACCGCCGCCCACGTCCGCCTTCCCGTCCGTCTCGCCGAGAGAACCGGAAGCGGCACCGCCACCCGCGGCGCCCTCGCCCCCGACCGTCACCGCGTCCTCACCGCCGGCGGCCCTCCGCCCGCCCTTCCTCCGTACCGGCACCCGCCGGGGCAGCGCGTACGGGCCGCTGCCGTACCAGAGGCGGGCCACCGCGTAGCCGAAGGACAGGCAGAGCACGCCGCCGACCGCGTCCAGCCAGAAGTGGTTGGCCGTGGCGACGATGACCACCAGGGTGAGCGCCGGGTACAGCAGCCCCAGGACCCGCACCCACGGCACGGACGCCAGGGCGAAGACGGTCAGGCCGCACCACACCGACCAGCCGATGTGCATCGACGGCATGGCGGCGTACTGGTTGGACATGTTCTTCAGGTTCCCGGAGGCCATCGAGCCCCAGGTCTGGTGCACCATCACGGTGTCGATGAAGCTGCCGCCGTTCATCAGACGGGGCGGGGCGAGCGGGAACAGGTAGTAACCGACGAGGGCCACGCCCGTGGTCGCGAACAGCACCAGTCTGGTGGCCGCGTACCGGCCCGGGTGACTGCGGTAGAGCCACACCAGGACACCCAGCGTCACCACGAAGTGCAGGGTGGCGTAGTAGTAGTTCATGCCGACGACCAGCCATGTCACCGAGTTCACGGCGTGGTTGACGGATTCCTCGACGGCGATGCCCAGTTGCTGCTGGACCTCCCAGATCCAGTCGGCGTTCCGCAGGGCCTGCGCCTTCTGCTCGGGGACGGCGTTGCGCACGAGGGAGTACGTCCAGTAACTCACCGCGATGAGCAGGATCTCGAACCAGAGCCGGGGCCGGCGGGGAGCACGAACGCGGTGCAGGAGCGCCCGCCCCGTCCGGTCACCGGCGGGACGGGGAGCGGCCGATGTCCGGCCGTTCGGCACAGTCACGGTCGTGTCACCCATAGGCACAGAGTCTGCCAGAAAAGGCCTCGCCCACAGATCATCCCCCGGTACGGCACGGCCCGCATGTTCTGCCGCGGCCCAGGAGCGTCAACTTCTCCTGACGGCCCGTCCGGTCGACGGCGCTGCACAGTCTCGCCGTACGCCCCAGGAGTTGATGATCGTCACCAGCCAGGGGCTACAGCTGGGAGAGCCCCTTCTGCAGGTCCTCCGCGTTCATCACCGGGGTCATCTCGACCTCGGCGCCGAACTCGGTGAAGAACGGGTCACCGGCGGCCGGGATCTGCGAGCTGTCCTCCAGGTCGAGCACGAACAGACAGGTCCGCCGGCCACCGAGCGGCCCGAAGTACGCGGCCTCGGGCTGCAGCCGCTCCATGGTCTCCTTCACCAGCTCGGGCATCCTCCCGCTGCGGAAGACCTCGTTCGCCTTCTCCGTGTCCAGCGTCGCTTTGAGCATCACGCGCATCGCAGCCACCCTCTTCCGGTCGACGCATGCCGAGGTACATCCCCAGGCTATGCCCGGGTACCGGCGCCCGCGCGGGCAGCGGCGCACGGTGGGGCGGGCCCGTCAGGGCCTCTCGTTCGGCCGGTTGCGGTCCCCGGGGGCCGACGCGGTCGAGCCGCGCACCACCAGTTCCGGCATGAACACGAACTCGCTGTGCGGGGCCGGGGTTCCGCCGACCTCCTCCAGCAGCGTGCGCACCGCGGCCTGGCCCATGGCCGGGACCGGCTTGCGGACGGTGGTCAGCGGCGGGTCGGTGAAGGCGATCAGCGGGGAGTCGTCGAAGCCGACCACCGAGATGTCCTTCGGCACGTCCAGACCGCGCTGCCGGGCCGCCCGTATGGCGCCCAGCGCCATCATGTCGCTGGCACACACCACGGCCGTGCAGTCACGGTCCATGAGCGCCGCGGCGGCGGCCTGCCCGCCCTCCAGCGTGTACAGCGAGTGCTGGATCAGTTCCGTCCGCACGGTCTCGGCGGCGAGGCCGAGTTGGTCCTGCATGATGTGCACGAACCCCTCGATCTTGCGCTGCACCGGCACGAACCGCTCCGGGCCGAGCGCCAGGCCGATCCGCGTGTGGCCGAGGGAGACGAGGTGGGTGACGGCGAGCGCCATCGCGGCGCGGTCGTCGGGGGAGATGAACGGCGCCTGCACCTTCGGCGAGAAACCGTCCACCAGCACGAACGGCACGCCCTGGGCGCGCAGTCGGTCGTAGCGCTGGGTGTCGGCGGTGGTGTCCGCGTGCAGGCCGGAGACGTAGATGATGCCGGCCACGCCGCGGTCCACGAGCATCTCGGTGAGCTCGTCCTCCGTCGACCCGCCGGGGGTCTGGGTGGCGAGCACGGGCGTGTAGCCCTGCCGGGTCAGAGCCTGGCCGATGACCTGCGCCAGGGCCGGGAATATGGGGTTCTCCAGCTCCGGGGTGATCAGGCCGACCAGGCCCTCGCTGCGCTGCCGCAGCCGCACCGGCCGCTCGTAGCCGAGCACGTCGAGGGCGGCGAGCACGGACTGGCGCGTGGTGGCGGCGACCCCAGGCTTGCCGTTGAGTACGCGGCTGACGGTCGCCTCGCTCACCCCCGCCTGGGCAGCGATGTCGGCAAGACGTGTGGTCACAGCACCGGACTGTATCGGCCGTACGTCCCCCTGCCCACCGATCGGACGCCTGGCGCGTGCCGTGGAACGGCCCGCTGCGGGCTGCTGGGTCATCGCGGTCCCTCACCTCGTGGTCGGCGTCCTCGCAACGGATGATTCCCGCGGCGGCAACGGATGGCAAGTGCTTGCAGAGTCTTGCACAACTGTCCGATCCCCTGTCGTACGGGCGGGAACGGCGATTGCGCGGGGGTCTAGGAGAGGTCACGGCGGCGTAACCTTCGGCGCTTCTTGCAAAATTTTTCAGCAAGGGCTTTTGCAACGCTTGCATCGCTGTTACTTTCCAGTCGCCCGGCGGAACCGCGATTCCCGGCCAGATCCGATGGACGCGGAGCCGCGGTGGCAAGCCGGCAAGCCGGCAGGGCGGCAGACGGGGCCGCACCCTGTGCACGGCTTTCACCCTCAAGGAGAACTCATGCGGCGTGGCATAGCGGCCACCGCGCTGGTGGCGTCCCTCGCCCTCGCGGCGACGGCCTGCGGCGGAGACAGCGACAGCGGCGACAAGGCCGACGGCCCGGTCACCATCACCTGGTGGGACACCTCCAACGCGACCAACGAGGCGCCGACGTACAAGGCCCTGGTCAAGGAGTTCGAGGCCGCCAACAAGGACATCAAGGTCAACTTCGTCAACGTCCCCTTCGACCAGGCGCAGAACAAGTTCGACACCGCCGCCGGTTCCAAGGGCGCCCCCGACGTGCTGCGCTCCGAGGTCGGCTGGACCCCCGCCTTCGCCAAGAAGGGCTACTTCCTGCCGCTGGACGGCACCGAGGCCCTCGCCGACCAGGACAAGTTCAAGCCGAACCTGATCGAGCAGGCCAAGTACGAGGGCAAGACCTACGGCGTCCCCTTCACCACGGACACCCTGGCCCTCGTCTACAACAAGGAACTCTTCGAGAAGGCCGGCGTCGAGGCTCCCAAGACCTGGGAGGACCTGAAGAAGGCCGCCGCCACCATCAAGGACAAGACCGGCGTCGACGGCTACTGGGGCTCCACCCAGTCCTACTACGCCCAGTCGTTCCTCTACGGCGAGGGCACCGACACGGTCGACGCCGACGCCAAGAAGATCACCGTCAAGTCGCCCGAGGCCGTGAAGGCCTACGGCACCTGGCTGAGCCTGTTCAAGGGCAAGGGCCTGCACAAGGCCGACACCACCGCCGACGCCTACGCCCACATCCAGGACGCGTTCGTCAACGGCAAGGTCGCCTCGATCATCCAGGGCCCGTGGGAGATCACCAACTTCTACAAGGGCACCGCGTTCAAGGACAAGAACAACCTCGGCATCGCCACCGTCCCGGCCGGTTCCACCGGCAAGGCGGGCGCCCCGACCGGCGGCCACAACCTGTCCGTCTACGCCGGGTCCACCGAGGCCAAGCAGAAGGCCGCGCTGAAGCTCGTCAACTTCATGACCTCGGCCAAGGCGCAGGAGACCATCGCGCTGAAGAACTCCACGCTGCCCACGCGGGACGACGCCTACACCGACGAGGTCAAGGCCGACCCGGGCATCGCCGGCTACCAGACGGTCCTCGAGGCCGCCCAGCCGCGCCCGGCCCTGCCCGAGTACAGCTCCCTCTGGGGCCCGCTGGACGACGAGCTGCCGCAGATCGCCGGCGGCAAGAAGTCCCTGGACAAGGGGCTGAGCGACGCGGAGATCGCGATCGCGAAGCTGGTGCCGGACTTCAGCAAGTAATGCCCGCGTGGCCGCCGGACCCCCTCCCCGCACGACGGGTCCGGCGGCCACCGGCCTGTGTGCCTACCCCTTGACCACCCAGAAGGTGCCGAACCATGACAGTCGCCATCGACCGCGCGACCGGCAAGCGCCGCGGTGACCGCGCGCCCCGCCCCGGACCGGTCCGCAGGCTGAAGCACGCCTACCAGAAGCACTGGTACGCCTACGCCATGATCCTGCCGGTGGTCGTCGTGCTCGGCGTCATCGTGCTGTATCCCCTGGCGTACGGCCTCTACCTCACCCTCACCGACGCGGACAGCCTCAACTCGGCCCGCACCATCGGCGTGAACAAGATCGAGGCCACCTACAAGTTCATCGGCCTCGACAACTACGCCGAGATCCTGTGGGGCGAGACCGCCTACGACCGCTTCTGGTCCAAGTTCGGCTGGACGATCTTCTGGACCGCGGCCTGTGTGGCGCTGCACTACGGCATCGGCCTGGGCCTCGCCCTGCTGTTGAACCAGAAGCTGCGGGGCCGCACCCTCTACCGGCTGATCCTCATCCTGCCCTGGGCCGTGCCGACCTTCGTCACCGTCTTCGGCTGGCGCTTCATGCTCGCCGACGCCGGCATCATCAACTCCGGCCTCGACTTCCTCGGCCTGCCGACCCCGCTGTGGCTGGAGGACACCTTCTGGCAGCGGTTCGCCGCCATCATGGTCAACACCTGGTGCGGTGTGCCGTTCATGATGGTCTCCCTGCTCGGCGGCCTGCAGTCCATCGACGCCAGCCTGTACGAGGCGGCCGAGATGGACGGCGCGAACGCCTGGCAGCGCTTCCGCCACGTCACCCTGCCCGGCCTGCGCTCGGTCAGCTCCACCGTGGTGCTGCTCGGCATCATCTGGACCTTCAACCAGTTCGCGATCATCTTCCTGCTGTTCGGCAACACCGCCCCGGACGCCCAGATCCTCGTGACCTGGGCCTACCAGCTGGGCTTCGGGCAGCAGCCGCGCGAGTTCGCCGAGTCCGCCGCCTACGGCATGCTGCTGCTGGCCGTCCTCGTCGTCTTCACCTCCTTCTACCGCCGCTGGCTGAACCGCAATGACCAGCAGCTCGCGATCTGAGGCAGGAGCCCCCATGACCACCACCACCGTCACCAAGGCCGCCCCGGCGGACCGGCCCGCCGCAGCGCCGGCCCGCACCGGGAAGACGCGCCGGCGGGGGGAGACAGGCCCGCTCGGCAGGCTCACCTCGCACGGCATCCTGATCGTGGCGAGCCTCATCGCGCTGTTCCCGGTCGTCTGGCTGGTCTACCTGTCCCTCGGCCCGGACAAGGACGACTACCTGCGCCCCGGCGGCATCTGGGGCAAGATGACGCTCGACAACTACGTCTTCGTGCTCCAGGAGACGAACTTCTTCCACTGGCTGAAGAGCTCACTGATCGTCTCCCTGGGCACCACCGTCCTCGGTGTCCTGGTGGCCGCCACCACCGGCTACGCGGTGTCCCGGATGCGTTTCCCGGGATACAAGAAGTTCATGTGGGTACTCCTTGTGACCCAGATGTTCCCGGTAGCGGTCCTGATGGTCCCGATGTACCAGATTCTGTCGGAGTTCCAGCTCATCGACAGCTACCTTGGACTCATCCTCGTCTACTGCTCGACGGCGGTGCCGTACTGCGCCTGGCTCATGAAGGGCTACTTCGACACCATCCCGTTCGAGATCGACGAGGCCGGACGCGTCGACGGGCTGAACCCCTTCGGCACGTTCGTGCGGCTGATCCTGCCGCTCGCCAAGCCGGGTCTGGCGGTCGCCGCCTTCTACAGCTTCATCACGGCGTTCGGAGAGGTCGCGTTCGCCACGACGTTCATGCTGGACGACGAGAAGTACACGCTCGCCGTCGGTCTGCAGAGCTTCATCAGCGAGCACGACGCCCAGCGCAACCTGATGGCCGCCACCGCGGTCCTGATCGCGATACCCGTCTCCGCGTTCTTCTACCTCGTGCAGAAGAACCTGGTGACCGGCCTCACGGCCGGCGGAACGAAGGGCTGACCTCCTTCGAGGACGACTCCCGCGCGCCCGACGCGCGGGGTGGCGGCCGCGGTGTCGATTCCGACCCCGCAGGCACCGCGGCCGTCACGTCCCCACCGCCTTCCCCACAAGCCTCTTGAGTACAAGGACGACATGAGCCAGCAGCACTCCACCCCGGACCCCTCGACCGACTCGGCCGTCGCCACCGTCGACGGGCGCCGTGACTGGTGGCGGGACGCGGTGATCTACCAGGTGTACCCGCGCAGCTTCGCCGACAGCAACGGCGACGGCATGGGAGACCTGGAAGGCATCCGCTCCCGACTGCCGTACCTGCACGACCTCGGTGTGGACGCGGTGTGGCTGAGCCCGTTCTACGCCTCCCCGCAGGCCGACGCGGGCTACGACGTCGCCGACTACCGTGCCGTCGACCCCATGTTCGGCAACCTGCTCGACGCCGACGCCCTGATCCGCGACGCCCACGCCCTGGGCCTCAGGATCATCGTCGACCTCGTGCCCAACCACTCCTCCGACCAGCACGAATGGTTCAAGCGTGCGATCGCCGAGGGCCCCGGCTCGCCGCTGCGGGAGCGGTACTACTTCCGCCCGGGCAAGGGCGAGAACGGGGAGCTGCCGCCCAACGACTGGGAGTCGATCTTCGGCGGCCCGGCCTGGACGCGCATCACCGAACCCGACGGCACGCCCGGCGAGTGGTACCTGCACCTGTTCGCACCGGAGCAGCCCGACTTCAACTGGGAGCACCCGGCGGTCGGCGACGAGTTCCGCTCCATCCTGCGGTTCTGGCTCGACATGGGCGTGGACGGCTTCCGTATCGACGTCGCCCACGGCATGGTGAAGGCGGAAGGCCTGCCGGACCTGGGATCCCACGAGCAGCTGAAGCTGCTGGGCAACGATGTCATGCCGTTCTTCGACCAGGACGGCGTGCACGACATCTACCGCGAGTGGCGCGTGGTGCTCGACGAGTACGCGGGTGACCGCATCTTCGTCGCCGAGGCGTGGACCCCGACCGTGGAGCGCACCGCGAACTACGTGCGCCCCGACGAGCTGCACCAGGCGTTCAACTTCCAGTACCTCACCACCCACTGGGACGCCGCGGAACTGCGCGAGGTCATCGACCGCACGCTGGACTCCATGCGCCCGGTCGGCGCCCCCGCCACCTGGGTGCTCTCCAACCACGACGTCACCCGGCACGCCACCCGCTTCGGCAACCCGCCCGGCCTCGGCACCCAGATCCGCCTGCCCGGCGACCGGGAGCTGGGCCTGCGCCGGGCCCGCGCGGCGACCCTGCTGATGCTGGCGCTGCCCGGTTCGGCGTACATCTACCAGGGCGAGGAGCTCGGTCTGCCGGACGTCGTCGACCTGCCGGACGAGGTGCGCCAGGACCCGGCGTACTTCCGCGGCGCCGGCCAGGACGGCTTCCGCGACGGCTGCCGGGTGCCGATCCCGTGGACCCGCGAGGGCTCGTCGTACGGCTTCGGCGACGGCGGCAGCTGGCTGCCCCAGCCGGCGAGCTGGGGCGAGCTCAGCGTGGAGGCGCAGACCGGGGTGCCCGGCTCGACCCTGGAGATGTACCGGTCCGCGCTGGCCGTGCGCCGGCAGCAGGCCGACCTGGGCGCGGGCGACTCGGTGGAGTGGCTGCGGGCTCCCGAGGGGGTCCTGGCCTTCCGGCGCGGTGACGTCGTGTGTGTCGCGAACACGACCGGGGAGTCGGTGACCGTGCCCTCCTACGGCCGGGTGCTCATCAGCAACGCCGAGGTCGCCGAGACGGCGTCCGAGGCCAAGGTGCCCGCGGACACGACGGTGTGGTGGACACGAGCCTGACGACTCGTCCGCCCCAGGGCCCGCCGCTCCCTCCGGGGAAGCGGCGGGCCCTCGCCACACATGACGGACACCCTCAAGTCCGCTGCTCGCTCCGCCGGTTCACCTCGCGCACCCTGGCGCTCAGCTCGGCGGTGCGACGCCCTTCCCGCAGCGCTTCCGCCAGCTTGCGTGCCGTGCCCGGATTGCAGCGTCCGAGATCCACCAGCGGTGGCAAATAGCCACTGGCCAGCGAGACGGTGTCGAGCCCCAACGAGGGCAGGAGCACACCGGCGTCGTCCAGTGCCAGGGAGAGTTCGTTCCTGGCCTCGTCGGCGTCCCGGATCGCGGCCGCGCGCCTCGTACGTTCCTGTGGTGCCATGGTTGCGATGCCCTTCCTCCGTGATGATCCCGACTCTCCCCACGATCATCGGTACGTGACGCTACGCTCACCAGGGGTGACGGTTTTCGTTGCGCCGGATCGAAAACGGGGGACAGACGATGCCCGCACCGAAGGAGCTCGACCCCTCCGCGTCCCTGCCGGCGCTCTACGGCGTGAAGTTGCGCAAGCTCCGCGTCCGCGCCGGGTTCACCCAGCGCGGGCTCGGCGACCTGATCCCCGTCGCCCACAGCCGTATCGCCCAGTTCGAACTGGGCAAGGAGACACCGCCCGAGGACGTCAACACCAGGCTGGACGAGATCCTGGAGGCCGACGGCGACCTGGTCGACCTGTGGACCCACATCAAGCGGACGCCGATCCCGGACTGGGCACGGAAGTTCGTGGCGTACGAGGCCAGGGCGAACAAGATGCTCAAGTACATGGCGCACGCCGTGCCCGGCCTTCTGCAGACGGAGTCCTACGCCCGCGCGCTGCTGCGCATCAGTCGACCGCGTGACACCGAGGCCGAAGTCGAGGCACTCGTGGCGGCCCGGCTCGAGCGGCAGGCCATTCTGCGGCGCAGCGCACCGCCCTTGCTGTGGTGCATCCTGGACGAGGCCGTGATCCGGCGGCCGGTGGGATGTCGTGCGGTGATGCGCGAGCAACTTGCCCATGTGCTGGCCTTGGCGGAAACACCGGACGTGGTGGTGCAGGTTCTGCCCTTCGACCAGGGTGAACACCCCGTCATGGGCGGCTCCTTGACCCTCCTGGGCTTCGAGCGAGGGCCCGACGTGGCCTATATCGAGAGCTCCCACTCCGGGGAACTGGTGGAAGTACCGGACGCGGTGGCGGCCTACGCCTTGGCCTACGATCTGCTCCAGGCCCAGGCCCTGCCTCCTGGCAAGTCCCTGTCCTTTGTCCGTTCAGCGTTGGAGGAGTTCCATACATGTGGCTCACGCGGTTCGACCTGAACAACGCCAGATGGCGCAAGAGCACGTACAGCAACGGGCAGGGCGGCGACTGCCTGGAACTCGCCAACGACATCCCCGGCACCGTCCCCGTCCGCGACAGCAAGAACCCCACCGGACCGGTCCTGTTCGTCGCCCCGGCCGCCTGGGCCGCCTTCATCGACGGCATACGAACCGGCGCACGCTGATGTGGGTCACTGCAGTGCCCGCAGGGCTGCGTGGTTCTCAAGGGGGGTCCGGTTCGATTGGGCAGGCAGGGGCGAACCGACGGGAACGTCGATGAAGAACATCGATTCCTCGCCCGGCTCCATGCCGCCCAGCCTCACCACCCCCTGAAGCCCCGCGAGAATGTCTCGGATGGCCGTGACCTGGTGCGGCCAGAGGTTCCCCTTTGGTCCCGAGCGGGTCCTTCGAGCAGGGAACGGCGTGAGTGTCGGACGACAGACGGATGTCAGTGGTCGGCGACATGACGGGTGTCAGTAGAGATTGACGTCGTCGGTGTCGATGGCCCGGAGGCTGTACTGGACGTCGTCGGCCAGGACGGCGTCACCGTCGGTGGTGACGGTGAGGAGTCCGGCGTCTGTGAGTCCGGCGACGGCGTGGGCCCATGGCCCGTCCTCATCGGCGGACACGGAGCTGTCGTGCCAGGCCCGGTAGAGGCGGTGGCGTCGAGGTCGCTGAGGACGTCGCGCTGGAGGGGCCGGCGGTGCGTGCCGTTGGGGTTGTGCCAGATCGCGCTGTGGCTGCCGGGGTGGATCGCGTTCATCTGCTCGTCGGTGAGGACGTCCATGCGTGGGGCGAGGGCGAAGTGGGCGGGGGCGACTCGTCGCAGGGCGTACGGGCCGCCGAGGCCGGGGTCGGCCCAGGCGTGGTCGAGGGCCTCGATGGTGCGGTCGGTCTCCATTGCAGGGCCTCGGCGAGGTAGTCGGCGGTGAACGTGTCGGGCGGCATGGGAATGTCAGTGGTCAGCGACAGTTGTGAGAGTAGGGCAGGGCCCGGCCAGCGTGGGCGGGCCCTGCGCGAGGTGAAACGTTGAGACGTCAGGAGGGACGGCGTACGACCGCGTAGCGGGTTCGCACCCAGATGATCCACGGAAGCAGGGCTTCGCTCATTCCCCACGCGATCGAGTATCCGTACGCGAAGGTCGGGTGGAGGTCGATCCAACCGAGGAGCGTGGCCGGCGGAAGGGCGATGGCTACGCCCCTGCCGGTAGAGGCCACGCACTGGATGAGCGACATGGAGGTGGGCTTTCCGCCGCTGGCGGGGGGCGCGGGAACGAGATCGGTCAGCGTCTGGTCCTGGAGAGCAGCGGGGTCGGGCGGGACCGACTCGTCGGGTACGGACGTCAGGCCGGTGGTGTGGGACGTGAACTGCTGGCTCATGATGGGTTCTGTCTTCCTTGGTCGTGATCTGCCTGGATCGGATTTCGGGGACATGGGTCGGGGCCGCGCTGCAACGCGGCCCCGACGTCATTTACGGGGTCTCAGTCCTCCGGGCTTTCCTCCTTGGAGGAGTCCCGGGGCGCAGGTGCGGGCAGCCCGCGGTGGCCGAATGGGTCCTTAAGGGAGTAGAGGGGTCGAGAGGCCCGCCCCGAGGGAACGGCGAGGGTCTCGTACACCTGCGACCCAGCCCGTTCCAGGACCTCGTGGTGGATCAAGTCCTTGATCCCGTTCGCAACGGTCCGCTCGGCAAGGCCGTACCACTCACCGATCTTGGCCTGGGCCAGTGGGAACTTCGGCTTCCGCTGCGCCAGGGAGATCAGGTACACGGCCTTGCCCGGGAGGGACAGGATTGTGTGCAGGTTCTCCTCCCAGTACTCAAAGGGCAGCTGGAAGTACGCCTCGTTGGCGACCGGCGGGTGGTAGGGGCGGCCGGAGCCGTCCTCGAGGAGTTTGGTGACCGTGGTCCGACGGCCCGCGCCCCTGGCGGTCGAGATGACGTTGAGTTCCCTCAGCGCCTTCCAGGCACGGGAGACTGCAGACGCCCCGGATTTCTCGTCGAAGATGCCCACAGTCCTGGCCCACGTCGATGACCAGTCGGTCGCCGAGTAGTCGCCGGCGCCGGTGACTGCGGCCATCACCAGGTAGAGGTCGAGAGCACGCTCCTGCTTGTTGGCGACGAGGGAGCGCATGACGCCGGGCTGGGTGTTGGGGGTCTTGCCCGTCTGAAGGAAGTCCCTCCTGATCGGCACCGTACGGTTCGCCCGCTTCGAGCGGTCGAGGAGGAGCTTGATCGTGCGCTCCTGTGTCATATAGCCCAGGCTCTCGCCGACCTCGTCCGTGACGATCCCGGCCATCTCGGCTGCCTGGTTTGTCTCGCTCCCTGTGGTGGTCATACGGAGAGGATGACACACTTGCGCCGTCTTGTGCACGCCATCAACCCCTGGTCAGCTGCGCTGACTTGACGTGCTGTAGTGCACCTAAGAGCGCTAGGTGTGATGGCTATTTATGACACCTGGGTAGGACGCACATTCAGATAACTCGTACTCGGGTTGTTGGACTCGTAGAGGTGAGCCGCCAGCCGAGCAGCTGATTCCTCAGCAGGTGAAAAATCTTGAGTGGCTTCCGGCAAGCGGCCGCTCCGGGCACTGCCTGAAAGGATCTCCGAGGTGTTCGTCGTCACTGGGGAGGGTGGCGCCGGTAGCGCAGCAGCGTCGTGGCAAGGTCCGGAAGGGCGCGGACGACGTCAATCCCTACTGACACTTCATGTCGCCGACCACTGACATCCCGCTGTCGTCCGGCACTCCACCGTGGCGCCGTCGGAGCAGACGCAGGCGCTGCGAAGAGGCCAGTGCTCCTGTTCGATGCTCGCCAACTCGGCACCGGAGACGTTCCGGTTTTCGCACAGCTCGGGAAACGGCCCTCCCAGAGTGACGGGGAACCAGCCGCAGCAGTACACGGCTGCCGCCGAAGAACCGAAGACCAGAACGAGAACCGCGCGGAGTCCGGACGGAGACAGAGGCGGATTGTTCAGCATCAGGGCCACGGTCACGATGCCCGCCGCCGCGTGGCCAGGCTGATGAACGTCAGCATGCCCATCAAGGGAATCGACACGGTGTCTTCTTCCCTTCGCCCCGATGCCCGGTGTGGGGGCGACGACGTCCCGGTGCGCCGCGAGCGCGCAACTTCTTGCCTCAACTTCGTTCGGGGTGCTGCCCTTTCGGAGGGTGAAGCTTTAACATCTGCGTCACCGCAAGGTTTCTGAAGGTTTCAGCAAGAAGCTTCAGAGCCTTCGCGCTCCCCACACCCTTCGATGAAGAAGGACACCCCACATGGCACGCAGAACCCTCGCCGGGGTCGCCGCGCTCGCGGTCGCCTCGGTTGTCATGACCCCGACTGTCGCGCAGGCCGCGCCGCCCGGAAGCAAGGACGTCACCGCCGTCCTGTTCGAGTGGAACTTCAACTCGGTCGCCCGCGAGTGTACGAACACTCTCGGCCCCGCCGGGTACGGATACGTCCAGGTCTCCCCGCCCGCCGAGCACATACAGGGCTCGCAGTGGTGGACGTCCTACCAGCCGGTCAGCTACAAGATCGCCGGGCGGCTCGGCGACCGCACCGCCTTCCGGAACATGGTGAACACCTGCCACGCGGCCGGTGTGAAGGTCGTCGTGGACACCGTCATCAACCACATGTCCGCGGGCAACGGCACCGGCACCGGCGGTTCGCCGTACACCAAGTACGACTACCCCGGCCTGTACTCCTCGTACGACTTCGACACCTGCAGAGAGGAGATCACGGACTACCGCGACCGCTACAACGTCCAGAACTGCGAGCTGGTCGGCCTCGCCGACCTCGACACCGGCGAGGAGTACGTCCGCAGGACCATCGCCGGGTACATGAACGACCTGCTCTCCCTCGGGGTCGACGGCTTCCGCATCGACGCCGCCAAGCACATGCCCGCCGCCGACCTGGCCAACATCAAGTCCCGGCTCACCAACCCCTCCGCCTACTGGAAGCAGGAGGTCATCTACGGTGCGGGCGAAGCCGTCCAGCCCGGCGAGTACACCGGCACCGGCGACGTCCAGGAGTTCCGCTACGCCTACGACCTCAAGCGGGTCTTCAACAACGAGAACCTCGCCTACCTGAAGAACTACGGCGAGGGCTGGGGCTACCTCAAGAGCTCCTCCGCCGGCGTCTTCGTCGACAACCACGACACCGAGCGCAACGGCAGCACCCTGTCCTACAAGGACAACGCCACCTACACCCTGGCCAACGTCTTCATGCTGGCTTGGCCCTACGGCGCCCCGGACATCAACTCCGGCTACGAGTTCTCCGACCACGACGCCGGACCGCCCAACGGCGGCCAGGTGAACGCCTGCTGGCAGAACGGCTGGAAGTGCCAGCACAACTGGCCGGAGATCAAGGCCATGGTGGGCTTCCGCAACGCCACCCGCGGCCAGGCGGTCACCGACTGGTGGGACAACGGCGGCGACGCCATCGCCTTCGGCCGGGGCAGCAAGGGCTTCGTGGCCATCAACCACGAGTCCGGCCCCCTGACCCGCACCTACCAGACGTCCCTCCCCGCGGGCACGTACTGCGACGTGCAGAACAACACCCCGGTGACGGTGAACGGTTCGGGACAGCTCACCGCCACCCTGGGCGCCCACACGGCGCTCGCGGTCCACGCGGGCAAGCCGAACTGCTGAACCCGCGCCGGGCGCACCGCCGTTCACGGCGGCGGGGCGTCCGGCGTCCGGCATGTAATTCCTTACCGGTCCTTTCAGAACCCTTGCTGTAAACCTTTCAACGGCGGTACGGTCACGGCCGGTGCCCCGGCGAGGTGGCCGGAACAGGCCGTCGCCGCGGCGTGGGGTCGGACCCAATGAGCCGTAACCGCAAGGAGTTCACGCCTTGATACCCAGATGGCCCGCGCCCCGGGGGCGCCGCACCGCACGGGGGCGGCGCGTCGCCGCCGTCACCGTGGCCGCGCTCGCCGCGGCCCTCGTGCAGCCGCTCGCCGCCCGCGCGGACGCCCCGCCGGCGCCGCCCTCGGACGCGGCCCTCGCCAAGGCCCCGGCCCGGCACGACCTGACCCGCGAGCAGTTCTACTTCGTCCTGCCGGACCGCTTCGCCAACGGCGACCGCACGAACGACCGCGGCGGACTGACCGGCTCCCGCCTCACCCACGGGTACGACCCCACCGACAAGGGGTTCTACCAGGGCGGCGACCTCAAGGGCCTGACGCAGAAGCTGGACTACATCAAGGGCCTGGGCACCACCGCCATCTGGATGGCCCCGATCTTCAAGAACCAGCCCGTCCAGGGCACCGGCAAGGACGCCTCGGCCGGCTACCACGGTTACTGGATCACCGACTTCACCCAGGTCGACCCGCACTTCGGCACCAACAAGGACCTCGAGAGACTCATCGACAAGGCCCACGCCAAGGGCATGAAGGTCTTCTTCGACGTCATCACCAACCACACCGCCGACGTCATCGACTACGAGGAGAAGTCCTACGAGTACCTCTCCAAGGGCGCCTTCCCGTACCTGACGAAGGACGGCCGTCCCTTCGACGACTCCGACTACGCCGACGGCACGCGCCGTTTCCCGCGCGTCGACGCCGGCTCCTTCCCCCGCACCCCCGTCGTCCCCGCCGACAAGAAGCGGCTGAAGGTGCCGTCCTGGCTCAACGACCCGGCGATGTACCACAACCGGGGCGACTCCACCTTCGCCGGGGAGTCCAGCGAGTACGGCGACTTCTCCGGCCTCGACGACCTGTGGACCGAGCGTCCCGAGGTCGTCCGCGGCATGGAGAAGGTCTATCAGCGCTGGGTCAAGGACTTCGACATCGACGGCTTCCGGATCGACACCGTGAAGCACGTCAACATGGAGTTCTGGACCCAGTGGGCCACCGCCCTGGACGCCTACGCGGCGAAGCAGGGCCGCAAGGACTTCTTCATGTTCGGCGAGGTCTACTCCGCCGACCCGGACGTCACCGCCCCCTACGTCACCGAGGGCCGGCTCGACGCCACCCTGGACTTCCCCTTCCAGGAGGCGGCACGCCAGTACGCCTCCCAGGGCGGCAGCGCGAAGAAGCTCGCCGCCGTCTTCGGCGCCGACCACAAGTACACGACCGACAAGGCCAACGCCTACGAACAGGTCACCTTCCTCGGCAACCACGACATGGGCCGCATCGGGACCTTCCTGAAGCAGGACAACCCGAAGGCGTCCGACGCGGAACTGCTGAAGAAGGGCCGGCTCGCCAACGAACTGATGTTCCTCAACCGGGGCAACCCGGTCGTCTACTACGGCGACGAGCAGGGCTTCACCGGCGCCGGCGGCGACAAGGACGCCCGTCAGACCCTCTTCGCGTCCCGCACCGCCGACTACCTCGACGACGACCTGATCGGCACCGACCGCACCCACGCCGAGGACACCTACGACACCCGCTCGCCGTTCTACCGGCAGATCAGCGCCCTCGCCGAGCTCCGCAGGGCACACCCCGCCCTCACCGACGGCATCCAGCAGGAGCGCCACGCCGCCGACGGCCCCGGCGTCTACGCCGTCTCCCGCACCGCCACCGGCAAGGACACCACCGAGTACGTCGTCGCCTTCAACAACGCCGACGAGGCGAAGAAGGCCACCTTCGCCACCGGCTCCGCCCGCATGCCGTTCAAGGGCATCCACGGCACCGACGCCACCGTCACCAGCGGCGCCGACCGGAACATCACCGTCACCGTCCCGGCGAACTCGGCGATCGTCCTCAAGGCCGCCCGCCCGCTCGCGAAGCCGGACGCCAAGCCCACGATCTCCCTGAAGGCCCCCGAGGCCGGCGCCACCGGCACCGTCGAACTCACCGCCGACGTCGAGGGCGGACAGCTCAACCGGGTCGTCTTCGCCGCCCAGACCGGCAACGAAACGTGGCGCGTCCTCGGCTCCTCCGACCACGCCCCGCACAAGGTCACCCACACCATCGGCGAGGACGTCCCCGCCGGCACCGCCCTGCGCTACAAGGCCGTCGTCATCGACTCCGCCGGCCGCACCGCGAGCGCCCTCGCCACCTCCACCACCGGCACCCCGCCCGTGGAGACCCCGCCGTCCGCCGCCTCCCGCGACTACGCGATCGTGCACTACAAGCGGGCCGACGGCGACTACGACGACTGGGGCCTGTACGCCTGGGGCGACCTCGCCGAGGGCGAGGCCACCGAATGGCCCGACAGCCACCCCTTCACCGGCCGCGACGCCTACGGCGCCTTCGCGTACGTCAAGCTGAAGCCGGGCGCCTCCGACCTCGGCTTCCTGGTCGTCGACAAGGACGGCACCAAGGACGTCGACACCGACCGCACCATCGACCTCACCCGCACCGGCGAGGTCTGGATCGAGCAGGGCAAGGAGACCGTCACCACCGAACGGCCCGAGTACCCCGCCCAGGACACCACCAAGGCCGTCCTGCACTACCACCGCGCCGACGGCGACTACGACGGCTGGGGCCTGCACACCTGGACCGGTGCCGCCGAGCCCACCGACTGGTCGAAGCCCCTGGAACCGGTGAAGACTGATGCCTATGGCGCGGTCTTCGAGGTGCCGCTCGCCGAGGGTGCCACCAGCCTCAGCTACATCGTCCACAAGGGCGACGAGAAGGACCTCCCGTCCGACCAGTCGCTCGACCTCAGGGCCAACGGCCACGAGGTGTGGCTGTTGAGCGGCCAGGAGAGGTATCTGCTGCCGCAGCCCGCCGGGTCCGCGGCAGCCCTCGACCTGTCCACCTCCAAGGCGGTCTGGATCGACCGGAACACCCTGGTCTGGGACGGCTCCGACGCCGCCGCCTCCACCCAGCTCCTCGCCTCGCCCACCGGCGGCGTCACGGTCGAGGACGGCACGCTCCGCACCGGCGACGCCCGCTGGCTGCGCCTGGCGCGGACCACCCTCACCGACGCCCAGAAGGCCCGCTTCCCGCACCTGAAGGACGGCACGGCCTGGTCCGTCGACCCGCGCGACCGGGACCGGGTGCGCGCTGCCCTGCGCGGCCAGGTCGTCGCCACCCAGCACGCGGCCAACGGCGCCGTGCTCGCCGCCACCGGCGTACAGCTCGCCGGGGTCCTGGACGACCTCTACGCCGCCCGCGCCACCAAGGCGGACCTGGGACCGGTGTTCCGCAACGGCCGCCCGACGCTGTCCGTGTGGGCGCCCACCGCGCGCGACGTCGCCCTGGAGATCGACGGCCGCACGGTCCGCATGCACCGCGACGACGCCACCGGCGTCTGGTCCGCCACCGGCCCCGCCTCCTGGAAGGGCAAGCCGTACCGGTACGCCGTCACGGTGTGGGCGCCCAGCACCCGGAAGATCGTCACCAACAAGGTCACCGACCCCTACTCCGTCGCCCTCACCACCGACTCCGAGCGCAGCCTCGTCGTCGACCTCGGCGACCGGAGTCTCGCCCCCAAGGGCTGGTCGGGGCTGACCAAGCCGAAGGCGGTGCCGCTCAAGGACGCCCAGATCCAGGAACTGCACATCCGCGACTTCTCCGTGGAGGACCGCACGGCGAAGCACCCGGGCACCTATCTCGCGTTCACCGACAAGGACAGCGACGGCAGCCGGCACCTGCGGAAGCTGGCGCGGTCCGGCACCTCCCACGTGCACCTGCTGCCCGCCTTCGACATCGCCACCATCCCCGAGAAGAAGTCCGACCGGGCGAGGGTCGACTGCGACCTCGCCGCCTACCCGGCCGACTCCCCGAAGCAGCAGGAGTGCGTGGCGAAGACCGCCGCCAAGGACGCCTACAACTGGGGCTACGACCCGTACCACTACACGGTCCCCGAGGGCTCCTACGCCACCGACCCGGAGGGCACCGCCCGCACCGTCGAGTTCCGCCGGATGGTGAAGGCGCTCAACGAGGAGGGCCTCGGCGTCGTCCTCGACGTGGTCTACAACCACACCGCCGCCCACGGCCAGGCGAAGACCTCCGTCCTGGACCGGATCGTGCCCGGCTACTACCAGCGGCTGCTCGCCGACGGCTCCGTCGCCGACAGCACCTGCTGCTCCAACACGGCGCCCGAGAACGCCATGATGGGCAAGCTGGTCGTCGACTCCGTCGTCACCTGGGCCAAGGAGTACAAGGTCGACGGCTTCCGCTTCGACCTCATGGGCCACCACCCGAAGGCGAACATGCTCGCCGTCCGCAAGGCCCTCGACGCCCTCACCCTCAAGAAGGACGGCGTCGACGGCAAGAAGATCATCCTGTACGGCGAGGGCTGGAACTTCGGTGAGATCGCCGACGACGCCCGCTTCGAGCAGGCCACCCAGGCCAACATGGCCGGCACCGGCATCGCCACCTTCTCCGACCGGGCCCGGGACGCCGTGCGCGGCGGCGGCCCCTTCGACGAGGACCCCGGCGTGCAGGGCTTCGCCTCCGGCCTCTACACCGACCCCAACACCTCGACGGCCAACGGCACCGAGGCCGAGCAGAAGGCCCGCCTGCTGCACTACCAGGACCTCATCAAGGTGGGCCTGAGCGGCAACCTCGCCGACTACACCTTCACCGACACCAGCGGCAAGGAGGTCAAGGGCTCCCAGGTCGACTACAACGGCTCACCCGCCGGATACGCGGCCGTCCCCGGCGACGCCCTCGCCTACGCGGACGCCCACGACAACGAGTCCCTGTTCGACGCGCTCGCCTTCAAGCTGCCGAAGGACACCCCGGCCGGCGACCGGGCCCGCATGCAGGTCCTCGCCATGGCGACGGCCACCCTCTCGCAGGGCCCGGCCCTCTCCCAGGCGGGCACCGACCTGCTGCGCTCCAAGTCCCTGGACCGCAACTCCTACGACAGCGGCGACTGGTTCAACGCCATCCACTGGAACTGCGCGGCGGGCAACGGCTTCGGCCGCGGGCTGCCGCCGGCCGCCGACAACGAGGACAAGTGGCCCTACGCCAAGCCCCTGCTGGGCACGGTGAAGGTCGGCTGCCCGCAGATCGAGGGCGCCTCGGCCGCCTACCGGGACCTGCTGAGGATCCGCACGACGGAGAAGGTCTTCTCCCTCGGCACCGCGGACCGGGTGCAGTCCCGGCTCTCCTTCCCGCTGTCCGGGAAGGACGAGACCCCCGGGGTGATCACCATGCGCCTCGGTGACCTGGTCGTGGTCTTCAACGCCACGCCCGAGGCGCAGGACCAGCGCGTCACCGCCCTCGCCGGGACCGGCCACCGGCTGCACCCCGTGCAGGCGAAGGGCGGGGACCCGGTGGTCAGGACGGCGTCCTACGAGCGCAGCACCGGCACGTTCACCGTCCCGGCCCGCACGGTCGCCGTGTTCACCGCGGCGGGCTGACCCGCCGGGCATCACGGACACGACGTAGGCTGAGCCCTCCTGGAACCATCGCAGGAGGGCTCATGCCGCAGATCACCGTCGACTACTCCGACAGCCTGGCGGACGGCTTCGACCGGCCCGGCTTCGCGCGGGCCCTGCACACCGCCGTGGTCGAGATCGCCGCCGCCAGGCCCCCGGCGTGCAAGACCCAGTTCCGCCGGACCGAGGACACCGTCGTCGGGCCCGACACCGCGGGCCACGCCGTCGTCCACGTCACCCTCGGGCTGCTCGCGGGCCGCACCGAGGAGACCAAGGCACGGCTCACCGAGGCCGTGCTTGACCTGCTGCGGCAGTTCGTGAAGCCCGGCGGGGGAGTGGCCCTGCACGCCTCCGCCGAGGTGCGCGAACTGGACCCGTCGTACCGGAAGTACGAGAGCGAGTAACCGGGCGTCCCCGGCGGGCCCGTGCCCTCAGAGGTCCGGTCGGCCCAGCCACGACGGGCGGACGGGGACGCCGTCCTCGTCCAGCTCGCCGACGGCGTCCGGACCGCCCGGGGACGGCTCGTCCGGGGAGGGCCGGTGCGCGGCCGGCGGGTCCTGCGGTGCCGGGGCGGGATCGGGCGCGGGGGCGGCAGGCGCGGGTTCCCGGGTCCCCTCGGGGCCGCGGTCCGGGGCGGCGGGCGCGTCCGAGTCCGCCAGCAGCTCCGCCACCGTGAACCGGGTGCCGAACGACTGGTACGCCCCGTCGACGACGAGCAGGAAGCCGTCGTCCACCCGCAGCAGCCGGCGGCGCTTCGGGCTCGTCGGGTGCCACGGCTGGTAGGCATGGGCCCGCCGCTCCAGCTCCTCCAGCGCCTCCGCCCGGGAGCCGGTGACATGGGCCACCACCTGCGCCTCGGTGTGCTTGCGCTGCCCGGTGCCCACGGTCGTCTCCACGACCAGGCCCCATACGGTCGCCCCGCTCACCCGGAGGCCAGGTGGATCAGCCGGGTGGCCAGATCGGTGAACGGGCCGTCGCCCGGCTCGTGCTTCAGCAGTCCCCGCAGCAGCGTGGCCAGTTCCTCGTCGGCGGCGGCCGCCACCGCGGCCAGCGCCGCGAAGTCGTGCACCAGCTGCGTCTCCAGCTCGGCGCGGGGTATCTTCCGCCCGTCCAGCCAGATCAGCGCGGTGGACTCGGCGAGCGAGATCCAGGACCGGACCACCAGTTCCAGACGCGCCGGGGCCGGACCCACCACGCCCAGGTGCGACAGCATCTGGTCATAGGCCGCCTGCCGGACGGCGTCGATCAGCGCGTTGGTGGCCGAGGAACCGACCGTCGGGCCGCCGCGCATCAGGGCGGAGAAACCCGGGCCGTGCTCGTCGACGAAGTCGAAGTAGCGGCCCATCACGCGCCGCAGGCGCGCCCCCAGCGGACCCTCGTGCGGCTCCACGAACCGGGACGCGAGGTCGTCCGCGGCCCGCTGCAACGCGGCCTCGTACAGGCTGAGTTTGCCGGGGAAGTAGTGGTACACCAGTGGGCGCGAGATGCCCGCGGCCGACGCTATCTCGTCGATGGAGACCTCGTCGGGCGAGCGGCGGCTGAACAGTTCGAGGGCGACGCCGATCAACTGCTGCCGCCGCTCCTCGACTCCCATTCTGCGGCGTACCCCGGTTGTCATGCGAACACCATACCGATCGATTCCAGCCGCGAACGGTCCGGACCGAGCGCCGGTGTTCAGGGGCCGGTCAGCCGAGTCCCTTGACCGGCTTCCCGCCCTTCAGCACGCCCTTCAGGTCGGCGCGGGCCCCCTGTTCGGCCTCCACGGTCAGCAGGTTGCCCTGCGCGGAACCGCGGACCCCGCCCGTCGCCTCCAGCGAGGTGACGTCACGGCTGCCGGCGGCCAGGAGGTACCAGGTGCCCGCCTCCGACTTCCACAGCACCCCGGCCAGCACGTGCGGCGCGCGCGCCCCGCACGCCGGCACGTCCTCGGCCTTCGCCGCGACGGCACCGAACGGTCCGCCCGGGGTGCGGAACTGCGCCAGCACCCTCGCCCCCTCGCCCCGCCAGGTCTCGGCCCGGGTGCACACCCACGCCGCCGTCCCCGCCGCGCCCTCCGCACCTTCCGGGACGACGGCGGCCCCGCCGCCCGGCGCGCTCACCCCGGGCGCCCCCGGCAGCGGCTGCTCCGCGAACGCCCACGCGTTGACGCTGCGCACCCCCGCCGACCGCATCGCGGTGAGCGAGCAGGCGTACGGGGCCCAGGTGCGCAACGCCTCGGCCCCGGACGCCTCGCGGGGCGCTCCGGGCCGCCCGGCGGTCAGGTGCGCCGGGACCACCTCGCCGAGGTCGGTCACCAGCCGGGTGCCCGTGCCGTCGGTCAGCTGGAGCACGTTCCACGACGTGCACGCCCCCGGCCGCAGGGCCGGGCTGGCCAGCGGTGAGGTCACCCCGTCGGTCAGGGTGAGGTCCATCGCGCCGGCGTCCGGATCGCGCAGGTCCCGCTCGCCCGCCGACCGTACCCACGGCGCCGTCAGATAGCGCACGTTGCCGTCGGCCCGGCCCAGCACCACCGCGCTCGCCTCCGCCCGCCCGGCACCGTCGACCCGGGCGAAGTCCAGCGCGGCACCCTCGGCCCCCTCCTTGGGCTCGGCGTAGCGGGCGATGCGCAGACCGTCGTGGAGGATCACCACGCGCGCGTTGTCCACCTCGCCCGCGTACAGCAGCTGCGGCGGTCCGGCCGGCCCTCCGGAGGGGG
Organism: Streptomyces sp. NPDC101219; assembly: GCF_044767675.1. Classification (NCBI taxonomy): domain Bacteria; kingdom Bacillati; phylum Actinomycetota; class Actinomycetes; order Kitasatosporales; family Streptomycetaceae; genus Streptomyces; species Streptomyces sp. NPDC101219. The sequence continues at coordinate 38,774 of NZ_JBIWOK010000017.1, forward strand.
TGCCGGGGGTCGCCGACACCTGGACCCGCTCGCCGGGCCGGGCCCACACCGCCAGGGCGCGGCGCAGCAGCGCCTCGTCGTCGGTGAGGCCGCCGCGGGCCGGCCACACCGAGAAGTCGGTACGCGGGGACGTCTTCCACGCGGTGGGGGAGACCCGGGCGAGCCTGCCGGGGTCGAGGGCGGCCTCGGCGGCCGGGTTCTGCGCGTACGGCGGCGCCGCGGCACCGTCGGGGCCCCAGCCGTCACCGGGCAGCCCGAGCAGCGCACCGCACACCACCAGCGCCGCCCCGGCGACCAGCGCCGCCTTCAGGTGCTGGCGGCGGCGCAGCAGATCCGTCGGCCGCGCCTGGAGCCGGCACGGGTCGAACTCGGGGGAGCCGAGCAGCCGGTACTCCGCGGGCACCCGGTCGGCCTCGCGCAGTGCGGCGTCCGCGTCGGCGACGCCCGCCGCGGTGAGCACCGAGCGCACCTCGGAGTCCGGGAGCCGCTCCAGGCCGCGCAGCACGTACGCGGCGCGTGCCGCCCCGGACAGCTCGCCGAGGCGCTGGTCCAGGGCGAGTTCGTCGGCACCGCCCGGCCGCGGGAACAGCCGCAGCCCCCACACCTGGGGCAGCAGCGCGGGCAACTGGGCGCGCTTCGGCCAGGACCGCAGCCGCAGCGGGCGGCCGGCCTCCAGGGCGGTGCGCAGCACCTTCAGCCGGACCAGCGCGTACCCGGGGTCGCCGTCACGGCCGGTGGACTGGGCGGGGATGACGGGCGCGGCCGTGCGGCTGCGGGGCAGCGCGCGCTGGGTCAGGGCGTGCGCCGCCAGCACCCTCCTGCTCCGGCCCCACCCGGGCGGCAGCACCAGGTGGGCGAGCCGGACCAGCCGCGGGTAGTGCTCGACGAGGGCGGCCTCGGCCTGCTCGACGTCGACGACCGGACCGGCGGACGCGGAGGCTGCGGGGCGCTGGGCGACATCCTGTGACTGCACGTATCGCAGAACGAGCGAACCCGTCGATGGTCACCCGATCGTGTGCCGCCACACGGTCTTCCCAGTCGGTGTCCATCGGGGCAACCCTCGCACGGACCGGGCGTCCGCGGCACCCGGGATTGAGTGCTCGGGCCGTTTCAGCCGTATCGGAGGCGGAGAGCCCCTCGCCGGGGCTCCGTGCGGCATGTCGCCGGAAGGACCGGAGGAACATCATGAGGCTGACCCGACCGATGCTCGCGCTGACCGGCGTGGTGGCGGCACTGGCGCTGGCGGGCTGCGGGGCCGGCGACGACGGGGAGTGGGACCTTCCGCCCACCGCCACCGGCAGCCTGGAGCACCTGGCCGCCGAGGCGAAGTGCGACCCGGACATGCAGACCGACGCGGACACGATCCGCCAGGCGATCTGCAAGAAGGGCAAGGAGAAGTACATCCTCGCCACCTTCGCCACCGACCGCGGTCAGCGCGAGTGGATCGACACGGCCAAGGACTACGGCGGTCTCTACCTCGTCGGCCGCAAGTGGGTCGTCGTGGGCCACGAGAAGGTGTTGGAGGACCTGCAGGGCCGGCTCGGCGGTGACGTCGAGGAGGGCATCGATCACAGCAACATGGACCACGGCGGCGGTGACGGCGGCGACCAGAAGGGCGGGCACGGCAAGCACGCCTCCGGCCATGCCGGGCACGGCGGCTGAGCCGTTCGCCGCACGCGGCGGGGGAGAACACCGGAGGGCCGGTGGCGGGAGATCCCGCCACCGGCCCTCCCGCCTGTGCGGCGAGGCGGTGGGAACCGCGTGCTACGTGCAGTCCCTACCGGTGTTGATGCACTCCACCACCTCGTTCATCAGCTGCTCGTCCATGACGTTGATGAAGTCGTTGTGGTCGGTGATGGGCTTGTGCAGCTGCTCCGGGAAGCTGTCCACGGCGTACGGGTTCTGCACCTGACCGTTCTCGATGGTCGGGGTGGGGATGTCGTACACCAGCTTGACCTGGAGCTGCGGAATGGCCTGGAAGCCGTTCGGGCAGCTGCCGTCGGCCTGGACGAAGGCCATGTGGTCCCGGTGGTTGGCGCTGTCGATGTTCTGGCCGTCCCAGCAGCTCTGGAAGTTGGACGTCCGGACCACCTGGCTGCCCTCGGGGCACAGCGGGTACTTGTCCGTCGACTGCCGGTCCTCGAAGCCGGTGCAGCTCCAGGAGGTGTTGGCGTTCGCGGTGCCGTTGACGAAGGACTTGGCGTCACCGGTGATGATGCGCAGGAACTTCGGCATCGCGACGACGTCGCCCTGCTTGTTGCCGACGAACTTCAGCTCCGCCTGAGCCGGCTTGAGGATCTTGCCGATGTTGCCCTCGGCGCCGCCGCCCTGGTCGTTGGCGTCGAACTCCTCGGTGCCGTCCTGGAGACGCAGCACCGGCCAGTAGTAGGTCGACTTGTCGCCCTGGTTCTGGCAGGAGGTGTCCGCGTTGGCGAGGTCCTGGTCGCTGGAGAAGGCGTCGTTGTCCTGGTTGCCGACGTAGTCGTGCACGTGGTGCGCGCCGTTGTCGACACCCGGGGCCGCGATCAGGTTGTCGCTGTTGAACAGGTTGTTCTCGTTGGTCCCGCAGTCCGTGGTGAACGTGCCGGTGGAGCCGCTGTCGCCGTTGGCGGGCAGCCCGTTCGGCAGGTTGCGGGAGTTGGGCTGGACGTCCTCGATCTTGATGAAGTCGTCCGCGACCGGCCCGGCGACACCGTTGCCGTTGTCGTCCGGCTGACCGCCGTTCTGGCCGCCGTCGTTCTGACCGCCGCCGTTCTGGCCGTCGTTCTGGCCTCCGCCGTTCTGGTCTCCGCCGTTCTGGCCGCCGGCCGGGCGGCCGGTGCACCCGGCCAGCCGGTCCAGGTCGCCGGGAGCCTTGCCGCCGGCCCGGTTGATCTGCAGCTTGATGCGGTCGAGCAGCACCTTCCGCCGGTCCTTGAGCGGACCCAGAATGGAGTTCTGGACGAAGTTCGCGTCCCCGGCCTGCGCGCGGCGCGTGGTGACCAGGCGCTGGTAGGCGTCGGTGATCTGCTGGTCCATCGAGGCCAGTTCGCCGTCGACCTCGCCACGCGCCCGGTCCGGCACGTTGCGCAGCTGCTGGCCCACGTCCGGACAGTAGATCGTGACGACCTGCGACACGTTCCGTTTCGTCCGGTTGTCCGGCGCCTTCTCGTGCGCCGAAGCGTAGAAGTTCGCCCAGATCAGCCCGCCCCCACCGAGCGCTAGGGCCGCCGATGCGGCTATGGCCTTGGTGGCCAGCGGCGTACGGCGTTTTCTTGTGTTGCGTCCCATGGAACTCCTCTGACTTCCTTGCGGGGCATCCCATTGCGGGGCATCGAGGCGCCCGACAGGAGTGAAGCGGCGCCCTTGAATACGGGAGCCGCCTCGGGGGTGTTCACCCGTCCCGGAAATCGTCGACAACTTCGTACGGACCAGGGGTTTCAACGGCCCCTGTAATACCGGGAGTTGTGAATCATCCACCCGGAGTGGGGGACAGGGGCCGGCATCACCGTCCACGGCCGGTGATGGCGGACCCCACGGGTGAATAACGGGACAACGGCCCCCGCACGCCGGTTGTCGCTGTCCGGGAGACCCGTCCCGGTTCGCGGAGGATGTGCCTCCCGGCGTGCGGCCGGGCGCCTACGCCCGGCCGGTCCGTGCGAGCACCTTCGCCTCCACCTCCGGGTCCAGCCAGGCGTAGGTCCGCTCCGGGTGCCGGGGGACCGTGCCGCCGAGGCCCCGCAGCCACCGCCAGGTGTCGGCGACGGCCCGGGACACGTCCGCCCCGTGGAGGGCGTCGTACCCCTCGCTGCGCGGCGGCACCCACACCGGCAGCCCGGTCCACGGCTCGATGCCCGCCGCGAGGATCACCTCCGGGTCGGTCCAGCGCAGTTCGGCCGCCCCGCCGGTCACCCCGGCACAGGCCCGCAGCAGCTGCTCCGTCGTCGCGTGGCCCTGCGGGGACGACAGGTTGTACGGCCCGCTCAGCCCTTGCTCGGCGGCCCCGAGGATCCAGGCGGCCAGATCGCGGGCGTCGACGTACTGCAACGGCAACTCCCGCGGGCCCGGGGCGAGGACCGGGCCGCCGCGCGCCATGCGGGTCAGCCACCACGGCAGCCGCCCCACGTTCTCGTACGGCCCGAGAATCAGCTCGGCCCGCACCAGCACCGACCGGTCCGCGCCGAAGGCGTCCACGGCGGCCAGCTCCCCGCCCCGCTTGTCGCGCGCGTAGTCGGTGCGGTCCGCGTCGGCACGGGCGCCGTCCACCACCGGGGCCCGCTCGGTGTACCCGGCGGGCGGCGCCCACGCGTACACCGAGCAGCTCGACACGTACACGTACCGGGCCGCGCGGTCGCGCAGCAGTCGTGCCGTGTCCCGCACGGCCCGCGGCGCGGTGGACCAGGTGTCGACGACGACGTCCCAGTCACCGGGCGCCTCCTCCAGTGCGGCGAGCCCGTCCGGGGCGGTGCGGTCGCCTCGCAGGGACCGCACGCCCGGCGGCGCCTCCTGCCGCCCCCGGTTGAGGACGGTCACCTCCCAGCCGCGGCCGAGGGCTGCCTTCACCACGCTCCGCCCGACGAACTCCGTACCGCCCAGCATCAGAAGTCTCATGCCGGTGACTCTGCCCGGCCGGGCGGCCGGGACGAACGGCACTCTGCCGACAGCAGACGGCAGACGGCGACGGCAGACGGCGGGCGCCTCGCGGGGCCTTCGGCGTGCCCGGGGTCAGTGTCCGGCCGGCGGCACGTACTGGTAGCCCACGCGGCGCACCGTGCGGATGGTGGCGCGGTGCTCCGGCCCCAGCTTGCGGCGCAGCCGGGCGACGTGGACGTCGACGGTGCGGCCGTCGCCCACGTGGCCGTAGCCCCACACCGTGCCGACCAGCTGGTCGCGGGTGTGCACCCGGTGGGGGTGGCCGACGAGATGGGCGAGCAGCTCGAACTCCAGGTAGGTGAGGTCGAGTTCCCGGCCGTCCACGGAGGCGGTGCGCCGGGCGGCGTCGATGCGGATCAGGTCGCTGCCCCCGCCGGGAACGGCGCCGTCCGCGCCGTCGGCACCCTCCCGGTCCGTCGGGTCCGCCCCGCCCGGCACGGGCACCGGGAACGGCGGCTGCTGGTCGGCGGGGACCAGCACCAGGTAGCCGACCATCGGCGGCTGCCCGGGCAGGACGGGCAGGGTGTGCTGCGGCGCGGGCAGCCAGGTGGCCCCCGGCGGCAGCAGGTCCGCCACGGTGACCACCTCGTCCCGGTCGACGGCGCGCAGCCGGTGCCGGGGGCGGGCGGTCGGCGCCGCGGCGGTGCGCGTGGCGGGGGAGACGGAGCGGGAGGCGGTGACGGAGGGCAGGGAACGGGAGGTCGCCATGAGGGATCAGCTCTTTCGCGCGAGGAGTGCGACGTGCGTCGGGAGGGACGACGGCCGCGCGATGAGCGGCGGACCGTCGAGGACGTACGCGGTTCGCGCCGGGAGACCGGGGTGGTGTGTGCTCTACCGGGCCGGCGCGTGCGACGCGCGACAACACACCCGGTCGAAGTCGTGGTGCTGCCGGGAGGGCCAGAAGGGCTCGAGGTCGTGGCGACCCGTCGCGACGGACTTCCGGTGGCTGGCCATGCCCCCATTGAAGCAGACCCGGCCCGCCCGCAGGAGCCCGTTCCCACAGCTCGGACACCCGCCCGGCCCGCGACGCCGCGAGGGGACGCCCGCCGGTACGGCGGACGCCCCCTCACGGACGGCGGACGGCACGGATCAGACCTGGCCGGCCTTCTCCAGCGCGGTGCAGCAGGTGTCGACCAGCAGCCGCGTCACCACGTACGGGTCGACGTTGGCGTTGGGCCGGCGGTCCTCGATGTAGCCCTTGCCGTCCTTCTCGACCTGCCACGGGATGCGCACCGAGGCGCCGCGGTCGGACACACCGTAGGAGTACTGGTCCCACGGGGCCGTCTCGTGCAGCCCGGTGAGGCGGTCGTCGATGCCGGAGCCGTAGTTCTTGACGTGGTCCAGCGGCTTGGAACCCTCGCCCAGCGACTCGCAGGCCGTGACGATGGCTTCGTAGCCCTCGCGCATGGCCTTGGTGGAGAAGTTGGTGTGGGCGCCCGCGCCGTTCCAGTCGCCCTTGACCGGCTTGGGGTCCAGGGTGGCGGCGACGCCGAAGTCCTCGGCGGTGCGGTACAGCAGCCAGCGGGCCACCCAGAGCTGGTCGGCGACCTCCAGCGGGGCCAGCGGGCCGACCTGGAACTCCCACTGACCGGGCATGACCTCGGCGTTGATGCCGCTGATGCCGAGCCCCGCCTTCAGGCAGTTGTCCAGGTGCGCCTCGACGACGTCCCGGCCGAAGATCTCGTCGGAGCCGACACCGCAGTAGTAGCCGCCCTGCGGGGCGGGGAAGCCGCCCTTGGGGAAGCCGAGCGGGTGGCCGTCCTGGAAGAAGGTGTACTCCTGCTCGATGCCGAAGACCGGCTCCTGCGCGGCGAACCGCTCGGCCACCTCGGCCAGGGCGGCCCGGGTGTTGGACTCGTGCGGCGTCATGTCGGTGTGCAGCACCTCGCACAGCACCAGGACGTCGTCGCCGCCGCGGATCGGGTCCGGACAGACGAACACCGGCTTCAGGACGCGGTCCGAGGCGTGGCCCTCGGCCTGGTTGGTGGACGACCCGTCGAAGCCCCAGACCGGCAGGTCTGCGCCCTTGTCGCCGTCGCCCAGGATCTTCGTCTTGGAACGCAGCTTGGCGGTCGGCATGGTGCCGTCGATCCAGATGTACTCGGCCTTGAAGCTCACGGTCCACATCCTTCGGGGTGGTCTGGGCGCTTGTGCGGGTGCTGCCGCGCCGCGCCCGGGGGCGCCACGCTGATGCTCCGAAGCCTGACAACGAGCGATTTCCCGTCCATTGCCCGCATGTGAATGCCGTGTTACCGCTGTTACCGCCGAGCGCCGATCACCGAGCGCCGATCACCGAGCGCCGATCACCGAGCGCCGAGCGCCGAGCGCCGATCACCGAGCGTCGACCGCCGAGCGCCGATCACCGAGCGCCGACCGCCGAGCGCCGATCACCGAGCGTCGACCGCCGAGCGCCGTGGGCACCGCGTGTGCCCGCCCCCGCGCCGCATATGGTGCGGCCCGTCGGGCGCGGCGTCCGCCCCGTGACGGGCGAGGGCCCCGGCGCGCCCGGCCCGGGGGGGGGGGGCCCCCCCCGGGGGGGGGGGGGGGGGCCCCCCCCGGGACGGTGGTCCTGAGCCGAGGCGTGGCCGAATCACGCCTCGCCCCCGAAGAGGACCACCGCCGGGGAATTCCTGACGGCCCGGGCGTCACCCCACCTTCTCGATCACGGCCCGGCGGATCAGGAACTTGCCGGGCTCCCGGACCTGCTCGAAGGCGGCGTCGTTGAGCAGCACGCAGCTTCCGGAGACCGAAGTGACCTCCACCGTCGTGGACTTGTTGTTGTCCAGGTTGGTGACCTTCAGCTTGGTGCCGGCCGGGAACTGGTTGCTGGACGCGGCCGGGGCGCCTGCCTCACCGGAGAGGGTGACCGTCGAACCGTTGCACACCTGCTCGCCGGCGGCCGCCGCACCGTCGCCGCCCGGGTTCTGCGCGGCGTCGCCGCCGCCACCCGCCTGCTCGTCCTGCGCGGGCTGGGACGGCGCCGCGGGCTGGCCGGCCTGGGAGTCCTGAGCCGACTCCCCCACCGCGCACCCGGACGCCTCCTGCTTGCGCTTGATCTCCTCGATGACCGCCTCACGGTTGGCGATCCGGGCCTCCGACTGGGCGTCGGGGGCGGCCCGCTGGCCCTCGATGAACTTCTGGTTGTTGCCGAGCGCGGTGGCCAGACCCTGACACACGGTCGAGTCCGCGGCCGACTTGACGGTCGGCGTCTGGGCGGCGTTCGACGTCGTCGCCATGACGAAGGCGCCGCCTCCCGCCACCGTCGCCGCGCTCAGCAACAGCGCCAGCTTCTTCTTGGGACCGAGAGTTCTCCTACGCGACATGCGCGCCTCCTGAAGAGAGGTGGGGGAGCGTACGCCGCTATGTACGAGATACCGAACGGAGTTACTCAGCGGTCGGCCCAAGTCCGTGAAGTAACCTGCGTCACACCCGCGTTGGGGCGGACCGCGCTACCGGGACAGCGCGTCCCGCACCGCCTCCTCGCTGCGGCCGACCACCGCGGTGCCGTCGTCCGCCGTGATGATGGGCCGCTGGATCAGCTTGGGGTGCTCCGCGAGCGCCGTGATCCACCGGTCCCGCGCACCGGCGTCCCGCGGCCACTCCTTGAGCCCGAGCTCCTTGGCGGCACTCTCCTGGGTGCGCGTGATGTCCCACGGTTCCAGACCGAGCCGCCCGAGCACCTCGCGGATCTCGTCCTCGCTCGGTACGTCCTCGAGGTAACGCCGAACCGTGTACTCGGCCCCCTCGGCGTCGAGCAGGCTGATGGCGCTGCGGCACTTGGAACAGGCCGGATTGATCCAGATCTCCATGCCCCCACCGTACGCCCGCCCCGCCCCGGATCACCGCCGGACCGCCGAACCCCTCTGTTCGAATTCGGGCCGCCTCCCGCGCCCCTTGCGAACCTGCCGTGACAGGGCGCCAATTCCCTTACTGACCTGCTGGTTTGACCGGCTCTCCGGGCCTCGGAATGTCAGTGCCGGGCAGTACACTGGAACCAGTGTTCGAGGGAATCGCCGGGGTCGCCGTGGACCCCGGAGGGTGCCCCGACCGCGACAGGAGGATGCCTGTGCCCGCTGCCGCCCTGAAACCGAAGCCCCTGCCCACCCAGTCCACCGCGAAGCGTCCCGTCCTGCTGGAGCTGCCCTGCGCGCCGGTGGAGAAGCGCCCGCTGCCGCCCGGCCGTCCCCGCCACTGGTACGTCACGCACAACCGCCGGCTGAAGGCGATGCGCCTCGCCATCGCCCTGCTCGACTCCGGCGTCTACCTGCCCGACCAGGCACGCAACGAGACGATCCGCAGCGCCGCGGAGCTGATCGGTGTGCACCCGCCGTCCGACACCACGTGCCACATGGTCCGCGCCTTCATGCGCTACAACCGCTGACCCAGTCGTCGCCCGGCGTCCGGCGAGCCCGCCCTCCCGGCCCCCGGGGCACCCGCCCCGGGGGCCGGATCGTCCTGGGCAGCGCGCCCGCCCCGGGGTCGCCCCGTTCCCCGGGGCCGGGGCGGCGACCGGCTGTCGCCGGAGTGCCGGAGTGCCGGAGTCTCAGTACGGCTGGAAGTTGAGGTACCCGAGCAGCAGGATCACCCCGACGACGCAGCCGAGGACCACGACCGTCGACACCCAGGAGGACCGGCCGGCCGAGCCGCGGTGCTCCGGTTCGCCGCGGAAGGGGACAGGGCCCGGAGGGTTGTCCTTCCAGCGGGCGGCGAGCATCCGCGCACGGGCCGAGGGCTCCTTGTGCGGGGCGTCGTCCGCCCACCTGATGTCGAACTCCCGCTCCTCTTCGTCCTTCTCGGACATCCCCGTGACCTCTCTCGAACAACAGTGTCAGACCCAATGATCCCGCGTCGCCCGCCCAGAGGAAAGTGTTCCGGACGACGAGCGGCGCGGGCCGCGAGATCACGGATGCGCAACCTTTCGCCGGGCGGCGTTCGCAAGGAGACCTGCCGCCTTGACAATTTAGGCAAGGTTTACCTTACTAATAACGACGTTTTTCCTGGCGAAAGCCATGCACGCCGCTTGCCGACGACGACGCGACCCGCGACGCACCGGGGCGAGCCATGCAGGAAGGCACCCCATGCCACGCCCCCTCGCCGGCCGGATCACCACCCTCGTGGTGGCGGGCCTGCTCGTCCCCGCCCTGGCCGCCTGCGGTGCCGACGACAGCAAGGCCGCCTCGGCCGAGGGCGGCGACTCCACCCTCGTCATCTACTCCGGGCGCAACGAGAAGCTGGTCAAGCCGATCCTCGACGAGCTGGAGAAGGCCATCGGCGCCGAGGTCGAGGTGCGCTACGGCGACAGCGCCGAACTGGCCGCGCAGATCCTGGAGGAGGGCGACCGCACCAAGGCCGGGCTGTTCTTCTCGCAGGACGCGGGCGCGCTCGGCGCCCTGTCCAAGGAGGGCAGGCTGGCGAAGCTGCCGCAGTCCAGCCTCGACAAGGTGGACCCGGCCCACCGCGGCAGCGCGGGCGACTGGGTGGGAGTGTCCGGACGCGTGCGCGTCATCGCCTACAACCCCGACCAGGTCGGCGAGGACAAGGTCCCGGACAGCATCCACGACGTGGTGAAGCCGGAGTGGAAGGGCAAGGTCGGCTTCGCGCCCACCAACGCCTCCTTCCAGGCGTTCGTCACCGGCATGCGCGTGCTGGAGGGCGAGGACACCACCCGCGAGTGGCTCAAGGGCCTGAAGGCCAACGGCAAGACCTACGCCAACAACCTGGCCACCCTCGACGCCGTCGAGTCCGGCGACGTCTCCCTCGGGCTGATCAACCACTACTACTGGTACGAGCAGGTCGCCGAGAAGGGCGCGGACAAGGTGGGCAGCAAGCTCCGCTTCCTGCCCGGCGGGGACCCCGGCGCACTGATCAACGTGGCCGGTGTCGGCATGCTCCAGGACAGCGGTCAGACGGAGAGCGCCCGCAAGGCCGTCGACCACCTGCTGTCCAAGGAGGCGCAGACCTACTTCGCCGACACCACCAAGGAGTACCCGTTGGCCGCCGGGGTCACCAGCTCGGTCCAGGACCTGCCGCCGCTGGACTCCCTTCAGGCCCCGGACATCGACCTGGGCAAGCTGGAGTCGCTCCAGGAGACGCTGGCCATGCTCCAGGACGTCGGACTGGTCTGACCCCCCGTGCGCACACCCGACGTCACCCCGCGCCCGGCCGGAGCCCTCGGCTCCGCCGGGCGCGAGCGCGCCGGCGGGGCCCGCGGGGTTCGCGGTGCCCGGCCGTCCGGTCGCAGACCGCCGCTCGTCCTGCTCGTCCCCGCCGGCGTCGCCGCCGCGTTCGCCCTGCTGCCGCTCGGCTACCTCGCCGTCCGCGCCCTCGAACGCGGACCCGGGTACGCCTGGGACGTCGTCGCCGCCGAACGCACCCTCCACCTCCTCGGCCGCAGCCTCGGCCTGACGGCCGTCGTGGTGGCGGCCTGCCTCGTGCTCGGCGTCTCCCTGGCCTGGCTCACCGTGCGCACCGACCTGCCCGGCGCGCGCGCCTGGTCGGTGCTGGCCACCCTGCCGCTCGCCGTGCCCAGCTACGTCGCCGCCTTCGTCTGGCTGGCCGCCGTGCCGGAGATCGCGGGCTTCACCGGCGCCGCGCTCGCCCTCACCCTCGTCTGCTTCCCCTACGTCCACCTGCCGGTCGCCGCCGCCCTGCGCGGCATCGACCCGGCCCAGGAGGAGGCCGCCCGCTCCCTCGCCCACGGCCCCCTGCGCACCTTCCTGCGCGTCACGCTTCCCCAGCTCCGGCCGGCCGCGGCGGGCGGCGGGCTGCTGGTCGCGCTGTACGTGCTCTCCGACTTCGGCGCGGTCTCCCTGCTGCGGTACGACACGTTCACCCGGGCCATCCACACCTCCTACAGCGCCTCCTTCGACCGCACCCCGGCCGCCGCACTCAGCGTCGTTCTGGTGGTGATGACGGTGGCACTGGTCGCCGCCGAGACCCGCACGCGGGGCCGCGCCGGCCACGCCAGGACCGGTGCCGGCACCGCCCGGCCGGCCGTACGGCTCCCGCTGGGCCGCTGGCGGGCCCCCGCCCTCGCCTGGTGCGCGACGGTGACGGCCGCCGCCGTCGTCTTCCCGCTCGCCACCCTCGGCTACTGGCTGGCCGTCGGCACCTCCGCGACCTGGGACCCCGGCGCCCTCGCCCGCACCGCGTGGGCCACGCTCGGTGTCGCCGCCGCCGGAGCCGCGCTCACCACTCTGCTGGCGCTGCCCGTCGGGGTGCTCGCCGCACGCCACCGGGGACGCGGGGTCCGGCTGCTGGAGCAGGCCGCCTACGCCGGACACGCGCTGCCCGGCATCACCGTCGCCCTCTCCCTGGTCTTCTTCGCGGTGCGCTACGTCTACCCGCTCTACCAGCAGCTCCCGCTGCTGCTCTGCGCGTACGCCGTCCTCTTCCTGCCGCTCGTGGTGGGTGCCACCCGCGCCGCCGTCCTGCAGGCACCGCCCGTCCTGGAGGACGTCGCCCGCTCCCTGGGCCGCTCGCCGCTGCGGGTGCTGCGCGAGGTGACCGTGCCGCTGGCCGCACCCGGCGTCGCGGCCGGCGCCGCCCTCACGTTCGTTGTCTGCATGAAGGAACTGCCCGCGACGCTCCTGCTGCGCCCCACCGGCATGGACACCCTGGCCACCCGGCTGTGGACCGAGACCGGCGCCGGCTCCTTCGCCGCCGCGGCCCCCTACGCCGCGGCCCTCATCCTGCTCGCCGCCGTCCCCTCCTACCTCCTGGGCAGGCACCGCACATGACCGACCACGCCAACGACCTCCGCATCGAGGGACTCACCAAGTCCTACGGCCCCGAGGCCCCCGTCCTGCGGGGAGTGGACCTCACGGTCCCGGCCGGCGCCCTGGCCGCCCTGCTCGGCCCCTCCGGCTGCGGCAAGACCACCCTGCTGCGCATCGTCGCCGGGTTCCTGCGCGCCGACGCGGGCACCGTCGCCGTCGGCGGCCGCACCCTGACGGGCCCCGGCGCCCAGGTCCCGCCCGAGGGCCGCCGCATCGGCATCGTGCCCCAGGAGGGTGCCCTCTTCCCCCACCTCAGCGTGGCCCGCAACGTCGCCTTCGGCCTGACCGGCACCGCCCGCACCGAGCGCCGCCGCCGCACGGAGGAGATGCTCGACCTCGTCGGCCTGGCCGGCTACGGCACCCGCATGCCGCACGAACTCTCCGGCGGCCAGCAGCAACGCGTCGCCCTCGCCAGGGCCCTCGCCCCCCGCCCCGCCCTCGTCCTGCTCGACGAACCCTTCAACGCCCTCGACAGCGCCCTGCGCGCCGGAGTCCGCGCCGACGTACGGACCGCACTGCGGGCCACCGGGGCCACGGCCCTGCTGGTCACCCACGACCAGCAGGAGGCCCTCTCCACCGCGGACCTCGTCGCCGTCGTCCGGCAGGGCCGCGTCGCCCAGTGCGACACCCCGCAGGAGGTCTACCGGCACCCGGCCGACCCCTGGGTCGCCGGCTTCGTCGGCGACGCCGTACTCCTCCCCGGCACCGTCCGCACCGGCACCTCCACCGCCACCACCCCCATCGGCACGGTGACCCTCGCCGAGCCCCCCGAAGGCCGCCGCACCGGCACGGTGATCCTGCGCCCCGAACAGCTCCGCCTGACCGACGCCGGCACCGAGGGCGCGGTCCGCGGCACCGTCACCGACGTCTGCTTCTACGGACACGACGCCCGGGTGACCGTCGCCGTCCCCGGCCTCGACACCCCGGTCGACGTCCGCATCACGGGCCCCCTCCCGGTGGGCCCCGGCGAGGAGACCGCCGTGTGCGTGACGGGCGAGGCGACGCTGCACGGGTAGCGGCCGCCTGAACCAAGGCCCCCCGGCTCCCGCCCGCTGCGTCCGCCACCGCCGACCGGGCCGGCCCTCAGCGACGGCAGAAGCCGGAGAACGTCCGTCGCTTCTTCAGGCCGTCCTCCGGGGCCATCGCCGCGCTCATCAGCCTGCTCGCGCCCGGTGGCGGCATACGGTGACGACGCTCACTGCGTTCCGAGGTCGTGAGCGGTGCCGTCGGCGACGGCCTGGAGTTTGTCCGGGTTGGTCACGTTGTGGATGGCGGTGATACGGCCGTCGGCGTCGAAGTCGAAGGTGACGGTGGCGATCACGTGTCCCGGCCCGCTGAACACGATGCCCGGCCCACCGTTGATCCCGACGAGTTCGGCGCGCATGTCGGCAGGCTCGACGCCCTGGTAGGTGACGGTGCCGATGGCCGCGAACCAGGCGGCCACCGTGGCCGCGCCCACCACCGGGCGCAGGGCCTGCCGGACCTTGCCGCCGCCGTCGGTCCACAGGGTGACGTCCGGGGAGAGCAGCTCCATCAGGGCGTTGACGTCACCGCCGGTCGCGGCGGCGAAGAACCGCTCGGTGACCTCGCGCTGCCGCGACCGGTCGGCGGCGAAGCGCGGCCGCCGGGCCCGTACGTGCTCGCGGGCCCGGTGCGCGGCCTGCCGCACCGCGGCCTCGGAACGCTCCACCGCCTCGGCGATCTCGGCGTAGGTGAAGTCGAAGACCTCCTTCAGCACGAACACCGCGCGCTCCAGCGGGCTCAGCGTCTCCAGCACCACCAGCATGGCCATCGACACCGACTCGGCGTCCGTGACGACCTCGGAGGCATCCCCTCCGGTGAGGACGGGCTCCGGCAGCCACGGCCCCACGTACGTCTCCCGCTTGTGCCGGGTGGAGCGCAGCCGTTCCAGCGCCAGGTTCGAGACGATCCGGGTCAGGTACGCCTTGGGGTCGGCCACCTGCGAGCGGCCCGCGGCAGACCACTTGATCCAGGCGTCCTGGACCGCGTCCTCGGCATCGGCCGCGCTGCCGAGGAGGCGGTAGGCCACGGAGAACAGCAGCCGCCGGTGCTCGTGGAAGACCTCCTGGTCGGGGTCGAGGCCGGGGTGGCCGGGCAGGTCGGTCACTTGGCCCCCCGGATGCGGGTGAAGCGGCCCCCGCGGGGCCAGAACGCGCCCGAGGCGGGCATCTTCTTCATACGGCCGTAGGTCGGCCAGGGCGAGGCGGTCACCGTCTCCTTGTACCGGACGGCCAGGCGGCCGGTCAGGCAGATCCGGCGCGGGCTGTCATCGGGCCGGGTGAACTGCACCACGGCATCACCGCGTCCCAGGCTCACCGGCGTGTGGTAGTAGCCGAAGCGGAACGGCTTGGGCTGCCTGCCCCTGAGCACCCGGTCGATCGACAGCGCGGCGTGCACCCCGGTCGGCATGCCGCCCTGACAGGTGCCGTGCATGACGCCGTAGCCCTGGCGGATCGCGGCCGCGTCGCCGATCGCGTACACCTCGGGGTGGGACACCGACCGCAGCGCGGCGTCGGTGATGACGCGTCCGTGCCCGTCGACGGCCAGCCCGGCGGCGGCCGCCAGCGGCGTCACCCGCGTGCCGCTCGTCCACAGGACCGCGTCGGCCGCGATGCTCTCCCCGCCTGCCAGTTCCACCGCGTCGGGCAGCACCTTCACCACCTCGACGCCGGCGCGTACCCGGACGCCCAGCCGGCCGAGCGCGGCGTGCAGATACGCCTTGGCCTTCGGGGTCAGGGCCGCACCGGGCTCCTGCCTGCCCAGCAGCACCACGTTCCACTCCGGGTACCTCTCGGCGATCTCCGCGGCCGACTCGACGCCGGTCAGTCCGCTGCCGGCGACCACCACCGTGCCGCTGCCGAGCCGCGCCAGCCGGTCGGCCAGCAGCTCGGCGTCCTGGGCGCTGCTCAGGGTGTACGCGTGGTCCTCGGCCCCCGGGACCGCCGAGGTGTCGGCGACGCCGCCCAGCCCGTACACCAGCGTGTCGTAGGGCAGCACCCGGTCGTCGTCGATCCGCACGGTCCGAGCGTCCGCGTCCACCGCCGTCACCCAGCCGCGCACGAACCGCGCGCCCGTCCCCTCCAGCAGCTGAGGGATGCTCAGCTCGGCGAGCTGCTGCCCGGTCGCCGCCATGTGCAGGCGCATACGCTCGGTGAACCGATCCTGCGCGTTCACCAGGGTCACCTGGACGTCCTCGCGCCGCTTCACCCGGGCCGCGAGCTGGACGGCCGCGGCCATGCCCGCGTATCCCGCCCCCAGGATCACCACGCGGTGCGCGGTCGCCGTGCCGGTCTCCTGCTGTGCGTCCATCGTTCCGTCCTCCTCGGCTCGCTTGCTGACGCCCACCAGATGGGAGCAGGCGGCCCGGATGTGACACGGGTCGGATGTGATGCACGACACAGCCCCCGGAACAACGGCGAGGGCCGCTCCCCAGCATGGGGGAGCGGCCCTCGCCGTTCGTCCCTGACCGAGGTCAGGGAACGATCACACGTCGAAGTACAGCTCGAACTCGTGCGGGTGCGGGCGGAGCTGGAGCGGGGCGATCTCGCTGGTGCGCTTGAGGTCGATCCAGGTCTCGATCAGGTCGGACGTGAAGACGTCGCCCTGGAGGAGGAACTCGTGGTCGGCCTCGAGGTGGTCCAGCACGGCGCCGAGGGAGGTCGGGACCTGCGCCACGTTGGCGTGCTCCTCGGGGGCCAGCTCGTAGAGGTCCTTGTCGATCGGCTCGGCCGGCTCGATCTTGTTCTTGATGCCGTCCAGGCCCGCCAGCAGCAGCGCGGAGAACGCCAGGTACGGGTTGCCGGAGGCGTCCGGGGCGCGGAACTCGACGCGCTTGGCCTTCGGGTTGGAACCGGTGATCGGGATGCGCATCGCGGCGGAGCGGTTGCGCTGCGAGTACACCAGGTTGACCGGGGCCTCGAAGCCCGGCACCAGACGGTGGTACGAGTTCACCGTCGGGTTGGTGAACGCCAGCAGCGACGGGGCGTGCCGGAGGATGCCGCCGATGTAGTAGCGGGCGGTGTCGGAGAGGCCGGCGTAGCCCTGCTCGTCGTAGAAGAGCGGCTCGCCGCCCGCCCACAGGGACTGGTGGACGTGCATGCCGGAGCCGTTGTCACCGAAGATCGGCTTGGGCATGAAGGTGGCGGTCTTGCCGTTGCGCCAGGCGACGTTCTTCACGATGTACTTGAAGAGCTGCAGGTCGTCGGCGGCGGCGAGCAGGGTGTTGAACTTGTAGTTGATCTCGGCCTGGCCGGCGGTGCCCACCTCGTGGTGCTGGCGCTCGACCTTCAGTCCGGCCTTGGCCAGCTCCAGGGAGATCTCGGCGCGCAGGTCGGCGAAGTGGTCGACCGGCGGGACGGGGAAGTAGCCGCCCTTGTAGCGGACCTTGTAACCGCGGTTGTCCTCCAGGGCGCCGGTGTTCCAGGCGCCCGCCTCGGAGTCGATGTGGTAGAAGGACTCGTTCTCGGACGTCTTGAAGCGCACGCTGTCGAAGACGTAGAACTCGGCCTCGGGGCCGAAGAACGCGGTGTCGGCGATGCCGGTGGAGGCCAGGTAGGCCTCGGCCTTCTTGGCCACGTTGCGCGGGTCGCGGGAGTACTGCTCGCCCGTGATCGGGTCGTGGATGAAGAAGTTGATGTTCAGCGTCTTGTCGCGGCGGAACGGGTCGACCCGGGCCGTGGAGAGGTCGGCGCGCAGCGACATGTCGGACTCGTGGATGGCCTGGAACCCTCGGATCGAGGATCCGTCGAAGGCCAGTTCCTCGTCCGGGTCGAACGCGTCGGCGGGGACCGTGACGTGCTGCATCACACCCGGGAGGTCGCAGAACCGGACGTCGATGAACTTGACGTCCTCGTCCGCGATGAACTTCTTGGCCTCGTCGGCGTTCTGGAACATCCAGCTCCTCCTACTCCCGACCGTCCCGCCGGGGTGGTAGATCGTTCGTGCGGCCAGTGCGGGTGGCACACGCTGTGCTCGACACTAGGGACGGGTGATTTCTCGGGCGTGACCCATTTGTTTCGCACACGTTAACCGCGACATCGTCGGCGAAACCCCGGACGCACCCCGCCCTCCTCCGGTCATATGCGGGCGCAGTACCGTGGACGGGTGGACAACAGGCAAGCAATCGGATCATGGCTCTCCGGCCCCCGTGCGGCCATGGAGGACGCCGGTGCCGACTTCGGGTACCGGGGCGAGCAGCTCGGGCTGCCGGAGGACGGGCCGGGCTCGATCGCCCGCCCGGGCCGCAGGCTCGGCGCGCTGGCGGTGGACTGGGCGATGTGCGCCCTGATTGCATCCCAGCTGATCACCGGCAGCTACGGACAGACGTCGTCCAACTGGGCGCTGCTCATCTTCTTCGTGATGAGCGTGCTCACCGTGGGCACGATCGGCTGCACGCCCGGCAAGCGGCTCTTCGGTCTGCGGGTGGTCGCCCTCAGCACCGGCGGGGTCCAGCCCGCGCGTGCGCTGCTGCGCAGCCTGCTGCTCTGCCTGGCGCTGCCCGCGCTGATCTGGGACCGCGACGGCCGGGGTCTGCACGACCGGCTGGCCGGCACGGTCGAGGTGCGGATCTGACGGTTGTCCCGTCCCCCCGGGGAACCGGCGGGAGCCGTGAGCGACGACGCGACGAGGGGCGCCCGGATCACTCCGGGCGCCCCTCAGCGCGTCGTATACGGCTACGGCAGGAGGTCAGCGCTGTCGCGGGCCGCCCTTCGGCAGCTTCATGCCCTTGGGCATCGGGCCCTTCGGCAGCGGCATGTTGTTCATCAGGTCGCCGAGCGCGCGCAGCCGGTCGTTGGTCGCGGTGACCTGGGGGCCGGTGAGCACCCGGGGGAGCTTCAGCATGGTCGTGCGCAGCTTCTTCAGCGGGACCTGGCCCTCGCCGTTGCCCACGATCAGGTCGTGCACCGGGACGTCGGCGACGATGCGGTTCATCCGCTTCTTCTCCGCGGCCAGCAGGGTCTTCACCCGGTTCGGGTTGCCCTCCGCGATCAGCACGATGCCGGCCTTGCCGACCGCGCGGTGCACCACGTCCTGGTTGCGGTTCATCGCCACCGCCGGGGTGGTGGTCCAGCCCCGGCCGATGTTGTCCAGCACGGCCGCCGCGGCACCCGGCTGGCCCTCCATCTGTCCGAACGCCGCCCGCTCGGCCCGGCGCCCGAACACGATCGCCGTCGCGAGGAAGGCGAGCAGGAAGCCCAGGATGCCGAGATAGATGGGGTGCCCGATCAAGAAACCGATCGCGAGGAAGACACCGAAGGTGACGATTCCGACAGCCGCGAGTACAAGACCGATCTTCTTGTCGGCCCTGCGGGTCATCTTGTAGGTCAGAGCGATCTGCTTCAGTCGCCCGGGGTTCGCAGCGTCCGCTGCGGTTTCCTTCCTCGCCATGCCCCGAAGTCTACGTGCCCCCGGAAGCGCGAACGACGGCAGTGCCCGGCCCGGCCCGCGCGGGGGCGGTTCAGCGGCGGACGGGCAGGGACCGCTCGAGGACGCGCTCGGTCTCGACCCGGTCCTTGGCACGGCGGCGGTCCTCCAGGACGGAGGTCCAGGCGTTGCGGCGGGCGGTGCGCTGGCCGCTGCTCATGAGCAGCGACTCGACGGCCCGCAGGGCGGTGGTGAAGGACGGGATGGCGGTGGCGCGGACGGGCGCGGCCTGCATGACGGGGGTCCCTCTCGGTACGGTTCCGGTGACGGATGTACGTGCTGTGATTCCAGGGTCACTGCTTGGTGTTACCAGGGCGTGACCGGCCGGTCAAACACCCATGAAGCGCCGGTTCCGGGCCCGCGAACGAGAACGCGGCCCCGGCGTACGCCCTCATCTGCGAGGACGGCCGGGACCGCGTGCTCTCGGCCATTACTGGCCAGTAATTACTTGTGCGCGACTTCACACGCATGCGGGCGGCCGGAGCCGGGCAGCGGGCCCCCGCCCGCTCCGCCGGCCGCCGCGCGTGCGAGCGCCGTCAGACCGCCTGGGCTGCCACGTAGCTGCCGCGCTTCTCGACGGCCATCCGGTAGAGCCGCCCCGCGCGGTACGAGGAGCGGACCAGCGGGCCGGACATGACCCCGGAGAAGCCGATCTGCTCGGCCTCCTCCTTCAGCTCCACGAACTCGTGCGGCTTCACCCAGCGCTCCACGGGGTGGTGACGCACCGACGGCCGCAGGTACTGGGTGATGGTGACCAGCTCGCAGCCGGCGTCGTGCAGCTGCTTCAGCGCCTCGCTGACCTCCTCACGGGTCTCGCCCATGCCGAGGATCAGGTTCGACTTGGTGACCAGGCCGACGTCGCGGGCCTGGGTGAGGACGTCGAGGGAGCGCTCGTAGCGGAAGCCGGGGCGGATCCGCTTGAAGATCCGGGGCACCGTCTCCACGTTGTGCGCGAAGACCTCGGGCCGGGAGGAGAAGACCTCCGCCAGCTGCTCGGGCACCGCGTTGAAGTCGGGGGCCAGCAGCTCGACCTTGGTGCGGCCGTCCTGGCGTCCGGCCGTCTGGGCGTGGATCTGGCGCACGGTCTCCGCGTACAGCCAGGCGCCGCCGTCCTCCAGGTCGTCGCGCGCGACGCCGGTGATGGTGGCGTAGTTCAGATCCATGGTGACCACGGACTCGCCCACCCGGCGGGGCTCGTCACGGTCGAGCGCCTCCGGCTTGCCGGTGTCGATCTGGCAGAAGTCGCAGCGCCGGGTGCACTGGTCGCCGCCGATCAGGAACGTGGCCTCGCGGTCCTCCCAGCACTCGTAGATGTTCGGGCAGCCGGCTTCCTGGCAGACCGTGTGCAGGCCCTCGCTCTTGACGAGGTTCTGCATCTTGGAGTATTCGGGGCCCATTTTGGCCCGGGTCTTGATCCACTCGGGCTTGCGCTCGATGGGGGTCTGGCTGTTGCGGACCTCCAGGCGCAGCATCTTGCGTCCGTCGGGTGCGACTGCGGACACATCGGCTCCCTAGCGTTTGATTCTTCGGCGTTCCCCAGGGTACGCCCGTTGATTTGGTGGCCGGCGTCGGTGTCGGCCACCTCGGCCGGGCCGGTCAGGCCGCGGGTGTTGTCTCGATCTCCCGCGGCTTGAGGTCCGCGTTCTCCAGAATGTCCTTCAGATGCCGCTCGGCCACCGGCAGCACCTCTTCCAGAGTGACGTCGCGCCCCAGCTCGTTGGCAAGGGAGGTCACCCCGGCGTCCCGGATGCCGCACGGGATGATGCGGTCGAACCAGGCGTTGTCCGGGTTCACGTTGAGCGCGAAACCGTGCATGGTGACGCCCTTGGCCACCCGGATCCCGATGGCGGCGATCTTGCGGTCCTCGCGTCGCTGCCCGGCGTTGGACGGGGCGTACTCCGGGCCGTTCAGCCGCGGGTCGAACTCCTCGTCGTGCAGCCGGGGATCGAAGTCGAGGGAGAGTCCGCCGAGCGCCGGCCGCCGCTCGACCGGGTCGCCCAGCACCCACACGCCGCTGCGCCCCTCGACCCGGCTGGTCTCCAGGCCGAAGTCGGCGCAGGTGCGGATGAGGGCCTCCTCCAGGCGGCGCACGTGGGCGACCACGTCCACCGGGCGGGGCAGCTTCTGGATCGGGTACCCCACCAGCTGGCCGGGGCCGTGCCAGGTGATCTTGCCGCCGCGGTCCACGTCGATCACGGGGGTGCCGTCGAGGGGGCGCTCGCTCTCCTCGGTCCGCCGGCCCGCCGTGTAGACCGGCGGGTGCTCCAGCAGGAGCACGGTGTCGGGCACCTCGTCGGCGAACCGGGCCGCGTGCACCCGGCGCTGTTCGTCCCAGGCCACCTGGTAGTCCACGGCCTGGGTCCCGAAGCCCATCCGGACGAACCGCACCTCTCCCACGGCAAGCGCCTCCCTGGAAAGCTCGTAAGGCACGCAACGTGCCCACGCCACTGTACGTCCGTCAGCCTTCGGGCCAATCCTCACACGATCGGATGAATGCCTGACGGAATGTGCGATCGCGCGCTTACTCTCCGCTACATTCGCGCCGACCATGAGGCCATTTGGGCTGCTCACAGGCGCCCGGCTCACAGCTCGCCCGGAAGGCAGGAGACCGCACCGCAGATGACGGAACGACCCGCGCAGCGCACCCCCAACCGCCAGCTCGCCGCGCTCATCGCAGAAGCTGGGTTCTCCAACGCGGGACTCGCCCGTCGCGTGGACCAGCTCGGTCTCGAACACGGGCTGGACCTCAGATACGACAAGACGTCCGTCACCCGCTGGCTGCGCGGACAGCAGCCCCGGGGCACCACCCCCGCGCTGATCGCCGAGGTCTTCACCCGGCGCCTCGGCCGCCGCCTCACCGCCCAGGACCTCGGCCTGGACGCCTGCGCGCCCGTCTACGCCGGCCTGGAGTTCGCCGCCACCCCCGAGGAGGCCGTCGACATCGTCAGCGGGCTCTGGCGCAAGGACTCCGGCAGCCACGCCGAACTGCGCAAGATCGCCTTCACCTCCGCCGGCCTGGTGGTGCCCAGCCGGGACTGGCTCATCGGCCGCCCCGACGAGAAGGTCGCCCGCGCCGAGCCGCCCGTCCGCGTCCCCGCCCAGGGCCGCCCCGCCGTCCGGCCCCCCGGACCCGGCGCGATCGGGGCCCGCCGGGTCCGGGGCGCCGCCGAGCGCGGACCGGGCCAGCGGGTCACCGGCGGCGACATCGCCGCCCTGCGCTCGGTCGGCGAACTGTTCCGCACCCTCGACGACGCCTACGGCGGCGGCCACGCGCGCCAGGCCCTGGTGCGCTACCTGGAACACGAGTGCGAGCCGATGCTGCGCGGCACCTACGGCGAGCAGACCGGCCGCCGGCTGTTCGCCGCCGCCGCCGACCTGACCCGGCTGGCCGGCTGGACCTCGTACGACATCGCCGCGCACGGGCTCGCCCAGCGCTACTTCGTGCAGGCGCTGCGGCTCGCCCAGGCGGCCGGGGACCGGGCCTACGGCGCCTACATCCTGGTCACCATGAGCCGCCAGGCCGTCTACCTCGGCCACGGGCGCGAGGCGGTGCAGCTCGCCCGGGTCGCACAGCAGGGCGCGGGCGGTTCCGTCCCGCCGGTCGTCCAGGCGATGCTGCACGCGGCCGAGGCCCGCGGCCACGGGGTGCTCGGCGAGGTGCGGGCCTGCACCACCGCGCTGGTCCGCGCGGAACGCGCCCTGGCGGGCGCCCGTCCCGGCGACGAGGTGCCGTACTGGGCGCGGTTCTTCGACGAGGCGCAGCTCGCCGACGAGTTCGGCCACTGCCACCGCGACCTCCAGCAGTTCCGGGCCGCCGCCCAGCACGCCGAACGCTCCCTGCACCTGCGCGCCCCGGCCTACGCCCGCAGCCGGCTGTTCTGCCGCGTCGTCCTGGCCACCGCCCGCCTGGGCCTAGGCGAACTCGACCAGGCGTGCCAGCTTGCGGTGGAGGCGGCGGGCCAGGCGGCGGAGATGCGCTCGGTGCGCGCCGTGGAATACGTGCGCGACTTCGAGCGCCGCCTGGAGCCGTACCGCGACGCGGGCCCGGTGCGCACCTACCGGGACAAGGTGGCGGCCCTGGGATAGCGCCCCGCGGGGTGCCGGCGGGCGGCCCTTGGGGTCGGGGGGCCGCCCGGGGTCGTGCCGTGACGTGGTCGGCTGCGTGCCGTGCGGCTGAACCGGGGGCCGGGAGCCGGGAGGGCGTGGTGGGGTACGTGTGCGATTTCGAGCGGCGCCTGGAGCCGGAGCGTGACTTGGGTCCGGTGCGCACGTACCGGGACAAGGTGGCGGCCCTGGGATAGCGCCCCGCGGGGTGCCGGCGGGCGGCCCTTGGGGCCGGGGGGCCGCCCGGGGTCGTGCCGTGACGTGGTCGGCTGCGTGCCGTGCGGCTGAACCGGGGGCCGGGAGCCGGGAGGGCGTGGTGGAGTACGTGCGCGATTTTGAGCGCCGGCTGGAGCCGTAGCGTGACTTGGGTCCGGTGCGCACGTACCGGGACAAGGTGGCGGCCCTGGGATAGCGCCCCGCGGGGTGCCGGCGGACGGCCCTCGGGGCCGGGGGCCGCCCGGGAGCCGTCCATCGCCGTGGACGGCCGCGGGCCGTGCGCGGCTGGACCGCGGGCCGGGAGCCGGGACGCGGCTCCGGGCCCGCGGAGGTCGGGTGTCCGCCGGGTCAGGCCGCCCGCGGCGCCGTGGGCAGCGGGTCCGCCGTGTGCATCGGCCGGCCCACGCCCAGGTCGCTGAGCAGGGCGGTGGCCGCGCGTCGGCCCGAGTACAGGGCGCCCTGCACCGTGCTGGTGTCCCGGTGGTCGCCGCACACGTACAGGCCGGCCAGGAGCCGTACCGGCCGGCGCAGGTCGTGCGGGGCGCGCATGGCGGGGACGGCGTGCGGCGCGTGGTGCACGGCGAGCGTCTCCCAGCGGTTGGTGGACGTGCCGTACAGGCGGCTCAGGTGCATGCGGACGGCGGTGTCGACCTGGGCCGGGGGCGTGCCGAGCACCGTGGACGTGACCAGCGCGCGGCCGGCCGGGGCCCGCGACGGGTCGACCCGGCTGACCACGGCGGTGTGGGCGACCGGTCCGCCCCGGTCGGCGTCGAGGAGCAGCGCGGTGCCGGTCGCGGGCGGCTCGTCGGTCGCGTGGTGCACCACGGTCACCGGGTGGAAGTCCGGCACCCGCAGCCCCGGCAGCAGCTCCGCGGCGGAGCGCGCGTCGGTCGCGACGAGCACCGCGCGGCAGCGGAACTCGCCGTGTTCCGCGGTGGTCACCGAGGTGGTCGACACGGACGTGACCCGCACCCCGGTGTGCACGGTGCCCGGCGGCAGACCGCGCAGCAGCAGCTCCGGCAGCGTCTCGGCGCCGCCCTCGGGCAGGCAGAGCCGTCCCCGGGCGAACGCCCGCAGGGCGAGGTCGGCGCACCGGCTCGACGTGGTGAGGTCCGGGTCGCACAGCAGGGCCGCCAGCAGGGGGCGCAGGAAGCCGTCGATGGTGCGGGCCGGCAGGCCCCGCGCCACCAGCGCCTGGGCAGCCGTCAGTTCGGGCCGGGCCAGCAGACGTTCCACGGGGGTGCCGGCGAGCCGGGTGAACGCGGCCCCGAGCCGCGCCTGGTCCACGGCCGTGCCCAGCGGGGCGCCGGTGCGGCTGCGGGGCACCGAGACCTGACGTCCGGGCACCGCGGCCGGCCGCCTCGGCGCGGCCCGGGTATGGGGGGCGCTCGCCAGGGCGCGCACCGCATGGAGTGCGCCCCTTGCGCCCCCGGCGCCCGGGGGTGCGCCGGCCCGGTGGTGACGTCCGTCACTGTGCAGCAGGACGCCGGGCGCGAAGGGGTGCAGGACGAGCCCGTCCAGGGCCGGATTCAGCCGTAGCTCGGGGTACGCCGTGGACAGCAACTGCCCGGTCCGGTCGAGCCGGAAGCCGTCGATCTTCTCGGTCGCCATGCGGCCGCCCGCCTGATGGGCGGTCTCCAGAACCGTGGTGGTGATTCCTGCGCTGGTCAGTCGGCGTGCCGCGGCGAGTCCGGCGATCCCGGCTCCCACGACGACGACGTCCGCCTGCTCCGTGGGCTCAAGCACGTGCCCCTCCTCGAGGTTGCGCGGGCGCTGGAGACGTCATGCCCTCAACAGGCCCCAGGGATACCCGAGTTCGGTCCGAGGTTAGGCCCGTGATCGGTCCGGGGCAGTCGCGCATCGCCAGGGCACGGGCGCACGACGGTCGCATACCGCCAACACCCGTGCGGGAAGGGGCCGCAGGGGGCGCGGGCCGGTCGCGGACCGGTCGCACCCGTTCACAACGCGGCCCGGACCGCCCCCTCGACGTCCGGGAAGGCGAACCGGAAGCCCGATTCGAGCAACCGCTTCGGCAGCACCCGGGCACTGCCCAGCACGTCCCCCGACATCTCGCCCAGCACCGTGCGCAGCACCGGGGCGGGCACCGCGAAGACCGCCGGGCGGCGCAGCACCCGGGCCATCACCCGGGTGATCTCCGCGTTGGTCGCCGGATGCGGCGCGGTCACGTTGAACGGGCCCGACAGCCCGTCGGTCTCCAGCAGATGGCGCAGCGCGGCCACCACGTCGTGCAGCGCCACGAACGACCAGTACTGCCGCCCGTCGCCCAGCCGCCCGCCCAACCCGGCCCGGAACAGCGGGAAGAGGCGGCCCCACGCCCCGCCGTCGCGGGACACCACCAGACCGGTCCGGGTGAACACCGTGCGCACTCCCGCCTCTTCGGCCGGTGCCGCGGCGCCCTCCCACTCCCGGCACACCGACGGCAGGAACCCCTCGCCGGCCGGCGCGCTCTCGTCGATCTCCCGGTCACCGGTCTCCCCGTAGTAGCCGATCGCGCTGCCGTTGACGAAGACCCGGGGCCGCTCACCGTCCGCCGGCGAGGCCAGGGCCGCCGCGAGCGCCGCGGTGCCGTTCACCCGGCTGGAGCGGATCCGCTCCTTGTAGGCCGGCGTCCAGCGCCGGTCGCCGACCCCCGCCCCGGCCAGGTTCACCACCGCGTCGCAGCCGGCCAGCCCGGCCGCGTCCACCGATCCCCCTTCCGGGTCCCACCGGACCTCGTCCGGGCCCCGGGGCGTCCCCCGGACCAGACGGACCACCCGGTGCCCGTCCGCCGTCAGCGACCGGACCAGGGCACCACCGATGAGACCGGACGCGCCGGCCACCGCGATTCGGGACTGTTCCATGCCCCCATCCTGCCGTCCCGCGCTCCCGGAAAACCGGGACGGCCACGGCGCGCCCCCCACGTACAGTGACCGGCATGCCCGCGCCGCACATACGTCCCGCCCGCCTCGACGACGAGGAGCCGCTCGCCCGGCTCGACCGGGACACCTGGTCCCCGCTGCACGCCGTCACGCCCCGGCCCGAGCCGCCCCACCCGCCCTTCTTCTCCGAGCGGAGCGGACCGGGGGACCACCTCGTCGCCGAGTACGGGGGCCGCGTCGTCGGCTACGTGAGGCTCGGCTTCCCCACCCCCCTCGCCTCCAACGCGCACGTCCGGCAGATCGCGGGCCTCGCCGTCGCCGAGGACGCCCGCGGCCTGGGCGTCGGGCGGGCCCTGGTGCGGGCCGCCGTCGCCGAGGCCCGGGCCCGCGGCGCCCGCCGCATCACCCTGCGCGTCCTCGGCCACAACACCCCGGCCCGCACGCTCTACGCCTCCGAGGGCTTCGTCGTCGAGGGCGTCCAGCCGGAGGAGTTCCTCGTCGGCGGCGCCTACGTCGACGACGTCATGATGGGGCGGCCCCTGGTCTGAGCCCGGCGTGATCGGAACGAGCGGCCCTACGAGGTGACCAGGTCGCCGGTGTCCACCGGCGTCGTCGCGTCGGCGGCCCGCCGCGCGTCCTCGGCGACCTCCGCCGCCGTGAGCACGTAGCCCGTCTCGGCGTCCGACGTGGAGCGGGCGAACACCACCCCGTACACCTTGCCGTCCGTGGTGAGCAGCGGACCGCCGGAGTTGCCCGGGCGGACCGTGGAGCGGATCGAGTAGATCTCGCGGGTGACCGTGGCGTCGTTGTAGATGTTCCGGCCCCGGGCCTGCACGCGGCTGGCGACCGTCGCCGCCTGGAGATTCAGGTCCCCGTCCTGCGGATAGCCCGCCACGACCGCCGAGTCGCCGCGCTCGGCGTCGTCCTCGAAGCGCAGCACCGGCGCCCGCAGCCCCGGCACCTGAAGCACCGCGACGTCCTTCTGCGGGTCGAACAGCACCACCTGCGCGCGGTACGCCCGCCCGACCCCGCCGACCTGCACCGTCGGCCGGTCGATGCCCGCCACGACGTGGGCGTTGGTCATCACGCGCTCCGGCGCGTACACGAAGCCGCTGCCCTCCCGCCCCTGGGTGCCGGCCACGCCCTCGACCTTCACCGTGCTGCGCTGGGCGGCCCGGGTGGCGGCGGCCGTGACACTGTCCCCGGACGGCTCGGCGACCTCGGCCGTCGACTCGTTCTCGAACGGGTTGAACACCTGCGGGAAACCGGCCTCGGTCAGCGCCGAGGTGGCCCGCGAGAACCAGCCCGGGGTGGTGTCCGGCATCGCGTCCTGCACCGCGCCGAGCAGCCGGGAGTCCCGGATCGCCGAGGTCAGCAGCGGTGACGAGGAGGCGCCCAGCACCGAGGCGGCCACCCACGCCACGATCAGCACCGCCACCGCGTTCGCCGCGGCACCGCCGATCCCGTCCGCCACCCGCAGCGGCCCCCGGTCCAGCTCCCGCCGCAGCCGCAGCGCCAGCCGCCCGGCCAGCTCGTGGCCCGCCACGGCCGGCAGCAGCACCGTGAACACCGCCGTCACCGTGGCCGTGGTCGTGCCCGGCGTCACCAGATCCATCACCCAGGGCAGGAGCCACACGCCGATCACCGCACCGCCCACGAAACCGGCCAGCGAGACGCAGCCCGCCAGCAGCCCGCGCCGGTAGCCGGACGCCGCGTAGGCCAGGACGATCAGCAACAGCAGGATGTCGAGCAGGTCCACGCACGCCGCCTTTCTCTCGGGCCCCCCAATACGTGGGGGAGGGGCCCGGTGATCAGCCACGCGCGCGAACGGTCACCGACCGGGCCGTCCCGCGCGCGTACACCCGGGAAAACGCCGCGGACCCGGACGATGGTTCCACCGGGTGGCACAGTACACATCGCGGGCGGCGCCGATCGGACCCACAGTGGATCCATGCGTGTCCCCAGGAGACCGCGAGGGGCGCGGAAGCGCCGCGCCTCCCGGATACCCGGCCGGCCCGGCACCCCGGGCCTGCCCAGGGCGGTCACGGTGCCGCTCGGCTGTCTGCCGGGCGTGGCCGCCGCCGTCGCCCTGGTGCTGTGCGCCTACGGCGTCGAACGCGCCGCCGAGCCCACCGCGCAGCCCGCCGCACGCCAGGCACCTGCCCATGCGGCGCCCCGGCCCCACATCGTGCCGCGCGCCCAGTGGGTCGGGGACGCCGCCCGCGAGCAGCCGCCCCCGCGCTACGACGACGCGATCGTGGCCGTCTTCGTCCATCACACCGACTCGCCCAACGACTACGCCTGCGCCGAGACGCCCGACGTCATCCAGCACCTGTACGAGGGCCAGACCGTGGGCCGGGACTGGGACGACATCGGCTACAACTTCCTCGTCGACCGCTGCGGCGTCATCTACGAGGGCCGGGCGGGCGGCACCGACCGGCCCGTCACCGGCGCCCACACCCAGGGGTTCAACCACCGCACCGCGGGCGTCGCCGCCATCGGGACCTTCACCGCCGGCACGCCGGTGCCCCAGCCGATGCTGCACGCCATCGCCTCCCTGGCGGCCTGGAAGCTGGCCCCCTCCGGCGTCGATCCGCGTGCCGAGGTGCGTCTGGTGTCCAGCAACGGTGCCAGCCGCTACGCCGCCGGCACCGCCGCCACCCTGCCCGCCGTCGCGGGTCACAACGACGGCTACATGACCAGCTGCCCGGGCGCCGCCCTGCACGCCCGACTCCCGGACATCCGGGAGATGGCGGCCGAGATGCAGGGGCGCGCGTCCGACGTGCGACGAGTACACAGCCGGGCCGCCGGGGAGGCACGTTCCGCCGCCCCGCCGGCCGGCACCGAAGCAGACCGGAGAAGGGCCGATGAACGACAGTCATGACCGAAGTACCGCCCGGGCCGGCGCCCTGCGCGCCCCCTGGACGGCCCTGTGCGCCGCCGCGGCCGTCATCCTCGGCCCCCCGGCCCACACCGCGTCCACCCTCACCCAGGCCAACGCGGCGCCCCGCCACCCCTCCCTCACCCCGGCCCCGGCGCACCGCCGTCCGGTCCGCCGCCATCCGGTCCACTGACGGCGCACGGAGCCTCCGGACCCCCGAAAGGGGCCCGGAGGCTCCGCACGTCGATCTCCCCGGCTCAGTCCCGGAAACGGGCCCACAGACGCGGGTAGCGCTCCGCCAGGACCTTCTCGTTCTCGAAGTCGAGGGGCGTCCCCTCCGGCTCGGCGGGCCCCGGCGGCAGCCCCAGGTCGGGCGCGATCGTGCCGGTGAGCTGCTCGTACGCCTCGTCCGCCGCGTAGCCGAGTTCCTCGCCGTCGCCGTCGACCTCCTCGTCGAAGTCGTCGTCCAGCAGGTCGGCCAGCGCGTCCGGGTCGTGCAGGGCGCCCTCGAAGACCTCCCGGCCCTGGCCGATGAGCCAGCAGCGGAAGAAGTCGAACGCGTCGTCGCTCGCCCCGTCCAGCAGGACCCAGGCGGCCCCCCACAGGTCCCAGCGGTAGGCGCGGTGGTAGCGGGCCTCGAAGTGACGGGCGAAGTCCATGACCGCGTCCGGATCGAGCCGCAGCAGCCGTTCCACGAGCAGGTCGGCCTGCTCCTCGGGGTCGCCCTCGGCGTCCTGCCGGGCGGTGTCCACCAGCTCCCAGAACTCCGTCTCGTCCATCACGCTGTCCAGCATCGGCCCTGCGCCCCCCGGACGCACCCGCAGTGCGCCGCCCCGGACGGGCCCGGATCCGGCCGCCCGGCGCGCCCACCGCCCGCCCGCACCGCCCGCCGAAGGCGCCCGGTGCGGGCGGTGCGGGAGCGGGAGAGGCCGCGGTGCACGCTCCGCACGGTCGGTGGCGGCGGGCGGAAGCCGAGGAGAGGCCGCGGTGCACGCTCCGCACGGTCGGTGGCGGCGGGCGGAAGCCGAGGAGAGGCCGCGGTGCACGCTCCGCACGGTCGGTGGCGGCGCGTCCCTCACCGCCGGTACAGCTCCGCCAGCCGTGCGGCCTCCTCGGCGAACCGCTCCCGCAGCGACGACGGCTCCAGCACCTCCACGCCCGCCCCCAGCGCCGTCAGCTGCGTGTGCGCCACCTCCTCGGACTCCACCGGCAGGGTCACCCGTACCCACCCCGCCGCGTCCGGGGCGCCCGCCGCCGCCAGCGCCTCCCGCGCGGACAGCGGGTCCACGGCGTGCGGCAGCCGCCGCACCCCCTCCGGCGACAGCCGGACCACCACCCGCGCCCGCAGGAGCGAACGCGCGAACTGCTCCGCCCGCTCCTCCCAGAACGCCGGGAGGTCGAAGTCCGCCGCCCGCTCGAAGCGTTCCCCGGCCGCCTGCACCGCCGTGAACCGGTCGATGCGGTACACCCGGAAGGACCCCTGCCCCGCGACCCGCGCGCACAGGTACCAGACACCCGCCTTGAGGACGAGCCCGTACGGCTCCAGCCGGCGCTCCACCTGGTCCTCGCCGCGCCGGTAGCGGGCGGTGATCAGCCGGTCGTCCCACACCGCGTCCGCCACGGCCGGCAGCAGCTCCGGTGTCCGCGCCTCGCGGAACCAGTTGGGCGCGTCCAGGTGGAAGCGCTGCGCGGCCGTCCGGGAGGCGTCCCGCAGCGAGGGCAGCAGCGCGGCCGACACCTTCAGCCGGGCCGCCGAGGCCGCGTCCTGAAGCCCCATCTCCCGGAGCGCGCCCGGCACCCCGGACAGGAACAGCGCCTCCGCCTCCCCGCGGGCCAGCCCGGTCAGCCGGGTGCGGTAGCCGCCGATCAGCCGGTAGCCGCCGGCCCGCCCCCGGTCCGCGTACACCGGCACCCCGGCCTCCGACAGCGCCTGCGCGTCCCGGGTGACGGTGCGTTCCGACACCTCCAGCTCCCGCGCCAGTTCGGCCGCGGTCATGGACGGGCGGGACTGGAGCAGCAGCACCATCTTGATCAGCCGGGCAGCACGCATGCGCCCATCATGCAAGAAGGCCCCCGCCGACGCGGGGGCCTTCTGCCGGTTCACACAGCCGTACCGGCCGTCACAGGCCGTACTGCTCGCGCGCCTCCTTCACGGCCGTCGCCCGGACCTCGCCGCGCCGGGCGAGCTGGGCGAGCGCCGCGACGACGATCGACTCGGCGTCGACGCCGAAGTGGCGGCGGGCGGCCTCCCGGGTGTCCGACAGGCCGAAGCCGTCGGCGCCCAGCGAGGAGTAGTCCTGCTCGACCCACTGCGCGATCTGGTCGGGGACCTGGCGCATGTAGTCGGAGACCGCCAGCACCGGGCCCTGGGCACCCTGGAGCGCCTGGCGCACGTACGGCACCCGCTCCTCGCCGCGCAGCAGCGCCTCGTCCGCCTCCATGGCGTCCCGGCGCAGCTCCGTCCAGGAGGTGGCGGACCAGACGTCGGCGGCCACGCCCCACTCCTCGGCGAGCAGCCGCTGCGCCTTCAGCGCCCAGTGGATCGCCGTGCCGGAGCCGAGGAGCTGGATCCGCGGGGCGTTCGCCGCCGGGGTGAGCCCGGCCGACTCGGCCGTGTTGAAGCGGTACAGGCCCTTGACGATGCCCTCGTCGATCCCGGCCACCGACGGCTTGGCGGGCTGCGGCAGCGGCTCGTTGTAGACCGTCAGGTAGTAGAAGACGTTCTGGTCCTCGTCCGGCCGGCCCTCGCCGAACATCCGGCGCAGGCCCTCCTTGACGACGACGGCGATCTCGTACGCGAACGCCGGGTCGTACGTCAGCGCGGCCGGGTTGGTCGCCGCGATGACCGGCGAGTGGCCGTCCGCGTGCTGCAGGCCCTCGCCCGTCAGCGTGGTGCGGCCCGCCGTGGCGCCGACCAGGAAGCCGCGGCCGAGCTGGTCGCCGAGCTGCCACATCTGGTCGCCGGTGCGCTGCCAGCCGAACATCGAGTAGTAGATGTAGAACGGGATCATCGTCTCGCCGTGCGTCGCGTACGACGTCGAGGCGGCGATGAACTCGGCCATGGCCCCGGCCTCGGTGATCCCCTCGTTGAGGATCTGGCCGTTCGTGGCCTCCTTGTAGTACATCAGCTGGTCGCGGTCGACCGGCTCGTACGTCTGGCCCTTGGGCGAGTAGATGCCCAGCGACGGGAACAGCGACTCCATGCCGAAGGTGCGCGCCTCGTCGGGCACGATCGGCACCCAGCGCTTCCCGGTCTCCTTGTCGCGCACCAGGTCCTTGACCAGGCGGACGAACGCCATGGTGGTGGCGACGTTCTGCGAGCCGGAGCCCTTGTCGAAGGCGGTGAACGCCTTCTCGGCGGGCTGGGGCAGCGGCGCGACCGGGTGGACCCGGCGGGCCGGGGCGGGGCCGCCGAGCGCGGCCCGGCGCTCCTGGAGGTAGCGGACCTCGGGGGAGTCGGCGCCCGGGTGGGCGTAGGGGACCTCGCCGTCGGCGAAGGCGCTGTCGCTGATCGGCAGGCCGAGGCGGTCGCGCATCGCCTTGAACTCGTCCACCGAGAGCTTCTTCATCTGGTGGTTGGCGTTCTTCGAGGCGAAGCCCTCGCCGAGGGTGTGGCCCTTGACCGTCTGGGCCAGGATCACCGTCGGGGCGCCCTTGTGGGAGACCGCGGCGCGGTAGGCGGCGTAGACCTTGCGGGCCTCGTGGCCGCCGCGCGAGACGTGGAAGCACTCGAGGATCTTGTCGTCGCTCAGCAGCTTCGCCATCTCGGCGAGCGCCGGGTCCTTGCCGAAGAAGTCCTCGCGGATGTAGGCCGCGTCGCGCGTCTGGTACGTCTGCACCTGGGCGTCGGGGACCTCGCGCAGGCGGCGGACCAGGGCGCCCGTGGTGTCCAGCTGGAACAGCTCGTCCCAGGCGGTGCCCCACAGCGTCTTGACCACGTTCCAGCCGGCGCCGCGGAACTGCGCCTCCAGCTCCTGCACGATCTTGAAGTTGGCGCGGACCGGACCGTCGAGGCGCTGCAGGTTGCAGTTGACGACGAAGGTCAGGTTGTCCAGGCCCTCGCGGGAGGCGAGGGTCAGCGCGCTGGTGGACTCCGGCTCGTCCATCTCGCCGTCGCCGAGGAACGCCCATACGTGGGAGTCCGACAGGTCCTTGATGCCGCGGCTGGTCAGGTAGCGGTTGAACCGCGCCTGGTAGACCGCGGAGATAGGGCCGAGGCCCATCGACACCGTGGGGAACTCCCACAGCCAGGGCAGGCGCCGCGGGTGCGGGTACGACGGGAGGCCGTCGCCGCCGGCCTCGCGGCGGAAGTTGTCCAGCTGCGCCTCGGTGAGCCGGCCGTCGAGGAAGGCGCGGGCGTAGATGCCGGGGGAGGCGTGGCCCTGGATGTAGAGCTGGTCGCCGGAGCCGTCCGCCTCCTTGCCCTTGAAGAAGTGGTTGAAGCCGGTCTCGTAGAGCCAGGCGGCGGAGGCGAAGGTGGCGATGTGCCCGCCGACGCCGTACTTGCTGCCGCGGGTGACCATCGCGGCCGCGTTCCAGCGGTTCCACGCGGTGATCCGGGCCTCCAGCTCCTCGTCACCGTCCACGGCGGGCTCGGCGGCGGTGGGGATGGAGTTGACGTAGTCGGTCTCCAGCAGCTTCGGCAGCGGCACGCCGGCGCCCTCGGCACGCTCCAGCGTGCGGCGCATCAGGTACGCGGCACGGTGCGGGCCGGCCGCCTCGGTGACGGCGTCGAGGGAGGCCCGCCACTCGGCGGTCTCCTCGGGGTCGCGGTCCGGAAGCTGGTCGAGCTCGCTCGGCCGGACAGCCATGGGGTCGGTCATGTCGCCGCCTTCCTCAGTCGAAGGGGGTTCCCTCGTCAGCAAGGGTTCGGGGGTGCCCTAGGTCTTTGGCAGGACAGGGCTGAGGGCTCGGGTGCAAGCCCGTCGGCGACAATAACTCCCTGATCGATGATCGATCAAAGGTTCTGGGTGAAATATCTCTTGATGACGAGAAAGTCGGCACGGGGTGCCTTGGAGAGTGGCACTCGGTGACCATGAAATGCCTGGTTTTCGCAGGTGGGGCAGCGGATGAGCGCCGCATCGCTCGGTTGGCGGCCGGGCCGCCCGGGGCTCACGCCCTCGGCGCGCACCCCAGGACGTGGGCCTTGACGATCTCGGGAATGCGGGGGTCGCGGCGCCGGAACGCGGCCACCAGCTCCTCGTGCTCCTCCGCGTAGGACTGCTGCACCGTGCCCAGCCAGCGGATCGACAGCGCCGTGAACACCTCGATGCCCAGGCCCTCCCAGGTGTGCAGCAGCACCGAGTTCCCGGCCGCACGCACCAGTTCGCGGTGGAAGGCGACCGTGTGCCGCACCTGCCCCGTCCCGTCGGCCATGCGGTCCGCCTCGTACAGGGCCGCCACGTGCGGCTCCAGCGCCGAGCAGTCCTCGGCCAGCCGGTCCGCCGCCAGCTCCGCCGCGATCGCCTCCAGGCCGGCCCGCACCGGGTAGCTCTCCTCCAGGTCGGCGGCCGTCAGATTGCGGACCCGTACGCCTTTGTTCGGCGCCGACTCGATCAGCCGCAGCGACTCCAGCTCCCGCAGCGCCTCGCGCACCGGCGTCTGGCTGACCTCCAGCTCCGTCGCGATCCGCCGCTCCACGATCCGCTCACCCGGCTGCCAGCGCCCGCTGATGATCCCTTCCAGGATGTGCTCGCGGATCTGTTCGCGCAGCGAGTGGACGACGGGCGCGGTCATGAGAGCTCCTTACGCGGGGGCCCCACCGGTCCCCTGAGGGCGTTCGACGCTTAGACAATACGGCCGCCGCGCCGTCCCGGTGGGGCGCACGGGGGCGCTTTCGCCCAGGTGAGACGAGACTTACACGACGCCTGTGACGCCGCACGGCCCCGCGCGCACCGGAAGGTGCCCGGACTGCTGGTGCCCGGACGGCAGGTGCCCCCGCCCGGATTCTCCGGACGGGGGCACCGTGCTGGCTGTGCGGCGGCTGACTACAGGCCGAGCTCGACCTCGAACTCGCCCGCCTCCAGGATCGCCTTGACCGCCGTCAGGTAACGGGCCGCGTCGGCACCGTCCACCAGGCGGTGGTCGTAGGAGAGGGTCAGGTAGGTCATGTCGCGGACGCCGATGACCGTGCCCTCCTCCGTCTCGATGACGGCCGGACGCTTGACCGTGGCACCGAGGCCGAGGATGGCGACCTGGCCCGGCGGCACGATGATCGTGTCGAACAGCGCGCCGCGCGAACCGGTGTTGCTGATGGTGAAGGTCGCGCCGGACAGCTCGTCCGGGGTGATCTTGTTGCCGCGGACCTTGCCCGCCAGCTCGGCCGTGGCCTTGGCGATGCCGGCGATGTTGAGGTCACCGGCGTTCTTGATGACCGGGGTCATCAGCCCCTTCTCGGAGTCCACCGCGATACCGATGTTCTCGGTGTCGAAGTAGGTGATGGTCCCCTCGGCCTCGTTGATCTTGGCGTTGATGACCGGGTGGGCCTTCAGCGCCTGCGCGGCGGCCTTGACGAAGAACGGCATCGGGGAGAGCTTGACGCCCTCGCGCGCCGCGAACGCGTCCTTGGCCTGGTTGCGCAGCTTCATCAGCCGGGTGACGTCGACCTCGACGACCGAGGACAGCTGGGCCTGCTCCCGCAGGGCCTTGACCATGTTGTCGCCGATGACCTTGCGGATCCGCGGCATCTTCACGGTCTGGCCGCGCAGCGGGGACGCCTCCAGCACCGGGGCCTTCCGGGTGGCGGCCGGCGTGGCGGCGGCCGGAGCCGGAGCCGGAGCGGCCTTCGCGGCCTCGGCGGCGGCCTCGACGTCCTGCTTGCGGATCCGGCCGCCGACGCCGCTGCCCTTGACGGTGGACAGGTCGACGCCCTTCTCGGCGGCCAGCTTGCGCACCAGCGGGGTCACGTAGGCGCCCTCGTCCGACGGCTTCGCGGCGGCCGGAGCGGCAGCCGGGGCCGGGGCGGGAGCGGCCGGCGCGGGAGCCGGAGCGGCCGGCTGCGGAGCCGGAGCGGGCGTGGGGGCCGGAGCCTGAGCCGGAGCGGGCGCCGGGGCGGCCTGCTGCGGAGCCGGGGCGGGCTCGGGCTGGGCCGGGGCCTCGGGCGCGGCCGGGGCGGGAGCGGCCGCCGGAGCGGCACCCGCCTCGCCGATGACAGCCAGCTTGGCGCCGACCTCGGCGGTCTCGTCCTCGCCGACCACGATCTCCAGCAGGGTGCCGGACGCGGGGGCGGGGATCTCGGTGTCGACCTTGTCCGTCGACACCTCCAGCAGCGGCTCGTCGGCCTCGACGCTGTCACCCACCGACTTCAGCCAGCGGGTCACGGTGCCCTCGGTGACGGACTCGCCGAGCGCGGGCAGGACGACGTCCGTGCCCTCGGCGGAGCCGCCGCCGGCGGCGGCCTCGGCGGTGGGAGCCGGGGCCGGGGCGGACTGCTCGGTGGACGGCTGGGCCTGCGGCTCGGGGGCCGGGGCCGGGGGAGCGGCCTGCTCGGCCGCGGGCGCCGGGGCGGCCTCGGCCGCACCGCTGCCGTCGTCGATCAGGGCCAGCTCGGCGCCGACCTCGACCGTCTCGTCCTCGGCGACCTTGATGGAGGACAGCACGCCGGATGCGGGCGCCGGGATCTCGGTGTCGACCTTGTCGGTGGAGACCTCGAGCAGCGGCTCGTCGGCCTCGACGCGCTCGCCCTCGGCCTTCAGCCACCGGGTGACAGTGCCCTCGGTGACGCTCTCGCCGAGCGCCGGAAGGGTTACGGAAACCGCCATGGTTTCGGTTGCTCCTTACGAATTGCGGAAGTCTGTGTCGTCGCGCCCGAAGACGGAAGGCGTCAGTCGTGGGAGTGCAGCGGCTTGCCGGCCAGCGCCAGGTGCGCCTCGCCGAGCGCCTCGTTCTGCGTCGGGTGGGCGTGCACGAGCTGGGCCACCTCGGCCGGCAGCGCCTCCCAGTTGTAGATCAGCTGGGCCTCGCCGACCTGCTCGCCCATGCGGTCGCCGACCATGTGGACACCGACCACGGCGCCGTCCTTGACCTGGACCAGCTTGATCTCGCCCGCGGTCTTGAGGATCTTGCTCTTCCCGTTGCCCGCCAGGTTGTACTTCAGGGCGACGACCTTGTCCGCGCCGTAGATCTCCTTGGCCTTGGCCTCGGTGATACCCACGGAGGCGACCTCCGGGTGGCAGTACGTCACCCGCGGGACACCGTCGTAGTCGATCGGAACGGTCTTCAGGCCGGCCAGACGCTCCGCCACCAGGATGCCCTCGGCGAAGCCCACGTGCGCGAGCTGGAGCGTGGGGACCAGGTCACCGACGGCGGAGATGGTCGGGACGTTGGTGCGCATGTACTCGTCGACCAGGACGAAGCCGCGGTCCATGGCGACCCCGGCCTCCTCGTAGCCCAGGCCCTGGGAGACCGGGCCGCGGCCGATGGCGACGAGCAGGACCTCCGCCTCGAACTCCTTGCCGTCGGCGAGGGTGACCTTGACGCCGTCCTGGGTGTACTCGGCCTTCTCGAAGAAGGTGCCCAGGTTGAACTTGATGCCCCGCTTGCGGAAGGCGCGCTCCAGCAGCTTCGAGCTGTTCTCGTCCTCGACCGGGACGAGGTGCTTCAGGCCCTCGATGATCGTGACCTCGGTGCCGAAGGACTTCCACGCGGAGGCGAACTCGACGCCGATGACGCCGCCGCCCAGCACGATCGCGGACTTCGGCACGCGGTCCATGACGAGGGCGTGGTCCGAGGAGAGGATGCGGTTGCCGTCGATCTCCAGGCCGGGCAGCGACTTGGGCACCGAACCGGTCGCCAGCAGGACGTGGCGGCCCTCGACGCGCTGACCGTTCACGTCGACCGAGGTCGGCGAGGACAGCCGGCCCTCGCCCTCGATGTAGGTGACCTTGCGCGAGGCGATCAGCCCCTGCAGGCCCTTGTACAGGCCGGCGATCACGTCGTCCTTGTACTTGTTGACGGCCGCCATGTCGATGCCCTCGAAGGTGGCCTTCACACCGAACTGCTCGCTCTCGCGCGCCTGGTCGGCGATCTCGCCCGCGTGCAGCAGGGCCTTCGTGGGGATGCAACCGTTGTGCAGGCAGGTACCGCCGACCTTGCCCTTCTCGATCAGGGCGACGTCCAGGCCCAGCTGAGCCCCGCGCAGGGCCGCGGCGTACCCACCGCTGCCACCGCCGAGGATCACTAGGTCGAAAACGGTGCTGGCGTCGTTCGCCACGTCACGTCCTCCATGCATGTGCGCCACGCCGGTCTCCTGTGACCGGTCGGCGGCTGGTGTGCGGCCGCTGTTGGTTCTCGGCCCTTCGGTGGGGGCCCTGTCCTGCCGAGCCCTATCCTCGCACTTGTCGAGCCCGTTCGAGACGTGGGGCCGTGGTGTGAGACGTCCCACGTCCGCCGCCGGGGCCTCGCTCTACCCGCGCGCGAGGCCCCGGCGGCCGGACATCAGGCCAGGTCGCCGGACGCGGTCAGCTCCGCGAGCCGGACCAGCGTACGGACGGCCGTGCCCGTGCCGCCCTTGGGCGTGTACCCGAAGGGGCCGCCCTCATTGAACGCCGGGCCCGCGATGTCGAGGTGGGCCCAGGTGATGCCCTCGCCGACGAACTCGCGCAGGAACAGGCCGGCGACCAGTCCGCCGCCCATCCGCTCGCCCATGTTCGCGATGTCCGCCGTCGCGGAGTCCATGCCCTTGCGCAGGTGCTCGGGCAGCGGCATCGGCCAGGCCGGCTCGCCGACCTCCTCGGCGGCCTCGTGCACCGCGCTGCGGAAGGCGTCGTCGTTGGCCATGATCCCGAACGTGCGGTTGCCCAGCGCCAGCATCATCGCGCCGGTCAGCGTCGCCACGTCCACGATGGCGTCCGGCTTCTCCTGGGAGGCGGCCCACAGGGCGTCCGCGAGGACCAGGCGGCCCTCGGCGTCGGTGTTGAGCACCTCCACCGTCTTGCCGCTGTACATGCGCAGCACGTCACCGGGACGGGTCGCCGATCCGGACGGCATGTTCTCGGCCAGCGCCAGCCAGCCGGTGACGTTGACGTCGAGGCCCAGGCGGGCGGCGGCGACGACCGCGGCGAACACGGCGGCGGCGCCGCTCATGTCGCACTTCATCGTCTCGTTGTGCCCGGCCGGCTTCAGCGAGATGCCGCCCGAGTCGTAGGTGATGCCCTTGCCGACGAAGGCGAGGTGCTTCTTCGCCTTGCTGGAGGTGTAGGACAGCTTCACCAGGCGCGGACCGGAGGCGGAGCCGGCGCCGACCCCGAGGATGCCGCCGTAGCCGCCCTTGGTCAGGGCCTTCTCGTCCAGCACCTGCACCTTGATGCCGTGCTCCTTGGCCGCCGCCTGCGCGACCGCCGCGAACGCCTCCGGGTCGAGGTCGTTGGGCGGGGTGTTGATCAGGTCGCGCGCCCGGTTCAGTTCCTCGGCGACCGCGGTGGCCCGCTCCAGGGCGGCCTTGTAGGCGCGGTCGCGCGGCTTGCCGCCGAGCAGGACGGCCTCGGCGAGCGGTGCCTTGCCGTTCTTACCGCTCTTGGCGTCCTCGGCCTTGTCCTTGTACGCGTCGAAGGAGTACGCGCCGAGCAGCGTGCCCTCGGCGACCGCTCCGGCGTCGGCGGCGTCGGTCAGGGGAAGGGCGAAGGCGGCCTTCTTGGCACCCGCCAGGGCCCGGGCCGCGACACCGGCCGCCTTGCGCAGGGCCTCCGGGGCGTAACCGGAGTCCTTCTCGGGCTGGGCACCCAGGCCCACCGCCACCACGAGAGGCGTCTTGAAGCCGGACGGCGCGGGGAGCTTCGTCACCTCGCCCTCGGCACCGGACGCGCCGAGCGTCTCCAGGACGCCGGCGAGCCCGCCGTCGTACGCGTGGTCCACGGCCTCGGCGCCGGGTGCGACGACCGGCGTCCCGGACCCGGACGCGGTGCCCTTGGCGACACCGATCACGATCGCGTCGGCCCGCAGGCCGGGCACCGCGGCGGTGCTGAGAGTGAGAGCAGTCACGGTGGTGAATTCTCGCTTCCGATGTGAAGTTGCTGTGGCCGAACGGTGTGGGTCGACCGGGCCCGGCAGCCGACCCTAGTTGCGACGCGAGGGCGCGGTCACGGCGGGGCCTTCCCCGGTACGGCGGACACCCGGGACGAGCCTACGCGCGTATGTACGCTCGCTCATTCCTGCGGTCCCCTCCGCTTCCCCGGCCCCGGCCCGCCCCGCCGGCCGCTCCCGCGGCCGCCCGTTCACGAGAAGGACCCCGGTGAGACGACCGACCCTGTCCGTCGTGCTGCTCCTGCTGCTGCTCGCCGGCTGCGCCGCGCCGCCCGGCCGCCCGGCGGGGGAGGACGGCGACCGCTGGCGGCCCCGGCCGGGCACCGGCTGGCAGTGGCAGCTCAGCGGGCGGCTGGACACGTCCGTCGACGTGCCGGTCTACGACATCGACGGCTTCGACCACTCCCGTGACACGGTGGCGGCGCTGCACCGCGACGGCCGGAAGGTCATCTGCTACCTGTCCACCGGCGCCTGGGAGGACTTCCGGCCGGACGCCGGTGACTTCCCCGCCTCGGTGATCGGCCGCGGCAACGGCTGGGAGGGCGAGCGCTGGCTGGACGTCCGCCGCACCGACGTCCTCGGCCCGCTGATGGCCAAGCGCCTCGACATGTGCCGCGACAAGGGCTTCGACGCGGTGGAACCGGACAACATGGACGGCTACCGCAACCGCACCGGTTTCCCCCTCACCGCGGCCGACCAGCTCCGCTACCACCGGCTGATCGCCCGGCTCGCCCACGAACGCGGCCTGTCGGTGGGGCTGAAGAACGACCTGGACCAGATCCCGCGGCTGGTGGGCGACTTCGACTTCGCCGTCAACGAGCAGTGCGCGCAGTACGGCGAGTGCGCGGAGCTGACCCCGTTCGTCGAGGCGGGCAAGGCCGTCTTCCACGTCGAGTACGAGCTGCCCACCGACCGTTTCTGTACCGAGTCCCGGCGCCTGGGCCTGAGTTCGCTGCTCAAGAAGTACGACCTCGGGCCCTGGCGCCGCGCCTGCTGACCGGAGCCGGTGGCCGGCCCGAACGGGCCGGCCCGGGCCCGTCCGGCGGCGGCCCGACGTCACCCGCGAGGGCCCTCCTCACCCGAACGCAGTACGCCAGTCAACTGGACGCGCGCCACGACGCGCCGTTTCGTCCCGAGTTCTGCCAGAGTCGGCAGCGGTCGCGCCATGCTGCCTCCCGGAACCATCCCGAGCCCTCAGCGAGGAGCGGAACAGTGGCGAACGAGAGCACGGTGGGCTCACTGGACAAGGAGTCCACGGAGTCCTACGAGGACGAGCTGCCGGTCCGCAGCAGAAAGCCAGGCGCGATCGTCGTCTCGTGGCTGACCACGACCGACCACAAGACGATCGGCACGCTGTACCTCTCCACCGCGTTCTCGTTCTTCGTCCTCGGCGGCATCATGGCGCTGGTGCTGCGCGCCGAACTGGCCCGGCCGGGCCTGCAGATCGTGTCGAACGAGCAGTACAACCAGATGTTCACGATGCACGGCACGGTCATGCTGCTGATGTTCGCCACCCCGCTGTTCGTGGGCTTCGCGAACTGGATCATGCCGCTGCAGATCGGCGCGCCCGACGTGGCGTTCCCCCGGCTGAACATGTTCTCGTACTGGCTGTTCCTGTTCGGCTCGCTGATCGCGCTGGCCGGCTTCCTCACGCCGGACGGCGCGGCCAGCTTCGGGTGGACGGGCTACACCCCGCTGTCCGACTCGATCCGCTCCCCGGGTCTCGGCTCCGACCTGTGGATCATGGGCCTGGCCTTCCAGGGCTTCGGCACCATCCTCGGCTCGGTCAACTTCATCACCACGATCATCTGCATGCGGGCGCCCGGCATGACGATGTTCCGCATGCCGATCTTCACCTGGAACGTGCTGCTGACCGGTGTCCTGGTCCTGCTCGCCTTCCCGGTGCTGGCGGCGGCGCTGCTCGCGCTGGAGGTGGACCGGAAGTTCGGGGCGCACATCTACGACGCGAGCAACGGCGGGCCCCTGCTGTGGCAGCACCTGTTCTGGTTCTTCGGCCACCCCGAGGTCTACATCATCGCGCTGCCGTTCTTCGGCATCGTCAGTGAGGTCATCCCGGTCTTCGCCCGGAAGCCGATCTTCGGCTACCTCGGTCTGATCGGTGCCACCATCGCCATCGCGGGCCTGTCGGTCACCGTGTGGGCGCACCACATGTTCGCCACCGGGGCGGTGTTGCTGCCGTTCTTCTCGTTCATGACCTTCCTCATCGCCATCCCCACCGGGGTGAAGTTCTTCAACTGGACAGGGACCATGTGGAAGGGATCCCTCAGTTTCGAGACACCGATGCTGTGGTCGGTGGGCTTCCTGGTCACCTTCCTCTTCGGCGGTCTGACCGGCGTGATCCTGGCGTCGCCGCCGCTGGACTTCCACGTGACCGACTCCTACTTCGTGGTCGCCCACTTCCACTACGTCGTCTTCGGCACCGTCGTCTTCGCGATGTTCTCCGGCTTCCACTTCTGGTGGCCCAAGTTCACCGGCAAGATGCTCGACGAGCGGCTCGGCAAGATCACGTTCTGGACGCTGTTCACCGGCTTCCACGGCACGTTCCTGATCCAGCACTGGCTGGGTGCCGAGGGCATGCCGCGCCGCTACGCGGACTACCTCGCCGCCGACGGCTTCACCGCCCTGAACACCGTCTCCACCATCGCCGCGTTCCTGCTCGGCATGTCGCTGCTGCCGTTCTTCTACAACATCTGGAAGACCGCGAAGTACGGCAAGCCGGTCGGCGTCGACGACCCGTGGGGCTACGGCCGCTCCCTGGAGTGGGCCACCTCCTGCCCGCCGCCGCGGCACAACTTCGTCACCCTGCCCCGGGTGCGCAGCGAATCCCCCGCCTTCGACCTGCACCACCCGCAGATCTCCGCGGTCGACTGGGCGGACAACCGCCCCGACACCTCCAAGACCGTGGCCCCCGGCGACCAGCACAGCTGACCCCGCCGGCCGGAGCGTGGAGGAGCCCGTGGACCCCAGTCAGGAGAGCGCGCGCGGTCTGGTCCGGCTCGAAGGCCACCTGCTGTGG
Source organism: Streptomyces sp. NPDC101219 (assembly GCF_044767675.1). Classification (NCBI taxonomy): domain Bacteria; kingdom Bacillati; phylum Actinomycetota; class Actinomycetes; order Kitasatosporales; family Streptomycetaceae; genus Streptomyces; species Streptomyces sp. NPDC101219. Next base: position 81,764 of record NZ_JBIWOK010000017.1, read on the forward strand.
GCCGCGGAGTTGGAGGACGCCCGGCGACGGGCGGGTGCCTTCGCCGAGCAGCTGCCGTGGCTGACGACCGCTCAGCGCGAGGACGTGGAACGCGTCTACACCGCCGAGCGGGTCGCCGCCTCCCGGGCGTACCTGCTGCGGATCCGCGACCGGGTGGCGGAGCTGCGCCAGGAGTACGAGGAGCGGTACCGGCGGCTGCGGATCCGGTGTGTGGCCGCGGCCGTCGTCGCCGCGGCGAGCGGCGTCGGCACGGCGGCCGTCGCCCTCCTCACCCGGAACTGACCGTCCCGCCGGTGCCGGTGCCGGTGCCGAGCCGGGGCGGGGTCGGTAGGGGTGCTGTGCCGGTCCGCGGTCGCCCGTCAGCCCAGGGACGCGACGACGAGCGCCGTCGTCGCCGCGGTCTCCGCGAGGCCGCCGAACACGTCCCCGGTGACGCCGCCGAAGCGGCGCACGCAGTGCCGCAGCAGCAGGCCGGCGGCGGCGACGGACAGGACGACCGCCGTCACCGCACGCACCAGGCCGGCCGGCCCCAGCAGCAGGCCGCCGGCCGCGGCCGCCGCGGCGGTCACCGCCAGGGCGGCCCCGGCCGCGGCGGCCACCGGCACGACCCCCGCGACCGCCGCGCCCAGCCCCTCCGGGCGGGCGGACGGCACGGCCGGGCGGGCGGCCAGGGTCATCACCAGCCGGGCCACCACCCCAGCGACGACCGCCGCGAGCGCGCCCCGCGTCCAGGAGTCGTCGTAGGCCCGGGCCAGCGCGGCCGTCTGGGCCGCCAGCACCAGGACCAGAGTGATCACCCCGAACGGACCGATGTCCGACTGCTTCATGATCCGCAGCGCGTCCTCGGCCGGCTTGCCGCTGCCCAGCCCGTCCGCGGTGTCGGCCAGCCCGTCCAGGTGCAGACCCCGGGTCAGCACGGCCGGCACGGAGACGGAGGCGACGGCGGCCAGCGCGGCACCCGAGCCGAGGAACAGCAGCAGCAGTCCGGCGGCGGCGGCCACCGCGCCGACCACCAGCCCGGCCAGCGGGGCGCAGAGCATCCCGGCGCGGGCCGCCGGGCGGTCCCAGCGGGTGACCCGGACCGGGAGCACGGTGAGGGTGCCGAAGGCGAACCGGAGGCCGTCGGCCGGGGAAGCGGAGAGGGGCGCGGGCACCGGCGCAGATTACCCGGCGGTCAGCAGGGCAGCCCCGGCGGGCATGGCTAAAGTGCGCATATGGGACATTGGTTGGAGCGGAACATCATCGAGCCGGGCAAGCTGCCGCTGCTCCTCGCACTCGCCGCCTTCGTCCTCACCTTCGTCATCACCCGGGTCATCACCCGCATGATTCGCGCGGGCAAGGGCCCCTTCGGCAACGTGAAGGCCGGCGACCTGCACATCCACCACGTCGTGCCCGGCGTCATCCTCACCGTCATCGGCGGCTTCGCCGCGGTCGCGGGGGGACGGCACGGATTCGGCTCGGCCCTCGCCGCGGTGGTCTTCGGCATCGGCGCCGGCCTGGTCCTCGACGAGTTCGCGCTGATCCTCCACCTCGACGACGTCTACTGGAGCGAGGCGGGCCGGCAGAGCGTCGAGATGGTCGTCCTGACCGCCGCCCTGGTCGGCCTGCTGCTGGGCGGCTTCTCCCCGTTCGGCGTCGACGACCTCACCGCGGACGAACAGCAGAACCGCGCGAACGTCATCTCCACCGTGACGGCGAACTTCCTCTTCGCCCTCATCGCCCTGAGCAAGGGAAAGGCGCGCCTCGCGGTCTTCGGCGTGGTCGTTCCCGTCGTCGCCCTGATCGGCGCCATCCGGCTGGCCCGCCCCGGCTCCCCGTGGGCCAAGCGGTTCTACCGGCGCCGCCACCGGGCCCGCGCCAAGTCGGTGCTGCGGGCCTATCACCACGACCGGCGGTGGTCCGGCCCCCGGCGGGCCGTGCAGGACTGGATCGGCGGCAAGCCCGATCCGGACCCGCCGCGCTCCCTCGAACACCGGTGAGCCCGCGGGCCGCGCCCGGCGGGCAGGCCGGTGCGGCCAGGCGGCCGTTCGGGCGGGCTCCCGGCGTCCGAGCCGGTCAGGCCCGGAGGTCAGGCGCCTCGGACGCCTCCGTCCGCGCCGCCTCCGCCGCTTCCGTCTCGACCGCTTCCGCCTCCGCCGCTTCCGCCTCCGCCGCTTCCGCCTCCGCCGGGCCGGGCTGCGGCTCTGCCGGCTCCGGCAGCTCCGCGGCCAGCGCGGCCGCCGCCTGCACCAGGGGGAGGGCCAGCAGGCCGCCCGTGCCCTCGCCGACCGTGACGCCGTGGGTCAGCAACGGCTCCAGCGCCATCCGGTCCAGCGCCTTGGCCTGGCCGGGCTCACCGCTGTCGTGGGCGGCCAGCCACCAGTCCGGCGCCCGGAACGCCACCCGCTGGCCCACCAGCGCGCACGCCGCCGACACCACGCCGTCCAGCACGACCGGCAGGCGCCGCACCGCGGCCTGCAACAGGAAGCCCGTCATCGCGGCGAAGTCCGCGCCGCCGACCGTCGCCAGCAGCCGCAGCTGGTCACCGAGCACCGGCCGGGCCCGCCGCAGCGCGTCCCGGATCGCCGCGCACTTGCGCATCCAGGCCAGATCGTCGATGGGCAGCCCGCCGCGTCCGGTCACCACCGACGCGTCCGTCCCGCACAGGGCCGCGACCAGCACCCCCGCCACGGTGGTCCCGCCCACGCTCACATCGCCCAGCACCACCAGGTCGGTACCGGAGTCGGCCTCCTCGTCGGCCACCGCGACCCCGGCCCGGAACGCCGCCTCGGCCTCCGCGAGGGTCAGGGCGTCCTCGCGGTCCACGCGCCCGCTGCCCCGCCGCAACCGGTGCCGCACGACGTCGGCGGGCAGCGCCGCGGGGTCGCAGTCCAGGGCCATGTCGACCACCCGCACCGGCACGCCGAGGCGCCGGGCCAGCACGGCCACCGGACGGCCGCCCTCCAGCACGTCCCGCACCAGCTCCACGGCGCTGCCCGCGGGACGGGCCGACACCCCCAGCTCGGCGATGCCGTGATCCCCGGCGAAGAGCACCACCCGCGGCCGCTCGACCGGCCGCACCGGCACCGCGGACTGCGCGGCCGCCAGCCACTCGCCCAGGTCGTCGAGCCGGCCCAGCGAGCCGGGCGGCACCGCCAGGCGTTCCCGGCGCGTCTCCGCGTCACGGCGCACTCCGCCGTCCGGGCGCTCGATCAGATCGGTGAAGTCGTCGAGATTAAGCGAGCTCATTCGCCGAACAGTACCGGCCCGGCTCGAACAGGACCCGGCCCCGGCCCGCCCGCCGGCCGGGTCCCGCCGCCACCACGCCACCCCGGCGCCGTTGCACCCCCTGTGGTCGTCCGGTACGTCATGCTTTGCGATGGATTGCCGTACGCCCACCGCAACGGGAGCCGCCCATGTCCGTACTGCCGCCCGTGCCCCCCGTACCGCCCGTGCCCCCCATGCCTCCCATGCCCCCGGTTCCCCCCGCGCGCCCGGCGCCGCCGCTCCCCGCGGCACCCCCCGTCGTCCCCGCGCCGGGCGCCGCGGTGCCCGCCCCCGCCGGGAGCACGCGGGTGCACGAGCCGCGCCGCGCGGACTGCCCCTGGTGCGGCTCCGCGCGGCTGCGGAACCGGCTGCGCACCGGCGACCTGCGGCAGCACCGGCCGGGCCTGTTCACCGTCGACGTGTGCGAGGACTGCGGCCACACCTTCCAGAACCCGCGCCTCACCGCCGAGGGCCTGGCCTTCTACCAGCGGGCCGTGCGCGGCGCCCCCCGCGACCCGGCCACCGAGTGGGTGCTCGGCCTGTACGCCGCCCCGCGCCGCCGTCGCGCCGCCGCGCGCGCCATGCTCCGCTTCGGCGAGCCGGAGAGCTGGCTGGACGTCGGCACCGGCCACGCCCGCTTCCCGGCGACCGCGCGGGAGTTCTTCCCCTACACCGCCTTCGACGGCACCGACCTCACCGCGCGCGTGGAACGCGCCCGCGGCCTCGGCCGCGTCGAGGAGGCGCACGTCGGCCCGCTGACCCACCCGCGGATCCGCGCCCGGCTGGCAGGCCGCTACGACGTGGTCAGCGTGCTCCACCACCTGGAGCACACCACCGACCCGCGCGCGGAGCTCCACGCCGCCCTCGACGCCGTGCGCCCCGGCGGCCACCTGCTCGTCGAGACCCTGGACCCGGGCTGCCTGTTCGCCGCCCTGTTCGGCCGCTGGTGGCTGCCCCACGACCAGCCGCGCCGGCTGCACCTGCTGCCGCCGCGCAACCTGCGCGCGGTCCTGGAGGAACGCGGCTGCGTGATCGTCGCCGCGGGCCGCCGGGCCGGCCACGTGCCGCACGATCTGGCGGGTGCCACCGCCCTGGCCCTCTCCCACGCCCTGCCCGCCCCGGACACCCCCTGGCGGGCCGTCCCGCCCGCCCCGTTCCACCGGCAGCTGCGCGCCGCGCTGCTGCGTGCGGGGACCCCACTGGTGGCGGGCGCGCTGGTGGCCGACCTCGCCCTGGCCCCGCTGCTGCGGCACACCCCGTTCGCCAACGGCCACCGGATCATCGCCCGGAAGCCGGTCAGGACGGCCCGCTGAGGGCGCCCCGGCGACGCCGGCCCGCCGGACGCGGGCAGCCCGTGGGGACGCCCGGCGGCCCGGACCCGCCGGCTCCGGGCAACCCGTCAGCCGCGCAGGACGAGCGCTTGCCCCGCCACCACCAGCAGCACCTGTTCGCACTCCTCGGCGAACGCCGCGTTCAGCCGCCCCAGCTCGTCCCGGTACCGGCGGCCGGACGCGGTGGCGGGCACGATGCCCGACCCCACCTCGTTGGACACCGCCACCACGGTCCGCCGGGTCGCGCGGACCGCGTCGGTCAGCTCCCGCACCCGCTCCCGCAACGCCTTCTCGCCGCCGCCCGCCCACTCCGCGTCGTCCCACGCCCCGACGGCGTCCATCGCGTCGGTCAGCCACAGCGACAGACAGTCCACCAGCAGCGGCGGCCCGTCGTCCGTGAGCAGCGGCACCAGGTCGCACGTCTCGGCCGTCCGCCACGACCCCGGGCGCCGCTCCTGGTGCACACACACCCGCGCCGCCCACTCCGTGTCCCCGTTGCGTGACCCGCCGGTCGCCACGTACAGCACCTCGGGGAAGGACTCCAGCCGCCGCTCCGCCTCCACCGACTTGCCCGACCGGGCCCCGCCCAGCACCAGCGTCCGCCGGGGCACGTCGGGCACGTCCTCGTAGGCGCCCACCTCCAGGGTGGTGCCGTCCGGGACCGTCCGGGCGCCGGCCGCCGCCAGCCGGCGCCGGGTCTCCGGGCCGGGCGGCAGGTCGTGGTCGAGGTGGACGGCGACCACGTCGGTGGCCGCCCCGACGGCGCCCACCGCCCGCAGCCGGGCCAGCGCGTCCGGGCGGCCCACGGCGTCCAGCAGCACCAGGTCGTAGCGCTCCGCCGGTTCCTCCAGCCCGGCCGGCGCCCCGCCCGGCGGCAGGTACAGCAGCCGGTGCCCGTCCGGGCCGGTCACCGCGTATCCGGTGCCGGGTGCGTCCAGCGCCACCGCACGGACCCGGTGGCCCGTCATCAGCGCCAGCTCCCGCCCGTCCGGCACCCGCCCCGGCTGTGGCAGCCCGGCCGGCACCTCCACGGCCGGGCCGTCGTGCGGGTGCGACAGCAGCACCTGGCGCACGCCCCCCAGCGAGCGGCCCGCCCGGGCCGCCGCGAACGCCGCGCCGGGCGTCAGATCCAGCAGCAGCGCGCCGTCGACGAGCAGCGAGGTGGCCGCCCGCGCGTCCGGCCCGAGGGCGCGGGCGCAGGCGGCGCAGGGGCAGTCGGGGCGGGGCAGGCCCGCGGGGGCACCGGTGCCGAGCAGAGTCAGTTCCACGCCCCGATTTTCACCCCTCCCCACAGGCACTGCCCGCCCGACTAGGCTTTGGGCAGGAGCCGGACCGAGATCCGGCTTCTGCTGTGCAGTGTGCTCACACCCATGGGAGGCGTACATGGCGGCATGGACGTGGCGGTTCGAGAAGGCCGACGGGACGCAGGTCGAGCCCGCGGTGCCGCCGGAGGACTTCACCACCCAGGGCGACGCCGAGTCCTGGATCGGGGAACACTGGAAGGGCCTGCTGGAGGGCGGCGCCGACCAGGTGCGGCTGTTCGAGGACACCACCGAGATCTACGGGCCGATGAGCCTTCACGCCCAGGACGCGTGAGCCCCGCGGGCGGGGGCCGTCCGGCCCTCGCCCGTCACCCGGCCCGGGCGGGGCCGGTCCGCCGCGGTCTCAGCCGCGCACGCCGCACAGGTGCAGCAGCGCCGCCACCCCCCGGTAGGGGTCGGTGCGGCCCGCCTTCTCCTCCACCGCCAGCAGCGTCTCCAGGTCGTCCGGCACGGCCGTGCCGGACGCCGCGGTGTCCGTGAACACCCGCACGCCGTACCAGGTGTGCAGCGGCGCCCCGATGCCCGCCAGGGTCGCCGTCAGCTTCTGCAGCCGGTCCGCCCGGCCCTCCGCCCCGGGCCGCGCCGGGGCCTCCTCGTCCGCGTCGGTGCGCGAGTGCGGCAGCCGGGCCGTCGTCCGGAACGCGGCCAGCGCGCCCGGCCAGTCACCGGACAGGCCGGGCCGCATCGCGAGCGCGTCGCCGTTGCGCACCAGCAGGGACAGCAGGCCGCCGGGAGCGAGCATCCGGGCCAGCCCCGCGACCAGCGGGTCGGGCTCCGCCACGTGCATCAGCACGCCGTGGCAGAGCACCACGTCGAAGCTGCCCGGCAGGAAGTGCACGCCGGTGTCCCGGCCGTCGCTCTCGATGATCCGCATCCGCTCCCGGATGCCCTCCGGCTCCCCGGCCAGGGCCTCCCGGGCCGCCGCGATGCGGCCGGGCTCGTGTTCCAGCCCGGTCACCTGGTGGCCGGCCCGGGCGAGCCGGAGCGCCTGGGTGCCCCGGCCCATGCCGACGTCGAGCACCCGCAGGCGCTTGCCGACCGGGAACCGCCCGACTATCTGCTCCTCCAGCTGGCGGGCCACCAGCTCCCGCCGGACGACGTCACGCAGCTCGCCGGACCGGGCCGGCCGGACGTCCGCCGCGCCGTCCGCGAACGGCGTCGTGCTCAGGGTCGTTCCCCGCGCTTCACCTGGGGCTTGGGCAGCCGCAGCCGCCGCATCTGGAGCGACCGCATCAGCGCGTAGGCGACGGCACCGCGGCGGTTGTCGTCGGGGAAGCGCTCCGCCAGCCGCTTCTTCAGCCGGAAACCGGTGACGAACGAGTCGAGCACGATCATCACGATGACGACCAGCCAGAGCAGCAGGGCCACGTTCTGGATCTGCGGCTGCCGGACCACGCTGAGCACCAGGATGATCACGGCCATCGGCAGGAAGTACTCGGCGATGTTGAACCGCGAGTCGACGAAGTCACGGGCGAACCGCCGCACCGGACCCTTGTCACGGGCGGGCAGGTAACGCTCGTCGCCGGTGGCCAGCGCCTGGCGCTGACGCTCCAACGCGGCTCGGCGCTCCTCGCGCTGCCGCTTGGCGGCGTCCTTGCGCGACATCGAGGTGTTGGCCACGCTGCGGCGCTGGGACTGGGCCACGCTGCGCTTGGGCGTGGGACGCCCCTTGGGGGCCTCCGGATGACGGGGCTGCTTGGAGTCGGTCACCGTCGCCTTGTCGGCGGCCGGGGCCTTCTCTTCCTTGGCACGGCTACGGAACACAAAACCCAAGGGTACGGGGTACTCGGGGTTGGACCACAGTCCGGTGGGGAACGATCCGGCAACACCGGACGTCTGTAAGGGGACAGAGGGGACGTTGTGTCCGGCCTCCGGGTGTGTCACCGTGCCGGCACCCGGGGATCACCTACTCCCTGCGCCGGACGGGGAGGAGGGTCAGTCGTCCTTGGGGATGAGCGCATCCGTCCCCGAACAGTGCGGTAATGGATGCAGGGCCCGTACTGTGGGTTCTGTCGCAGACCTGTGAGCTGGAGTCCGTCAGAAGGGGGCGCGCGAAGCCCATGAGCGGTGTCATGAAGCGTATGGGGATGATCTTCCGCGCGAAGGCGAACAAGGCCCTTGACCGGGCCGAGGACCCTCGCGAAACCCTCGATTACTCGTACCAGAAACAGCTCGAGCTGCTCCAGAAGGTGCGCCGGGGTGTCGCCGACGTGGCGACCAGCCGCAAGCGCCTGGAGCTCCAGCTCAACCAGCTCCAGTCGCAGTCCTCCAAGCTGGAGGACCAGGGCCGCAAGGCGCTCGCCCTGGGCCGCGAGGACCTGGCCCGTGAGGCGCTGTCCCGCCGCGCCGCCCTCCAGCAGCAGGTCACGGACCTGGAGACGCAGCACGCGACACTCCAGGGCGAGGAGGAGAAGCTCACCCTCGCGGCCCAGCGGCTCCAGGCCAAGGTGGACGCCTTCCGGACGAAGAAGGAGACCATCAAGGCGACCTACACCGCCGCCCAGGCACAGACCCGCATCGGCGAGGCCTTCTCCGGCATCTCCGAGGAGATGGGCGACGTCGGGCTGGCCATCCAGCGGGCCGAGGACAAGACGGCCCAGCTCCAGGCGCGGGCCGGCGCCATCGACGAACTGCTCGCCTCCGGCGCCCTCGACGACCCGTCGGGCACCCACAAGGACGACCTCCAGGCCGAGCTGGACCGCCTCTCCGGTGGTACGGACGTGGAGCTGGAACTGCAGCGGATGAAGGCCGAGCTGGCGGGCGGCCCGAGCGCCGGGCAGCAGGCCATCGAGGGCGGCACCGGTCAGGCCGACCCGCGGACCCAGCAGCAGCCGCAGGACACCCCCCGCTTCGACAAGCAGTAGCCCGCGCACCGCACGCAGCAGCCACCGCACCGCCGGGATCCACGCCTTAGGAGGGCGACGTGATCGTACGGATCATGGGGGAGGGGCAGGTGGCTCTCGCCGAGAGCCACCTGGCCGAGCTGAACAAACTGGACGAGGAACTCCTCGCCGAGATGGACAACGGCGACGGGCCGGGCTTCCGCGCCACCCTCCAGGCCCTGCTCGCCAAGGTCCACGAGCTCGGTGAGCCCCTGCCGGACGACTCCCTGGAGCCCTCCGACCTCATCCTGCCGTCCCCGGACGCGACCATCGAGGAAGTCAGGGAACTGCTCAGCGACGACGGACTCATCCCCGGCGTCTGACGACACCGTGACCGTCCCGCACCCCGGCCCGCCGGGGCGCGGGACGTGTCCTGTCCTGCCCGGCGGCACCGGGCGGCGGCGCACGCCCCGCCGCCCGGTGCCGCCGGGCAGCGGCGCGTGACCGCCCAGGAGGCGCCGTGGAACGGACCGGATGCCGACGGCCCACGGTCCCCGGGCGCGGCCGGCCCGGCTACCGTGGACGGCCGTGAGCACCCTGACGCGCGCCCGGCGCCGGCTGCGCGCCCACCCCTTCGCCCTCGACACCGCCCTGGCTGCGCTCGTCCTGGTCTGCATGGTGGCCGGCTCCTTCGTCGACCCCCACAGCCCGGACGGCGTCACCTGGAGCCTGCGCACCCCCGGCCCGCTCGGGCTGGTCCTGATGACCCTCGGCGCCGCCGCGCTGCCCTTCCGCCGCCGCGCCCCACGGACCGTCCTCGCCGTCACCGGGGCCCTCTCCGTCCTCGACTCCCTCACCGGCGACCCCCGCGCCCCCGTCGCCATGTGCGCCGTCATCGCGCTCTACACCGTCGCCTCCACCACCGACCGGCCCACCACCTGGCGTCTCGGGCTGCTCACCATGACCGTCCTGACCGGCACCGCCATGGCCGCCGGACCGCTGCCCTGGTACGCGCAGGAGAACCTCGCGATCTTCGCCTGGACCGGCATCGGCGCCAGTGCCGGAGACGCCGTCCGCAGCCGCCGCGCCGTCGTCCAGGCCATCCGGGAACGCGCGGAGCGCGCCGAACGCACCCGCGAGGAGGAGGCCCGGCGCCGGGTCGCCGAGGAACGCCTGCGCATCGCCCGCGACCTGCACGACGTCGTCGCCCACCACATCGCCCTGGTCAACGTCCAGGCCGGGGTCGCCTCCCACGTCATGGACAAGCGGCCCGACCAGGCCAAGGAGGCCCTCGCCCACGTCCGCGAGGCCAGCCGCTCCGCCCTGGACGAACTGCGCGCCACCGTCGGCCTGCTCCGCCAGTCCGGGGACCCCGAGGCACCGACCGAGCCCGCGCCCGGCCTGGACCGCCTCGACGAGCTCGCGGGCACCTTCCGCAGCGCCGGGCTGCACGTGGAGGTGGCCCGCGACATCCGGGACACCACCCTGCCCGCCACCGTCGACACGGCCGCCTACCGCATCGTCCAGGAGGCCCTCACCAACGTGCAGAAGCACGCCGGGACCGGGGCCAGGGCGGAGATCAGCGTCGTCCGCGTCGGGCCGAACATCGAGATCACCGTGCTCGACGACGGCACCGACGAGAGCCCCGCGCAGGCCCCCGGCGGCGGGCACGGGCTGCTCGGCATGCGGGAACGGGTCACCGCCCTGCGCGGCACCCTCACCACCGGTCCCCGCTACGGCGGCGGCTTCCGCGTCCATGCGATCCTGCCCGTCCAGACCCGCACCACCACGGCCGCCGACGGCCCGTGACCCGCGCACCGGGGGAGACCGTATGACCATCCGCGTCCTGCTCGCCGACGACCAGGCCCTGCTGCGCAGCGCCTTCCGCGTCCTCGTCGACTCCGAGCCGGACATGGAGGTGGTCGGGGAGGCGTCCGACGGCGCGGAGGCGGTCGAGCTGGCCCGCGAACGGCGCGCCGACGTCGTCCTCATGGACATCCGCATGCCCGGCACCGACGGACTCGCCGCCACCCGCCTGATCAGCGCGGACCCCGAACTGGCCGCGGTCCGCGTGGTCATACTGACCACCTTCGAGGTCGACGACTACGTCGTGCAGTCGCTGCGCGCCGGTGCCTCCGGCTTCCTCGGCAAGGGCTCCGAGCCCGGGGAACTGCTCAACGCCATCCGCATCGCCGCCGAGGGCGAGGCCCTGCTGTCCCCGGCCGCCACCAAGGGCCTCATCGCCCGCTTCCTCGCCCAGCGCGACCCGGCCGACGGCAGCGACCTCGACCCGGCCCGCGCCGCACGGCTCGACTCGCTCACCGTGCGTGAGCGGGAGGTGCTGGTCCAGGTGGCCGGCGGCCACTCCAACGACGAGATCGCCGAACGCCTGGAGGTGAGCCCGCTCACCGTGAAGACGCACGTCAACCGGGCCATGAGCAAGCTGGGCGCCCGCGACCGGGCCCAACTGGTGGTCATCGCCTACGAGTCCGGGCTGGTACGTCCGAGGGTGGACTGACCCGCCCCCGGTGTACTGCGGCGGGAGTAGGGGCTGTAGAAGGAAATGGACCAGGGGGCGACGGATCGTTCCGTTCCCATGGCCCAGTGTGTACGGCGGGCGCCGTCGCGCCCGTCCATGCACTTCTGCCGCTCACAGAAGAGAGACCCGTAACCCATGTCCTGGCTGTCCAGATTCAGCCTCGCGCAACGGGCGCTGATCGGACTGATGTCGATCATCGCGCTCGTCTTCGGTGCGATCGCGATACCCCAGCTCAAGCAGCAGCTGCTGCCCACCATCGAACTGCCCATGGTGTCGGTCCTGGCGCCCTACCAGGGCGCGTCACCGGAGGTCGTCGAGAAGCAGGTCGTCGAACCCCTCGAGGACAGCCTCGAGGCCGTCGACGGCATCTCCGGCGTCACCTCCACCGCCTCCGAGGGCAACGCCGTCATCATGGCGTCCTTCGACTACGGCAACGACACCAAGCAGCTGGTCGCCGACGTCCAGCAGGCCGTCAACCGGGCCCGGGCCGTGCTGCCGGACACGGTCGACCCGCAGGTCGTCGCCGGTTCCACGGACGACATCCCGACCGTCGTCCTCGCCGTCACCTCCGACAAGGACCAGCAGGCCCTCGCGGACCAGCTCGACCGGACCGTGGTGCCCGCCCTGAAGGACATCGACGGAGTCGGCCAGGTCATGGTCGACGGCGTCCGCGACCTCCAGGTCACCGTCACCCCCGACCCGGCGAAGCTGGCCGAGGCGGGTCTCACCCCGCAGGCGCTGTCCCAGGCCCTGCAGGCCGGCGGGGCCACCGTCCCGGCGGGCTCCTTCGACGAGGACGGCGCCAACCGCACCGTGCAGGTCGGCGGCGGCTTCACCTCGCTGCGCCAGATCGAGGACCTGCGGGTCACCGCCGAACCCGGCAAGGGCAAGCCGGTACGGCTCGCCGACGTCGCCGAGGTGACGCAGGAGGAGGCCCGCGCGTCCTCCCTGACCCGCACCAACGGCAGGCCGAGCCTCGCCGTGATGGCCACCATGGACCACGACGGCAGCGCCGTCGCCATCTCCGAGGCCGTCCAGGACAAGCTGCCCGAGCTGCGCGAGGACCTGGGCTCCGGGGCCACCCTCACCGTCGTCGCCGACCAGGGCCCGGCCGTCTCCCAGGCCATCGAGGGCCTGACCACCGAGGGCGCCCTCGGTCTGCTCTTCGCGGTCCTGGTGATCCTGGTGTTCCTGGCCTCGGTCCGCTCGACCCTGGTCACCGCGGTCTCCATCCCGCTGTCCGTGGTCCTCGCCCTGATCGTGCTGTGGACCCGCGACCTGTCGCTGAACATGCTGACGCTGGGCGCCCTGACCATCGCCATCGGCCGTGTCGTGGACGACTCCATCGTCGTCCTGGAGAACATCAAGCGGCACCTCGGCTACGGCGAGGAGCGCCACGAGGCGATCATGAAGGCCGTGCGGGAGGTGGCCGGGGCGGTCACGTCCGCGACGCTCACCACCGTCGCCGTGTTCCTGCCGATCGGCCTGGTCGGCGGCATGGTGGGCGAGCTGTTCGGCTCCTTCAGCCTCACCGTGACGGCCGCGCTGCTGGCGTCCCTGCTGGTGTCGCTGACGGTGGTGCCGGTGCTGTCGTACTGGTTCCTGCGGGCGCCGAAGGGCACCCCCGACGACGCGGCGGAGGCCCGCCGGCTGGCCGAGGAGAAGGAGGCGAAGAGCAAGCTCCAGCGCGGCTACCTGGCCGTCCTGCGCTTCGCCACCCGGCGTCGCCTGTCCAGCCTGGCCATCGCGGTCGTCGTGCTGATCGGCACGCTCGCCATGGCGCCGCTGCTCAAGACCAACTTCTTCGACCAGGGCGATCAGCGGGTCCTCACCGTCCGGCAGGAGCTCGACCCCGGCACCAGCCTCGCGGCGACCGACGCGCAGGCGGAGAAGGTCGAGAAGCTGCTCGGGGACACCGACGGCGTCAAGGACTTCCAGGTGACGGTCGGCTCGTCCGGCTTCATGGCGGCCTTCGGCGGCGGCACCGACACCAACCAGGCGACGTACCAGGTGATGCTGGAGGACTCCGCGTCCTCCGACGAGGTCGAGAGCGCCCTGGAGAAGGGTCTCGCCGGACTCGACGGCATCGGGACCACCACCGTGTCGGCCGGGGACGGCTTCGGCGCCCAGGACCTCAGTGTCGTCGTCAAGGCGGCCGACGCGCAGGTGCTGCGCAAGGCGGCCGACCAGGTCCAGGAGGCCGTGGCCTCGCTGGACGACGTCACCAATGTCAGCAGCGACCTGTCGCAGAGCGTGCCCCGCATCTCGGTGCGGGCCAACGAGAAGGCCGCGGCGGCCGGTTTCGACGACCAGAGCCTCGGCGGCGCCGTCGCCCAGGCGGTGCGCGGCACGCCCGCCGCCAAGGTGATCCTGGACGACACCGAGCGTGACGTCGTGATCCGCTCGGCGCAGTCGGCCACCACCCTGGCGGAGCTGAAGAAGCTGCCGCTGGGCCCGGTGAAGCTGGGTGACGTCGCGACCGTCGAGCTGGTGGACGGCCCGGTCTCCATGACCCGGATCGACGGTCAGCGCGCGGCCACCGTCAGCGCGAAGCCGACCGGTGACAACACCGGCGCGGTCGGCGCGGACCTCCAGGCGAAGATCAGCTCGCTGACGCTCCCGGCGGGTGCGACGGCCGAGATCGGCGGGGTCACCGAGGACCAGGAGGAGGCGTTCCTCAACCTGGGCCTGGCGATGCTCGCGGCGATCGCGATCGTCTTCATGCTGCTGGTGGGCACCTTCCGGTCGATCGCCCAGCCGCTGATCCTGCTGGTGTCCATCCCGTTCGCGGCGACCGGTGCGCTGGGCCTGCTGCTCGTCACCGGAACCCCGATGGGGGTCCCGGCGATGATCGGCATGCTGATGCTGATCGGCATCGTGGTGACCAACGCGATCGTGCTGATCGACCTCATCAACCAGTACCGCGCACGGGGCCACGGCGTCGTCGAGGCGGTCCTGGAGGGCGGTCGCCACCGGCTGCGGCCCATCCTGATGACGGCCCTGGCGACGATCTTCGCGCTGTTGCCGATGGCGCTCGGCGTCACCGGTGAGGGCGGCTTCATCGCCCAGCCGCTGGCCGTCGTGGTGATCGGCGGTCTGGTCACGTCGACGCTGCTCACCCTCCTGCTGGTGCCGACGCTCTACGCGATGCTGGAGCTCCGCAAGGAGCGGCGCGCGAAGAAGCGGGAGCTGAAGAAGGGCACGGCGGTGCCGGAGCAGGCCGCCCCGTCCTCGGACGAGGCGGAACCGGCGCAGGTCTGACCGGCCGTCCGTACGCGTCCGTACGAGAGTCCGTACGCGTCCGTACGAGAGTCCGTCGCGTCCGTACGAGAGAAGGCCCACCCGGCACCGAGGTCCGGGTGGGCCTTCCTCATGGGCGGCCGGGCGCGCGGCCCGGTCGTCGGCTACGGCAGCGCCAGCATGCGCTCCAGTGCCAGCTTGGCGAACGACTCGGTCTCCTTGTCCACCTCGATGCGGTTGACCAGGTTGCCCTCGGCAAGGGACTCCAGGGCCCACACCAGGTGGGGCAGGTCGATGCGGTTCATGGTGGAGCAGAAGCACACCGTGCGGTCCAGGAAGACCACTTCCTTGCCCTCGGGGGCGAACCGGTTCGCCAGCCGGCGGACCAGGTTCAGCTCCGTGCCGATGGCCCACTTGGAGCCGGCCGGGGCCGCCTCCAGCGTCTTGATGATGTACTCGGTCGACCCGACGTAGTCGGCCGCGGCGACGACCTCGTGCCGGCACTCGGGGTGGACCAGCACGTTGACGTCCGGGATGCGCTCGCGCACGTCGTTCACCGAGTCCAGGCTGAACCGGCCGTGCACCGAGCAGTGCCCGCGCCACAGGATCATCTTCGCGGCGCGCAGTTCACCGGCGGTCAGTCCGCCGTTCGGCTTGTGCGGGTTGTAGACGACGCAGTCCTCCAGGGACATCCCCATGTCCCGCACCGCGGTGTTGCGGCCGAGGTGCTGGTCGGGCAGGAACAGCACCTTCTCGCCCTGCTCGAAGGCCCAGTCGAGGGCGCGGCGGGCGTTGGAGGAGGTGCAGATCGTGCCGCCGTGCTTGCCCGTGAACGCCTTGATGTCGGCGGACGAGTTCATGTACGACACCGGCACGACCTGCTCGGCTATCCCGGCCTCGGTGAGCACGTCCCAGCACTCGGCGACCTGCTCGGCGGTGGCCATGTCGGCCATGGAGCAGCCGGCCGCCAGGTCCGGGAGGACCACCTTCTGGTCGTCGCCGGTCAGGATGTCCGCGGACTCGGCCATGAAGTGCACACCGCAGAACACGATGTACTCGGCCTGCGGGCGGGCGGCGGCGTCCCGGGCCAGCTTGAAGGAGTCGCCCGTGACGTCGGCGAACTGGATGACCTCGTCACGCTGGTAGTGGTGGCCGAGGACGAAGACCTTGTCGCCCAGCTTCTCCTTGGCCGCGCGGGCGCGTTCCACCAGGTCCGGGTCGGACGGGGAGGGCAGGTCGCCGGGACACTCCACACCGCGCTCGCTCTTGGGGTCGGCCTCACGGCCGAGGAGCAGCAGGGCGAGGGGCGTCGGCTGTACGTCGAGCTCCTGGGTCTGGGCGGTGGTCACGACACGCACCCTTTCTGTTCTGCGGCTCGCCGGGTCCGTCTGGACCGGATCCGGCGGGACATGCGGGACACCGTTTCGACTTTTCGTCGAATTGACGCTATCTATCATAACCGCTTCACGTCACTTTGACGACGGCCATAGCGTCCATGTGACGTGAATCCCGGCGGCTGCGCGGACATTCACGAACGGGGCACAAGGGCCGTTCTCCCCGGGCGGGGGCGTGTGCGAGCATGAAGACGGAGCGGGAAAACGAGCTCCCGGCCCGGAATGAATCCGCGGCCCCGCCGGTTGCAACCGTCGGCAAGCAGTCTCCGTACAACCCGGGAGAAGATGTAGATGTCCGTATCGGACGAGACCACCACCGTCACCGACGGCATCGTTCTGACCGACGCCGCCGCGGGCAAGGTCAAGGCCCTGCTCGACCAGGAAGGCCGTGACGACCTCGCGCTGCGCGTCGCCGTCCAGCCCGGCGGCTGCTCCGGCCTGCGGTACCAGCTCTTCTTCGACGAGCGTTCGCTCGACGGCGACGTGGTCAAGGACTTCGACGGCGTGAAGGTCGTCACCGACCGCATGAGCGCCCCGTACCTGGGCGGCGCCACCATCGACTTCGTCGACACCATCGAGAAGCAGGGCTTCACCATCGACAACCCGAACGCCACCGGTTCCTGCGCCTGCGGCGACTCCTTCAGCTGACCCGCCCCGAAGCCGGGCGGCCGGGCCGGGACCTCCCGGGACGGTGCACGACGAAGGCGGCGGCCCCCTCCACGGGAGGCCGCCGCCTTCGTCCGTTCCCGGACGCCCGTCCCGGCGTCAGCCGGTCTGCTCGGGCGGCGCAGGAAGCCGCGCGCCGTCCTTCCGCAACGGCACCGACTCGCCGTCCTCGTCCACGACCCGGCGGTCGCCGAGCGGCGCGTCGAGGCGCACCGTCTGCTGGTACTGCCGGGCGATCAGGATGCAGACCTTGCCCGCCCACGGCTTCTCGGTGACGGTGACCGTCACCTCGCCGCTGCTCTCCCGCGCCGTCGTCCGGTAGTCGGCGCACACGCCGCCGGTGAACGTCACGGTCAGCTCCTCGCCCTCGGCGGTGTAGCCCTCGACGTGGACGCTGCGCTCGGCGGGCGCCGACGTCGGCTCGTCACCCGGCCGCGACGGCGCGGGGCTGGCCTCACCGGAACGCGAGGCGGAGGCCAGGTACGCGGGGTCGACCGCCGGGTACGTCACCGTGGACGTCTCCCGGACGCCCGGCGTGCGCACCTCGAACAGCCAGGACGGCACCAGCGCCGGCCGGCCGTCCACGGAGTGCGGGGCCAGCCCGAACACCGCCTCGTCGACGGTCAGCGTCTGCCCGCCGCCGTCCTTGGGCGGCACCGCGGGCTCCGCGCAGGCCGGTTCCGGGGTCTCCCCGCCCTCCAGCGGCACGGGGGTGGCGCAGCCGCCGATGCCGCCGCGCCCGTCGGCCCCCGGCGCCGTGTTCATCAGCTTCAGCGCCTCCTCGGCGCCCACCACGGGGTAGGTGTCCGACTTCTCCGGCTTCAGCAGCCGGCCCTGGGCACCGCCCACGGCACCGTCGGCGCCGACGGTGACCACGGTGTCCCAGCCGTGCGTCGGCAGCCCGCCGATCCGGGGGCTGGCGTTCACGGTCCGGTTGATGCCCACGGCGCGGCTCGCGTCCAGCTTCGCCCCGTCCTGGCCGAGGGCCTTCAGCAGGGGCCCGGCGGCCTTCTCGGCGGCCTCCTCGGACACCGGCGGCACATTGACCGGCGGCACCTTGCAGGAGTCGCCCTTGCAGTTGTCGGTGCCCAGGGCGTTCCTGCTGTACGTCCAGGCACCGGGTGCCTGCCGCTCCACCCGCAGCACGGGCCCGGAGCCGTCCTTGCCGCCGATCCGCCAGTTCCCGTCCTCCGACACGGGCGTGCCCTCGACCCCGAGCGTCTTCGCCAGCGTGGCGACCTGGTCCTGGGTGACCTGCCCGCGCGTGCGGTACACCGGCGCCGAACCGGGCCCCTCGGGGAGCGAGCCGTCGGCCCGGTAGGTGGCCCCGTAGGGGTTGGGCTCGCCCGGCGCGATACCGGGCACGCCGCCCTCGGCGTAGCCGTCCAGGGCGAGCGGCGGGGGAGTGGGGTCGCCGTTGGCTCCCGGAGTCGTACCGGACCCGGAGCCGCCCGCGAGGCTCGTGGCGAGATAGGCCCCGCCGCCCCCGACCAGCAGCACGGCGGCGGCCACGGAGGCGATCAGCACGGGCGTCCGCGAGCGCGCCCCGGACCGGCTCCTCGAGCCGTCGGAGCCGTCGGAGCCGTCGAAGTGATCCGAGTGATCGGGGTGGTGGGAGCCGTCGGGGGTGCCGGAGCTGTCGGCGCCGTCCTGCGCGGCGGACGCGTCGTCGTCGGCGGCGGGGGTCCCGGCGGGCCTGCCCGAACGGTCCGCGCCGTCCTCGGCCGCGTCCGTGGCCTCACCAGCGGGTTCTCCGGCGGTCCGGTCCGCACGCGCAGGGTCCTCGGCGGCCGGACCGTCGTCGCCCCGTGCCTCGCCCGCATCGGCCCGGGCCTCGCCCATCTCGTCCCGCGGGCCGCCGGAGCCGTCGACCGTCCCGGAGCCCTCCCGGCCCGCGCGCTCGTCCTGCTCCTCGCGCCCGGCCTGCTCGTCCCGCTCCGCGCGCTCGTCCCGCTCCTCGCGCTCCCCGTGCTCCTGGTCCCGAGCGGCGGCCTTCTCCTCGTCGCCCGCCGGAGCGCCCCCGGTGTCGCGCGCGTGGCCGGCGGCCCGTGCCTCGGCCCCGGCGTCGTCGTTGTCGGGTCGCTCGGTGTTCACCGCATCGCTCCTTCGGCTGCACAGCTGTCCCGGAAGACCCTGCCCGGTCGTGTCCGGACTCCTTGAGGGTCGTATCCCGCATCCCCTTTACGGGGGACAGCGATGGGACGCAGCGGGGGAGCGCACGGTTCCCCCGGGACCCGCCCTGCGGGCCCCGGGGACGGTTCAGGCCGGGTAGCGCCCCGGCCGGGACCCGCTCAGTCGCCGTACTCCGACATCGCGTCCAGCAGCCGGGCCGACGACGTCGGCACCGACACGCCGTGGATCAGGGACGGGGACACCGGACGGGGAGCGCCCCGGTCGGGCACCGCCCAGTGCGGAGCCATCCGGGCGCAGTCGCCGCGCAGCGACGCCAGGTCGCCCTCGAAGTCGGCCTGCGCGGTCGTGTGGACCTTGAGGTTCGTCATGTTCGCACCGTAGGCACGCCGAAGGTCACGAAGAAAGATCTACTATCGGGTAGTTTTGGCTGCTTCTACGGGCGGTCCCCACCCGGTAGCGTGAAGTGTCAAACCCCCTCCCCCCAGGAGAATCCACGCCGTGCGCATCGCAGTCACCGGCTCCATCGCCACCGACCACCTCATGACCTTCCCCGGCCGCTTCGCCGACCAGCTCGTCGCGGACCAGCTGCACACGGTCTCGCTGTCCTTCCTGGTCGACAACCTCGACGTGCGCCGGGGCGGTGTGGGAGCGAACATCGCCTTCGGCATGGGTCAGCTCGGCACCGGACCGATCCTCGTCGGCGCGGCGGGCGCCGACTTCGACGAGTACCGGGCCTGGCTGGACCGGCACGGCGTCGACACCGAGTCCGTCCGCATCTCCGAGACCCTGCACACGGCCCGCTTCGTGTGCACCACGGACGCCGACCACAACCAGATCGGCTCCTTCTACACGGGCGCGATGAGCGAGGCCCGCCTCATCGAGCTGAAGACGGTCGCCGACCGGGTGGGCGGCCTCGACCTGGTCCTCATCGGCGCGGACGACCCCGAGGGCATGCTCCGCCACACCGAGGAGTGCCGGGCCCGTCAGATCCCGTTCGCCGCCGACTTCTCCCAGCAGATCGCCCGGATGAGCGG
The DNA here is from genome assembly GCF_044767675.1 of Streptomyces sp. NPDC101219. Taxonomy (NCBI): domain Bacteria; kingdom Bacillati; phylum Actinomycetota; class Actinomycetes; order Kitasatosporales; family Streptomycetaceae; genus Streptomyces; species Streptomyces sp. NPDC101219. The sequence goes on from NZ_JBIWOK010000017.1 coordinate 101,491, forward strand.
GGAGGAGATCCGGATACTGCTGGACGGGGCGACCTACCTCTTCTCCAACGAGTACGAGAAGGGGCTCATCGAGAGCAAGACCGGCTGGAGCGACGCCGAGATCCTCGACCGGGTCGGCCACCGCGTCACCACCCTCGGCGCGCGCGGCGTCCGCATCGAGCGGGCCGGCGAGGAGTCCGTGGAGGTCGGCTGCCCGGCCGAGGAGCGCAAGGCGGACCCGACCGGCGTCGGCGACGCCTTCCGCGCGGGCTTCCTGTCCGGCCTGGCCTGGGACGTCTCCCTGGAGCGTGCCGCCCAGGTCGGCTGCATGCTCGCCACCCTGGTCATCGAGACCGTCGGCACCCAGGAGTACCAGCTGCGCCGCGCCCACTTCATGGACCGCTTCGCGCAGGCCTACGGCGACGAGGCGGCGGCCGAGGTGAAGAAGCACCTGTCCTGACCGCCCGCACCCCGCACTCAGCGTCGGGGCCGGACCACCCGGTCCGGTCCCGCCGTGTCTAGTCGAGCCGCCGGACCACGTGGGCCGAGCCCCGTTCCGCCGGCTCCTCGCCCACGTACTCCTGGCCGCGCATCTCGCACCAGGCGGGGATGTCGAGCCGGGCCGCCTCGTCGTCGGAGAGCACCCGGACCGTGCCGCCCACCGGCACGTCGCCGATCACCTTGGCGAGCTCGATGACCGGGACCGGGCAGCGCCGCCCCAGCGCGTCCACCACCAGCGCGTCGTCCCCGCCCTCCGGCCGGACCGGAGCGGCGGGCGGGGCGCCCAGCTTCTCCCGCACCCCGGCGACCACCCCGGGCAGCACGGACAGGAACCGCTCGACGTCCTCCTCGGACGTCCCCGGCGGCAGCGAGACCCGGACGTTGCCCTCGCTGAGCACGCCCATCGCCTTCAGGACGTGGCTCGGCGTCAGGGTGCTGCTCGTACAGGACGAACCGGACGAGACGGAGAAACCCGCACGGTCCAGCTCGTGCAGCACCGTCTCCCCGTCGACATAGAGACACGAGAAGGTGACGATCCCGGGCAGCCGCCGCTCCGGGTCGCCCACCACCTCCACGTCCGGCACCAGCCGCGGCACCCGCGTACGGATCCGGTCCGTCAGCTCCCGCAGCCGGGCGGCCTCCTGGGCCGCCTCCGCCTGCACCGCCCGCAGCGAGGCCGCCGCGGCCACCATCGCCGGGATGTTCTCGAAGCCTGCCGCCCGGCCCGACTCCCGCTCGTCCACCGGCCCCTGGGGCGCGAACCGCACCCCCTTGCGCACCACGAGCAGTCCCACCCCGGGCGGTCCGCCCCACTTGTGGGCGCTCGCCGCCAGCAGCGACCAGCCGTCCGGCACCGGATGCCGGCCCAGCGACTGGGCCGCGTCCACCAACAGGGGGACACCGGCCGCCCGGCAGTGCCCGGCCACCTCGGCGACGGGCTGTTCGGTCCCCACCTCGTGGTTGGCGGACTGCAGACAGGCCAGCGCCGTGTCCGGGCGCAGCGCGGCGGCGTAGGCGGACGCGGCGACGGCGCCGGTGCGGTCCACCACCACCTCGGTGACCTCGCCGCCGCCGGCCCGGTGAACGTCCGCCGCGTGGAGCACCGAAGAGTGTTCGACCGCCGACACGATCAGGTGGCGTCCGGTCCGGCGCCGCCCGGCCAGCGCGCCCGCGATCCCGTCGTGCACCGCCCGGGTGCCGGACGAGGTGAACGTCAGTTCGTCCGGGCGGCAGCCGACGGCCTCCGCCGCCGCCTCGCGCGCCGCGTCCAGCAGCATCCGCGCGCGCCGGCCCTCCCGGTACAGCCGCGCGGGGTCGGCCCAGCCCTCGTTGAGGGAGGCCAACAGCGCCTGACGGGCCACGGGATGAAGGGGAGCGGCGGAAGCCGCGTCGAAGTAACCCACACGGCAACGGTAGAGCGTGTGCCGGTGTCCCGGCAGCGCGGGGAGCCGTAGGATCGGGCCGGCGGGGTCCCGCCCGGGACCGGTGAACCGGCCCTCGACGGCGGCTCGTCCCACCCGTTCAGGGTGACCCGCGGCGCGTATGCCACCCTCCCCGCGACCCCCCGAAGAGCGTCGGCTAGGGTTTGGTCCGCATAAACATCCAAACCCCTGCCCGACGCAGGGCGGCGACCGACCAGCGAGAAGGCCAGGCCGCAGCCGTACAGCGCGGGCGAGACTCTCGGGAAGGCGCTACGTGAGTCCCAACGGCTCCGACCTCCCCCACCGCCTGAAGGGCGTGGGCGGTACCCCCAAGCCGCGGCGCCCGATGCGGCGGAAGCTGCTGCAGGCATCGACCGCGGGCCTGGTCCTGGCGACCGCCACCGGTTGCACCTGGGAGGACTTCCCCCGCCTTGGTATGCCCACCCCGACCACGGAAGAGGCTCCGCTGATCCTCTCCCTGTGGCAGGGCTCGTGGGCGGCCGCGCTCGCCGTGGGCGTTCTGGTGTGGGGTCTGATCCTGTGGAGTGCTTTCTTCCACAGGCGCAGCCGCACCAAGGTGGAGGTCCCTCCGCAGACCCGGTACAACATGCCCCTCGAGGCGTTGTACACGGTGGTCCCCCTCCTCATCGTCTCGGTGCTGTTCTACTTCACGGCCCGTGACGAATCCGAGCTGATGAAGCTCGAAAGCAAGCCCGACGTCACGGTCAACGTGGTCGGCTTCCAGTGGAGCTGGTGCTTCAACTACGTCGAGAACGTGGACGGTTCCACCGGCGACGCCAAGACCGCCAAGGAACTGGACCCGATTCCGGACCGGTACCGGGACGCCTTCCCGGCCGACGCCGGCGGTGTCCACGACTGCGGTACCCCCTCGACGAGGAACCCGCAGACCAACAACCCGGGCCCCACCATGTGGCTGCCCGAGGGCAAGCGGGTGCGCTTCATCCTGACCTCGCGGGACGTCATCCACTCCTTCTGGGTGGTGCCGTTCCTGATGAAGCAGGACGTCATCCCGGGCCACACCAACGCCTTCGAGGTGACCCCCAGCCGTGAGGGCACCTTCCTCGGCAAGTGCGCCGAGCTGTGCGGTGTGGACCACGCCCGGATGCTGTTCAACGTGAAGGTCGTCTCGCCCGAGCGCTACGAGCAGCACCTCAACGACCTCGTCAAGAAGGGGCAGACCGGTTATGTGCCCGCGGGCATCGAGCAGTCGGGTCCCGAGAAGAACCGGGAGGTGAGCGTCCTGTGAGCATCATCAACGAACCCCAGGGCGTCACGGCGGCCGAGGGCTCCTACGAGAGCGAGTTGCCGGTCCGCAGCAAGCGGCCGGGCAGCATCGTGGTGAAGTGGCTGACGACCACCGACCACAAGACCATCGGCACGATGTACCTGACGACGTCGTTCATCTTCTTCGTCATCGGCGGCATCATGGCGCTGGTCATGCGCGCCGAGCTGGCCCGGCCGGGCCTGCAGATCCTGTCGAACGAGCAGTTCAACCAGGCGTTCACCATGCATGGCACGCTCATGCTGCTGATGTTCGCCACCCCGCTGTTCGTCGGCTTCGCGAACTGGATCATGCCGCTGCAGATCGGCGCGCCCGACGTGGCGTTCCCGCGGCTGAACATGTTCGCCTACTGGCTCTACCTGTTCGGCTCGCTGATCGCCCTGGCCGGCTTCCTCACGCCGGACGGCGCGGCCAGCTTCGGCTGGACCGGTTACGCCCCGCTCTCGGACGCGATCCGCTCCCCGGGTCTGGGCTCCGACCTGTGGATCATGGGCCTGGCCTTCCAGGGCTTCGGCACCATCCTCGGCTCGGTCAACTTCATCACCACGATCATCTGCATGCGCGCACCGGGACTCACCATGTTCCGGCTGCCGATCTTCACCTGGAACGTGCTGCTGACCGGTGTCCTGGTCCTGCTCGCCTTCCCGGTGCTGGCGGCGGCACTGCTCGCGCTGGAGGTGGACCGGAAGTTCGGGGCGCACATCTTCGACCCGACCAACGGCGGGGCGCTGCTGTGGCAGCACCTGTTCTGGTTCTTCGGTCACCCCGAGGTCTACATCATCGCGCTGCCGTTCTTCGGCATCGTCAGTGAGATCGTCCCGGTCTTCTCCCGCAAGCCGATCTTCGGCTACATGGGTCTGGTCGGCGCGACGATCGCGATCGCGGGTCTGTCGGTGACGGTGTGGGCGCACCACATGTACGCCACGGGCGGTGTGCTGCTCCCGTTCTTCTCCTTCATGACCTTCCTCATCGCGGTCCCGACCGGTGTGAAGTTCTTCAACTGGGTCGGCACCATGTGGCGGGGCTCGCTGAGCTTCGAGACGCCGATGCTGTGGTCGGTGGGCTTCCTGGTCACCTTCCTCTTCGGTGGTCTGACCGGTGTGATCCTGGCGTCGCCGCCGCTGGACTTCCACGTGACCGACTCCTACTTCGTGGTGGCGCACTTCCACTACGTCGTGTTCGGCACCGTGGTGTTCGCGATGTTCGCGGGCTTCCACTTCTGGTGGCCGAAGTTCACCGGCAAGATGCTCGACGAGCGGCTCGGCAAGATCACGTTCTGGACGCTGTTCATCGGCTTCCACGGCACGTTCCTCGTCCAGCACTGGCTGGGTGCCGAGGGCATGCCGCGCCGCTACTCGGACTACCTGGCGGCCGACGGCTTCACCGCCCTGAACACGGTCTCCACGATCGCCTCGTTCCTGCTGGGCATGTCGCTGCTGCCGTTCTTCTACAACGTCTGGAAGACGGCGAAGTACGGCAAGCCGGTCGGTGTCGACGACCCGTGGGGTTACGGCCGCTCCCTGGAGTGGGCCACCTCCTGCCCGCCGCCGCGGCACAACTTCCTCACGCTGCCGCGCATCCGCAGTGAATCCCCGGCCTTCGACCTGCACCACCCGGAGATCGCCGCCCTCGACGAGCTCGAGAACGTCGGTCAGGGAGAGAAGGCCCTCTCCGGCGGCAAGGAGGCCGGCAAGTGAAGATCCAGGGCAAGATGTTCATGTGGCTGAGCGTCTTCCTGCTCATCGTGGCGATCGTCTACGGTGTGTGGTCCAAGGAAGCGGTCGGCACGACAGCCCTCTTCCTGGCCTTCGGCCTGGCCGTGATGATCGGCTTCTACCTGGGCTTCACGGCCAAGCGGGTCGACGCCGGTCCGCAGGACAACAAGGAAGCGGACGTCGCGGACGACGCCGGCGAGGTCGGGTTCTTCAGCCCGCACAGCTGGCAGCCGCTGTTCCTGGCGCTCGGCGGTGCCTTCGCCTTCACGGCGATCGCCGTGGGCTGGTGGCTGATGTACTTCTCCATCCCGCTCATCGTGGCCGGCATCTGGGGCTGGACCTTCGAGTACTACCGCGGTGAGAACCGCACCCAGTAGTCCCGTACCACGCGCGAGGCACTCAGGGGCCCGGACACTCCGTCAGGAGCGTCCGGGCCCCCTGCGTCTGCCGCAATACACGTCACTCGTTCGAGGCGCCCAGCGCGCCGTGGTTGACGCGGCTTCCTAGCGTGAGGTCATGAGACACGACCCGCGCATCCGCACCGTCGTCGGCTGCACGCTGCTGGTGATCGCCCTCGGTGCGGGCGTCACCGGCTGCTCCTCCGACGGCAACCCGCTGTCCGCCGAGCCCTACGACGCGGCGGACCAGATCTCCTTCAACGGCCCCAAGGGCGACAACCGGACGGCCGACCCCGACAAGCCGCTCGAGATCGTCGCCGAGGACTCCGGCGGCCGCATCACGGACGTCACCGCCGTCGACTCCTCGGGCCGCTACCTGGCCGGCGAACTCGCCGCCGACGGCAGCCGCTGGCACAGCACCTCCCCGCTCGCCGCCGACGCCGCCTACACGGTGCGGGTGAGCACGGAGGACGAGGACGGCGCCCCCGGCCGCAAGGTCCTCACCTTCACCACCGGCAAGCCCACCACGACCAAGCACCTGGGCGTCACCTTCGGCCCTGAGGCCGGCACCTACGGCGTCGGCCAGCCCGTCACCGCAGAGCTCAACACGCCGGTGAAGGACCCCGCGCAGCGGGCCGTCGTGGAACGCGCCCTCAAGGTCGAGTCCACGCCCGCGGTGAGCGGCGCCTGGCACTGGGTGGACGACAAGAAGCTCCACTACCGCCCCCAGGACTACTGGCCCGCCAACGCCACCGTGCGGGTCCGCAGCAATCTGGAGGGCATCAAGGTCAACGACCGCCTGCGCGGCGGCAAGGCCGAGCCGCTGACGTTCAGCACCGGCGACCGGGTCATAGCCGTGACCGACGCGGCCTCGCACCGGCTGACGCTGTACAAGAACGGCGAAGAGGTCAAGTCGATCCCCGTCACCACCGGCAAGCCGGGCTTCGAGACCCGCAACGGCGTCAAGGTGGTGCTCGCCAAGGAACCCTACGTACGCATGCGCAGCAGCACCGTCGGCATCGCCGAGGGCTCCTCCGAGTCCTACGACCTCGACGTGCGCTTCGCCACCCGCGTCACCTGGAGCGGCGAATACGTGCACGCCGCCCCCTGGTCCGTCGGCTCCCAGGGCTACGCCAACGTCAGCCACGGCTGCGTCGGGATGAGCACCGACAACGCCCAGTGGTTCTTCGACACCGTCCGGGAGGGCGACCTCGTCGAGGTCGTGAACTCGGGCGGCGACACCATGGAGCCCTTCGGCAACGGCTTCGGCGACTGGAACCTCACCTGGGCCCAGTGGCGCGAGGGCAGCGCCCTGGTGACCGGCAACCCGCAGTCCGCCGGCCCGCAGGAACAGGCCCGGCTGCGCCCGCAGTCGGTGTGAGGCCCCGGAGGCCCTCACCGCCCCCGGACGCTCCCCTAGGCGCTCTGCAGCCGCTTCTGCCGCAGCAGGGACGCCAGGGCCGAGGCGAACTCCACCGGCTCCACCGGGAGCGTCACAGCGGCCTCCGCACGGCTCCAGGTGGCCAGCCAGGCGTCCTGGGGCCGTCCGATGAGCAGCAGCACCGGCGGGCTGTTGAAGATCTCGTCCTTGATCTGCTTGGACAGCCCCATGCCGCCGATGGGCACCGCCTCGCCGTCCAGCACGCAGACGTCGATGCCGCCCCGCTCCAGCTCCTTGAGCACGGCGGCCTGGGTCGCGCACTCCACGAACTCCACGACGGGCACGTCCGGGGCGGGCCGCCGGCCGGTGGCGAGCCGCACCTGCTCCCGCGTGTTGGCGTTGTCGCTGTAGACCAGCACCGTGGCGGTCGCCTGCATGGTTCCTCCACACTCCGAGAGAGGGCAGCCTCGTCGGGGACATCGGGTCCCGATGGCGCGGATGCTACCCCTTCGGGCCGCTCGTCAACACCGGTTCGGACACGGCTTCGATGGGCCATCCGGGCAGTACAGGAGGGGCGGACACTCCGAACGGCACCCCCCGGGGTGAGGGCGGGATAAGCGACCGACATAATGTCGGCGTGGCGACAGCAACGACAGTAGATACCGGGCACGCGCACCCGTCGGTCAACCGACCGAACCTCACCAGCGTCGGAACCATCATCTGGCTGAGTTCCGAGCTGATGTTCTTCGCGGCCCTCTTCGCGATGTACTTCACCCTGCGATCGGTGACCGGACCAGACTTCTGGACGGAGAAGGCCGACACGCTGAACTTCCCGTTCGCGGCGACGAACACCACGATCCTGGTGCTCTCCTCGCTCACCTGTCAGCTCGGCGTCTTCGCCGCCGAGCGCGGTGACGTGAAGAAGCTCCGGATGTGGTTCATCGTCACCTTCATCATGGGATCGGTCTTCATCGGCGGTCAGATCGTCGAGTACACCGAGCTGGTCAAGCACGAGGGTCTGTCCCTCAGCTCCGACCCGTACGGCTCGGTGTTCTACCTGACCACCGGCTTCCACGGCCTGCACGTGACGGGCGGACTCTTCGCCTTCCTGCTGGTCCTGGGCCGGACCTATGCCGCTCGGAGGTTCACCCACGATCAGGCCACAGCCGCCATCGTCGTGTCCTACTACTGGCACTTCGTCGATGTCGTCTGGATCGGTCTGTTCGCGACGATCTACATGATCAAGTAGCCGGGCTCATCACCGCGCGCGCTCCTGACGCGCACCAACCAGAAGCATCGACGCAGAAGATCCTGACACCGGGGTAATCCGTGAAAAAGCTCTCCGCACGACGACGCCACCCGTTGGCGGCGCTCGTGGTTCTCCTCCTCGCGCTGGCATGCACCGGGGGGCTGTACGCCGTGTTCGCGCCCGCGGACAAGGCGCAGGCCGAAGAAACCGCCCAGTCCCTCACCATCGAGGAGGGAAAGAAGCTCTACGCGGTCGGCTGCGCCAGCTGCCACGGCACCGGCGGTCAGGGGACCTCCGACGGGCCGAGCCTGGTGGGCGTGGGCGCCGCGGCCGTGGACTTCCAGGTGGCCACCGGCCGCATGCCGGCCGCCACCTCGCAGAGCGCTCAGGCGCCGCGCAAGCCGGCGGTGTACAGCCAGGCCGAGATCGACCAGCTGGCCGCCTACGTCGCCTCGCTGGGTGCCGGTCCCGCCGTCCCGACGGAGGAGGAGTACGGCCCCCAGGGCGCCGACATCGCCAAGGGCGGTGAACTGTTCCGCACCAACTGCGCGCAGTGCCACAACTTCACCGGTAAGGGTGGCGCCCTGACGCACGGCAAGTACGCTCCGGACCTCGAGGACGTCGACCCGAAGCACGTGTACCAGGCCATGCTCACCGGCCCGCAGAACATGCCGTCGTTCCCCGACAGCGTGCTGACGGTGCAGAACAAGAAGGACATCATCGCGTACCTCCAGGAGGTCAACAGCGACGACTCCGAGAGCCCGGGCGGCCTGGCGCTCGGCTCGCTGGGCCCGGTCGCCGAGGGCCTCTTCGGCTGGGTCTTCGGCCTCGGCGGACTGATCGCCGTCGCTGTGTGGGTCGCCGCTCGGACCGCAAAGGCCAAGAAGTCATGAGTAGCCAAGACATTCCCGAAGAGAACCTGCCCACCGCGCAGGACACCGCTCACGGCGCGGTCGGCGTCGCGGACCAGAAGGACCCGTTCGCCGACCCGGGGCTGCCGCCCCACGAGCACCGGATCCAGGACATCGACGAGCGGGCCGCCAAGCGGTCCGAGCGCACGGTGGCCCTGCTGTTCACGGTGTCGATGCTGGCGACCATCGGCTTCATCGCCGCGTTCGTGGCGATCCCGGTCGACAAGATCGTCTACGTCTGGACGCTGGGCCACATCAGCGCCCTGAACCTCGCGCTCGGTGTGACGCTCGGCATCGCGCTGTTCGCCATCGGCGCGGGCGCCGTCCACTGGGCCCGCACCCTGATGTCGGACGTGGAGCTCACCGACGAACGGCACCCGATCCAGGCCGCGCCGGACGTCAAGGCCAAGGTCATGGACGACTTCCGGCAGGGCGCCAAGGAGTCGGACCTCGGCCGTCGCAAGCTCATCCGCAACACCATGTTCGGCGCGCTGGCCCTCTTCCCGCTGTCCGGCGTCGTGCTGCTGCGCGACCTCGGCCCGCTGCCCGAGGACAAGCTGCGTCACACCGCCTGGTCGAAGGGCAAGCTGCTCATCAACCAGAACACCAACGAGCCGCTGCGCCCGTCCGACATCATCGTCGGCTCGCTCGTCTTCGCCCAGCCCGAGGGCCTGGACCCGCACGAGCACGGGTTCCAGAACGAGATCGCCAAGGCCGCGCTGATGCTCGTCCGGATCCAGCCGGAGAACATCAAGGACAAGCGCGCTCTCGAGTGGTCGCACGAGGGGATCCTCGCGTACTCGAAGATCTGCACCCACGTCGGTTGCCCGATCTCGCTGTACGAGCAGCAGACGCACCACGCGCTGTGCCCCTGCCACCAGTCCACCTTCGATCTCTCCGACGGCGCCAAGGTGATCTTCGGTCCCGCCGGTCACGCGCTGCCGCAGCTGCGCATCGGCGTGAACGACGAGGGTTACCTCGAAGCGCACAGCGACTTCGACGAGCCCGTCGGCCCTTCATTCTGGGAGCGCGGATGAGCACCACGACGACCACCGACTCCCGCTCTCGCGGGAAGGCGCCGGCCGGCGAGCGCGTCGCCGACTGGGCCGACGGCCGGCTGGGGATCTACTCCCTGGCCAAGGCCAACATGCGGAAGATCTTCCCGGACCACTGGTCCTTCATGCTCGGTGAGATCTGCCTCTACAGCTTCATCATCATCATCCTCACGGGTGTGTACCTGACGCTGTTCTTCCACCCGTCGATGGCCGAGGTGGAGTACCACGGCAGCTACGTCCCGATGCAGGGCCAGCTGATGTCGCAGGCCTACGCCTCGACCCTCGACATCAGCTTCGACGTGCGCGGTGGCCTGCTCATCCGGCAGATCCACCACTGGGCCGCGGTCATCTTCCTGGCCGGCATGTTCGTGCACATGATGCGCGTCTTCTTCACCGGCGCGTTCCGCAAGCCGCGTGAGATCAACTGGCTGTTCGGCTTCCTGCTGTTCGTGCTGGGCATGTTCACCGGCTTCACCGGCTACTCGCTCCCGGACGACCTGCTGTCCGGTACGGGTGTCCGCTTCACGCAGGGCGCGATCCTGTCCGTGCCGATCGTCGGCACGTACATCTCGATGTTCCTGTTCGGCGGGGAGTTCCCGGGGACGGACTTCGTCGCCCGGTTCTACTCGATCCACATCCTGCTGCTGCCGGGCATCATGCTGGGTCTGGTGGTCGCCCACCTGATCCTGGTCTTCTACCACAAGCACACGCAGTTCGCGGGTCCCGGCCGGACCAACAAGAACGTCGTCGGCATGCCGCTGATGCCGGTGTACATGGCCAAGGCCGGAGGCTTCTTCTTCCTGGTCTTCGGCTTCATCTCGCTGGTGGCCGGCCTGGTCACGATCAACCCGATCTGGAACCTGGGACCGTACCGGCCGGACCTCGTCTCGACGGGCGCCCAGCCGGACTGGTACATGGGCTTCGCCGAGGGTCTGGTCCGCGCCATGCCGGGCTGGGAGATCAACTTCTGGGGCCACACGCTGGTCCTGGGCGTGTTCATCCCGCTGGTCCTGTTCGGTCTCTTCCTCGGGGTCCTGGCGCTCTACCCGTTCATCGAGTCCTGGATCACCGGCGACAAGCGCGAGCACCACATCCTGGACCGCCCGCGCAACGCCCCGACCCGCACCGCCTTCGGTGTCGCCTGGGTCACCGCGTACCTGATCATGCTGGTGGGTGGTGGTAACGACATCGTCGCCACGCACTTCCACCTGTCGATCAACGCGGTCACCTGGTTCGTGCGCATCGGGTTCTTCCTCGGCCCGGTCGTGGCGTTCATCGTCACCAAGCGGATCTGCCTCGGCCTCCAGCGCCGCGACAAGGACAAGGTGTTGCACGGCCGCGAGTCGGGCATCATCAAGCGTCTGCCGCACGGTGAGTTCATCGAGGTGCACGAGCCGCTCAGCCAGGAGCAGCTCTACACGCTCACCGCGCACGAGCAGTACAAGCCGGCGGAGATCGGCCCGACGGTCGACGAGAACGGCGTCGAGCGCAAGGTCAAGGCCACCGAGAAGCTGCGCGCCAAGCTCAGCAAGGCCTACTACGGCGAGGAGTCCCAGATTCCGAAGCCGACCGCCGACGAGTACAAGGAGATCACCAGCGGCCACGGCCACCACTGATCCCCTCTCCGGCTGACCGACAGTCGCCACACCACGGTCGAAGGCCCCCGTCCGGTACTCGGACGGGGGCCTTCGCCGTGCCCGCCGCTGGATAGGGTGGGAGCGGACATGCAGGACGACAACAGGAGCGGCTGATGAGCGCTGTGACCCCCGCTGGAGGCGACACCGCGGCGGGCCGCTCCTGGCCCGCCCTGCTGAACGGCCTGCTGGAGGGCCGTGACCTGTCGGCCGACGACACCGCCTGGGCGATGGACCTGATCATGCGCGGTGAGGCCACCGACGCACAGATCGCCGGATTCGCGGTGTCCCTGCGGGCCAAGGGCGAGACGGTCGAGGAGATCACCGGCTGCGTCCGGGCGCTCTACGACCACGCCAACGTGATCGACGTGCCGGGCGCCACGGTCGACATCGTCGGCACCGGCGGCGACGGCGCCAAGACGGTGAACATCTCCACCATGTCCTCGATCGTGGTGGCCGGCACCGGGGCGAAGGTCGTCAAGCACGGCAACCGGGCCGCCTCCTCCGCGTCCGGCGCCTCCGACGTGCTGGAGAAGCTGGGCGTCAACCTGGAGCTGACCCCGCGGCGGGTCGCCCAGGTCGCCGAGGAGGCCGGGATCACCTTCTGCTTCGCGGTGAAGTTCCACCCCGCGCTGCGCCACGTGGCGGCCGCCCGCGGCCAGCTGGGCATCCGCACCGTGTTCAATTTCCTCGGCCCGCTGGCCAACCCCGCCCGGGTGAAGGCCCAGGCGGTCGGGGTCGCCGACCGGCGGATGGCGCCCATCATGGCCGGGGTGTTCGCCGGGCGCGGCCACTCGTCGCTGGTGTTCCGCGGCGACGACGGCCTGGACGAGCTGACCACCACCGGCACCTCCCACGTCTGGGTGGTCCGGGGCGGCAAGGTCACCGAGGAGGTCTTCGACCCGCGCGACGTCGGCCTGGACCTCGTCGACGTGTCGGCGCTGCGCGGCGCCGACGCCTCCTACAACGCGGAGGTCGCCCGGCGGCTGCTGGACGGCGAACGCGGCCCGGTGCGCGACGCCGTGCTGCTGAACTCGGCGGCGGCGCTGGTGGCGCTGGAGCCCGCACCGGGCTCCCTCACGGAGCAGATCCGCGCCGGGATGGAGCAGGCGGCCGAGTCGATCGACTCGGGGGCCGCCCGGCGCGTGCTGGACCGCTGGGTGGCCGTCAGCAACGCCTGAGCGGACCGCCCCTGGGGTCCCGCGATCCGGACACGGGTTGCGGGACCCCGATTTCTTCCCGTACGTTCCTGTCCAGGTCATGAGTGACAGCCATCAGGCCCCGGCCGGCTGTCCGGCAACCCTCCGTCCGTGGCGGGGTGCCCCGGGTGAGGACCAGGCCGTGGACAGCAAGGTCCACGGCAAGCGCGGACCCCTCGCGAACCAGGGGTCCTGGTCGTCGAGGAGCCGGACATGAGCAAGCGAATGTGCTAGGGCCGCAGAGCCCCGCCTCCGCAGCCCTTCTTTCCCTCTCACCACCGGGCTCGAGCCGTCGTCGCTCGCCCGGGGGATCCGCCTGCCGCGTACGGGAGTTCGCCATGTCCGTTGCCACCGCCGCCCCTTCCACGACCGCCGCCCCTTCCACGGCTGCCGCCCCTTCCGCTACCGCCGCCCCCTCCGCGACCGTCACCGCCGACACCGCCGCCGACCTGGCCGGCTGTGCCCCGCTGCCCGTCCTCGGACGGGACGTCACCGTTCCGCTCGTCACCGGCGGGGAGGTGACCTACGCGGCGCTCGACCAGGCCGCCAGCGCGCCCGCCCTCCAGCGGGTCTGGGACGACGTGGCCGCCTACGCGCCGTACTACGGCAGCGTCCACCGGGGCGCCGGGTACCTGTCCCAGCTCTCCACCGACCTGTTCGAGAGCGCCCGCCGGACCGTCGCCGACTTTCTCGACTGCCGGACCGGCGACCAGGTGGTGTTCACCCGGTCGACCACCGACTCCCTCAACCTGCTCGCGTCCGCCCTGCCCGAGGGCTGCCGCGTCTTCGTCTTCGAGACCGAGCACCACGCGGCCCTGCTGCCCTGGCCCCGCCGTGACGTGACCGTCCTCGACGCGCCGGACAGCCCGCGGCAGGCCGTCGAGACCCTGGAGCGCGCCCTCGCCGACCGCGACCCCCACGGGCCCGCCCTCGTCTGCGTCACCGGCGCCTCCAACGTCACCGGCGAGCTGTGGCCGGTGCGCGAACTGGCCGCCGTCGCCCACGCGCACGGCGCCCGGATCGTGCTGGACGCCGCCCAGCTCGCCCCGCACCACCCGGTGAGCGTGCGGGACCTGGACGTCGACTGGGTGGCCTTCTCCGGCCACAAGCTGTACGCCCCCTTCGGCTCCGGGGTGCTGGCCGGCCGGGCCGACTGGCTGCGCACGGCCGAGCCCTACCTCGCGGGCGGCGGCGCCAGCCGCAGGGTCGGCCGCCGCGCGGACGGGGGAGTGGACGTGGAGTGGCACACCGACGCCGCCCGCCACGAGGCGGGTTCGCCGAACGTCATCGGCGTCCACGCCCTCGCCTCGGCGTGCCGGACGCTCACCGAGGCCGGGTTCGACACCCTCGTCGCCCGTGAGCAGCGGCTGATCCGCCGGGTGCGCGAGGAGCTCGCGGACGTGCCCGAGGTGCGGTGGCTGTCGCTGTTCGGGGACGACGCCCCGCGGGTCGGCGTGCTCTCCTTCGTCGTCGAGGGCTGGAACAGCTCCCACTTCGCCGCCGCGCTGTCCGCCGAGTACGGCATCGGCGTACGGGACGGCCTGTTCTGCGCCCACCCGCTGGTCCGCAGGCTGCTGGGCGGCGCGGCGGGGCACCGGGGCGAGTGCGGCGCCCCGGACGCCGCGCCCGGGGAGCGGTCCCTGAACGCGGTCCGGGTCAGCCTCGGGGCGGGCACCCCGGACGAGCACGTGGAGCGGTTCGTGCGCGCCGTGCGGGAACTCGTCCGGGACGGGGCCCGCTGGACCTACCGCACGGTGGACGGCCGCTGCGTGCCGGACACCCCCGCCGCCTGACCCGGCCGGCGGGACCGGACGGGGGCCCGCCGGCCGGTCCCGCCCGGCGGGTGCGTCAGCTGTCCAGCCCGATGGCGAACGCGGCTTCGAGGTCGTGCTGGGAGTACGTGCGGAACGCGACGTGCGTGTCCGTGCCCTCCACGCCCGGGATCTTGCTGATCCGGCCGGGGATGACCTCGGCCAGGTCCTCGTGCTCCCGGACCCGGACCATCGCGATCAGGTCGTAGGTGCCGGTGACGGAGAAGACCTCGCTGACGCTGTCCAGCGCGGCGATCCGCTCCGCGATCTCGGGGATCCGGTCCACGCTGGTCTTGATGAGGACGATCGCGGTGATCACGGTTGGTTCTCTCCCTCGGGAGCCGGAGCAGGGGTGGCCCTCACTGTAGTCGTCCGCCCGGAGCAGACCCACGCGCAGGCGAGCCCCAGGCCGAAGCCCACCAGGTGGGCCAGGTAGGCGATCCCCGGCCCGTCGGACGCCCGCCCCGCCCCCAGCCACTGCAGGGCCGCCCAGAAGGGCAGCACCACCCAGGCCGGGAAGCGGACCGGCAGGAAGAACAGGAACGGCAGGAGACTGGTCACCCGGGCCCGGGGGAACAGGAAGAGGAACGCGCCCAGGACGGCCGAGATCGCCCCCGACGCCCCCACCACCGACTGCGGGGAGCCCGTGTCGGCGAGGGCGTGTCCGAGCAGGGCGAGGTACCCGCAGCCGACGTAGAACAGGGTGAACCGGGCGCGGCCCATCCGTGCCTCGGTCATCGTGCCGAAGACGTGGAGGAACAGCATGTTCCCGAGCAGGTGCACCCAGCTGCCGTGCACGAACAGGGCCGTGGCCGGGGTCAGGGCCGCCCGGAGGGACCCTTCGAACAGGTCTGCGGGGATCACCCCCCAGCGCCGGAAGTACGCCCGCTGCACGGCCAGCAGCTCCTCCCCGGTCCCGTGGGCCGGGTTCAGCCCGGAGGCCGGGCCGAACAGGAAGACCAGGCAGCACACGACGACGAGGGTGTGGGTCACCGGTGCCGACGGCAGCCGGACCGCCCGGACGAGAGGGGGTCTCCAGTTGCGGACCATGGTCACAGAGCATGACGCAACGGGACGCAACCACGCAGACCGCCTCGCCGCCGTGGACGGGCGGGCGGCGGGGACCCGCCAGGCCGTAGGGTTACGACCCTGACCCACCGGGGTGCCCGGCGCGCCCCGGAGACCGGAAAGGAAGGCGAACAGCCACGATGACGGTTCCCCTGCCGACCGCCGCCACGCGGTGGCGCTGCACCCTCTGCGGCAACCTCACGCGCTTCGACGTGACCCGCTCCTCGAAGGTCGTCGAGTACGTCCACCTGGACCTGGCCGGCGAGCCGAAGGTCGAGGAGCGCGAGGTGCTCAGTGAGACCATCGAGTCGGTGCGGTGCCGCTGGTGCAACGCCGTGGACCAGGTGGAACTCGTGGACAGGCCGGGTGCCGGCTCCTGACCGGGAGCGGGCTCCGCTGACGGTGACCCCGTACGCGGGGTGGCACACAGGCATTGGGGTGTGACGGATGGTGGAGACCACGGGCGGGGGGCCGCAGGACGGCGCCGCTGAGGTGCTCGACCGTCCGCTGCCCGACGGGGTGCGCCGCCGGGTCGTCCAGATCGTCTCGGACGGCTTCGGCGGGCTGACCGTCGGCGAGCTGCCCGCCCAGCTGAGGCAGTACGCCCGCTTCGCGCCCAACCGCCGGATCAAGTTCGCCGGGAACGCGATGGCCTCCGCCCTGGAGACCGACCCGCTCTTCCGGCAGCGCATCGGGGAGAAGCTCCGCGAGGCCCAGCCGGAACTGACCGGTGCCCTCGACTCCGGCTCGCCGCCCCCGGCTGCGGACCCCCTGGACGTGGCGGCTGCGGCCTACGTGCTGCGGCCGGCCGGCTGGGTGAAGCTGGTCGCCGCGGCCGGCGAGGAGGCCCAGCGCGCCGACGCCGAGCGCGCCGACGAGGAGAACCGGGCCGAGCTGGAGCGGCTGCGGGCCGAGCTCGCGCGCGCCCGCGAGCACACCCGCACCGAGACCGAGCGGCTGCGCTCGGAACTGGACGCGGCGCGCAAAGAGGCCGAGTCGCTGCACCGCAAGCTGCGGTCCGCGCTCAGCGACGTCAAACGGGGTCAGGCGGCCCTGCGCAAAGTGCAGGCGGAGCTGGAGGCGGTCCGTTCCGACAGCCACGCGCAGGTGTCGGCCGCGGAGAGCGAGACCCGGCGGATCAAAGCGCGCCTCGGCGAGACGGAGGCCGCCCTGGAGGCCGCCCGTCGCGCCGCCCGCGAGGGGCGCAGCGTCGAGGACATGCGGGTCCGGCTGCTGCTGGACACCGTCCTGGAGGCCGCCCAGGGGCTCCGGCGCGAACTGGCCCTGCCCCCGGTGTCCGTGCGGCCCGCCGAGACCGTGGACGCCGTGGAGCCCGGCCGGATGACGCCCAAGGACATCGCCGCCCGCGCGCTGTCCGAGGACGACCCGGCGATCCTCGACCAGTTGCTGGCCCTGCCGCAGGCCCATCTCGTCGTCGACGGCTACAACGTCACCAAGACCGGCTATCCCCAGATGCCCCTGGAGAAGCAGCGGTTGCGGCTGCTGGGCCAACTCGCCCAGGTGGCCGCGCAGACCGGCGCGGAGGTGACCTGTGTCTTCGACGGGGCCGAACTGGCCGCGCCGGTGCTGCTGGCCCCGCCGCGCGGGGTGCGGGTGCTGTTCTCCAAGCCGGGCGTCACCGCCGACGAGCTGATCCGCCAGCTGGTGCGCGCCGAGCCGCCCGGCCGGCCGGTCATCGTCGTCTCCACCGACCGCGAGGTCGCCGACGGGGTGGCCCGCGCGGGTGCCCGGCCGGTTGCCTCCGCGGTGCTTCTGAAGCGGTTCTCCAGGGCGTGAGGCCCGCCGGGCCGTAAAGCGCCCCTACGCCCCATCGGGACCCTAAGCCCCAACCGCAACGTACCCGCCGATTGCCCGAATTGGTGGGATCGTCACGCAACGTAGTGTCAGCTCCATATCACTGCACGTGAGTTCATGGCAAAGAAACGCGCTGTGACGGAGATTTCGGGTCCAGGGATTTGAACTGATCACAAGGCAATCACTAGGGTCGGGCCTCGAACCTCCGCTCGGGTGATCGTTCACATGGGGTGGCGACGGCGGAGGCCCCCGCCCACCGGCGTGTCGGTAGGCGGCTGGAGGAAGAAGGAGCTCGCCTCCGTGGCGTCCCACCGTCGTCCCAAGCAGCCGAACCGCGCACGTGTGACCGTGCTCACCACCGCTGCAGCAGCTGCCGTCGTCCTGAGCTCGCAGGGTGCCAACGCCGCGCCCACCGAGAAGCCGAGCAAGGACGAGGTGAAGGCCAAGGTCGACAAGCTCTACGAGCAGGCGGAGCAGGCCACCGAGAAGTACAACGGCGCCAAGGAGAAGCAGGAGAAGCTCCAGAAGGAGATCTCCACCATCCAGGACAACGTCGCCCGCGGCCAGCAGGAGCTCAACGAGCTGCGCGACGGCCTCGGTTCGATGGCCAGCGCCCAGTACCGCAGCGGCGGCATCGACCCCTCGGTGCAGCTGTTCCTGTCCGCCGACCCGGACGACTACCTCGACAAGGCGTCCACCCTCGACCAGCTGAGCACCCAGCAGGTCGACGGGCTGAAGAAGATCCAGGAGAAGCAGCGCGAGCTCGCCCAGCAGCGCTCCGAGGCCACCGAGAAGCTCAAGGACCTCGCCTCCACCCGCTCCGAACTGGGCAAGAAGAAGAAGGAGGTCCAGGGCAAGCTGGCCTCCGCGCAGAAGCTGCTCAACAGCCTCACCGCCGAGCAGAAGGCCCAGCTCGCCGAGGAGGAGAACCGTGCCACCCGCGCCAGCGCGCGCGACGCCCTCTCCGCCAAGGTCCCGGCCGGCTCCGGCCGTGCCGCCGCCGCCTTCGCCGCCGCGCAGAGCAAGCTGGGCACGCCCTACGTCTACGGCGCCACCGGCCCGTCCTCCTTCGACTGCTCGGGCCTGACCTCCTGGGCCTACGCCCAGGCCGGCGTCGGCATCCCGCGCACCTCCGAGGCGCAGACCGGGGCCGGCACCAGGATCTACTCGGTCGGCGATCTCAAGGTCGGCGACCTGGTCTTCTTCTTCAACGACCTGCACCACGTGGGTCTCTACGCGGGCAACGGCCAGATCATCCACGCCCCCCGCACCGGCACCGTCGTGCGCTACGAGTCGATGAACACCATCGGCGGCCCGTTCATGTTCGGCGTGCGCGTCTGACCCGCGGGACGCCCCCCGCGCCCCTGAAGCCCGGCCGTCCCGCCGGGACACCGCGCCCCTGAAGCCGGCTGTCCCGCCGGGACACTGCGCCCCTGAAGCCCGGCCGTCCCGCCCGGGCACCCGGGCCCCGGCACCGGGACGGGGTGCCCCCGTTCGGGGGAATCACGACATCGCCGTCCGGCCCGTGCCCCGCCTGTGACCTGCGTCGGAGGCGGGGCGTCACCGTGCGTGCCCGCCCCGGTCGTTGGCCCGTCCACTGCCGCGGGGTTACTGTCTGCCGCGTTTCCCGTCCGTCAGCGGAAGGAGCGCGGCTTCCCGTGGGGTCCCATCGCCGCCTTGCACCGTCCTCCGGCTCCGACCGGAGTACCACCGTCGCCGTCGGCCTGCTCTCGGCGGCCGCCGCCGTCCTGAGCGCCGTACCGGCCGCCGCAGCACCGCACGACGACGCCCGGACCGAGGTGGACCGCCTCTACGAGGAGGCCGAGCGGGCCACCGAGGCGTACAACGAGGCCGACGAACGCGCCGACACCCTCCGCGCGCAGGTCCGCACCGCGCAGGACGACCTGGCCCGGCAGCAGGAGCGCGTCAACTCCATGCGCGACGGGCTCGGTTCACTGGCCGGCGCCCAGTACCGCTCCGGCGGTCTCGACCCCTCCCTGGAACTGCTGCTCTCCGAGGACCCCGAGGACTACCTCGACAAGGCCTCCGTCCTCGACCGCGTCAGCACCCGCCAGGCCGGGCAGTTGCGGGAACTGCAGAAGGCCCTGCGCACCCTGGCGCAGGACCGCGCGGAGACGACCCGCAAGCTGGGCGAACTCGAACGCAGCCGCAAGGCCGTCGCGGGCCACAAGAAGACCGTCGAACGCAAACTCGCCGCGGCCCGGCGCCTGCTCAACTCCCTCCCCGACGACGCCCGCGCCGCCTACGACCGCGCCACCCGCTCCGGCCGCGCCGGCCTGTACGGCCCCGGCGGCGAGGCCGCCTCCGGCCGCGCGGCCGCCGCCGTGGCCGCGGCCCGCTCCGCCCTCGGCAAGCCCTACGTCTGGGGCGCCAACGGGCCCAGCGGCTTCGACTGTTCGGGCCTGACCCAGTGGTCGTACGCCCAGGCCGGGGTGGCCATCCCGCGCACCTCGCAGGCCCAGCGGCACGCCGGACGGCAGATCCCGCTGTCCGAGGCGCGGCCCGGCGACCTGGTCGTCTACCGCTCCGACGCCAGCCACGTCGGCATGTACGTCGGCAACGGCCAGGTGATCCACGCGCCGTACCCCGGCGCGCCCGTGCGCCACGACCCGGTCGGCATGATGCCCGTCTCGTCGGTCACCAGGGTCTGACTCCGGCGGCCCCGCGCCCGTACCCTCGGGAAGGTGGCAGGTCGTAGGCGGGGTCCGGGGGCGTCCGTGGTGGCGCTGTGTCTGCTGCTCGCGTCCCTGGTGGCGTGCGGCGGCGCACCGGACGGTGCCCGGGCCGAGGTGCAGTCCCTGCTGGACCGGCGCGCGCGGGCCCTGCTCGACGGCGACGCCGCCGCCCACGCCCGCACCGGGACCCGTGCCGGATACGACAACGTGCGTGCCGTGCCGCTGGCCGAGTGGTCCTACCGGGTCACCTCCGTGCACCGCACCGGCGACACCGCCACGGCCGACGCCGACCTCAGCTACCGCGTCGACGGCTACGACCCGTCGCCCGTCACCACCGCCCGCACCCTGAGGCTCAGCCGGGACTCCGACGGCCGGTGGAGCGTCGACGCGGACCGGCCGGCCGGGTCGTCGGGCCAGCAGCTGTGGGACCAGGGGCGGGTACGGGCCGTCCGCGGCGGCGGCAGCCTGGTGCTCGGCGTCGGCCAGTCCGGCGCCCGGCTGCGCGACTACGCCCGGCTGGCCGACCGGGCGGTGCCCGCGGTGTCCGACGCGTGGGGGCGGCGGTGGTCCCGGCACCTCGTCGTCCTGGTGCCCACCTCCCTCCAGGACATGGCCGGGCTGCTGAACTCGCCCGCCTCGTCCTACCGGGGCATCGCCGCGGTCACCACCGGCGAGACGGGTGCGGGGGAACGGGCTCCCGCCGACCGGATCATCGTCAACCCCGACGCCTTCGGACTCCTCGGCGACTCCGGGCGGCAGGTGGTCCTCACCCACGAGGCGACCCACGTCGCCACCCGCGCCCACACCAGCGCCTCCACCCCGCTGTGGCTGTCCGAGGGCTTCGCCGACTGGATCGGCTACCGCGACGGCGCCCGCACCCCCGCCCAGACGGCGCCCGAACTGGCCCGCGCGGTCGCCCGGGGTGACGTCCCCGAGGCCCTCCCGGCCGACGACGACTTCGGCTTCTCCGGCGACGCCGAAGGCCTCGCCCGGGCCTACGAGAGCGGCTGGACGGCCTGCCGGCTCATCGCCGACCGCTGGGGCGAGGACCGCCTGCGCGCCTTCTACCGGGCGGTGGGCGCCCACGACCGGCGCGACGGCGCGGTCGAACAGGCGCTGCGCGACGTCCTGGGCACCACCCACGCCGACTTCACCGCCCAGTGGCGCGACCACCTGCGCAGCGAACTGGGCTGAGACCGCCGGGGAGCGGCCGGGCGGTCAGGAGGAGGACACCCGCGTGCCGTCCGTACGGCTCGGGTGCGGCGCGAACGGCAGGGCCGGCCGGCGGGGCACCACCGTCGCGGACCACAGGGCGCGGGCCGCCAGGAGCGTCGCGGCGACCAGGAGGCCGTTGCGCACCGCCAGCAGTCCGATGCCCAGCCGGTCACTGGCCACGACGTGCGCGAACCACACCGGGAACTCCAGCACCGTCACCAGGCACGCGGCCAGCACCAGCCCCACCGGCAGACGCATCCGGCTCGCCCGGAAGCCCAGGCACACCGCCGCGAGGCCGACCAGCCACACCATGTACTGCGGGCTGATCACCCTGCTGGTCGTGACGAACACCAGCACCGCCACGAACGCGGCGTCGGCGACCGTGTGCGGCGCGAACCGGGTCGCCCGCAGCCGCCACAGCACCAGCCAGCCGAAGCCCGCCGCGCTCAGCAGCAGCGCGCCCGTGCTCACCCACCCCACGTACGGGCCGACGAACTCCACCGAGCCGTAGTTGAGCAGCACCTCCCCGTCCCAGCCGAAGTGCCGGGCCACGTGCAGGACGAGCGCGCCCAGCGACTCGACCTCCGTGCCCCGGTCGCGCTGGAACGTCAGGAAGGCGAACGCGCCGGGCATCGCCACCGCGAACAGCGCCGCCACGCCCGCGCCGGTCAGCGCCGCCGACACCCACACCGAGCGCCGCCGCACCCCGAGCAGCAACAGCGCGGGCCAGCCCTTCAGCAGCGCCCCGAACGCCACCAGCGCCCCCATCAGCCGCGGCCGGCGGACCCCGGCGAGCAGCGCCGCCACCGCCACCGCGGTCACCATCACGTCGTAGCGCGCGTACACCGTCGGCCCCAGCAGGGGGACCCCGGCCACCCACACCCAGGCGCCTGCCCGCGACCGCCCTGACCGCGTCCCGGCACGGCACAGCAGCGCCAGCGTCACCAGGTCGGCGAGGCACACCAGCACGAAGAACGCGGTCGTGTACTCCAGGAACGGCAGCAGCGCGGGGGAGAGCACCGCCAGGGCCGCCGCGGGCGGATACTGCCAGGTGACGTCGTTCAGCGGAAACGTTCCGGTACGCAGTACGGTGGACCAGTCGTGATAGATCACCGACACGTCGGTGGTGACGTCCGGGCCGGGGAAGACGACCGCCTTCAGCACACACAGCAGCAGGAACGCCCGGGTCAGCCCCCACACGGTCAGCAGTCCGGTGAGGGACCGTGCCGCGCCCGTCGTCTTCACGTGGTTCCTGTCCGTCGGTGTGGGGGTCCCGAGGCAGCCATGATGTCCCGGACCCCGCCGCGCGTGCCACCGAGGCGCCCGGCCGGGCGTGCCGCGGGGGTTCGGTAGGGTCGGCGGCGATGCACAAGACCCTGATCGTGACCAACGACTTCCCGCCCCGGCCCGGCGGTATCCAGGCCTTCCTGCACAACATGGCGCTGCGCCTGGACCCCGGCCGGCTGGTCGTCTACGCCTCCACCTGGAAGCGTTCCCGGGAGGGCGTCGAGGCGACCGCCGCCTTCGACGCCGAGCAGCCCTTCACCGTCGTGCGCGACCGCACCACGATGCTGCTGCCGACCCCGGCGGTCACCCGCCGGGCGGCCCGCCTGCTGCGCGAGCACGGCTGCACCTCGGTGTGGTTCGGGGCGGCGGCCCCCCTCGGCCTGATGGCCCCGGCCCTGCGCCGCGCGGGCGCCGAGCGGATCGTCGCCACCACCCACGGCCACGAGGCGGGCTGGGCCCAGCTGCCCGCCGCCCGGCAGCTGCTGCGCCGCATCGGCGAGTCCACCGACACGATCACCTACCTCGGCGCGTACACGCGCGAGCGCATCGCCCGCGCCCTCACACCCGACGCGGCGGCCCGTATGGTCCAGCTGCCGCCCGGCGTCGACGAGAAGACCTTCCACCCCGGCTCGGGCGGCGACGAGGTCCGCGCCCGGCTCGGCCTGACGGACCGGCCGGTCGTGGTCTGCGTGTCCCGCCTGGTGCCGCGCAAGGGCCAGGACACCCTCATCCGCGCCATGCCCGCCGTGCTGGCCGCCGAGCCTGACGCGGTGCTCCTGATCGTCGGCGGCGGCCCCTACGAGAACGACCTGCGCCGGCTGGCCCGCGACACCGGGGTCGCCGCCTCGGTCCGCTTCACCGGCTCCGTCCCCTGGTCCGAGCTGCCCGCCCACTACGGCGCGGGCGACGTCTTCGCGATGCCCTGCCGCACCCGGCGCGGGGGACTGGACGTGGAGGGGCTCGGCATCGTCTACCTGGAGGCCTCCGCGACCGGCCTGCCCGTCGTCGCCGGCGACTCCGGCGGCGCCCCCGACGCCGTCCTCGACGGCGAGACCGGCTGGGTCGTCCACGGCGCCACCCCGGAACCCACCGCCGACTGCATCGTCACCCTCCTCGCCGACCCGGCCCTGCGCCACCGCATGGGCGAGCGCGGCAGACAGTGGATCGAACAGAAGTGGCGCTGGGACCTCCTGGCAGAAAACCTCAAAACCCTCCTGTAACCCCGGGCCCCGCCCCAGGGGCGCGAGGAACCGCGCACCTCACGAAAACAGGGGGTCACCTACAAGCCCGGGGGCACGCCCACCAGGGGCGCGAGGAACCGCGCACCCCGCAAATCACCGGGTCACACGCAAACCCCGCCCGGGGGCCCCCTCAGGGGCGCGAGGACCGCGCACCTCACGAAAACGGGGGGTCACCTACAAGCCCCAGGGGCACCCTCCCCCTCAGGAGCGCGAGGAACTACGCAAACCCTACTTCGCGTAAATCGCCTCGATCTCGTGCGCATAATCCTTGGCGACAACATTCCGCTTCAGCTTCAACGACGGAGTCAAATGCCCCGACTCCTCCGTGAACTGCGTCGGCAGAATCCGGAACTTCCGCACCGACTCCGCCTTGGACACCGCCGCGTTCCCGTCGTCGATCGCGGCCTGGATCGCGGCCAGCAGATCCGGGTCCTCGCTCAGCGCCGCCGCCGTGGACCCCTCCGGCTTGCCGTTCTCGACGCACCAGCGGCCCAGGAACTCCTCGTCGATGGTGACCAGCGCGCCCACGAAGGGCCGCCCGTCGCCCACCACCATGCACTCGGCGACCAGCGCGTGCGCCCGGATACGGTCCTCGATGACCGCCGGGGCGACGTTCTTGCCGCCCGCGGTGACGAGGATCTCCTTCTTGCGGCCGGTGATCCGCAGGTAGCCGTCCTCGTCGAGGGTGCCGATGTCCCCGGTGTGGAACCATCCGTCGGCCAGCGCCTCGGCGGTCGCGGCCGGGTTGTTCCAGTACTCCTTGAACAGGTGCTCGCCGTGCAGCAGCACCTCGCCGTCGTCGGCGATGCGCACCACGGAGCCGGGCAGCGGCTGCCCGACCGTGCCGATCTTCTGCCGGTCCCAGGGGTTGAACGCGGTGGCCGCGCAGGACTCGGTGAGGCCGTAGCCCTCCAGGACGCTGAAGCCGATGCCGCGGAAGAAGTGGCCGAGGCGTTCGCCGAGCGGCGCGCCGCCGGAGATGGCGTACTCGCCGCGCCCGCCGAGGACCGCGCGCAGCTTGCCGTAGACGAGCCGGTCGAAGACCTTGTGCTTCAGCTTCAGGCCGAGCGACGGCCCGGACGGCGTGTCCAGGGCCCGGCTGTAGGCGATCGCGGTGTCGGCCGCCTTGTCGAAGATCTTGCCCTTGCCGTCGGCCTGCGCCTTGGCGCGGGCCGAGTTGTAGACCTTCTCGAAGACCCGCGGCACCCCGAGGATCAGGGTCGGCCGGAAGGAGGCCAGCTCGTCGGTGAGGTTCTTGATGTCGGGCACGAGGCCCAGCTTGATCGGCGCGACCATCGGCGCGATCTGCACCATCCGCCCGAAGACGTGGGCGAGGGGCAGGAACAGCAGCACGGAGCACTCGCCGGTGCGGAACAGCGGGCGCAGGCGCTCGACGATGTTGCCGCACTCCGCGAAGAAGCTGCGGTGGGTGAGTACGCAGCCCTTGGGGCGGCCGGTGGTGCCGGAGGTGTAGACGATGGTCGCCGGGTCGTCGGCCTTCGCGACCGAGCTGCGCTCCTCGACGACCGCGTCGGTGACGTCCTGGCCGAGGCGCCCGAGCTCGTCGAGGGCGCCGGCCTCGATCTGCCACACGTGCTTCAGCTCGGGCAGCCGGTCGCGCATCGACTCCACGGCGGCGGCGTGGGCGTCGAGCTCCACCACGCAGGCGGTGGCGCCGGAGTCGCTGAGGATCCAGGCCACCTGCTCGGGGGAACTGGTCTCGTACACGGGCACGGTGATGGCGCCCGCGCTCCAGATCGCGAAGTCCAGCAGCGTCCACTCGTAGCGGGTCCGGGACATCAGGGCCACCCGGTCGCCCGGCTGCACCCCGGCGGCGATGAGCCCCTTCGCGGCGGACAGCACCTCGGCGAGGAAGGTCGTGGCCGTCACGTCCAGCCAGCTGTCGCCGGCCTTGCGGGCGATGACCGCGACATCGGGGTGCTGCGCGGCGTTGCGGCGGACGATGTCGCTCAGGTTGCCGTCCGCAGGGACCTCGTACAAAGCCGGAAGGCTGAACTCGCGCAAGACTGCTGCTCCTCTTAGGGCGCCGGCGCCACGACGTTGTGCGATGCGACGGTGCGGTCCAAGGCTCGGGAGGGTGCTCGCGAAGTCAACGGTTGAAATCCCGAGCACGACTGGACTGCCCGGACGTTACCCGCCGGTATGGCTTCTACGACAGGGGGTCCCGGTGAGATGTTCGCTGCGTCACACAGATGGGGCTTTACTTGCGGAGCGTAGTCCACCCGCCGTAGGACGGGCCAAACGACGGCTGCCGCGGGGCGCCCCTGTTCACCGCTGCGAACGCTGCCTACCCTTGATCGGCATGGCAACCGCACAGGACCGAAACCGGCGGACCCGCGTCCACGTGGTCAGCGACGTGCACGGCAACGCCCGTGACCTCGCCCGGGCCGGCGAGGGTGCCGACGCCCTGATCTGCCTGGGCGATCTGGTGCTCTTCCTCGACTACGCCGACCACTCGCGCGGCATCTTCCCCGACCTGTTCGGTGTCGAGAACGCCGACCGCATCGTGGAGCTGCGCACCGCGCGCCGCTTCGAGGAGGCCCGCGCCTTCGGCGCGCGGCTGTGGGCGGGGATCGAGGGGGACCGGGCCGCCGCCATCGAGAAGGCCGTGCGCAAGCAGTACGCCGAGCTGTTCGCCGCGTTCCCCACGCCGACGTACGCCACGTACGGCAATGTCGACATGCCGCCGCTGTGGGCGGAGTACGCCGGGCCCGGCGTCACCGTCCTCGACGGCGAGCGGGTGGAGATCGGCGGCCGGGTCTTCGGCTTCGTCGGCGGCGGCCTGCGCACCCCGATGCGCACGCCCTACGAGATCAGCGACGAGGAGTACGCGGCGAAGATCGAGGCGGTCGGCGAGGTCGACGTGCTGTGCACCCACATCCCGCCCGAGGTGCCGGAACTGGTCTACGACACCGTCGCCCGCCGCTTCGAACGCGGCAGCCGGGCCCTGCTGGACGCCATCCACCGCACCCGGCCCCGCTACGCGCTGTTCGGGCACGTCCACCAGCCGCTGGTGCGCCGGATGCGGGTCGGCGCCACCGAGTGCGTGAACGTCGGCCACTTCGCGAGCACCGGCCGCCCGTGGGCCCTCGAGTGGTGACCGCCGGATCCGGCCAGGATGTCCCAGGTCGGGTGCGTTGTGCCGGTGCACTGCGCGATAGCCTTCCGCTGCACGGGCGTGCGCGGGGAGCCCGTGCACGGCGATCCGACGACCGGCCCGCACCTGGAGGAGCCACGGCGATGGCGGAACACACCAGCTCGAGCATCACGATCGAGGCGGCACCGGCCGAGGTCATGGGGGTGATCGCCGACTTCGCCCGCTATCCGGACTGGACCGGCGAGGTGAAGGAGGCGGAGGTCCTCAAGACCGACGGCCAGGGCCGCGCCGAGCAGGTGCGCCTCGTCATGGACGCCGGTGCGATCAAGGACGACCAGACCCTCGCCTACACCTGGACCGGCGAGCACGAGGTCTCCTGGACCCTCGTGAAGTCCCAGATGCTGCGCTCTCTCGACGGGTCCTACGTCCTGAAGCCCGCGGGCGCGGACACCACCGAGGTGACCTACCGGCTCACCGTCGACGTCAAGATCCCGATGCTCGGCATGATCAAGCGCAAGGCCGAGAAGGTCATCATCGACCGCGCCCTCGCGGGACTGAAGAAGCGGGTGGAGTCCGGGCTGAAGTAGCCCGCCGGCTCCCGCGCCGCGGCGCGCGCGCCGTTCGCGCCGGTGACGCACGGGTAGCGTTCACCCTCATGCGTACCCTCCTGATCACGGGCCCCGGCGGCAGCGGCCGTACCACCGTCGCGGCCGGCACCGCGCTGGCCGCCGCCCGCGCGGGCACCCGCACCCTCGTCCTCGGCACCGACCGGACGGACACCCTGGGCGCGGTGCTGGGGGTGCCCGTCGGGGCCGCGCCCGTCGAGGCCGCCCCGGGGCTCACCGCCCGCCGCGTCGAGGCCGACGCGGACTTCCGGGCGGACCTCACCGCCCTGCAGGACCGCGCCGGCGCCGCACTCGACCTGCTCGGCGCCTCCCGCCTGGAACCCGACGAACTGACCCCGCTGCCCGGCGCCGAGGAACTCGCCCTGCTGCGCGCCCTGCGGGACGCGGCCCTGTCGGAGGAGTACGACCTCCTCGTCGTCGACCTCCCGCCCGCCGAGCGCGCCCTGGCCCTGCTCGCCCTCCCCGGCGAACTGCGCCGCTACCTGCGCCGCCTCCTCCCGCCCGAACGGCAGGCGGCCCGCGCGCTGCGGCCCGTGCTCGGCCGCCTCGCCGGGGTGCCGCTGCCCGCCGACCGGCTGTACGAGACCGCCGCCCGCTGGGACCTCCAGCTCGCCGCCGTCGAGGCCGTCCTCGCCGACCGGTCCACGACGGTGCGCCTGGTCGCCGAGCCCTCCCCGGCCGGGGCCGACGCGGTGCGCACCGCGGCTCTCGGCCTCGCCCTGCGCGGGTTGCGGGCCGACCGCCTCGTCGCCACCCGGGTGCTGCCCGAGGACGTCGAGGACAGCTGGCTGGCCGGCCCCGTCGCCCAGCAGCGCAAGACGCTCGCCGAGTGGCGCGAGACGTACACCGTCGACGCCGTCGCCCACCTCGGACGGGACCCGCGCGGCACCGACGACCTCGGCGCGCTCGCCCTGCCCGGCGCCGGCCCGGCCCCGGCCGCCGTCGACTGGCCCGTCACCGGCCTCCCCCACTCGCGGCTCCGCTCGAGCGGGGCGACCCCCACCGCCGCCGACGGCGTCCTGGTCTGGCACATCCCCCTTCCGGGGGCCCGGCGCGAGGAGCTGGACCTGATCCGGCGCGGCGACGAGATCGTCGTCACCGCCGGACCGTTCCGCCGCATCGTCGCCCTCCCCTCCGCGCTGCGCCGCTGCACCGTCGACGGCGCCGCGCTGCGCGAGGGCGAGCTGCGCATCAGGTTCCGGCCCGATCCCGCACTGTGGCCGCAGGACCGGTGAAGCCGCCACCCCCGTTCGGGTACCGTCGGAAGGGCCATCCGTAGTCAGGAGTCCCGTCATGAGCGAACAGCTCCCCCCGTCCGACGACGCCTGGGGCGAAGCCGTGAACGAGGCACGGGCCGCGGACGCAAGCCGGCCCGACGGGGACGCCCGGCCCGCCCCGGCGGCCGAGCCCCCCGCCGCCACCGGTGCCCGCACCACCGCCGACCTGCCCGACGCCGACGCCTGGGCGACCGCCTGCGCCGAGGACCTGGAGGCCGAGAAGGCCCGCCGCCGCGCACAGTACGGGCCGCCCGCCGGCTCGGCCGCGGAGGAGCTCAGGAAGCTGGTCGACGCCGTCGCCGACAAGCTGTCCGGTCTGCAGTCCCCGTTGCTCGGCGCGGTCGCCGGGCCCGCGGCGCAGCAGGTCGTGCGACAGGTCGTCCAGCAGGCGAAGGCCGCCGTGGAGCCCGTCATCGAGCGCAATCCGGACGTCTTCGACCACCTCGCCGCCGCCGGCAACGAACTCCTCGCCGCCTACCGCTCCGCGGTCCAGGACCAGGAGCGCCGCTGGACGGCCCGGGACACCGGCATCCGCGACACCGACCCCCGTGACCTCGGGGAAGGCCGCGACGGCGACGACGGGACCGGCCCCGGCGAGCGCATCGACCTGGACTGACACGGCGGCCGGCGGGAGCCCTCCCGGACCGGCCGCCGCACCCTCCCTCACCCCGGCCGGAGCCCGCCCACCGTGCGGACGCCGCGTAACCGGGGGCATCGGCTCGGGTACCGTGGGCGGTAGCGGGGCTCGACCGAAACTGAGGGATTCATGGGACTCACCATCGGCGTCGACATCGGCGGCACGAAGATCGCGGCCGGCGTGGTCGACGAGGAAGGCAGCATCCTCTCGACCCACAAGGTGCCGACCCCGGGTACACCCGAGGGCATCGTGGACGCCATCGCCTCCGCGGTGGAGGGCGCGCGAGCCGGACACGACATCGTCGGCGTGGGGATCGGTGCGGCCGGTTACGTCAACCGCCAGCGTTCCGAGGTCTACTTCGCCCCCAACATCGACTGGCGCAACGAACCGCTGAAGGCGAAGGTCGAGGCCCGCGTCGACCTCCCGGTCGTCGTGGAGAACGACGCCAACGCGGCGGCCTGGGGCGAGTACAAGTTCGGGGCCGGCAAGGGCCACCGCAACGTCATCTGCATCACCCTCGGCACCGGCCTCGGCGGCGGCGTGATCATCGGTAACAAGCTGCGCCGCGGCCACTTCGGCGTGGCCGCCGAGTTCGGCCACATCCGCATGGTGCCCGACGGCCTCCTGTGCGGCTGCGGCTCCCAGGGCTGCTGGGAGCAGTACGCCTCCGGCCGCGCCCTGGTCCGCTACGCCCGGCAGCGCGCCAACGCCACCCCCGAGAACGCGGAGACGCTGCTCTCGCTGGGCGACGGCACCCCCGACGGCATCGAGGGCAAGCACGTGTCCATGGCCGCGCGCCAGGGCGACCGGGTGGCCGTCGACTCCTACCGCGAGCTGGCCCGCTGGGTCGGCGCGGGTCTCGCCGACCTCGCCTCCCTGTTCGACCCGTCCGCGTTCATCGTCGGCGGGGGCCTCTCCGAGGAGGGCGAGCTGGTCCTGGAGCCGATCCGCAAGTCGTACAAGCGCTGGCTGGTCGGCGGCAACTGGCGCCCCGTCGCCGACGTCCTCGGCGCCCGCCTCGGCAACAAGGCCGGCCTCGTCGGCGCGGCCGACCTGGCCCGGGAGCCCGACCCCATCATGTGACCGACCCCCACCAGCCCGGCAGCGCCCGCCCACCCCGACGAGGGGGACGGCGGGCGCAGCCGTTTCCGCCGCGCGCAGGCGTGACCGTGAGGGACGAGGACCGCTGCTGACCCACTCGCGCGTGTCACGTTCCCCGGAGCCGGCCGCCGGGAGCCGAGGCGGGCCGGCGGGGACCCGTACCGGCGCGCGTGTACGGGTTGCCGGTGCGGGGCGGCGTATCTTGACCGGCATGGCGACCACTGGGCTGCTGCCCGACTCCCGTACCGAGCCGGACGGTTCGGCCGTGATCCGGGTGCTGAGCTACAACATCCGTTCGATGCACGACGACACGGACGCCCTGGCCCGGGTGATCACCGCCTGCGCGCCGGACCTGGTCCTCGTGCAGGAGGCGCCGCGGTTCTTCCGCTGGCGCAAGAAGCTGGCGCGGCTGGCCTCGGACTCCGGACTGGTGATCCTGTCCGGGGGCGCCACGGCGGCCGGCCCCGCGCTGCTGTGTTCGCTGCGCGCGACCGTGGAGCGGACCGAGGACGTCCTGCTGCCGCTCCGTCCGGGACGGCACCGGCGGGGTTTCGCCACCGCCGTCGTCCGGTTCGGCGGGGCCCGGCTCGGGGTGCTCAGCTGTCACCTGTCGCTGGACGGCGACGAGCGCCACGCGCAGGGCGGGATGCTCCTGGACCGGCTCGCCGGGATGGGCGTCGAGCACGCCGTCGCCGGGGGAGACGTCAACGAGCGGCCGGGCGGGCGGACCTTCCGGCGGCTGGC
Organism: Streptomyces sp. NPDC101219; assembly: GCF_044767675.1. NCBI lineage: Bacteria > Bacillati > Actinomycetota > Actinomycetes > Kitasatosporales > Streptomycetaceae > Streptomyces > Streptomyces sp. NPDC101219. Next base: position 132,873 of record NZ_JBIWOK010000017.1, read on the forward strand.
GGAGTCACTGACCGACTGCCGGGCCGCCGCGCCCTGGGGCGGCGAGCACACCTGGATCCGCAACGAGCCGCACCGCCGCATCGACGCGATCTTCGCGACCCGGGGCGTCGAGGTCCTGGGCTGCGGGGTGCCGCTGGACCAGCCGGGCGTCGACGGGGCGGACCTGAGGGCGGCCACCGACCACCTTCCCGTCCTGGCCGCCCTCAGGGTGCCGGCCGCGTAGCCGCCGCCGGTCAGACCACCGCGCCCCGCCCCGGATCGTCGTCGTCCTCGTCATCGGTGCGCATGCGCATGACGAGGGTGGCGCAGCCGCCCAGGAACCCGCCGATGCTGAGCGTGGTCAGCCACCAGGACATGTACCAGTCGAGCAGCACCGCCAGCAGGAGCAGCAGCGGGCCGCCGAGCACGCCGAGCCAGGCCAGCTTCGCCGCGGGGTCCGTCTCCGGCAGCGGCGGCGGCTCGGGCGGGACGAAGTGGCCCTCGTCGGTCTCGTCGAGGTCGTCGTCGGAGGGCTCGGGCACGCTGTAGTCGCGCGGGCCGACACCCGGCGCGAAGGACACCGAGCTGCCCAGCGGTCCGGCCGGCTCCTCGTCGGCCTTGGCCGGGGCGGGGGCCTGCGTCTGCACCCCCTCGTCACGGGAGTCGCCCGAGTCGTTGGTGCCGCTCTCCAGCAGCGCGAGGTCCTCCACCGACTTGAAGGGCTTGGCACCGGGCGGGTCCGGCGGCTCGTCGCCGTACCCGGCGACGATCGCCTCCCACGCGGCGTCCTCGTCGAAGGGCACGCCCTTCTCCTCCGGCTCGCGGCCCTCCTGGCCCTCGCGGTCCTCGCGGCCCGAGTCGTGCTCAGCCACCTGCGGTCGTCCCTTCCTTGCCGAGACCGGCCTCCGTGACGGCGCCGGGTGCGAGCCGCCCGATGAACGCGGTGCTCTCGTCGAAGACGCGCTCCGCGTCGTAGTCCAACGTCGCCACGTGGTAGCTCTGTTCCAGCAGGACCTCCGTCACGTCGGTCGAGGAGACCCGGCCGAGGATCCGCGCCGAGTCGGCGGGCGGCACCACATGGTCCTGCGGGCTGCGCATCAGCAGCAGCGGCTGCGTGACCTGGGGCAGCTCGCCGTCGAGGAGGCGCAGGAACGTCCGCAGGGAGTGCGCGGCGTGCAGCGGCACCCGGTCGTAGCCCAGCTCCCCGGCCTGCGGCCTGGCGATGTCGCTCGCGATGCCCTTCGTCGCGGGGACGAGGTGCCGGAGCACCGGCAGGGCGTGCGCGGCCACGCCGTGCATCCGGTTCGCCGGATTGACGACCAGGACGCCGCTCACCGCGTCCCCGTGCCGTGCGGCCAGCCGCAGGGCCAGCGCGCCGCCCATCGACAGCCCCGCCACGAACACGCGCGCGGAGCGGTCCCGCAGCTGCCGCAGCTCGCGGTCCACCTCCGCGTACCAGTCCTGCCAGCCGGTGATCCGCAGGTCCTCCCAGCGCGTGCCGTGGCCGGGCAGCAGCGGCAGCGAGACGGTCAGGCCGCGTCCGGCGAGATGCTCCGCCCAGGGGCGCAGCGACTGCGGCGAACCAGTGAACCCGTGGCACAGGAGGACAGCGGTCTCGCCGCCCTCGTGGCGGAACGGCTCGGCTCCGGTCAGGAGCGGCACCTTCGGCCTCCTGTTCGTGAGAGGGACGGGCACACGTGCGGTACAGCGCCGATCAAAGGGGCCGGCACGCCGGGGCAGGAGACCGCACGACGTGCAGGACCTTCACCGTACGCGACCGCACTGACACCGACCAGGGCCGTCGGGCCCATTGGCGGCACGCCGGGATAAGGTCTGTGCCACACACACGGGAGGCACGCGGTTGTTGTACGGCACCATGAAGGTCACCATCGGGGGGCCGCTGAAGCTGGCCTTCAGGCCCTGGGTGGAGGGCCTGGAGAACGTACCCGCGGAGGGTCCCGCGATCCTGGCCAGCAACCACCTGTCGTTCTCCGACTCCTTCTTCCTGCCGGCCGTGCTGGACCGCAAGGTCACCTTCATCGCCAAGGCCGAGTACTTCACCACGCCGGGCGTGAAGGGCCGTCTCACCGCGGCCTTCTTCAAAGGAGTGGGCCAGCTCCCCGTGGACCGGTCCGGCACGCGGGGCGCCGGGGAGGCCGCGATCAAGAGCGGCATAGAGGTCCTCGAACGCGGTGAGCTGTTCGGCATCTACCCCGAGGGCACCCGCTCGCCCGACGGCCGCCTCTACCGCGGCAAGCCGGGCGGCCTCGCGCGCGTGGCGCTGGCCACCGGCGCGCCCGTGCTTCCGGTCGCCATGATCGACACGGAGAAGATCCAGCCGCCCGGCAAGGTGATGCCCAAGCTCATGCGGCCGGGCATCCGCATCGGGCGCCCGCTGGACTTCCGCCGCTACCAGGGCATGGAGCACGACCGGTTCGTGCTCCGGGCGGTGACCGACGAGGTCATGTACGAAATCATGAAGCTGTCCGGCCAGGAGTACGTCGACATGTACGCCACCGCCATGAAGCGGCAGCTCGCGGAGGCGGCCAAGGCCGACAAGGAGGCCGAGAAGGCCGCTCGGGCCGCACTGGCCCGCGCGGAGAAGGAGCAGGCGGCCAAGCTGCGGTCCGCGATGGAGCAGGCCGGGCAGGACCGGACCGGGCCGGAGCGCTCCGGCCGGGACCGCACCGAGTAGGCGGGCCGGCCGGCGGGGGCGCGGGCCGGAAGTGGGGGGACGGGGACGATGCCGGGGCGCGAGAAGGTCATGAGAATGTCGGTCGAGCAGCCGCTGTGGCGCGCGCTCGCCGGCTACCGGGTGCTCACCCTGGTCTACGCGGTGGGACTCTTCGCCACCGCCTACGAGGAGTTCACCCGCCCCTGGCTCGCCGTCGGCTACTTCGCGGTGCTGGCCGGCTGGACCCTCGCCACGCTGCCCAAGGTCGCGAACGAGGCGGCCTGCACCAAGCGCTTCCTCACCGCCGACCTCACCATCGCCCTCACCGGCATCCTGCTCACCCCGCTCGCCGACACGCCGGAACGGGTCCACGCGGGCGGCCCCACCCTGCCGTCGATATGGACCGCCGGGGCCGTGCTCGCGTTCGCCATCAAGGGCGGCTGGCGCTGGGCGGCCGGCGCCTCCGTCCTCGTCGCCGTCGCCAACCTGGTCGAGCGGGGCACCCCGGCCCGCGACACCGTGCACAACGTGATCCTCGTCAGCATCGCCTCCATCGCCATCGGCTACGTCGTCGAGGTCGCCCGAGCCTCCGAGCGCACCCTGGCCCGCGCCCTGGAGATCGAGGCCGCGACGAGGGAACGGGAGCGTCTCGCGCGGGACATCCACGACAGCGTGCTCCAGGTGCTGGCCATGGTGCAGCGGCGCGGCGCCGTCATCGGCGGCGAGGCGGCCGAACTGGGCCGGATGGCCGGGGAACAGGAGGTGGCGCTGCGCACCCTGGTCTCCGGCGGGTTGGTGCCGGCCGCCCGCGCGCCGCGGGAGACCGCCCGGGGCGCCGCCGCGCCCGCCACGGCCCGGGAGGACGACGGCGACGCGCCGGTCGACCTGCGGGCGCTGCTCGCCCCGTTCGCCGGCGCCCGGACCGCCCTGGCCGAACCGGGGGCCCCGGTCCTGCTCGCGCCCGCCGCCGCCCGCGAGCTGGCCGCGGCCGTCGGGGCCGCCCTGGACAACGTCCGCCGGCACGCCGGGGAGGAGGCACGCGCCTGGATCCTCGTCGAGGACGAGCCCGACGAGGTGATCGTCTCCGTCCGCGACGACGGCCCCGGCATCCCCGAGGGCCGGCTCGCGGAGGCCGAGGGCGAGGGCCGGCTCGGCGTGGCCCTGTCCATCCGGGGGCGGCTGCGCGACCTCGGCGGCCGGGCGGACCTGATCTCCGTCCCCGGGCAGGGCACCGAGGTGGAGCTGCGGCTCCCGAGGACCGCCGGGGACGGCGGCACCCGCGCGGGCGGCCGGAAGGACGGCGGCCCCGGACACGACAGCGGGCTCACGGACGGCCGGGAGCCCGGCACAGACACGGACGACCCCGGGGGGAAGGCGGACCAGCGATGACGGACACGGCGACGCGGCGGCAGGACGGCGAGGAGCGGGCACCGGTCAGGGTGATGGTGGTCGACGACCACCCCATGTGGCGCGACGCCGTCGCCCGCGACCTGTCGGAGTCCGGTTTCGAGGTGGTCGCCACGGCGGGCGACGGCGAACAGGCGGTGCGCCGCGCCAAGGCCACCGCCCCCGATGTGCTGGTCCTCGACCTGAACCTGCCCGGCAAGCCCGGCGTGCAGGTCTGCAAGGAGGTCGTCGCCGCCCACCCCGCCCTGCGGGTGCTGGTGCTGTCGGCGAGCGGTGAACACGCCGACGTGCTGGAGGCGGTGAAGTCGGGCGCGACCGGCTACCTGCTGAAGTCGGCGTCCACGCAGGAACTGCAGGAGGCGGTGCGCCGGACCGCCGCAGGCGACCCGGTGTTCACCCCTGGCCTGGCCGGACTGGTCCTGGGCGAGTACCGCCGCCTCGCCTCCGAACCGGCGCCGGCCCCCGACGACGGCGAGTCGAAGGCGCCCCGGCTGACCGAGCGGGAGACGGAGGTCCTGCGCCTGGTCGCCAAGGGCCTGAGCTACAAGCAGATCGCCGAACGCCTCGTCATCTCCCACCGCACGGTGCAGAACCACGTGCAGAACACCCTCGGCAAGCTGCAGCTGCACAACCGCGTCGAACTCGTCCGCTACGCCATCGAGCGCGGACTCGACGACGGCTAGTACGGCCCGCGCGGGGCCGGGGCCCGACCTCGTGTCCACGGCCGGCCGGCCCACCCGCCGGGGCCGTCCGGCTCACGCGTGTGCCGCGCCCCGGCCCGTATATTCGCCGCGACGGCAGTCGCCGGCACCGGCACGACCCCGGAGGGAACGCGTGGAGATCCTGGCATTCGGTGTGCAGGCCGACGAGAGTCCCCTGATCGAACGGGCCTTCGAGGGCCATCATGCGGTCCGCGGGCTCGGCGTCTTCCTCGACGAGGACACCGCCCCCATCGCGTCCGGCCACGAGGTGATCTCCACCAGCGTCAACTGCGACCTCGGCGCGGGCGTCCTGGAGCAGCTCGCCGCGGGCGGCACCCGGATGGTCGCCCAGCGGTCCACCGGCTTCAACAACATCGACCTCCAGGTTGCCGGACGCCTCGGCCTCACCGTCGCCCGCGTCTCGTCCTACTCGCCGTACTCGGTCGCCGAGTTCGCCTGGACCCTCGCCATGGCGGTCAACCGCCGGATCGTCCGCGCCTCCACCCGCACCCGCGACTTCGACTTCCGTCTCGACGGACTGATGGGCCGTGACCTGCACGGCCGCACCGTGGGCATCCTCGGCACCGGCAAGATCGGCGAGGCGTTCGCCCGCATCGCCCACGGCTTCGGCATGCGGCTGCTCGGCTGGGACGTCACCGAGAACCCCGCCTGCCGGGAGCTCGGCCTGACCTACGTCCCCAAGGAGCGCCTGCTCGCCGAGTCCGACCTGGTCAGCCTGCACGTCCCGCTGCTGCCCGCCACCCAGCACCTCATCGACGCCGCCGCGCTGAAGGCGATGAAGGACGACGCGATCCTGGTCAACTCCAGCCGGGGCGGCCTGATCGACACCGCCGCCCTGGTGAGCGAGCTGCGCGCGGGCCGCTTCACCGGCGTCGGCCTCGACGTCTACGAGGCGGAGGCGGGCCTGTTCTTCCTCGACAAGTCCCTGGAGGCCGTCGAGGACGACACCCTGGCCCGCCTCGTCACCTTCCCCAACGTGCTGGTCACGTCCCACCAGGCGTACTACACCGAGGACGCCGTCGGCCAGATCATCGCGACCACGGTGGACAACGTCCTCGACTACACGGCCGGCCGCCGCTCGGAGAACGTGCTGGTGCCGCGCAGCTGAGCCATCAGCTCCCCGACCACCGCCGCGCCGTTCAGCGTCAGCACCGACTCCGGATGGAACTGCACCCCGGCGAACGCGCCGCCCGGCGTGCCGCCGGGCCCGCGCAGCGCGTGCACCTCGCCGTCGGCCGCGCGGCTCACCTCGATGCCGTGTGCGGCCAGCTCCGCCGCCGTCCCGTCGTCGCAGCGCGCCACGAAGCTGTTGTAGAAGCCGACCGTCTCCGGCCGCCCGAAGAAGTCGATCTCCGTCTGCGCGCCCTGGTACGGCACCTCCTTGCGGACGATGTCCAGCCCCAGCTCGGCGGCGATCAGCTCGTGCCCCAGGCACACCCCGAGGACACCGTGCCGGTGCCTGCCGAGTGCCTCGGCCGTCAGGGAGCGCAGGAAGCGCATCCTCGGGTCGGACGTGTCGGACGGGTCACCGGGGCCGGGCCCGAGCACCAGCGGACCCCCGTGCGCCAGCGCCGCCTCCCGCAGCCCGGGCTCGTCGAAGCGCCGCACGGTCACCTCCAGGCCACCCGAACGCAGCACGTGCGCCAGCATCGCGGTGAACGTGTCCTCGCCGTCCACCACCAGGGCGTGGCCCGTCGGCGGGCCCGACGGCTCCTGCATGCGCAGCCAGAACGGGGCGAGCGAGGCACGCCGTCCGTCCAGGGCGGTCCGCACCCGGGGGTCGTCGGACAGCCGGGGCAGGGCCCGCTCGGCGCGGGGCCGCCCCGGACGCACGCCCAGCGCGGCCAGCACCCCGGCCGCCTTCGCGTGCGTCTCCGCCACCTCGCCGGCCGGGTCGGAGCCGCGCACCAGCGTGGCCCCCACCGGGACGCGGAGACGTCCGGCCGCGTCGATGTCGGCGGTGCGGATGAGGATCGGCGAGTCCAGGGTCTGCGCGCCGCCCGCGTCCCGGCCGATCAGGGCGAGCGCGCCCGCGTAGTAGCCGCGTCCGCCCGCCTCGTGCCGTTCGATCACCCGGCAGGCGTTCTGCACCGGCGAGCCGGTCACCGTCGCCGCGAACATCGTCTCCCGCAGCACGTCCCGCACGTCCAGCGAGGACCGGCCGCGCAGCTCGTACTCGGTGTGCGCGAGGTGCGCCATCTCCTTCAGCCGGGGGCCGACGACCACGCCGCCCCGGTCGCCGACGGTGCACATCATCTTCAGTTCCTCGTCGACGACCATCGACAGTTCCTCGGTCTCCTTGCCGTCGGCGAGGAAGTCCAGCAGCCGGTCGGCGGTGGGGCCCCCGGCCGGGTAGCGGTAGGTGCCGCTGATCGGGTTCATCACCACCGTGCCGCCGGACGCCCGCACATGCACCTCCGGGCTGGCCCCGACCAGCGTGCGCCCGCCCGTCTCCCACCCCCGCCCTTCCGAGGAAGGCCCTTCGGGCCCCTCCTGTCCGGTGTGCACCACGAACGTCCAGTACGCGCCCCGCTCGCCCTGGAGCAGCCGCCGGAACAGGGCGAGGGCGTCGGCCCGCACGAAGCCGGGCAGGTGCCCCGTGTACGTCCGCCGGATGACGAAGTTGGCGCCCTCGCCCCGCCCGATCTCCTCCCGGAGCACCCGTCCGACGATCCCGGCGTACTCCTCGTCGTCCACGTCGAAGCCGCCGTCCTCCACCCGCACGTCGTGCGCCGGGAGCAGGGCGAGGGCGTCCTCCAGCGGGATCTCGTGGCGTTCCTCGGGGGTCAGCACCAGCAGCGGGGTGCCGTCGTCCCGCACGTCGAAGCCGCGCTCGCGGATCTGCCGGAACGGCACGAGCGCCAGGCCCTCGTCGGGCAGGTCCGCCAGGCGCTCGCGCGCGGTGACGGGGCCGAGCAGCAGCTCGACCACGCCGTGGTCGTGGCCGGGGGTGCGGCGGCGCAGCAGGGCGAACGGGCGGGGGTCGGCAAGGAGGTCGGCGAGCAGGTCGGTCGGTTTCATCGGTCCGGGTCCCTCGGTGACGGGAGGCCGGCCGACCGACGCCGCGAAACGCCGAAGGCCGCCCTCGGGCGGCCTTCGCGGAGTCTGTGCGTACGCGCAGTCAGTGGGCCGCCGGGGGAGCGGTCCACCACCAGGTGAGGTGCGAGTGCGCGAACATGCCGAGCACCTTAGCGCATGTCCGCGGAGCGTACGGTGCGTCTCACTTGCTGGGCATGGCCCGGAGCGGGCGGCTTCACCCCGTAATGTTGAGGCGTGACCGTGAACGCTGATTCCCGAAGTGTCGCCGCTCAGGCGACGTGGCGAGACCTGCCCGCGGCGCAGCAGCCCGAGTACCCGGATGCCCAGGCTCTGCGCGATGTGATCGCCGAGCTCGAAACGTATCCGCCGCTGGTGTTCGCCGGCGAGTGCGACCAGCTGCGTGCCCGGATGGCCGCCGTCGCGCGCGGAGAGGCGTTCCTGCTCCAGGGCGGCGACTGCGCCGAGTCCTTCGACGCCGTGTCCGCCGAGCACATCAGGGCCAAGCTGAAGACGCTGCTCCAGATGGGCGCCGTCCTCACCTACGCCGCCTCCGTGCCCGTGGTGAAGGTCGGCCGTATCGCCGGCCAGTACTCCAAGCCGCGCTCCAAGCCGACCGAGACCCGCGACGGGGTCACCCTGCCGACCTACCGCGGCGACTCCGTCAACGGCTTCGACTTCACCGAGGCGGCCCGCATCCCGGACCCCCAGCGCCTGAAGCGGATGTACCACGCCTCCGCCTCGACGCTGAACCTGGTGCGCGCCTTCACCACCGGCGGCTACGCCGACCTGCGGCAGGTGCACGCCTGGAACCAGGACTTCGTGAAGTCCTCGCCGTCCGGCCAGCGCTACGAGCAGCTGGCCCGGGAGATCGACCAGGCGCTGAACTTCATGCAGGCGTGCGGCGCCGAGCCGGAGGAGTTCAAGACCGTCGAGTTCTTCTCGTCGCACGAGGCGCTGCTGCTCGACTACGAGTCGGCGCTCACCCGCGTCGACTCGCGCACCGGCCACCTGTACGACGTCTCCGCCCACATGGTGTGGGTCGGTGAGCGCACCCGGCAGCTGGACCACGCGCACATCGAGTTCGCCTCGAAGATCCGCAACCCGATCGGCATCAAGCTGGGCCCGACGACGACGGCGGAGGAGGCGCTCCAGTACATCGAGCGCCTCGACCCCGAGCGGGAGCCCGGCCGGCTGACCTTCATCGTCCGGATGGGCGCCGACAAGATCCGGGACCGGCTTCCCGAGCTGGTCGAGAAGGTCACGGCGTCCGGTGCCACCGTCGCCTGGGTGACCGACCCGATGCACGGCAACACCTTCGAGGCGGCCTCGGGTCACAAGACCCGCCGGTTCGACGACGTGCTCGACGAGGTCAAGGGCTTCTTCGAGGTCCACAAGGAGCTCGGCACCCACCCGGGCGGCATCCACGTGGAGCTCACCGGCGACGACGTCACCGAGTGCGTGGGCGGTGGCGACGAGATCTTCGTCGACGACCTCCACCAGCGCTACGAGACGGCCTGCGATCCCCGGCTGAACCGCAGCCAGTCGCTGGACCTGGCGTTCCTCGTCGCCGAGATGTACCGCGACCAGTAGGCGCCGCACGGGGCCGGTGACCGGCCGTGCCGTGGCGGTGACCACGCGAAGGGGTGGGGCCCGGATCACACCGATCCGGGCCCCACCCCCCTTTCGTGCACTCCCGCCCGGTGAGTAAGGTTAGGTTTGCCTCACCGACCCCGGTCGGGGACGGCATGACCCAGCGCCACCCCGCGGGAGGTGAATCCGCGTGTTCGTCTGCAGTTGCTTCGGCGTCACCGAGGAACAGGTGAGGAGCCACGCGGAAGCGGGCGCCTGCACCCCCCGGCAGATCGCCTCCGCCTGCAAGGCGGGCACCGACTGCGGTGGCTGCGTACGACGCATCCAGGCGCTGCTGGGCCGGGGTTCCTGCCCCCGCCGGCAGCTCGCCGACCAGGGCCGCCCGCCCCTCACCGCCGACCTCCCGGAAGCCGCCTAGCCGGCTCCGGGCCGGGTCGGCGCGCGCCTCACTTCATGCTGCCCGGCAGCGAGGAGTCCGGCTGGGACTGCTCGATCAGCGTGGACAGGTAGAGCGCCTCGCCCAGCTTGTCGATGAGCTCCAGCTGGGTGTCGAGGTAGTCGATGTGCTGCTCCTCGTCGGCGAGGATCGCCTCGAAGATGTTCGCGGACGTGATGTCGTTCTTGCTCCGCATCACCTCCACCCCCCGGCGCAGCCGGTCGATGGCCTCGACCTCGATCTCCCGGTCCGCCTGGAACATCTCGGTGACCGTCTGCCCGACCCGGACGTGGAACAGCCGCTGGTAGTTGGGCAGCCCGTCGAGCAGCAGGATGCGGTCGGTCAGGACCTCCGCGTGGCGCATCTCGTCGAAGGACTCGGCGCGCGTGTACTCGGCGAGCTTCGTCCACCCCTTGTGGTCCTGCAGCTTCGAGTGCAGGAAGTACTGGTTGATCGCGGTCAGCTCGGCGGTCAGCTGCTCGTTGAGGAATTCGATGACCTCGGGGTCGCCCTGCATGGCGTGGGTTCCTTCCGCGCGGGGACAGGCAGATTGCGCGCATGATTGCACCGGCACGGGAAGATCGTCCAGTAAGCCCGCACTTAGTAAGTAAAGCCTTGCTTAGTACTGTTTGAGCTGATTGTCCGTTCTTGCGTGGCCCGGGTCGGGCGCATCGTCCCCCGTCTGTCAGGATGGACGCATGGGTCAGCCGGAACGAGAACCGAGGGAGCGCACAGCACACGCAGCGGAACGGCTCGACCTCCCGCCCGGACAGCGCCTGCAGCGCGGCTGGCCGGTCACCCACTACGGGCCCGTCCCCAAGTTCCGGCCCGAACGCTGGGAATTCCGGGTGTTCGGCGCGACCGCCGACGGCGGCAAGCACTGCTGGAACCACGACGAGTTCACGGCCCTGCCGTACACCACCGTCGTCGCCGACCTGCACTGCGTCACCAAGTTCAGCATGATCGGTGCCGAGTGGGGCGGCGTCCCCGCCCGGACCGTCCTGGACCTCGCCCCGCCCGCCCCCGACGTCACCCATGTGATGGTGTGGGCCGAGTACGGATACAGCTCCAACCTGCGGCTCGCCGACTTCAGCTCCGAGCGGAGCCTGTTCGCCACCCACAAGGGCGGCGAACTGCTGACCGCCGAACACGGCTTCCCGCTGCGGCTGATCGTCCCCCACCTCTACGCCTGGAAGGGCCCGAAGTGGGTCCGCGGCGTCGAGTACATGACCGCCGACCGGCGCGGCTTCTGGGAGGAACGCGGCTACCACAACCTCGGCGACCCCTGGAAGGAGCAGCGCTACTCCTACCAGGAGGAACCGGGGGACGGCCCCGAACTCTGACGCCCGCCGCCGGACGGTCGCGTCAGGAGTCCCGCAGCTTCTTCAGCCGCTCCACGTCCGCCGCGTGCCCCTCCTTGCCGCCGGGCGTCTCGATGACCAGCGGCACCCCCTCGGTCGCCGGGTGGGTCATCAGCGCACGGAACGGGTCCTCGCCGATGTGCCCGGCGCCGATGTTCGCGTGCCGGTCCTTGTGCGCGCCCACCACGTCCATCGAGTCGTTGGCGTGGATCAGCTTCAGCCGGCCCGGGCCGACCGTGTCCACCAGCAGGTCCAGCGTCCGGTGCATGCCGTCCGGGCCGGCCAGGTCGTGCCCGGCCGCGAACACATGGCAGGTGTCCAGGCACACGCCCAGCCTCGGGTGGGCGTCCAGCGCCTCGAAGTACGGCCCGAAGTCCCAGGTCCGGGAGCACAGCGAGGCCCCCTGGCCCGCCGTCGACTCCAGCAGCAGGAACGGGTCGTCGTCGTGGGTGAGCTCGTCGAGCAGCGGCAGCAGGCGCTCCCGCACCTGCCGCAGCGCCACCGGCCGCTCCCGCCCGCCGGTCGCGCTGCCCGTGTGCACGACCACACCGAGCGCCCCGATCTGCCTGCCGCGCCGCAGCGAGTGGCGCAGGGACTCCACGGACCGCTCCACGGTCGCCTCGGTGTGCGAGCCGAAGTTGATCAGGTACGGGGCGTGCACGTACGCCGGCAGCGACTCCGCCGCGCAGGCCGCACGGAACGCCTCGTCCTGCGCCGGACTGCCGACGGGAGTGGCCCAGCCGCGCGGGTTGGCGACGAACACCTGCAGGGCCTCCGCGCCCAGGTCACGGGCGTAGGAGACACCGACGGAGTGCAGGCCGCCCGCCACGGGCACATGGCTGCCGATCGGATTGCGGACACGGCCGGACGGGTGATTCTTCACGCGTCCAGGGTGTCATGACCCCGCGGCCCGCCCGCCGCGAGGTCCCGGGCGGCGTCAGCGGATGCGGAGGGTGATCGTCGAACCCCGCGGCGCCGTCTCGCCGCCCTCCACCGACTGGCCCTTCACCGTGTCGCCGAACAGACCGAGCAGCCCCCGGTCCTCCTTGACGTCGAACCCGGCGCCCGTCAGCTTCTCCTTGGCCTCGTTCACGCTGTCGCCGACGACATCGGGGACCTCCACCATCTCCGGGCCCTTGGACAGCGTCAGCGTCACCGTGTCGCCCTCGGCGACCTCGCGTCCGGCGGCCGGGGACTGCCGGGCGACCTCGCCCGCGTCGTGCTCCGAGTGGACCCGCTCGGGTGCCACCTCGACCACGAGCCCGGCCTCCTCCAGCTCCGCGCGCGCGTCGTCCAGCTCGTCACCGGTCACGTCCGGCAGGTCGACCGGCCGGCCCTTGCTCACCGTCAGCGCGACCGCCGAGCCCGCCCGGACCTTGGTGCCCTTGACCGGCTTCGTCGCGATCACCGAGCCGCGCGGCACGTCCTCGCTGGACTCCCGGGTCACCATGCCCGGCTCCAGGCCGTCGTCCTTCAGCAGCGACCGCGCCTCGTCCAGCCGGTACCCGTCGATGTCCGGCACCCGCACCGTCTGCGGTCCCTTGGACAGCACCAGCGACACCGAGTCGTTGCCCCGGATGCGGGCGCCCGTCCTCGGGTCCGTGCTGATCACGGTGCCCCGCTCCACGGTGTCGCTGAACTCCTCCTCCACCTGCCCGACCCCGAGCCCGGCGTCCTTCAGCCGGTCCCGGGCCTGCTGCTCCGTCTTGCCCAGCAGCGGCGGCACCTTGGTGAACTGGCCGGAGTTGATGTACCAGACGCCCGTGCCGACCCCCAGCACCAGCAGGACGGCGACCACGATCGCCATCGGGCCGGCCCGCAGCACCGGACGGCGCCCGGGCGGAGGAGGCGGCGGCGCCTGCAGCCGGCTGGTGCGGTGCACCGGCCCCGCCCCGCCGCCGGCGGCCTGCCCGTCGGCGTCGCCCTCGTCGTCCCCGTCGACCGGCAGCGGGCGCGGGATCGTCAGCGCGCGCGGGATGACGCTCGTCCGGTCGTCGGCGTTGTCGTGCTCCTCGGACAGGGCCTGCGGGGGCACCGCGTCCAGCTGCGCCTCGGTGAGCCCGGCGCGGGCCTCACGGGCCCGCGCGAGCAGCGCCACCGCGTCGTGCGGCCGGATCTCCGGGGTACGGGCGGTCGCGGTGGCGACCAGCTCGTCCAGCTCGTAGGCCATGCCGGGCACCGTCGCCGACGGCGGCGGCACGTCCTCGTGCAGATGCTTGTAGAGGATCGTCGCGGGGGAGTCGCCGTCGTGCGGCTTCTCGCCGGTCAGCATCTCGTACAGCAGGATCCCGCAGGCGTAGACGTCGACGCGCGGATCGGCGGTGCCGTGCTCGATCTGCTCCGGCGCCAGGTAGGACACCGTGCCCAGCACCGTGCCGGTGGTGTTGGTGACCGTGTCGACCGCCCGGACCAGCCCGAAGTCGGCGACCTTGACCCGGCCGTCGTCCCCGATCAGCACGTTCTCCGGCTTCATGTCCCGGTGCACGAACCCGGCCCGGTGCGCGGCCCCCAGCGCGGCCAGCACCGGCTCCAGGATGTCCAGCGCGGCCCGCGGCTGGAGCGCCCCGCGCTCGCGCAGCACGTCCCGCAGGGTGCAGCCCGCGATGTACTCCATCGCCAGGTAGACGTACGCCCCGTCGGTGCCCTGGTCGAAGACCTGCACCACGTTCGGGTGGGCCAGGCGGGCGACCGACTTCGCCTCGCGGATGAACCGCTCGACGAAGGAGGCGTCGGCGGCCAGCGCCGGGTGCATCACCTTGAGCGCGAGCACGCGGTCCAGCCGGGTGTCCACGGCCCGGTAGACCGTGGCCATACCGCCGACCGCGATCCGCGCCTCGACGCGATACCGGCCGTCGAGCACCTGCCCGACCAGAGGGTCCTGAAGGGTCGTGTCCACGCGGGTGAGTCTACGAGCCGCCGCCCACAGCCCCGCCCGGTTCGCCCCCGATCGGGGCGGGACTGCAGCCGACCTGTGACGCAACGCACGAGAGGCCGTGCGCCGGCCGGTGCGCGGGCCGCGCCGGCACCCGGCGCGCGGGACGGGCGGTCAGAACGCGGGCCGCTCCGGGTCCAGCGCCGCCCTGCCCTCAGCCGGGGACGAGGCCTGCGCGAAGTGCCGCCGTGGGATCCGCCCGGCCAGCCGGGCCAGCCGCCCCGCGTCCACCGCGTACCGCATCGCCGCGGCCATCCGCACCGGCTCCTGCGCCCGGGTCACCGCCGAGGCCAGCATCACGCCCGCGCACCCCAGCTCCATCGCCAGCGCCGCGTCGGAGGCCGTGCCCGCGCCCGCGTCCAGGATCACCGGCACGCCCGCCCGCTCCACGATCAGCTCGAAGTTGTGCGGGTTGCGGATGCCGAGCCCGGACCCGATCGGCGACCCGAGCGGCATGACCGCCGCACAGCCGGCGTCCTCCAGCTTCCGCGCCAGCACCGGGTCGTCGTTCGTGTACGGCAGCACCGTGAACCCGTCGTCGACCAGGGTCTCCGCCGCGTCCAGCAGCTCGACCGGGTCCGGGAGCAGGGTGCGCTCGTCGGCGATGACCTCCAGCTTCACCAGGTCGGTGCCGAGCGCCTCCCGCGCGAGACGCGCGGTCAGCACGGCCTCCCCGGCGGTGAAGCAGCCCGCCGTGTTCGGCAGCACCCGGATGCCCAGCCGCTGAAGCACCGACAGCACCGACCCGTGCACCGACGGGTCCACCCGGCGCATCGCCACGGTCGTCAGCCCGGTGCCGGACGCCACCAGCGCCCGCTCCAGCACCTCCAGGCTGGGCGCCCCACCGGTCCCCATGATCAGGCGGGACGTGAACGCCGTTTCGCCGAGGACGAGCGGATCATCGGCCACGCTCAGCCTCCCTGCACGGCGGTGAGGACCTCGACCCGGTCGCCCTCCGCGAGCGGGGTGGAGGGCCACTGCGCCCGCGGGACGACGGTCTCGTTGACGGCGGCGGCCACCCCGGAGGGCGCCGCCGTGAGCGAGCGCACGACGTGGTCGAGGACCGTGCCGGGATCCACCGCGAGCGGATCGCCGTTGACCGAGATGGTGACCGGGTGGTTCATGCGGACTGCTCCAGGAGTGCGCCGGCGGTGAACCGCCGGGGGGTGAAGGGACGGGCTTCCTCGGGGAGTTCACCGGTGGTCAGCGCGTGCGCGAGCACGTCGCCGGTGACCGGCGTGAGCAGCACACCGTTGCGGTGGTGCCCGGTGGCCAGCAGCAGTCCGGCCAGGCCGGTCGGGCCCAGGAGCGGCGCGTTGTCGGGGGAGCCGGGGCGCAGCCCGGCCCGCGTCTCGGTGAGCGGCAGCTCGGTGATCCCGGGGACCAGCTCATGGGCGTCGCGCAGCAGCTCGTACACCCCGCCGGCGGTGACCGTGGTGTCCCAGCCCATCTCCTCGCTGGTCGCCCCGATCACCAGCTCGCCGCTCTCCCGCGGCACCAGGTACACGTGGCTGCCGCGCACCACCGCGCGCACCGTCCGGTTCAGGAACGGCGCGCGGTGCCCTGGCACGGTCAGCCGCAGCACCTGGCCCTTCACCGGCCGCACGGGCGGCAGCACGTCCTCGGGGACGCCCGCGAGCCGGCCGCTGAGGCTGCCCGCCGCCAGGACCACCTGCCCGGCGGCCAGCTCCGTGCCGTCCGCGGTGACCACGCCCGTCGCGCGGTCCCGCACCACGGTCAGCCGGTCCGCCCACGCGCGGTGCAGCACCACCCCGGACCGCTCGCACGCGGTCACCAGGGCCGCCGCCAGCAGCCGCGGGTCGATCGCGTGGTCGCCGTCCACCCGCAGCCCGCCGCGCACGCCCGGCGCGAGCATCGGCTCCAGCCGACGGCACTCCCGCCCGGTCAGCCACTGCGATTCCAGCCCCGACCGCTCGTGGAGGGCGTGCAGTTCCCGCAGGTGCGCGCGGTCGTCGGCGTCCAGCGCGACCGCGAGGGTGCCGCACCGGCGATGGCCGAGGTCCCGGCCGGTGAGCTCGGTCAGCTCGGCCGCGAAGTCGGGGTAGCGGCGGGCCGAGGCGAGGTTCAGCCCGAGCAGCGTCTGCTCGCCGTAGTGGAGTTCGGTGACGGCGGCGAGCATGCCGGCGGCCACCTGGGCCGCGCCGCCGCCCGGTTCGGGGTCCACCAGGGTCGTGGTGAGACCGCGCTGCGCGGCCCGCCAGGCCGTGACCAGTCCGATGATCCCGCCCCCGACGACGAGTACGTCCGAGGTCGGTGGGGTGTTCGAGGTGTGTGTGGGCGACATGGGCGTCCAGCCCCTCCCTTCGCCGGCATGACCCGGATCAGGTGCGTACGGTCGGAGGCCGCCAGCCTCCCTCTCAGCCCGGTGCGTCCGGACTCCCGCGAGTGCTTACGCCGGTCACCCTAGTCCCCGGGCCACCGCGCTTGCAGGGGGCCCGGTCCGCGCCGCCCGCCCCGCGCGCGGCTCCGGGCTGTGCGGCGGCTCACGGCGCGACGGGACTGACCGACACGTTTCCGGGTGCCTATGGTGATCAGGTGAGCGAGCAGACGCGGGAACCGGGACCGTCCGACACGCGCCGGGTGGTGGTCGCGGGCGCCGGCATGGCGGGGGTGCAGACCGCGGTCGCCCTGCGGGAGCAGGGTTTCACCGGCACGGTCACCCTGATCGGCGCCGAACCCCACCAGCCGTACGACCGGCCGCCGTTGTCCAAGGCGGTGCTGCTCGGCAAGGCCGAGGACTCCGCGTTCGACGTCGACTTCGAGGACCTCGGCATCGAACTGCGGCTCGGCTGCGAGGTCCTCGGCCTGCGCCCCGCCGACCGGGTGCTCGACACGGAGGCCGGGCCCGTCCCCTACGACGTCCTGGTCGTCGCGACCGGCGCCGAACCGGTCCGGCTGCCCGGCACCGAGGGCGTGCCCGGCGTCCATCTGCTGCGCACCCTCGACGACGCCGCCCGGCTCCGGCCGCTGCTGGCCCGCCGGCACGACGTCGTGGTCGTCGGCGCGGGCTGGATCGGCGCCGAGTTCGCCACCGCCGCCCGCGGGGCCGGCTGCGCCGTCACCGTCGTCGAGGCCGCCGGCCGGCCGCTCGCCCAGGCCCTGCCCGCCGAGGTGACCGCGCCGATGACCGCCTGGTACGCCGACGCGGGGGTCGCGCTGCGCACCCACACGCGCGTGCGGAGCGCCGAGCCCGGGGCCGTCCTGCTCGACGACGGCACCCGGCTGCCCGCCGGCGCGGTGGTCGTCGGCATTGGCGCCCGCCCGGCCACCGGCTGGCTGACCGGCTCCGGGATCGCGCTCGGGGCGGAGGGCGAGGTCGTCGCCGACCGGCACCTGCGGGCCGGCGCGCCGCAGGTGTACGCCGTGGGCGACTGCGCGTCCTTCCCGTCGGCCCGCTACGGGGAGCGCCTGCTCGTGCACCACTGGGACAACGCACTCCAGGGGCCCCGCACGGTGGCCGCGAACATCCTCCGGGAGCGCACCGGCGAGCCGCCCGCGGTCTACGACCCGGTGCCGTACTTCTGGTCCGAGCAGTTCGGCCGCTTCGTCCAGTACGCGGGACACCACGCGGACGCCGACCGCACCGTGTGGCGCGGCGACCCCGCCGACCCGGCCTGGACCGTCTGCTGGCTGCGCGGCACCCGGCTGGTCGCGCTGCTGGCGGTGGGACGCCCCCGTGACCTGGCGCAGGGGCGCCGGCTGATCGAGGCGGGCGCCTCCATGGACCCGGACCTGCTGGCCGATCCGGCCCGCCCGCTCAAGTCGGCGACGGCCTGACCCGGGCCCGCGGGCGCTGACCCGAGCCCGCGCGCGCCGAACCGGGCCCGCGCGCTGACCCGGCCCGCGCGCGGCAGCGGGCTCCCGGGACAGGCCCCCGCACCCCCGGTGCCGCGCTCCGGGACGGCCCCGGACGCGACGCGCCCGCGGGCCCGGGCGGCGGGCCCGGCTTCCGACTGTCGGTGCAGGGTGGCAGGCTTGTCCCGTGACCGAGATTGACGCAAACATCGATGCTCTCGTCCCCGCGTGGCTCACCCTCCCCGACATCGCCGAACAGCTCGGCGTCGAGGTGACGCGCGTCCGGCAGCTGGTCAAGGAGGGCCAGCTCATCGCCGTACGCCGTGGTGAGAACCGCGCGCTGCACGTCCCCGCCGCCTTCATCGACGGGGACAAGGTCGTCAAGGGCCTGGTGGGCACCCTGACGCTGCTGCGGGACGACGGTTTCACGGTCGAAGAGATGCTGGAGTGGCTCTTCACCCCCGACCCCAGCCTGCCGGGCACGCCCGCCCAGGCCCTGAGTGAGAACCGCGGCACGGAGGTGAAGCGCCGCGCCCAGGCGCTCGCCGTCTGACCCGCCCGCACCCCTCCGGCCGGACCGTTCCCGACGGACCCGGCGGGACAGGCCGTCCGGCGCCGCGCCGGCGCGCGGCGCCGGACGGCCGGGCCCGCACGGCCGGCCGGGCCCGCACGGACGGCCGGGCCCCCCCGG
>NZ_JBIWOK010000018.1:0-36201 GCF_044767675.1 Streptomyces sp. NPDC101219
GCGGATCTTCCGAAGGTCCCGGATCAGCCCCAACCGCATGACGTCAGTCACCAAAGCCGTCCTCACCCTGGAGAGGCAGCGCTGAAAACGCTCAGGGATCCGGGATCGTTCAGCTACTCCGCAACGTTTGCGATGAACGCGTGGATCTCGGCGGTGGGGTTGCGCATGCCCTCACCGGACGTATGCCACCTGATGGCGTCGACCTGTCAAAGAAAACTCATCAGGCCAAAGAAAATACTCAACATTCCGATGAATGTCCAGAGCGCCCCTAGAGTCCGTAGACCTCCGGGGAAAGTGAGGAGCGTTCCCGTTAGGGGCTCTTGCGTGTCGAATGGTCGAAATTTCGGGAGCTTTTTCTTGAGTATCAGGAAGGCTCCCAAGGTGAGGAACAGGAGGCCGGCTGAGATGAATGCGATGCGGAACATCCAGAGGATAAGAGTCATGCTGCTTGCGCCTCTGTTTTCGTGAGTCAGGTGAGGTTAAGGGTTCACGAAAAAATCGCGAAGACGACCCCGAAGATCGTCATGAATATGCCCATCCTGATGGCGTTCCCGCCGACCTTATTGAAAACGTCTGAAACTCTTTCATCGCCCGGAGCGATATTCACGGGTGATTTCACCAGCCAGTCTCGGAATCCGCGATAATTGTTCCTTGTTGCCAAGCCGAGAGCAAGGCTGACCATGCCAAGAAAAAGTGGGAACATGAACATCGTGACGTGTGTCCTCCTCGGAGTCTGGACGCAGCCGCACTGGATAGAGGTACCGCCGGCCCGGCTGCGGGTTTCTCTCAGCTGCAGCCGAGCCGTAGCGAGCACCCGAAGGTATGAACGGGGGGCGCTGTAACTGGACTTGCGTCACAGGGTGTTACTCGGGCTGGGAGTGGTCTCCATAGTGATCCTCCATCAACCGGGCGATCGGTTCCGCCGAGCCCTGCACACAGAGGGCGGCGGCCTGCACGCGAGCGTAACGAAGCTCGGCCTCTGTGATGGTTTCGGAGTTGGCCGTCATATGGACGGAGATGACGTCCTCTGCCTGTGCAGTACTGCCTCATCCAAGACCACCCGGACCGGGTGCGGGTGGAGGTCGCCCGCGGCTGTCCGGAGCTGCCGGTGAGGGGCGCAGGGGACGGGCTTGGTGAGGGTGGGCGCGGGATGGTGATCGTCGACGCGGTGACGGACCGATGGGGGGTGAGCGTCCTGCCCGGCGGTCATGGCGAAACGGTGTGGTCAGAGTGCCGGTGACCCGGGAGGCAGGGGCCCGTTCCCGACTACGACCCCTGCGGCAGGCGTGCGCCGCCCCACATCACCCGCGCTTCCAGTCGCCGCACACCGCCCGGTCCAGCAGGCGGACCGCGGCCTCCGCCTGTTCGAGGAAGCGCTTCTCGTCACCGAAGCGCGTGGTGAAGACGGCGGCCGCGGCCGACACCCGGCCGTCGGACGTGACGGCGGTCTCGGAGGCGGTGCCGAAGGACGTGCCGCCGTGGTACCAGATACCGCCCGCGCAGCCCTCGGCCGGACGCCAGGCGAGGCCGAGCCCGTAGCGGGTCCTGCCGTCGGTGGCGTAGTCGGGCGCCGGGACGGTGGTGCGCATCTGCTTCAGCTGCTCCGGCGGCAGCAGCCGGCCGTCCATCAGGGCGCGCAGGAAGGTGTTCATGTCGCGGGTGGTGCTGATGATGCCGCCGTCCGCGCCGCCGCCTACGGCCAGCGTGGTGTCGGTGAGGTCGTCCCGGCCGGGGAACTGCGTGTACCCGGCGGCCGTCGGCATCGGCACGTACGGCGAGGTGTCCGGTATCAGCGTGCGGCGCAGTCCCAGCGGCTCGATGATCCGGTCGTGCACCTCCTGCGCCCAGGGGTTGCCGGTGGCCTTCTCGATGACCATCCCGAGCAGCACGTAGTTGGTGTTGGAGTACGCCCACTGCGTCTCGGCGCCCGGATCGTCCGCGTCCGGCAGCCAGCCGGGAGCGCGCTCCATCGCCATGGCGACCTGCTCCTCGGAGGTCTGCGAGCGGAACCGCTGTGCGTGGAAGCGCTCGGGTGTCAGCTCCGCCGGGTCCTCGAAGGCGATGTCCGTGTAATTGGCCAGGCCGCTGGTGTGCTGGAGCAGGTTGCGCAGGGTGATGCGGCTGCCGTCGTTGCCGTTGCCGGCGACCACCCCGGGCAGCCACTGCTCGACGGTGTCGTCCAGGCCCAGCGTGCCCTCGCCGACGAGCTGGAGCGCGGCCACCGCCGTGAAGGTCTTGGTGTCGCTGCCGATGCGGTAGTAGGCGTCGAAGGGCACCCGGCCCCCGTCCTTCAGGCTGGCGGTGCCGGACCGGGCCCGCGTCTCGCGCCCGGCCGCGTCACGGGAGCGCACCGTCAGCCCGGTGGCTCCCGTGTCCCGTACCGCGTCCGCGTCCCGCTGCAGCCGCGACCGCGCGTCCCCACCGCCGGCGCCCATGGCCTCGGCCGTGGTGCCCGGCCCGAGAAGCGATACCGTCCCGATCGCGGCGACCCCGGCCATGGCCAGCCCCGCACGCCACCGTCCGGACCGGCCCCACCGTGCGCTCTTCGTCATCTCCATGGCAGGAACGCTACGGAGGGCCGGCGCCGCGGCCCATCCGGCTGGCGGCCCGTTCCGGGGTGGTGCTGGCCCCCCTGCCACCGCGGCCACCACCCTCCTCTTGGGTCCTGGCCAGGTGACCTGTGCTCACCGCGTGTAATGCGGCCGTGCAGCCCTCCGGCGGACCGCCGCCGGACAGGGCTCCGCCCCGCCAGGATGACCCCTGCCGGGGCGGAGTCGGGCAGTGCGGGCGTCAGAAGGCCAGGCCCCAGCTTGTTGGTGTAGCCGGTGTCGCCGGAGTAGCTGTCGGTGACGCGGAGCTGCTGCTGCGGGAGGTGCGGGTACTGCGCCGGGCGAGGGGCGTCCGCCGCTGCAGCCGAGCGGCTCGGCTTGGCTTCCTGTCCCGAGGCCACGGCCGGGAAGTGACAAGAAAACTTTAGTTTTCTGCCAGGTCACACTCCGGGAACTAAAGTATTCTGCGAGTTAGGCGACTTTCTGAGGTGATGTGGTTGCTCACGGAGTGTAAGGACAGGCGTGCAGTTCTCTGGCGGACCGCCGCCGGACAGCGCGGCTTCTTCACCGCTGCACAAGCCCTGGAGGCCGGCTACTCCTACCAGGCTCAGCGCTATCACGCCCAGCGCGGCAACTGGCTGGTGATCGACCGGGCCGTATACCGGTTCCGGGAATTCAGCGATCTGCCGGACGAGGGTGACGAGCAACTGGTGCGCTGGACGCTGTGGAGCAAGGGACAGGCAGTCGTCTCGCACGCGACGGCCCTTGCCGTTCACGACCTCGGGACGGCCAACCCGTCCCGGATCCACCTAACCGTGCCGCGTGGCTTCCGGCGCACGTCGGACGTGGTGACGCTGCACCGTGCGGAGCTGGCCGACACGGACATCGAGGACCGGGCGGGGTACCGGGTGACGGTTCCGTCACGCGCGATCGCCGAATGCGCGGCGGACGACGAAGATCAGGATGTGATCGACAGTGCCGTGGCCGAGGCGCTGGATCGAGGGATCGCGACCCGCCGGAGACTGCTGCACGCGGCACAGTCGCTGGGTGCACGTGCCGAGCTGGGAGTGGAACGGGCTTTGAGGGCGCTGCTGTGAGCGGCCGCTACCGCGACGCCGTGGGCCTCCGTCGAGCACTCGAGACGCGGCTGAAACGGGATGCGGACGCATCCGGCGCCGACCTGAGCCGCAGCCGTCGTCTCGTCGTCTCGTCGTCTTCGACCGTATGGCAGCGCGTCTCGCGGGAGACCCCGTCGGCCGCTGGGTGCTCAAGGGCGGTGCGGCGATGGAGTTCCGGCTGACCGGCCGTGCCCGCACGACCAAGGATCTGGATGTGGCCGTGCGGCCCGAAGACGGTTCGAGCACGGACGCGAGCGAGGTCCGGGAGATGCTGATCGAATCTCTGTCGGCCGATCCCGACGGGGACTGGTTCCAATTTCGGGTGAGCGCACCGGTGATACTGACTGCGGACGCGGCGGGCCGAGGCGGTTGGCGTTTCTCTGTCGAGGCCCACCTCGCCGGGAAGCTCTTCTCACAGGTTCGCGTGGACGTTGTGGACCGCGGCGAAGAGATCGCCCGGACCGAGCGCCTTCCTCTCCCCAACGCTCTTGCATTTGCGGGCACTTAGCAGCGGACCATGGAGGCCGTGGATCGCCGCCAGCACTTCGCGGAGAAACTGCACGCGCTCACCCGTGACTACGGCGACCGGCCCAACACGCGGGTCAAGGATCTGGCAGACCTCGTCCTGCTGGCCGAGGACGGGCTGACGGGGGACGCGGCGTTGGCTGCGGCCGTACGGCATGTCTTTGCCGTTCGGGGCACCCACGACGTCCCGGACGAACTCCCCGACCCTCCGCCCCGGTGGCGCGACAGCTACCCGGAGCTGGCGCAGGACCTGGTGACGAGCGTCCCGCCGACGCTTGACGCGGCAGTCGCGCTGGTTCGCGGACTGTGGGCGGCGGCTCTCGCCGATGAGGCAGGTCGATGAACCGGCTGCCCCGACGGGGGCGGGGGCTGGTGGGGCGGCAGACGGCAATGTGCGGGGACAAGCACTCCGCCCCGCCAGGATGATCCCTGCCGGGGCGGAGAGTCGGGCGGTGCGGGGTGTCAGAAGGTCAGGCCCCAGCTGTTGATGTAGCCGGTGTCGCCGGAGTAGCTGTCGGTGACGCGGAGCTTCCACGTGCCGTTGGCGGTCTCCGAGGAGGCGTTCACGGTGTACGTGGTGTTGATGTTGTCCGTGGAGCCGCCGGTGCCGGCCGACTTGAGGGTGTAGACCGAGCCGTCGGGGGCGACGAGCTGGACCGTCAGGTCACCGATGTAGGTGTGGACGATGTTCACCGGCACCTTCAGGGCGGAAGGGGCGTTGCCGGAGACGCCGGTGACGGTGATCGGGGACTCGACGGTGGACCGGTCGTTGATCCGGTAGTCCGTGGAGTTGGTGAAGGTCTTGCCGGGGGGCGGGGTGGTGCCGCCGCTGCCGCCGACGTGCAGGAGGCGGTTCGGGGAGCCGCTGCCCGGGTTGCCGACGGCGCCGGAGACGGAGCTCGACAGCAGCGCGGAGGTGACCTGGGCCGGGGTGGCCGAGGGGTTGTCCGCGAGGTAGAGGGCGGCGGCGCCCGCCACGTGCGGGGTGGCCATCGAGGTGCCGGAGATGGAGTTGGTGGCGCTGTCGCCGGTGTGCCAGGCGGAGGTGATGGAGGAGCCCGGCGCGAAGATGTCCAGGTTGGAGCCGTAGTTGGAGTAGCTCGCGCGGGCGTCCGTGCTGGTGGTGGCGCCGACGGTGATCGCCTCGGACACGCGGGCCGGGGAACCGGTCGCCGTGGTCGACTCGTTGCCCGCGGCGACGGCGAAGGTGACACCGGCGGCGATGGCGTTGCGGACGGCGTTGTCGAGGCTGGTGCTGGCGCCGCCGCCGAGCGACATGTTGGCGACGGCCGGCAGGACCGCGTTGTCGGCGACCCAGTCGACGCCCGCGATCACGCCGGCGGTGGTGCCGGAGCCGTTGTTGTCGAGGACGCGGACGCCGACGATGCTGGCCTTCTTGGCGACGCCGTGTGCGCTGCCCGCGACCGTGCCGGCGACGTGGGTGCCGTGACCGTTGCCGTCCTGGGCGACGTTGTCGCCGTCCACGGCGTCGTAGCCGTTGCGGGCGCGTCCGCCGAAGTCGCTGTGGGAGATGCGCACACCGGTGTCGATGATGTACGCGGTCACGCCCTGGCCGGCCGTGTCGTCGTAGGTGTAGGAACCGCTCAGCGGCAGTGCCGTCTGGTCGATGCGGTCCAGGCCCCAGGACGGCGGGTTGGTCTGCGTCGCCTGGATGGTGAAGGTGCGGTTCTGCTCGACCAGGGCGACCGACGGGTCGGCGGCCAGCCGCGCGGCCTCCGTCTCGGACGCCTCGACGGTGTAGCCGTTGAGGGCATCGCGGAATGTGTGGTCGACCTCGGCGCCGTGCTTCTTGGCGACGCCCTTGCCCTTGGCGGAGGCCGCCTCGGTGCCCGGCTTGAGGGTGACGATGTAGCTGTCCTCGACCGCGTTCGGGGCGTCCGCGTGGGCGATGGGCCCGACCGCGGGCTCCGCGGCGTGGGCGGGGAGGGCGGTGAGAAGACCGCCGGCGAGCGCGACCGCGGCGACGGAGCCGATACCGGCGACCGATCTGCGTCCGGCGTTTCGCTTCACTGCCATCTGAGGGTTCCTCCTCGACAGGTGGGGAGTGTGGGGGCCGTGCGCCACCCGCAGGAGGCACGCGGAGCGAACGCCCGCACCGGGTCACCGGACGGGCGAAAGTCAGGTACATGCCAAACACGGACGAGTGGGGACCGTGATCGCGAGTGCCTGTCGCCAGCGAAAGATTGAATGTTCTACGCGGATTGCACAAGGGGTTGACCGAGGCGTTAACGCCCGTGCCACACAAGGGAAATGACACAAGGTCATCAAACGGTACAGATACGCTCGGTAAACGAGATCACCGTCACATCGCGGCCAAGGAAGCGCATCCCCGCACGTCACGTCCCCTTCGCACCGGTCCGTGCCGCACGGCCCCATGTGCGGAGCCAGCGGCTCGACGGTCACCCGGAGTGTCCGGCGCGGGAACGGGGACTCGCCCACCACCCCGCGCCGGGCATCCCCTCACGCCTCGTCGCGCAGTCTCGCCGCCAGCTCGGTCAGCGCCGCCGCCTCCTGGGTGTGACCGTGCGCCGTCAGCCGCGGGACCGCGGCGTCGAGCCGGGTCAGGGCGGGGGCGGTGCGCTCCAGGTAGATGCCCTCCACGGCACCCGCGAGGCGCACCGTCTCTGCCCATTCCCCGGCCTGCTCGGGATCCTCGCCCGGGTCTCCCAGCAGCCCGAGCGTCCGCTCCAGCGAGGCCAGGGCCTCCTCGTAGGCACCGGCGTAGGCGTTGACCCGCCCGTGCTCGTAGGCCAGGGCGGTGTCCAGGGACCGGCCGTGCGCCTGGTAGCCGACGGCGCGGGCCTCGTCGGCGATCCGGGCGGCGTCGGCGAGGAAGGCGCGGGCCTCGGCCAGGCCGTCCGGCCCCTCCTGCTGCGCCTTCAGGCGGGCGAGTTCGCGCAGGCAGTTGCTGAGGGGCTCGTAGCGGGGCTCGCGGGCGTGCGCGGCCAGCGCTTGGTCCACGACCTTGCGGGCCTGCCCGAACTCGCCCGCCTCACCGAGCAGTACGGCGGTCTCGGCGGCGATCATGGCGTGGCTGCCCGGATCGTCGTCCCAGCCCGCCGACTCGGCCGCGAGGGCGACGAACTCCGCCGTGGCGGCCTTCAGATCGTCCCCCGCCCGCAGCGCGCGGGCCCGGGTCAGGCGCAGCTGGGCGACGAGCCGGTCGTCCAGCTCCCCGGCGACGACGTCCGGCTCGACGAGCAGGGAGTCGAGCAGCGCGATGGCGTCCTCGACGCGGCCGAGGTCCAGGCTGAGCTGCGCCGCGTTGCTGTACGTGCAGAACGCGTCGAACCGGTCGCCCCGGCGCAGGTCCTGCTCCGCCGCCCGGCTCAAGTGCCGCAGCGCCTCCTCCGGGCGGCCCAGGTGCATGCAGGTCTCCGCCAGGTCCGCGTGCAGCCGGGAGGTGTCCATCGCCCCGGCCGGCCACTCGGCGGCCAGCCGCAGCCCCTCGGACAGCTCGGAGTACGCGGTCTGCGGGTCCCCGAGGCCGAGGTGCAGCCGGCCGCGCAGGGCGAGCGCCCGGGGCAGGTGCCAGGCCGGGCCGTGCTCCCGCAGCCTGGCCAGGAGACCGTCGGTCTCCGCGAGCGCGACCGGGAGCTCGCCGGTCAGGGCGTGGGTGGTCGCCCGCAGGATCAGTGCCCCGGCGATCTGGCCGGCGAGGTCGTGCCGGGTGGCGAAGGTGTGCAGCAGGTCGATCTCGGCGCGGGCCGGCACCGCGTGCTGCTCGTCGCGCGAGGTCTGCAGGCGTAGGCCCAGCGCGGTCGCCCGCAGCCGCAGCAGACGCCCTTCCTGGTACGGGGCCAGCCCGGCCGTCTCCTCGTGCAACTCGACCAGGGCGGCGTGCGCGGCGGTGAGCGCCGCGACCTGCACCGCCCTCGCCTCGTCGGCGTCGGCGTCGGTGGAGGGGGCGGGGGCGAGGGCCGGAGCACCGGCGGTGTCGGACGCCTCGGCCGCCGCACCGGCACCGGCGTCAGCACCGGGATCGGTACCGGCACCGGCATCGGGGGTGTCCGGCGACGGCGGCAGCTGCGCGGCGGCCAGCAGGGCGTTCGCGCGGGCGAGGGCCGCGTGGCCCGGCAGGTCCGCGTCCTCGTAGAGGCCCGCGGCCTCCTCGTGCAGGGCGACCGCCTCCGCGTAGGCGTCCCGCAGGCTCGCCCGGCCCGCCTCGTCGGACAGCAGGTCGGCGTGCAGCCGCACGCGCGGGCCCACCGCCGGGTCGTCGGGGTGTGCGTAGTCGCGGGCCGCGACGAGGGTGCGCATCCGCTCCCAGCACGCCTCCGCGTCCGGATGCCCCTCCTCCTCCAGCGCCCGCGCCCGCACGACGAGTTCGGCCACCGACTCCTCCGCGTCGCCGCCGCCCGCATGGGCGGCCGGCGCGGCCGGGGCCACGTCGTCCAGGCCGCGCGGGCGCAGGGTCAGCTCCAGCGCGTCGAGCAGCGGGGTGCGGTCCAGGCGGGCCCGGCGGCGGTCGGTGTGGGCCGGGGTCCCGTTGCGGGCGTCGAAGCGGGCGGCCAGGCCGTCGGCGCGGTCGCGTGCGTCGGCGCGCAGCGCGCTCACCGTCCAGGCGCGGCCCGCGGGCCCGGCGGCCGGCAGGTCACCGTGGCCGAGGGCCTCGACGCGCTGGAGCAGGACCTCCACCCCGGTGAGGAAGTCGAGCACGTCCCGCGGCGAGTCCACCTCGTCGAACAGGGTCCGGTTCTCCGCGAGCAGTTCCAGACCGCGCGCCTCGTTGCCGGTCAACGCGCAGAACTCCAGGTGCCGGCCGACCTCCCCGGCCATCGAGGGGTTGCGGCGGCAGGCCCGGTACCCGGCGAGGTGCAGGGAGCGCGCCTCGTCCGCGCGGCCCAGCCGCAGCAGCGGCAGCAGCGTGTAGGAGACGGACCGGGCCGGCTCCTCCCGGCAGGACTCCTTCCCGGCCAGGACGGGCTCCCAGGCGCGCAGCGCCCGCTCGTCGTCGCCCGCCGCCAGGTGGTACAGGGCGCGTTCGCAGGTCTCGCACGCCTCGCAGTCGCTGAGCCGGGAGCGGGACCGGCCCGCCCACAGCTCGTAGGCGAGGGCGGTGTCCTCCCCGGTGTGCGCGGCGAGCTGGTACGCCTGCCCGTAGTACGGCTGGAGGTCCAGCCCGGCCTTCTCGTAGCGGTCGCGCATCTCGGTCAGCCACTGGCGCAGGCTGGTCAGCGGTATCTCGGGCAGCGCGCGCAGGGCGTTGGCGACCCACTTGAACCGCCAGAACAGCTGGTGCCGCAGCCGCTCGTCGAAGACGTCGGGCTGCTCGTCGAAGAGCGAGAGCACCCGGGCGAAGACGACGGGCGACTTCCGGGGCTCGGCGCCGTAGGTGTACGCCTCCTGGAGCTCCAGCAGGGCGTCGATCAGCGGCCGGGTCTCCTGGAACTGCTCGGCGGCGTCGACGAGTTCCTCGGCGGTGACGGTCCGGGTGCGGCCGTAGGGGCGCGCGTCGTTCTCCCGGAGGGCCTCGTACAGCTCGTCGGTGGTCTGGGGTGCGGTGGTCGGCATCGTCAGCTGTCCTTGCGCAGGGCGTGGGCGAGAAGGTCGAGGAAGGAACGGTTGATCAGACTGGACTCGGCGGGCCTGAGCGGACGCCGGGACAGCAGCGCCGCCTGCCCGTACAGTGCCTCGGCGCTGGTGCGGGCCAGGTCCGGCTCGTCGATGGCGACGGCCGTGCGCACCAGCGGGTTCAGCTGGTTGAGGATCAGCTGGGCCCGGGGCGCCTCCTGCTGCAGGGCGCCCAGGATGTCGCCCCACAGGCCGCCCTCCTGCTCCCGGGCCAGCCGGGACCGGGTGCGCTCGTGCCGGGCCTCGCGGCTGTCCACCAGGAGCGCCGGGGCGGAGGCGGGCTGGAAGGTGCGCAGCGCGACGTCGCAGTCGAAGACGGCGAGGGCGTCCCGGGCCTGCGCGAGATAGGCGGCGGCGGCCAGTTCGGTCTCCCGGTCGACGGGGTCGAGGTGGGCGGTGAGGGTCGCCGGGTCGAGGTCGGCGACGTTCGTCTCCGGCCGGATCTCGGGCAGCCGGTGGACCAGTTGCCGGTCGTAGGTGTAGCCGCCGTTGACGACACCGAGCCCGGCGGCCGAGGCGATGGAGGCGACCTGCCGGAACTCCTCCACGCTGGACGTCACCAGCACGGTGCGGTGGGTGCGCGCGAACTCGTCGAGGGTGCAGTGTCCGTCGGTGGTCTCGAACGGCAGCCAGGGCAGCAGCATGCGCAGGATCTCGTCGTCGTGCACGGCGAGCGACTTCACGGCCAGGTGGTGCGTCTGGAGGAAGCGGCCGAGCAGCTCCGGGTCGCTGGCGGCGGCCCGGGCGATCCACGCCCGCAGCCGGTCGGCGAGGGCGTCGCGGACCGCTGCGAGGGTGTCGTCCTCGTACAGCGCCTCCCGGGACGCGGTCGGGCGCAGGCTCTCGGCGTCCACGACGCAGCGGACGAAGAACGCCCACTCCGGCAGGATCTCCTCGGCCTGCTCGGACAGCAGCATGCCCTTCAGGTGCACACGGTGGCCGTGGCGCCGGCCGGCGGGCACCGCCTCGGGCAGGACGCACGCGATGCCCTTCAGCCCGACGGCCGGCAGGTCCAGTTCGATGGTGTCCAGCGGCGTGAACCCGAACACCTCCTCGCCGTACGCGGCCAGCGCGCGGGCCCGGGCCCCCGGCGTCGGGTACGACCGGGCCCAGGGTGCCGCCTCGGGGTTGACCGGGGTGCCGGTGCCGCCGTCCGGGCCGTCGTGGAAGGTCACCGGGTGGCGCAGCAGCGAGCCGAAGTGCCGGGCCAGGGTGAGCACTTGGGCCGGGCGCGTCCACTCGCCCGCGTCGGCGCGCGGCGTCAGCGTGACGGTGGTCCCGGGCCGGGGACGGGCGGAGGCCGGGAGGGCGCGCACGCTGTAGCTGCCGTCGCCGCGTCCCCGCCACTCCACGGCGGGCGCGTCGGGCGTGCGGGCGGAGCGGCTCAGCACGTGGATCTCGTCGGCGACCAGGAAGCAGGAGAGCAGACCGATGCCGAACTGGCCGATGAAGTCGGCTCGTTGGTCGATGATCCGCCCCACGCCTCCGGCTGCCCCGTCCGGGGAGGCCCCCGTGGCCCGCTTGCTGCTGCGGCCGATGGTGGCGAGGAAGGCGTGCACGTCGGCCTCGGTGAGTCCGACGCCGTCGTCCTCGACGCGCACCACCTCCCCGTCGGCGTACAGGCGGATGCCGAACGCGTCGGCGGGGGCGTCCGGCGTGAGAGCGTGCCGGGCGGTGAGCGCGTCCACCGCGTTCTGCATCAGTTCCCGCAGGTAGACGCGGGGGCTGGAGTAGAGGTGGTGGGAGAGGAGGTCGACGAGGCCGCGCAGGTCCACCTGGAAGGTGCGGTCGGCGCCGGCCGGGTCCGGGGCGGTGTCGGGCAGAGTCATCGGGCAGTCCGGGGTGAGAGAGGGTGAGTAGGGGAGCAAGGGCGATGAGGGGGGAGGAGCCAGCGTGGGGGCTGCCGGCGACGGATACGGATGGATGGGCCGCGGCGGCCGGAGGACGGCGGGGCTGCGGGCGGTCGCCCGTCGCCGTCCGTTGCCGTCGGTCCTGCTGCCCTCGACCGGTTCCCGATCGGGCCTCGACCGGCCTGGGCGGGACGGGCGGTCCGGGCGGGACGGCTGGCGCAGCCACACGCCGACGGCGCGAAGTGCCGGACGCCTGCCGCGGATGCGGCCCCGCCCCGGTGGCGCCTGCCGTGGGGTCAGGCGTGGCGCCGGTAGAGGGCGTACATCTTCTCCGGCCGCGCCATGTACGTCCACGGCCACTCGGTGTACGCGCCGTCCAGCTCGTGGAAGACGCGACGGCACACGGTGCTCTCGGCGGACAGGGCCAGCGCCATGGCGAAGATGTTGAAGTCGCCGTGCCAGCCCGGGAGTCGCTCGTAGTCGGGGTGCAGGATGCTGCGCCGGGCGGCTTCCGCCAGCTCGGACTGGATCTCCGGCCGGTCCAGGCACTCCTGGTCGTCCGACTCGACCCACTCCTCGATGTGGGCCATGGCGACCAGGCAGCCGAGGCGGTGGCCCTCGGGCGCGCGGGCGGACGCTTCGCGGGCGAACGCCAGGGCCGCCCCCTGCTCGCCGCCCCACCGGGGCTGCAGGTGCGACAGCCACTCGGTGTGCAGCTCCAGGCTCAGCGGCTCGCGGCGCAGACCGGCCTCGAACCGCGTCTCGTTGACCGTGTCGCCGAGCGACATGCCGCGTCCGGACGTCAGCAGCCGGCGCCACGGTGTGACCCACTCCGGCCGCAGCTCCGCGGCCTCGAGCAACTGCTGTTCGGCGAGGTGGAGCCGCTCGTGGAAGACCTGCCACTGCTCCCGTGACACGTCCACGGCCCGTGCGCTGGTCCGCGCCTCCCAGCCCCAGACGATGTGACGCGCCCCGGAGACGAGCAGTGCCTCGGGACGGTGCTCCTTGTCCTCCTCGACGGCCCGGCCGATCCACTCCTCCACGCCGTCCACGTCGGCCAGTTCCCCCAGGACCTGGTGGTCGCGGCCGAGGTCGAACGGGGCGAGCCCCGCCTTCACGGCCTCCCAGTCCCCGGCCCGGGCCGCCTCCAGCAGCGCCGACACCCGCGTGTCCCCGAGGGCCTGGACCGTGTACATCCCGTTCTTCCTCCGGGGGACCGGAAGGGCGTACGGATCCCCCGGTCTCTCCCCGCCCCTGCCGAACAGCCTGCCGAACATGCCGCGCCCTCCCCTTGGCCCGCGTGCGTCCGCGTGACGCGTCCGCGTGATCTTGCGGTGCAGCATAGAGCGCACCACCGACACCGCTTCCACAGGGTTTTCACCGCTGCTTCACACCGCGGTCAGCGCACCGGCCGGGCCGCCCACAGGTCACGCAGCAGCGCGATCTCCGCCATGTGGTGGATCAGTTCCAGGTTGGCGCCCGCCAGTACGGAGACGAACGGGTCGTCGGGGTCGGACCCGTACGGGTACTGGGAGAAGCCGACGGTGTCGAGCTGTGCGTCGGTCACCCCGGCGACGCTCGCGCGCCAGCGGTCCAGCAGGGCCCAGAACGCCTGGAGCGCCGGGCCGGCTTCGGGGCTGAAATCGACGATCTGCTTCGGGTCGCGCCGCCGCTCGCCGAAGGTCCATTCCCAGACGCCGGCGAAGCAGAAGTGCAGGTGGCCCAGGCGCCAGGCGATGGTCGTCACCGGGTTGACGTCCGGCTCCGGTTCTCCGCGGTGGGCGAGCACCTCCTCCACCCGCTCCGTGCTCACGCTCCAGTCGTCGGCGATCCGGGCGACCGTCATCCCGGCGGCCCGCTGCCGGGCCACCTCGGCGTACTCGCTCGCCGGGATGTCCGGGGCGCCCTGGTCGAGCAGCCAGTCACCCGGGCCGAACGCCCGGGGCGTGACCGCCTCGCCGCGGCGCCGCACGGACCAGCAGCCGGGCACGGGCTCCCACCGGTACTCCTCGTCGCCGAGCCCCGTCAGCCGTACCTGCGCCATCTCCCTGGCCTGGTCGAACTGGTCGAGCAGCAGCTCCAGCCGGCCCGTTCGCGTGTCCCCGGTCGCCATGGCGGCCCCCTTCGCGTCGCGTGGAGCCGGAACGTAGCGCCCGCCGAGGGGCGCTCGCGACCGGATTTTCTCCGTGGCCGCCGGGCCGCCGGGCCGCCGGGCCGCCGGGCCGCCGGGCCGCCGGGCCGCCGGGGGGCCGCACCGCCTCAGCCGCGCGCCTCCGCCAGGACGGCGTCGGTGAACGGCGGCCATGCCTCGACGGCCCACGGGCCGAAGGCGAGGTCGGCCAGGGCGGCGCAGGCCAGGCCCGCGTCCGGGTCGATCCACAGGAAGGTGCCGGACTGCCCGAAGTGGCCGAAGGTCCGGGGGGAGGAGGCGGAGCCGGTCCAGTGCGGGGACTTGCCGTCGCGGATCTCGAAGCCGAGGCCCCAGTCGTTGGGGTTCTGGTGGCCGTAGCCCGGCAGGACGCCCTTGGTGCCCGGGTACTGCACGGTCATCGCCGCCGCGACCGTGCGCGGGTCCAGCAGCCGCGGGGCCTGCACCTCGGCGGCGAACCGCAGCAGGTCGTCCACGGTGGACACGCCGTCCTTCGCGGGGGAGCCCTCCAGCGAGGTCGCCGTCATGCCCAGCGGCTCCAGCACCGCCTGCCGCAGGTACTCGGCGAAGGGGATGTCGGTCGCCTTCTCGACGTGGTCCCCCAGCTGCTCGAAACCGGCGTTGGAGTACAGCCGCCGCTCCCCGGGCGCGGAGGTCACCCGGTGCTCGTCGAAGGCCAGGCCCGAGGTGTGGGCGAGCAGGTGGCGGACCGTGGAGCCGTCGGGGCCCGCCGGCTCGTCCAGCTCGATCGCGCCCTCCTCGTACGCCACGAGCACCGCGTACGCCGCCAGCGGCTTGGTGACCGAGGCCAGCGGGAAGCGGTGGCCGGCGGGCCCGTGGGTGCCCAGGACGGTGCCGTCGGCGCGGACGACGCCCGCGGCGGCGGTGGGAACCGGCCAGTTCTCGATCAGCGTGAGGCTCTTCAGCGACATGCCATCGAGCCTAAGCGCTCAGAGCGTCAGCTCCAGCAACGGGTCGGGCCTGCGGGCGAAGCCGAGCGCCGTGTACAGCGGCTCGGCCTGCGAGGACGCGGTCAGCCGGACCCGTTTCGCGCCGTGCTCGCGGAACCACTCCAGCAGGGCCTGGACGCAGGCCCGCGCATAGCCCCGGCGGCGCGCGTCCGGGTCGGTGGCGACACTGAACACGTACCCGTCCGTGCCCAGCGGGTTGCGGGCGCCGCCGATGCGGTACTCCAGCGAACCGGCCACCAGCGCCGCCAGCGCGCCCGGCCGCTGGGGATGGTCCACCACGAACGCGGCGAACGGGCCGTCCGGCTCGGCCAGCCGGGCCCGCAGCACCGGCAGGGCCTCCGCGTGCCAGGCCCGGGACGGGTCGGAGCGGGCCATCGAGTCGATCATCACCTGACGCAGGCGCAGCACTTCCTGCGCGTCGTCCGGTACCGCACGGCGCACCACAGTCATGCCGGGCACCGTAGCCGGGCGGACTGCGCGCCCGCCCGGTGTTTTCCCGCCGCTGCTTGCCTGGAGTGCACTCCAGCGTTCTAGCGTTGAGGCCATGACGGTGACGGAGACCACGGGCACCAGCAGCACCACCCGCGCGACGCCGCCCCGGGGCGGCCGGCGGCAGGACGGCGCGGACCACTACACGATCAGCGAGGTCGCCGCCCTCACCGGGCTGAGCGCCCACACCCTGCGCTGGTACGAGCGGATCGGCCTGATGCCGCACGTCGACCGCTCGCACACCGGCCAGCGCCGCTACAGCAACCGCGACCTCGACTGGCTCGGCCTGGTCGGGAAGCTGCGGCTGACCGGGATGCCGGTCGCCGACATGGTGCGGTACGCGGAACTGGTGCGCGCGGGTGAGCACACCTACGCCGAGCGACTCGGCCTCCTCGTCGCGACCCGCGAGGACGTGCGCGCCCGGATCGCAGAGCTCCAGGGCACCCTGGCCCTGCTCGACCGGAAGATCGACTTCTACGCGGACGCCGGGTGCGGACCGACGCCGACGGAGACGCCCTGACGACGGACGGCAGCATTCCCGCTCACGACGCCCACGGCACGGACGGCGGCGGCAGCACCGGACGCCGGTCGGGAGCGAACCGGGCCGGACGCCGGACGGGAGTGGACCGGGCCGGACGCCGGACGGCGGCGGCAGCACCGGACGCCGGACCGGAGTGGACCGGGCCGGTCGCCCGGACGGGAGCTAACCGGGCCGGGGACCCCCGGCCCCGGCGTCACAGCTCCGCCAGCAACTCCGCCTTCTTGGAGGAGAACTCCTCGTCCGTCACCAGGCCCGCCTGGTGCAGTTCCCCGAGGTGCCGGATCCGCTCCGCGATGTCCGCGGGGTCGCGGCGGGGGACCGCGGCCACCGCGGGCACGGGCTCGCTGGTGCGCACCGCCGCCAGGACCGCCGCCGCGAACGGCAGCGACTCGTGCACCGGTCCGTACCCGAGGCCGAAGATGACCGCCGCGGGGTCCTGGTCGGGCTGCGGGGGCGCCTCCCCGCCGTCCCGCAGCAGCAGCCGCAGGTGCCCCTCGAAGACCTCCGGCGACCGCCACTCCACGCCGGTCAACTCGCCGACCGGGAAGCGCTGGTCACCGGCCTTCCACTTGGCCGAGGACGCGCCGGTCCAGAACCAGCGGAAGGACACGGCGCTGCCGTCGAACGACGCCCGGCCGTCGTACGCCTTGAAGCGGAGCGGGGCCGCGGGGGCCGCCACCAGGTGGTGGTCGGTGGGGCCGGACTCGGTGAGCCGGTCGCACAGTTCGTCCGCGTAGTACTCGGCGAGCGTCTCCCGCTCGGCGGGCAGGACCAGGCGGTAGGGGTCGCAGTTCTCCTTCAACTGCCCGGCGGCCGCCTCCATCAGCGGGTCCGCGCCGGGCCGCGGCGCGATGCGCAGCACCACGGTGCCGCGCCGGCCGGGCGTCAGCGTCACCCCGGCGATCGCCTCGAACGGAACGCGTCGCGTGCCGAGCGCCTGAAACAACTTGGGTGTTCGAAGGCCCCTTTCGTAGCGGATGAGCACGGAGTCGGACTCGAACTCCCAGGCGGCATGAAATCCGGCCAGTACGTCACCCATGCGGCTCATCGTATGCGGCACGAGCATCTTCGTCCCCTCCCCTCGTCCAGGGCAGTTTCTCCGCTTCTACGCGCGTCCGGAAGTGTCCGTACCGGACAAACCCCTCCGACACGCGTCGTTCTTCTGTGCGCAGTCGACCGCGCGGTATGCGCCAACACCGATCTCGGCGAAGTTCCGCAGGCTGTCCGTGCCCGGTTCGAAGTACCCGCTGTGGCCCTTGGCCTGGCGCGCGGACAGCACCCGGGCGCCGAAGCGCGAGGACACCGGGTCGGCGCCGTGGCCCAGCCCGCCGACCTCCAGGTACGGCACGTCCTGCACCCAGTCGTCGGCGTCCCGCATGGCCCACACCCGCGCCGGGGTGCGCAGTTCGCCGGCGTTGTCGACGCGCATGCCGGGACTGCCGGCCACCGCGATGTCGGCCACCCGGTCCGGCAGTTCGTCCGCGGCGAGGCCGCACAGCACCGAGCCGTAGCTGTGGCAGAACAGCGAGACCGGGGCGGTGCCGGGCAGGCCGCGCAGCAGCGCGTTCAGCCGCACCGCGCCGTCCTCCGCGCGCATCGCGGTGGCCGCGTCCATGCCGAGGCCGCGAGGGGCGGTGTAGTCGGCCCAGGCGATCACCGCGGTGCGGGTGGCGGGAGCGGTCTCGCGTTCGGCCGCGTACAGGGCCCGCGCCATGCCGACGGGCGCCGAGTGGGGGCGGTGGGTGCGCTGGAAGGTGAGCAGGTCGGTGTCGACGCCGGGGACGACGACCGAGACCCGTTCGGCGCGGCGCAGGCTGCCGAAGACCTCGGCGACCCGGCCGGAACCGGCGGGGTTGAAGGCGAGGATGTGCCGGCCCGGACGCAGCAGGGCGTCGATGCGGTCCAGCCGCCGGCTCGCGTGCCGCTGTCCGGCGGGCGTGAGGTTCTCGTCGTGGACGCGTTTCAGCTCGACCGTGCGGGCCTGTCCGAGGGCGATCCGGTTGGCGCGGTAGCGCAGTTCGACGGGGGCGCCGTTCATGTTGCCGACCGCGAGCGGATAGCGGCGGGCGAGCAGCGCGCGCTGCGCGTCGTTCAGGCCGGCGAAGAAGCGGGCCAGCCGGGTCGGCTCCGACTGCGGGTCCGGCAGCCGCCGTCCGGCGACGCTGCCGTCGCGCCACGCGTCGAGCGAGGCCTGCAGCTCGGTCGCCTCCCGCTGGCTGCGTATCGCCGTCCAGCCGGTGGTCGCCAGCATGACGAAGACGACGGCGAGCGCGAGCAGCGCGCGCCAGACGTTCAGCTGCGGGGAGGTGTCGAAGGAAGTCACTGAAAGGACACACTAGGAGAACGGGAGGGTCTCGCGTTAACCAAGTGACCGGTATCACGTTTCGGCGTGCCGGTACGGGGATGCGGCGAGGATCACTGCGTGCGCCAGTTGCCCGCGAGGTCCGGACCGAGCCGGTCCAGGTACCGGGTGGTGAGGTCCCGCATGGCCGTGACGCTCAGGTCGTCGCCCGCGGACCACAGCCGCTCGGCGACCCGGATCGCGCCCGCGACGGCGGCCACCAGCAGCCGCGGCCGGGGGTCGGCGTCCACGTCGAGCCCCTCGCGTTCGGCGACGATGCGGGCCAGCTGCTCCTCCAGTTCGGTGGAGCGCCGCAGATGGGCGGCGAGCAGCGCGGGCGTCGACTCGATGACCCGGTAGACCCGCATGTACAGCTCCACGGGGACGATCTGCCCGACGGCCTCGGTGATGCCGTCCCAGCTGCCCAGCACGGCCCGGCGCAGCGCCTCCAGCGGCGGCTCGTCCGGCGGACGTGCACGCACGGCCTCGACGACCCGGGACTCCGCGAGCCGCGGGACGTGGAAGGCCACGTCCTCCTTGCCGGCGAAGTAGCGGAAGAAGGTGCGCTGGGAGACGCCGACAGCCTCGGCGATGTCGTCGACGGTGGTGCCGTCGTAGCCGCGGGTGGCGAACAGCTCCAGGGCCGCCCGGACCAGGGCGTCCCGGGTGCGCCGCTTCTTCAGCTCCCGCAGACCCGGCCCCGGCACCGCGGTGACGACGCCTCCGACCGGCTCCATGTCTCCTCCTCGGGCGGATTCCCCAGTTCAGGCTATACGCGCGGGG
The DNA here is from genome assembly GCF_044767675.1 of Streptomyces sp. NPDC101219. Taxonomy (NCBI): domain Bacteria; kingdom Bacillati; phylum Actinomycetota; class Actinomycetes; order Kitasatosporales; family Streptomycetaceae; genus Streptomyces; species Streptomyces sp. NPDC101219. The sequence goes on from NZ_JBIWOK010000018.1 coordinate 18,912, forward strand.
CGCCGGGCGACCGTATGACGAAATGGTTTGGCAACTGTCAGCGACTGACATTAGTTTTCTGCGTATGACTAGTCAGACCACCATCGACAAGGGCGCGGGGGACGACGGTCCCGTCGCGTCCCCGGCCGCGCAGCGCGGTGCAGGGCTGCGGGGCCACCCCTGGCTCACTCTGGTGACCGTGGCCGTGGGCGTCATGATGGTGGCCCTGGACGGCACCATCGTGGCCATCGCCAACCCGGCCATCGCCATCGACCTGGGTGCCACCTGGTCCGACCTGCAGTGGATCACCAACGCCTACTTCCTCGCCCTCGCGGTCTCCCTGATCACTGCGGGCAAGCTGGGCGACCGCTTCGGCCACCGCCAGACCTTCCTCGTCGGCGTGGCCGGCTTCGCCGTGTCCTCGGCCGCCATCGGACTGTCCGAGGGCATCACGATGGTGATCGTCTTCCGGGTGTTCCAGGGCCTGTTCGGCGCGCTGCTCATGCCGGCCGCGCTCGGCCTGCTGCGGGCCACCTTCCCGGCCGAGAAGCTCAACATGGCCATCGGCATCTGGGGCATGGTCATCGGCGCCTCCACCGCGGGCGGCCCGATCCTCGGGGGCGTCCTCGTCGAGCACGTCAACTGGGAGTCGGTCTTCTTCATCAACGTGCCGGTCGGCGTCCTCGCCGTCGCCCTCGGCGCGTGGATCCTGCTCGACCACCGCGCGCAGAACGCCCCGCGCTCCTTCGACATCCCCGGCATCGTCCTGCTGTCCACCGCCATGTTCTGCCTGGTGTGGGCGCTGATCAAGGCTCCCGAGTGGGGCTGGGGCGGGCTGTGGACGTGGGCGTTCATCGGCGCCGCCGTGGCGCTCTTCGCCGGCTTCGCCGGCTGGGAGTCCCAGGTCCGCGAGCCGCTGATCCCGCTGACGCTGTTCCGGTCGGTGCCGCTGTCCGCGGGCGTGGTGCTGATGGTGCTGATGGCCATCGCCTTCATGGGCGGCCTGTTCTTCGTCACCTTCTACCTGCAGAACGTGCACGGCATGAGCCCGATCGACGCCGGCCTGCACCTGCTGCCGCTCACCGGCATGATGATCGTCGGCTCGCCGCTGGCCGGCGTGGTGATCACCAAGGCCGGCCCGCGCATCCCGCTGGCCGGCGGCATGGCGCTGACCGCCCTCGCCATGTACGGCATGTCGACGCTGGAGACGGACACCGGCAGCGGCGTGATGTCGCTCTGGTTCGCCCTGCTGGGCCTCGGCCTGGCGCCCGTCATGGTCGGCGCGACCGAGGTCATCGTGGGCAACGCGCCCATGGAGCTGTCCGGCGTGGCCGGCGGTCTCCAGCAGTCCGCGATGCAGATCGGCGGCAGCCTCGGCACCGCCGTGCTGGGCGCGGTGATGGCCTCCAAGGTCGACAGCGACCTGCCGGGCAACTGGCGGGACGCCGGGCTCCCGCCCCTCGGTCCCGAGCAGGCCGACGTGACGGCGGATGCCGTCCAGTTCGGCATCGCCCCGGTCTCCCCGGACATGCCGCCCGAGGTCGCCGAGACGATCACGAAGGTCTCCCACGACACGTTCATGTCCGGCATGGGCCTGGCGTCCCTCACGGCCGCCGCCGTCGCCGCGGTCGCGGTGGCGGTCGCGTTCCTCACCAAGCGCGGTGCGAACGCGGACGCCGGTGCGGGCGTGGGCCACATCTGACGGACCCGCGGCCGAGTTCGCTCGTCAGGGTGAACGAAGGCGGTGATCCCTCCCGTTGGGAGGCCACCGCAGGTCACAGTGGGTCAAGTCCTCCGCAGGACTGGAGGACGCCGACTGCTGCGCGCTGCTGGAGGGGGGCAGCGCGCAGGCAGGGGCCGGCGCCCGCGCGTCCCGCAGGAATCCGGCGCGGAAGCGGGGGTACCCGCCATGTCAACGAACCCTTCAGGGAGTTGATGATGGCGAGCTTCGGACACGGAACGCGCAGGCACCCCCGCACGCGTGGCCGGATGAGGTCACAGTCCGGGCCGGATCGCGCGACGCTGGGCATCATCGGACTCGTCTGCGCGGTCGCCGGGTTCTTCGTGCTGGGGATCGTCCTCGGCCCGGTGGCGATCGTCTGCGGATGGCTGGCCATGGGCCGCAGCTGGGCGGGGTCCCGCTCGGTGCCGGCCGTGGTCGCCGTCGTCCTCGGGGCCATCGACACGCTCCTGGCCGTCATCATGCTGGCCGGAGCGGCGACCTGGGGCAACGGCATGTTCTGACCCGGCGTCATCCACGGGCGGGCCCCCGGCACACCGCCGGGGGCCCGCCCGTGCGTCCGGGACCGGAAGGTGCAGTGCGTCCGGGGCCGAAGGACCGTGCGTCCGTGCCCCGAAGGGTGCCGGGACCCATGACGTGCAGAGGGCCCCGAAGGGTGCCGGGACCCATGACGTGCAGAGGGCCCCGAAGGGTGCCGGGACCCATGACGTGCAGAGGGCCCCGGACGTGCGAAGAGCCCCGGAGGTGCAAAGGGCCCCGGACGTGCGAAGAGCCCCGGACGTGCAAAGGGCCCCGGACGAGCAAAGGGCCCCCGGCGCACCGCCGGGGGCCCTCCGCGCCGTACCGCGCGCCGTACCGCGTGCTACGCGTCGCCGCCCGCCGGGCCCGGGTCGGCTGCCGTCACGTCCAGCAGCTGGTACCGGTCGATCGCCTGCTTCAGCACGGACCGGTCCAGGTGCCCCTCGCGCGCCAGCTCCGTCAGCACCGCCACCACGATCGACTGCGCGTCGATGTGGAAGTACCGGCGGGCCGCCCCGCGGGTGTCGGCGAAGCCGAAGCCGTCGGCGCCCAGCGACTGATACGTCCCCGGCACCCAGCGGGCGATCTGGTCCGGCACCGAGCGCATCCAGTCCGAGACCGCCACGACCGGCCCCTGCGCGGAGGCCAGCTTGCGCGTCACGTACGGGGTGCGCTGCTCCTCCTCGGGGTGCAGCAGGTTGTGCCGCTCGCAGTCCACCGCCTCGCGCCGCAGCTCGTTCCACGAGGTGGCCGACCAGACGTCCGCCTTGACGTTCCACTCCTCGGCGAGGATCTTCTGCGCCTCGATCGCCCACGGCACGGCGACACCGGAGGCGAGGATCTGCGCCGGCAGCGCCCCGCCCGGGCCCTCGCCGAGGCGGTACAGGCCCTTGAGGATGCCCTCGACGTCCACGTTCTCCGGCTCCGCCGGGTGCTGCATCGGCTCGTTGTAGACGGTCAGGTAGTAGAAGACGTCCTCGCCGTGCGGGTGCTGCTCGTCGCCGCCGTACATCCGGCGCAGACCGTCCTGAACGATGTGTGCGATCTCGTAGCCGAAGGCCGGGTCGTAGGCGACGCACGCCGGGTTGGTCGAGGCCAGCAACTGCGAGTGGCCGTCCGCGTGCTGGAGCCCCTCACCGGTCAGCGTCGTCCGGCCGGCGGTCGCGCCCAGGACGAACCCGCGCGAGAGCTGGTCGGCCATCTGCCAGAACTGGTCGCCGGTGCGCTGGAAGCCGAACATCGAGTAGAAGACGTACACCGGGATGAGCGGCTCGCCGTGCGTGGCGTAGGCCGAGCCCGCCGCGATCAGGGAGGCCGTGCAGCCCGCCTCGGAGATGCCGTCGTGCAGCATCTGCCCGTTCGGCGCCTCCTTGTAGGCGAGCAGCAGGTCGCGGTCCACGGCCTCGTACTGCTGGCCCAGCGGGTTGTAGATCTTGGCGCTCGGGAAGAAGGAGTCCATGCCGAACGTGCGGTACTCGTCCGGCGCGATCAGCACGAACCGCTTGCCGATCTCCTTGTCCCGCATGAGGTCCTTCAGCAGCCGCACGAAGGCCATGGTCGTCGCGATGGACTGCTGGCCCGAGCCCTTCTTGACCGTCGCGTAGGTCTTGTCGTCGGGCAGCGCCAGCGGCTTGGCGCGCACCACCCGGGTCGGCACGTACCCGCCGCAGTTCCTGCGGCGGTCGTGCATGTACTGGATCTCCTCGGAGTCCCGGCCCGGGTGGTAGTACGGCGGCACGCCGGACTCCAGGTCCTTGTCGGGGATCGGCAGGTGCAGCCGGTCGCGGAAGCGCTTGAGGTCGTCGACCGTCAGCTTCTTCATCTGGTGGGTGGCGTTGCGGCCCTCGAAGTTCGGGCCCAGCGTCCAGCCCTTGACCGTCTTCGCGAGGATGACCGTCGGCTGGCCCTTGTGCTCCAGGGCCGCCTTGTACGCCGCGTAGATCTTGCGGTGGTCGTGGCCGCCGCGGCCCAGGTGCAGGATCTGGTCGTCGGTCATGCCCTCGACCATGGCGCGCAGCCGGTGGTCGTCACCGAAGAAGTGGTCGCGGATGTAGGCGCCGGACTCGGTGGCGTACGTCTGGAACTGGCCGTCCGGCGTGGTGTTCATCCGGTTGACCAGCACGCCGTCCCGGTCCTGGGCGAGCAGCGGGTCCCAGGAACGGTCCCAGACCAGCTTGATCACGTTCCAGCCGGCGCCCCGGAAGACCGACTCCAGCTCCTGGATGATCTTGCCGTTGCCGCGCACCGGCCCGTCCAGGCGCTGGAGGTTGCAGTTGATCACGAAGGTCAGGTTGTCCAGGCCCTCCCGGGCCGCGATGGACAGCTGGCCCAGCGACTCCGGTTCGTCCATCTCGCCGTCGCCGAGGAACGCCCACACGTGCGACTTCGAGGTGTCCGCGATGCCGCGCGCGTGCATGTACCGGTTCATCCGCGCCTGGTAGATCGAGCCGATCGCGCCGAGCCCCATCGACACCGTGGGGAACTCCCAGAAGTCCGGCATCGACCGCGGGTGCGGGTACGACGACAGAGCGTAGGGCGCCTTGGACTTCTCCTGGCGGAACCCGTCGAGGTGCTGCTCGGTCAGCCGGTCCAGCAGGTAGGCGCGGGCGTAGATGCCGGGGGAGGCGTGCCCCTGGAAGAAGACCTGGTCGCCGCCGTCACCCTCGTCCTTGCCGCGGAAGAAGTGGTTGAAGCCCACGTCGTACAGCGACGCCGAGGACGCGAAGGTGGCGATGTGCCCGCCCACCCCGATCCCGGGCCGCTGCGCGCGCGAGACCATCACCGCGGCGTTCCACCGCGTGGCGTTGAGGATCTTGCGCTCGATCTCCTCGTTGCCCGGGAAGAACGGCTCCGCGCGGGTGGGGATGGTGTTCACGTAGTCCGTGCTGCGCATCTCGGGCACGGCCACGCGCTTCTCACGGGCCCGCTCGATCAGCCGGAGCATCAGGTAGCGGGCCCGCTCCCGGCCGCGCGCGTCGACTGCGGCGTCGAGGGAGTCGAGCCACTCCTGGGTCTCCTCCGGGTCGAAGTCGGGGACCTGACTCGGAAGGCCGCCAATGATGATCGGGTTGCGATCGGATGCGGAAGCCACGCTGATCCTTACCTGTCGAGGGCCGTGAAGGACGGCCGCGGTGCTGCAGCCGGGTCTGCGCCGATCCCATGGTCCACCCGGGGGGCGCAAACGTCACCTCTACCGAGAGGTAACCCGGATGTGCGGCCCCGCGGGACCCGGGACGCGGTCTCGTCCGGGTCTCGTACCCACGGACGGTTCCCGAATGCCCAAACCGGGCACAAGGGTGTGGTGTACCTCACCATCGGCGGCAACGCCGTGCCACGGGTTGCGGTGAACAGGCCCGGATCGTCACCGTTTCGGCGGTCTCGGCGGCCGGGTACTTGCGCGATCCGTCCCGCCCGTGTGGACTACGGCCAATGCTTCGCGCACGCGCGTGGCTGAGTTATTCCCAATCCATGATCAGGAGGCAACCCGTGAGCGCGACCGCGGACCACGCGGAGGAGCGGACGAACCCTGCCGCCAGGCTGGGGTTCCAGCCCGGGCAGGTGGTCCAGGAGATCGGCTACGACGACGACGTCGACCAGGAGCTCCGCGAGGCCATCGAGGGCGTCATCGAGAACGACCTGGTCGACGAGGACTACGACGACGTGGCTGACGCCGTTGTGCTGTGGTTCCGTGACGACGACGGCGACCTGACGGACGCGCTGGTGGATGCCGGCACGTACATCGAAGAAGGTGGCGCCATCCTGCTCCTGACGCCGAAGACGGGCCGTGACGGCTACGTCGAGCCGAGTGACATCTCGGAGGCCGCCACCACGGCGGGCCTGACGGCGTCGAAGAGCGTCAGCGTCGGAAAGGACTGGAGCGGAAGCCGCCTGGCGACCCCGAAGGCCGCCAAGTCCAAGCGGTAGTCCCGCCGCGACGAGCATCCCGGACGGGCTGACCAGGTCAGCCCGTCCGTCGGCCTGTCGTACCCCCTGCGTAGGGTGGACCGGACAGCGGCGACCCACCCCCGCGGAAGGGACAAGAGCGACCATGGCGATCAAGGCCGGCGACAAGGCCCCCGACTTCGAACTCAAGGACAACCACGGCCGGACCGTGCGGCTGTCGGACTTCCGGGGCCGGAGCAACGTGGTGCTGGTCTTCTACCCCTTCGCCTTCACCGGCGTGTGCACCGGCGAGCTGTGCGAGCTGAGGGACAACCTGCCGCGGTTCGCCGACCGGGACACTCAGCTGCTGGCGGTGTCCAACGACTCCATCCACACACTGCGCGTCTTCGCCGAGCAGGAGGGCCTTGAGTACCCCCTGCTGTCCGACTTCTGGCCCCACGGCGAGGTCTCGCGCGCCTACGGCGTCTTCGACGAGGCCAAGGGCTGCGCGGTGCGCGGCAGCTTCGTCATCGACCAGGAGGGCGTCGTGCGCTGGACCGTGGTCAACGGCCTGCCCGACGCCCGCGACCTCAACGAGTACGTCGCGGCCCTCGACACCCTGTAATTCATCCGCGGGGAATGCGAGCCCCGGGAACCCGTCACTAGGATCGACTCGTTGATCCGACAGCCAACGCACCACGGGGCAACCCGCCCCCGGACACCAATGGAGGACTCGTGGGAGTCAGCCTCAGCAAGGGCGGCAACGTATCGCTGAGCAAGGAGGCGCCGGGCCTCACCGCCATCGTCGTCGGACTGGGGTGGGACGTCCGTACCACGACCGGCACCGACTTCGACCTCGACGCCAGCGCCCTGCTGCTGAACAGCTCAGGCAAGGTCGGCAGCGATGCCAACTTCGTCTTCTTCAACAACCTCAAGAGCCCCGACGGCTCCGTCGAGCACACGGGTGACAACCTCACCGGTGAGGGCGAGGGCGACGACGAGCAGATCAAGGTGAACCTCGCCGCCGTCCCCGCCGACATCGAGAAGATCGTCTTCCCGGTGTCCATCTACGACGCGGAGAACCGCCAGCAGTCCTTCGGCCAGGTGCGCAACGCGTTCATCCGCGTCGTCAACCAGGCCGGCGGCGCCGAGATCGCCCGCTACGACCTGTCGGAGGACGCCTCCACCGAGACCGCCATGGTCTTCGGCGAGCTGTACCGGCACGGCGCGGAGTGGAAGTTCCGGGCCATCGGCCAGGGCTACGCCTCCGGCCTGCGCGGCATCGCGCAGGACTTCGGTGTGAACGTCTGAGCGCGAGAGGCCGGAACGCTCACCGTCCCGGGCGGGCCCGCCCGGGACCGGCCGTGTCGGACGGCCGTTCCCCCAGGTGCCGCACGGTTCGCGTGCGGCGCCCGGGGGTGCCCCCGCTGGGGGAGTGCAGGACCACCTGAGAAACAGAACCCGGGGAGGGACCAGCATCATGGGCGTCACACTCGCCAAGGGAGGAAACGTCTCCCTGTCCAAGGCCGCACCCAACCTCACGCAGGTCATGGTCGGGCTCGGCTGGGACGCGCGCTCCACCACGGGAGCCGACTTCGACCTGGACGCCAGCGCGCTGGTCTGCAGCGACGGCCGGGTCATGGGGGACGAGTGGTTCGTCTTCTACAACCAGCTCACGAGCCCGGACGGCTCCGTCGAGCACACCGGTGACAACCTCACCGGAGAGGGCGACGGCGACGACGAGTCGCTGCTGGTCGACCTCTCCAAGGTGCCGGCCCGGTGCGACAAGATCGTCTTCCCGGTGTCCATCCACATGGCCGACGAGCGCGGCCAGACGTTCGGCCAGGTCAGCAACGCGTTCATCCGCGTGGTGAACCAGGCCGACGGACAGGAACTGGCCCGCTACGACCTGAGCGAGGACGCCTCCACCGAGACCGCGATGATCTTCGGTGAGCTGTACCGCTACCAGGGCGAGTGGAAGTTCCGTGCAGTCGGTCAGGGGTACGCGTCGGGGCTGCGAGGTATCGCTCTAGACTTCGGAGTCAACGTTTCGTAAAGCCGACTCTTGGCGGCGGGGGAGCCCGTACGCAACACGATGGGGTAGCCAGTGGTTCTGAAAACCTTCGGCTGGTCGTTCGCGGTCACCGCGGCCGGCCTGGTCGCAGCGATCCTCTTCGGGGGGTGGACCGCCTTCGGAATCGTGGCGATCCTCTCGATCCTCGAGATCTCGCTGTCCTTCGACAACGCGGTGGTCAACGCCGGAATCCTGAAGAAGATGAATGCCTTCTGGCAGAAGATCTTCCTCACGATCGGCATCCTGATCGCCGTCTTCGGCATGCGGCTGGTGTTCCCCGTCGTCATCGTCGCGGTCAGCGCCCAGATGGGCCCGATCGAGGCGGTCGACCTCGCGCTGAGCGACAAGGACCGCTACCAGGAGCTCGTCACCGACGCGCACCCGGCGATCGCCGCCTTCGGTGGCATGTTCCTGCTCATGATCTTCCTGGACTTCATCTTCGAGGACCGGGAGATCAAGTGGCTGGCGTGGCTGGAGCGCCCGCTGGCCAAGCTGGGCAAGATCGACATGCTGTCGGTCTGCATCGCGCTGATCATCCTGCTGATCTCGGCCATGACCTTCGCCGCCAACGCCCACCAGCACGGCGGCACCCATGTCGACAAGGCCGAGACGGTGATGCTCTCCGGCATCGCCGGTCTGATCACCTACATGATCGTCGGCGGACTCTCCGGCTTCTTCGAGGACAAGCTCGAAGAGGAGGAGGAACGCGAGCACGAGGAGGAGGAGAAGGCCGTACGACAGGGCAAGCCACGCTCGGCGGTCGCCCTGGCCGGCAAGGCCGCGTTCTTCATGTTCCTCTACCTCGAGGTGCTGGACGCGTCCTTCTCCTTCGACGGGGTGATCGGCGCCTTCGCCATCACCAACGACATCGTCCTGATGGCCCTGGGCCTCGGTATCGGCGCCATGTACGTCCGGTCCCTCACGGTCTACCTGGTCCGCCAGGGCACCCTCGACGACTACGTCTACCTGGAGCACGGCGCGCACTACGCGATCGGCGCCCTCGCGCTCATCCTCCTGATCACCATCCAGTACGAGATCCACGAGATCATCACCGGACTCATCGGTGTCGTCCTGATCGGCTGGTCCTTCTGGTCCTCCGTACGCCGCAACAAGCGGCTCGCGGCGGCCGAGGGGGACACGGACCAGAAGACAGAGGTCGCCTCCGGGGTGTGACGGCACCCCGGGTGAGGAACGCTCTGGACGGGGCGGCGGGCGGAGGACCAGTCCTCGCCGGCCGCCCCGTCGGCCGTCCGGGGCCCTTGGAGGCACCCGGCACGGCCACGGCGGGGTTCGAGGCACGAGGACTTGGGGCGGGACGGGAATGGGCTTCCTGGACGGACTGTGGCGCGGACGCGGAACGGACTTCGACTCGGGCAACGCGGCCACCAACGCCATCGAGCTGACCAAACGGCACGCGCAGGTCTCCCTCACCAAACAGGGGGCGGCCACCGGCCATCTGCGCATCAACCTGAGCTGGCGCATGCGGACGTCCGACTTCGGCGGCTCCCAGCGGGAGAGCCTGCTGCGCCACCCCTTCAAGGCGCTCAAGCCGCCGGAGGTCGTCGCGCACAGCCAGAGCATGGTCAACGTCGACCTGGACCTGGGCTGCCTGTACGAACTCCAGGACGGCACCAAGGGCGTGGTCCAGCCGCTCGGCGGCTACCTCGGCGACGTCAACGCACCGCCGTACGTCAAGCTCAGCGGCGACGACCGGTTCGGCTCGGCCTCCGGCGAGACGATCTACATCAACCTGGACCAGCGCGAGAACATCCGGCGGCTGCTGGTCTTCGCGTACATCTACGACCAGACGCCCGCCTTCGACCGCACCCAGGCGATGGTCACCCTCTACCCGAGCAACGGCCCGCGGATCGAGATCGGCCTGGACGAACGCCACCCGCAGGCCCGCTCCTGCGCGGTGATGATGATCGAGAACGTGAAGGACGAGATCATCGTCCGCCGCGAGGTGAAGTTCGTCTACGGCTTCCAGGCGGAGATCGACCGGCTCTACGGGTGGGGACTGCAGTGGGGCCGGGGCTTCAAGACGAAGGTCTAGCGCATGGCACCGGGGCCCCAGGTTCCGGGAGCGGTACGGCTAGCGTCCGATGAACTGCGGCCCCTGCGGGGGCAGCCGGAAGTCGGGGTCGGGGGCCGAACCGGCCGGCGGGAAGCCGTAGGCGGCGGGCGCCGCCGCCGGGGGCTGTTGCGGGTAGCCGTAGGCGGGCTGCGCCGCCGGATGCGGGTAGCCGTACGCCGGCTGGGCGGCCGGGGGCTGCTGCGGCGGGTAGCCGTACGCCGGCTGCGCCGGTACCCCGGCGGCCGGCTGTTCCGGCGGCAGCGGACCGGACACCTCGGGCGCGGCCGGTGCGTGGGCCTGGGTCGGCGCCTCGGGGTGCGCCCGGGGCGGCGCGGGCGCCTGGGCCGCCGGATCGGCGGCAGCGGGCTCCTCCGCGGCCTCCGACTCGTCCACCGAGATGCCGAAGTCGGTGGCGAGCCCCCGCAGGCCGTTGGAGTAGCCCTCGCCGAGGGCCCGGAACTTCCAGCCCTCCCCGCGCCGGTACAGCTCGCCGCAGATCAGCGCCGTCTCCTGCCCGGTCTCCGGCCTGATGTCGAAGAAGGCGAGGGGCTCGGCGTCGGGGGTCCGGGCGTCGTACAGCAGGATGCGCAGGTCCCGGACGCGGTCGAAGGTGACGCCGTCCGCCGAGGCGACCAGCAGGATCCGCCCCACGTCGGGTTCGGTGCCCGCGAGGTCTGTCTGGATCGTGTCGGTCAGACCGTCGGTGTCGCGCTTCTTGCCGAGCCGCCAGACGGTGCCGGCGGGATGCCGCGGCTGGTTGTAGAAGACGAAGTCCTCGTCGGAGCGCACGCGGTCGTCGGGGCCGAGCAGCAGCGCGGAGGCGTCCACGTCCGGCACCCCCTGCCCGGGCGACCAGCGCAGCACGGCGCGTACCGTGGTGGCCTCGAGAGGGACGTTCGACCCCTTCAGCATCGCGTGCGTCATGCCGTCATCCTGCCTGCTGCGTCCTGGCCACGACAATGCGGGGGGCGGCCGACACGGCGGAGTCATCGGGCGTTAACGCCCCGTGGGAACCGCCGACATCGTTCTGAACGTACTATTACCGGCCACCTTCTGACGTGTCACCGCAGCACCAAAGGCCCCGAGGGAGTTCAATGCATCATTTCGGTCACATAGCCCTCGAGGTGCGGAAACGTCTCTTCTACCGGGAGCCCTGCGCGTTCACCGCGGACTCCCCGGCCCGGCTGCTCTCCGCGGCCCTCGGCGCGACCCTCTACAGCCCGGCCACCCGCCCCCGCCTCGCCGACGACGTCGTCAAGCAGGCCGGGCGCGGTGTCGTCTCGATGGTGCTGTGCCTGGAGGACTCCATCAGCGACGCGGACGTCGCCGCCGGGGAGGCGAACCTCGTGAGCCAGTTCGCCGAACTGGACGGCGTGACCGGCGTGGAGCTGCCGCTGGTGTTCGTCCGGGTGCGCACCCCGGAGCAGATACCCGACCTCGTCCGCCGCCTCGGCCCCGCCGTCCGGCTGCTGTCCGGATTCGTCCTGCCGAAGTTCACCGAGGAACGCGGCATGCCCTTCCTGGAGGCCCTCACCGACGCCGAGGCCACCAGCGGGCGCCGGCTGTTCGCCATGCCCGTCCTGGAGTCCCCGGAACTCCTCTACCGGGAGTCCCGGGTGGAGGTCCTGGAGGGCATCTTCCGGTCCGTCGACAAGTACCGCGACCGGGTCCTCGCCCTGCGCCTGGGCGTGACCGACTTCTGCTCCTCCTACGGGCTGCGCCGGGGCCCCGACATGACGGCCTACGACATCCAGGTCGTCGCCTCGGTCATCGCCGACGTGGTGAACATGCTCGCCCGCGCCGACGGCACCGGCTTCACCGTCACCGGCCCCGTCTGGGAGTACTTCCGCGTCCAGGAACGCATGTTCAAGCCCCAGCTGCGGCAGAGCCCGTTCCTGGAGGTGCAGGCGGTCGCGCTGCGCGAGAAACTCATCAAGCACTCCATGGACGGACTGCTGCGCGAGATCTCCCTGGACCAGGCCAACGGCCTCCTCGGCAAGACCTGCATCCACCCCTCCCACGTCCTGCCGGTGCACGCGCTGTCCGTCGTCAGCCACGAGGAGTACAGCGACGCCCAGGACATCCTGCGGCCGGAAAGGGGCGGTGGGGGTGTCATGAGGTCGGCGTACACGAACAAAATGAACGAGGTGAAGCCGCACCGCGCCTGGGCGGAGCGGACCCTGCTGCGCGCCGAGGTCTTCGGGGTGGCGAACGAGGACATCGGCTTCGTGGAGCTGCTCGCCGCCGGTCTCACGAAGTGAACCACCCGGAGCACCCTCACCACGCCACCACCCCGGCGGGCCGCCCGGCCGGCGCCGGAACCGAGCGCAAGGAATCCATGGAGAAGGCAGTGAACGAGCGGGTGCACCCCGGGGTGCGTCACGCGACGCGGACCGACGGGCACGTCTGGTCCGGCACCTGGGTCGCCGAGCGGCTCGGCGTCGAACTCGTCGGCGACGACACGCTGACCGGCCTGCTGGGCCTGGCCCTGCGGCGCAACCCCAAGCGGGCCCACCTGCTGGTGTCCCACGTGCTCGGCAAGCACGTGCCCCAGTCGCCGTCCGTCGTGTACGAGCACGGCGTCGCCCTCGGCCGCCGGGTCGGCGAGCTGCTGGGCGGGGCGGCCGGCCGGGCGGTCGTCCTCGGCTACGCGGAGACCGCGACCGGCCTCGGCCACTCGGTGGCCGACGGCCTGGGCACCGCCCCCTACCTGCACTCCACCCGCCGGCCGGTCCCCGGTGTGCCGACGGCGGGCGGCTTCGAGGAGTCCCACTCGCACGCCACCTCCCACCTGCTGCTGCCCGAGGACCCCGGCCTGCTCGCGGGCGACGGACCGCTGGTCCTGGTGGACGACGAGTTCTCCACGGGCAACACGGTGCTGAACACCGTCCGCGCCCTGCACGCCCGCTACCCGCGCTCCCGGTACGTGATCGTCGCCCTCGTCGACATGCGTTCGCCGGCGGACGCGGGACGCCTCGACGCGTTCGCCCGGGAGATCGGGGCCCGCATCGACCTGGTGACGACCGCGTCGGGGACGGTGCGGCTGCCCGAGGACGTCCTGGAGAAGGGCCGCGAGCTGGTCGCGGCGCACGAGCGTGCCGCCGGGGGCCGCGAGCCGTCACCGGCCGACTCCCCGGCCGCCCCCGGCGCCGCTTCGCCCGCCGCAGCGGCGGACCGCGTCACCCGTGTGGACCTGCGCTGGCCCGCCGGTCTCCCCGACGGCGGACGGCACGGTTTCACCCCCGCGCACCGCTCCCGCCTCGACGAGGCCCTCCCCGCCATGGCCGCCCGCCTCGCGGACGCCCTCCCGGCCGGCGCCCGCCGCGTCCTCGTCCTCGGCTGCGAGGAGCTGATGTACGCGCCGCTGCGGCTCGCCCACGCACTCGAACACCTGGTCCCCCGCACCGACGTCCGCTTCTCGACCACCACCCGCTCACCCGTCCTCGCCGTCGACGACCCCGGCTACGCGATCCGCACCCGGCTGGTCTTCCCGGCCCACGACGACCCGGCCGACGGCCCCGGCGAGCGCTACGCCTACAACGTCGCGGGCGCCGGCTTCGACGCCGTCGTCGCCGTCGTCGACTCGGCCGCCGACACCCCCGCCCTGCACGCGCCCGGCGGTCTGGCCGCCCGGCTCGCCGCGCACACCCCGCACGTCCTCCTCGCGGTCGTGCCGTCGTACGTGCCCGACCGCCGGGACGCCCACCGGGGCGCCCGGCCGGACGCCCCCGAAAGGCCCGCCCGCATGCTGCCCGACCCGCTCAGAGGCCCCGCCTTCTCCTCGTACGCGCCCGAGGAGGTCGGCTGGCTGCTCCAGGACCTCTCGGACGTGACGCTGGAGGCGCCGACCGAGGAGCGCGAGGAGGCCATTCAGAGCGGCGGCGCCCATTACGCGGAGTCCCTGCCGGTCGAGTACCAGCCCAGCGAGCAGTACCAGGAGCTGTTCCACGCCGCCCTGGACGCCTCGGCGGCCCGCCTGGCCCACGCGGTCGGCGTCGTCACCGAGACCGTGCTCGCCGAGCGGTCCTCTCACCCGGTCCTCGTCTCGCTGGCCCGCGCGGGCACCCCCGTCGGCATCCTCATGCGCCGCTGGGCGCAGCACCGGCACGGCCTCGGCCTCCCGCACTACGCCGTGTCCATCGTGCGCGGCCGTGGCATCGACGCCAACGCGCTGCACTGGCTCGCCGCCCACCACGACCCCCGGGACGTGGTGTTCGTGGACGGCTGGACCGGCAAGGGCGCCATCACCCGCGAACTCGCCCAGGCCGTCACCGAGTTCGAGAAGGCCGGGGGCGCCGTCGGCTTCGACCCCGAGATCGCCGTCCTCGCCGACCCCGGCTCCTGCGTGCGCACCTACGGCACCCGCGAGGACTACCTGATCCCCTCCGCCTGCCTCAACTCGACCGTCTCCGGGCTGATCTCACGGACCGTGCTGCGCGCCGACCTGGTCGGCCCGCACGACTTCCACGGCGCCAAGTTCTACCGCGAACTCGCCGGCGCCGACCTCTCGGTGGCCTTCCTCGACGCCGTCTCCGCCCGCTTCCCCGAGGTCACCGACGCGGCCTGCGCCCGCGCGAAGGAACTCCTCGCCACCGACCGCACCCCCACCTGGGAGGGCTGGGCCGCGGTGGAACGCATCAGCGAGGAGTACGGCATCCACGACGTCAACCTCGTCAAGCCGGGCGTCGGCGAGACCACCCGGGTGCTGCTGCGCCGGGTGCCCTGGAAGGTGCTCGCCCGCGCCGGAGCGGGCAGCGATCTCGACCACGTGCGCCTGCTCGCCGAGCAGCGGGGGGTGCCCGTCGAGGAGGTCGACGGCCTGCCGTACACCTGCGTCGGACTCATCCACCCCCGCTACACCCGGGGCGCCACCGGCGCCGACGGCAAGGCGGTGGCCCGCTGATGCCCGTCCTCGTCGCCAGCGACCTCGACCGCACCCTCATCTACTCCGCCGCCGCCCTCGCCCTGACCATGCCGGACGCGCGGGCGCCCCGGCTGCTGTGCGTGGAGGTCCACGAGAGCAAGCCGCTGTGCTACATGACGGAGACGGCGGCCCGGCTCCTCACCGACCTCGGCGACAGTGCCGTCTTCGTCCCCACCACCACCCGCACCCGCAAGCAGTACCAGCGCATCAACCTGCCCGGCCCGGCCCCCGCCTACGCGATCTGCGCCAACGGCGGCCACCTCCTCGTCGACGGTGTGTCCGACCGCGACTGGCACGCCCGGGTGACCGCCCGGCTGGCCGCGGAGTGCGCCCCGCTGGCTCAGGTGCAGGAGCACCTGCTGCGCACCGCCGACCCGGTCTGGGTGCGCAAACACCGGGTGGCCGAGGACCTGTTCGCCTACCTGGTCGTCGAGCGGGACCTGCTGCCCGGGGACTGGGTGAAGGAACTCGCCGCGTGGGCGGAGAACCTCGGCTGGACCGTCTCCCTCCAGGGCCGCAAGATCTACGCCGTGCCCAAGCCGCTCACCAAGAGCGCGGCCATGCACGAGGTCGCCCGCCGCACCGGCGCCGACCTCACCCTCGCCGCCGGTGACTCCCTCCTCGATGCCGACCTGCTCCTCGCCGCCGACCGGGGCTGGCGCCCCGGCCACGGCGAACTCGCCGACGTCGGCTGGACGGCGCCCACGGTCAGCGCCCTGCCCGAGCGGGGTGTCGCGGCCGGGGAGCGCATCCTGCGCGAGTTCCTGGCGGCGGTGCGCCCGCCCCGGTGAGCCGGCGGGGCGCCTACCGGCCGGCGGGGGCGTCGGGGCGCAGGGCGAGGGTGTCGGCGGTGCCGCCGTCCTCGTCCTCCCCGGGTGTGCCGGCGGGGCCGGTCTCCGTCCGCCCGCCCCGCCTCCGCCGGCCGGCCCCGGGACGCAGCAACCGCACGACCGCGAACACCACCAGGCCCAGCGCGGCGACGCCCAGGACCACCTTGGAGTACGTCGACGCGACAGCCGAGACCCGCTCCCAGTTGTCGCCGAGGGCATAACCCGCCAGCACGAACACGGTGTTCCAGAGCGCGCTGCCCAGCGCGGTCAGACCGAGGAACACCGGCAGCCGCATGCGCTCCACCCCGGCCGGCACGGAGACGAGGCTGCGGAAGATCGGGAGCATGCGGCCGAAGAACACCGCTTTCGTCCCGTGCCGCAGGAACCACGCCTCGGTCCGCTCGATGTCCGCCACCTTCACCAGCGGCAGCCGGGCCGCGATCCCCAGCGTCCGGTCCCGGCCGAGCAGCGCACCCACCCCGTACAGCGCCAGCGCCCCGGCGACGGACCCGGCGGTCGTCCACAGCAGCACGCTGAGCAGCCCCATGCGCCCACTGCTGGCGGCGAACCCCGCCAGCGGCAGGATCACCTCGCTCGGGATCGGCGGAAAGAGGTTCTCCAGCGCGATGGCGAGCCCGGCCCCGGGCGCGCCCAGCGCGTCCATGAGGTCGGTGACCCACTGCGGTCCGGGACTGTCACCCGCGGCGGCCGTGGCGATCCCGTGTACGGCGATGGCTGTCATGCGCCCACGCTAGGGAAGCGCACCTGAAGGGAGCCTGAGGACGGCGACGAGTGGGGCGACGAGGATGCGGCGAGGCGTCGCACGTCGGGACGTGGGTATGCCGGGGCGTGTCCGACCGGCGTCCTGGGGGCGCCGGGGGAGGGGCGGGTGCCGGGTGGCGCGCCGCCCGTGCCGGGGGACGCGCGGCGTCAGCCGCAGCAGCCTCCGCCGCAGCAGCCGCCCCCGCCACCGCCGGCGGCCGGGGCCGGGGCGGCGGAGGTGCCGCCCACCGCGACGGTGGACAGCAGCTTGACCGTGTCGTCGTGGCCCGCCGGGCAGGCCGCGGGTGCGGAGGACTCCGCCATGGGACGGCTCAGTTCGAAGGTGTCGCCGCAGGTCCGGCAGCGGTACTCGTAGCGAGGCATGCGCACAGGTTAACCGGCACCCGCCCCCACGGGTACGGGCCGGCCCGCCACCGGGGCGGCGCGCCTGGGCGGCGGGGGCCCGTGGGGTCGGGTTCAGGGAGGGGTATGGACTTGTCGCGTG
>NZ_JBIWOK010000018.1:36297-147076 GCF_044767675.1 Streptomyces sp. NPDC101219
CGTGGCCGGTCGGGGCACAGGCCGCCAGGTGACCGGCGTGGCGCGGACGCGTCACCGGGCCGGCGGTGGTGCGGGCCGTCCTGCGCGGGACGGAGAAACGGGCGGTCCTGTGCCGGGTGCAGCGGGGCGGAGGCGCGCGTCCGCACGGCTACGGGCCGGCCCGCCACCGGGGCGGCGCGCCTGGGCGGCGGGGGCCCGCGGGGTCGGGTTCCCGGAGGGGGCATGGACTTGTCGCGTGGCCGGTCGGGGCACAGGCCGCCAGGTGACCGGCGTGGCGCGGACGCGTCACCGGGCCGGCGGTGGTGCGGGCCGTCCTGCGCGGGACGGAGAAGCGGGCCGTCCTGTGCCGGGTGCAGCGGCGCGCCGCGCCGAATGTGGGGCGGGGCCACGGACTGTTCACGGGGCCGGCGGTGGCACAGCCCGTCAGGTCCCCGGCGGAGCGCGGACGCGTCACCGGGCCGGTGCCGGCACACCCCGTCAGGTGCCAGGCGGCACAACGCGCAGGTCGTCAGGTGCCCGGCGGCGGCGCAGGTCGTCGCGGGGCCGGTGGTGGCGTGGAGCGCCGCGGGCCGGCGGGGCGGGACGTCGCACGACGGGCGGAGGGGGCGCCTCCGCCCGGCCGGTGGGGTTCGGGCCCGTCACAGAGCCGGCGGGGGACCCGCCGTCACGTCGCGCCGGCGCCGCGTTCCTCGCGGATGTGGGACACCACCCGGGCCACCGTCTGCCGGACGGCGTCCGTCTCCGTCAGGAAGTGCCAGTAGTCGGGATGCCGGCCCTCCAGGGTGCCGATCGCGCGTTCCAGGCGGGCGACCGCGTCGTCGAGGGGGCGGGCGTGCCGAGGGTCGGGGGTCTGGCGGCCGGCCATCGCGAGCCGCTGGGCGTCGCGGATGGCGAAGCGGGTGCGTTCGATCTCCTGCTCGGGGTCCTTCTGCACCGCGTTCAGCTGCTGCAGCCGGTCGCCGGCGGCGGACACGGCCTCGTCGGTGGTGTTCAGCAGGGCCCGCACCGTCGACAGCAGGGCCGTGGCGTCCGCCCAGCGCTGTTCCTGCCGGGCGGTGCGGGCCTCGGCCAGCTTGGCCTCGGCCTGCCGGACGTTCTCCGTGGCGATCTCGGGGACCCGCTGGAGGTCCTGCCAGCAGGCGACGGTGAAGCGGCGGCGCAGCTCGCTGAGCACGGGGTCGACCTGTTCGGAGCGGGTGGTGAGGGCCTGGGCGCGGGTGCGCAGGGAGACCAGCCGGCGGTCGATCTCGGCGGCCCGCTCCGGCAGCCGCTCCGCCTCGGCGCGGACGGCCTCCGCCTCCCGGGTGACGCGTGCGGCGCGCTCCAGGGTCTGCGGCACCCCGTGCTGCCCGGCGCCCTGGTTCAGCGCGGTCAGCTCCGGGGACAGGGCGGCGAGCCGGGCCGCGAGGTCGTCGGCCTTCAGCCCGGTGCCGCGGGTGGCGTCGAGGGCCTGGGAGGCGGCGAGCAGGGCTTGCCGGGCGCGCTCCACGGCCGGCGCGAGGCGGGCCAGCTGGGTCTCCGCCTTGTCGAGCAGCGGGCCGAGGCCCGCGGTGAATCGGTCCAGCTCGTGCTTGACCCGGCCCAGTTCGTCCTTGGCGGCGGTCAGTTCGGTGCGGGCGCGGGAGGCCGCGGACGCCTCCAGGTCGTCGCGGTCGAGGTCGTGGGCGTCGACGGCCGCGATGTAGTGGTGACTGGCCTCGTCGATGCGGCGGCCGATCGCCTCGAAGTCGGCGACGGCCTTGCGGGCCGCGGGGGAGGAGTCGACCGCGACGATCGTCTCGATGGAGATCCGCAGGTCGCGCTGGGCGGTGTCGAGGTCGTAGAAGGCGGCGGCCGCGGCGTCCTTGGCGGCCTGGGCCTCGGCCCGCTGGCTCTCCGCCCGCCCGCCGAACCAGCGCCGGGTGCCGCCGCCCGTGAAGGCGGCGGGCAGGGTCAGCACGGCGACCAGCGGCAGCGCCGCCAGCATGAGCACGTCCCCGAGCGGGCCGCCGGACCGGCGCGCACGGGCCCGCGGAGCGGGCGGCACCGCCGGTGGGGGAGGAGGTACGGCGCCACGCGTGCCCGGCACGCATGGCATCGACGGCGAGTGCGGCTGCGCTGATGTCGCCGTCACATCCCTCTCCCGTATCGTCGTTCGCCCGGCCCGGTGTCATTGTCCCACCGGTGAAGGACGAACACACGGGCCGGTCAGTTCACTGTGCGCACGGTGAGACTTCCGTCGCCGGTGCGGGCGGTCACCACATGCGCGCTGGCGTCGTCGCGCGGCACGGACACCCGCTCGGCGCCGTCGCCGGTCCTGGTGTCCACCCGGTAGGCGGCGCGGGGCAGTTCGATGGTCACGGAGCCGTCGCCGCTGCGGGACTCCACCCGGTCGGGCACGGCGCTCAGCGTGAGGTGGACGGAGCCGTCGCCGGAGCGGGTGCGCACCGTGCGGGAGGCGACCTCGGCCCGCAGCGAACCGTCGCCGGTGCGCAGGTCCACCGGCCCGGAGGTGTCGGTGACGCGTACCGAACCGTCCCCGGAGCGGATGGTCAGGGGGTGCCGGAAGCCGCTGGCGCGCACGCTGCCGGTGTCGTTGTCGACCTTCACGGCGATGCCGCGGGGCACCTCGACGCGGTGCCGGGCGGCGCAGTCGGCCACGATGCCGGAGCACTTCAGGCGCAGCATCAGGCGGTCGTCCTTCATGGACCAGGTGACCTCGGGGTCCGAGCCGATCGCGACCCGCCCCTGGAACCACCGGGTGACCCGGATCTTCCCCGACGCATGGCTGTCGGCGGCGACGATCTCCAGGGCGGTGTCGTCGGTGTCCACGGTGAGCGTGGAGCCCGCCAGGGCGAAGGACCGGCGTTCGGGATGCCGGTCGTCGGCGGCCGACGCCCCGCAGCCGCTCAGTCCCGCGACGAGCACCGCGACGGCCCCGGCGACCGCAGCGGTCCGGGTTCGCGCGGCGCGGCGCACCGGGCGGGGAGCGGTGCCGGTGGTGCCGGCGGGGCGCGGGCGGATCGGGCGGGTCGGGCGGGTCATGACGGTCTCCCCCTGGGACGGACGGTGGCGCTCCTCGGCGCACTACGACCGTAGGGATCGTCGGCCTCCCGGGGGATGCGGGCCGCTCCCGTATCGGGGGTGGGGAGAACCCCCGTACGGGGTTTGCCGGGGCGCGTGCCGGGCCATGTAGGCTGTCGACTCGACCGGGGTCATGCCCCTGGTCACGGGTGCGTAGCTCAGGGGTAGAGCGCCTGCCTTACAAGCAGGATGTCGGCGGTTCGAAACCGTCCGCGCCCACCGGTACGACGGCGGGGCCCCGGAGCGATCTCCGGGGCCCCGCCGTCGTCATGACGTGCCGGGGTCAGCGCCGGCCGTGCCGCCGCCCCGCGGGTCCGCGTGCTTCAGCTCCGAGCGGGCGCGCACACGGTCGGCGCCGGTGAGTCCGGCCCAGTACCGGTGGGTGCTGACGAAGACCGCGAGCTCGTGTTCGCGTCGCCGCAGCTTCTCCACCTCGGCCTGTTCGTCCTCGCTCCAGCCGGGCGAGGCGGGGCGTTCGACCTGGCGCCAGCCGGTGTCGTCGCTGAAGCCGTCGAGGGGCTCGACCGACCAGGGGAGGCGCTTCAGCAGGGCCGACAACTCGGCCCGGACCTGATGCAGTTCCTCCTGACCGGCGAGGAGGTCACTGGGGAAATCATAGGTCGCAGCCACAGCCCAATGATACTCCTGTTCGATTTTGGGGGGCGTGTTACCGGAGGTTCCACCGCGAGGTTCACCCGATCGTGAGCAGCCCGCCCGAGCCTTTGCGCGCACCCGGTCGTACGGTGATCGTCATGGACATCGTGGGTGGGGACGCCAGGGGCGGGAACGAGGGGCGGGACGGGTCGGCCGGCACGACGGCCGCGGGGGCCGGCACCGGGGGAGTGGCGGTGCTGCTGGTGCCGTGGGCGGAGGACGACCTCTGGCTGCTGCGGCGCAACAACACTCCCGAGATGACCGCGCACCTGGGCGGGCCGGAGAGCGAGGAGAAGCTGCTCGCCCGGCACCGGAGGTACCTCGGCCTGGAGTCGGGACGGATGTACCGGGTCACGCTGGAGGGCGACGGGCAGACCGTCGGCACCATCGGTTTCTGGGAGCGGGAGTGGAGGGGCGAGGCGGTCTGGGAGACCGGCTGGGCCGTCCTGCCCGAGTTCCAGGGCCGGGGCCTGGCCTCGCGGGCCGCCCGCGCGGTGATCGGCGCCGCCCGCGCCGCCGGCCGCCACCGCTACCTGCACGCCTTCCCCAAGACCTCCCACCAGGCGTCGAACGCGGTGTGCCGCAAGGCGGGCTTCACCCTGCTCGGCGAGGTCGCCTTCGAGTACCCGAAGGGACACCCGGTCGTCTCCAACGACTGGCGGGTGGACCTGGAGGCGGACCCCGACGAGGAATGACCCGGCGAGCGGCGAGTGACGAGCGGAGGGCGGCGCCCGGCGGGCGCTGGTGCGGGGCGGGGGCGCGGGGCGAGACTGGGGACATGTGCCGGAGTATCAAGACCCTGCGTCCGCCCGCCCAGCCCGAGGAGGCCACGGAGGAGGAGATCCGCGCCGCCGCCCTGCAGTACGTACGGAAGGTGTCCGGCTTCCGGGCGCCCGCCGCCCACAACCGTGAGGTGTTCGACCGCGCCGTGGAGGCCGTCGCCGCGGCCACCGCCGACCTGCTGGACAACCTGGAGGTGCGCGGCGCGCCCGCCCGGCAGGCCGCGAGCTAGGGTCTCCCGGCCGACGCTCCAGGAGACCTCAGTCGTCCGCTGGGAGACGCCCGCCGTCCGCTGGAAAGCCTCCGTGGCCCGCTAGGAGACCTCCGTCACCCGCGGACGCCTGCGCATCAGGTAGCCGGCGCCCGCGCCCGCCGCGAACAGCGCGCCCACGGACACCGCCGTCGCCAGCCAGGTGGCCCCCAGCCACTGGGCGCCGAAGTAGCCGAGCGCCACGCTGTACCCGGCCCAGAACAGCCCGGCCAGGGCCGACCAGGGGAGGAACTCCCGTGCCCTGCGGCGGGCGGCGCCCGCCCCGAGCGAGACGAGGGAGCGGCCCGCCGGGGCGAAGCGGGCCAGGATGACGAGCGCGCCGCCGCCCCGGGCCAGCGCCGCGCCGAGACGTTCCTGCGCGCCGGTGAGCCGCCGGGACCGGGCGATGGCCCGGTCGAACCGGGCGCCGCCGCGCCAGGCGAGGCGGTAGGCGACCAGGTCGCCCAGGACGGAGGCGGTCGCCGCGCAGAGGGTCAGCGCCAGGATGTCGGGCACGTCGGTCGCGGTGCCCGCCGCCGCTGCCGTGGCCGCCGTGATCACCAGGACCCCGCTGGGCAGCACCGGCAGGAACACGTCGAGCAGTACCGACAGAGCCACCACCGCGTAGATCCATGGGCTGCCGATCAGCGACCCGAAACTCTCCACCCGAACTCCCGTGGCTCCCCCGTGGGGCCAGCCCGTGCCGCGCTGTCGCGGTGGGAGCGGCAGGAGTGGCAGGAGTGGCCGATGACAGACAGCCATACAGCGTACGCCGGGCGGGTGACGGGAAGGTCACGGGGGGTTCCGCCGTTCGGTAGCGCCGGTGTGCCCGCCCCGTGTGCCCGTGTGCCCGCCCCGTGTGCCCCCGTGTGCCGGTGCGGTGGAGCAGTCAGCGGCCGAGGTCCGTCTCCATGATCGTCCCGAGGCGGGGGCCCGCCTCCGAGGTGCGGGCGTGTTCCAGGCGCAGGGTCGCCGCGCGTCCCCGGGCCGTCAGGGTCATGAGCTGGTTGCCGAACCAGGGGCCGCCCGTGCGGCGCCAGGACACCGGCGGGCGTCCGCAGCCGCCGTGCCGGGCGAAGAGCCGGCCCAACAGCCGGGCCGTGCGGCTCCAGCCGAAGCGGAAGCCGAGCTTGATCGACAGCGGGACGGAGTTGTGGACCGGGGAGCAGGTCAGCTGCACCACGTGCGCGTCCGGGGCGCGCCGTCCGCGCCAGGCGGGCTCGGCGACGTAGGCGTGGTGGACGTCCCCGGACAGCACACACACCGTGGCGGGCGCGTCCGGGCCGCTGCCCGCCTCCGCGATCAGCTCGCCGAGGCCGGCGAAGGACTCCGGGAACGCCGCCCAGTGCTCCAGGTCCGCCGCCCGCCGCAGCTTCTCCCCGAGCCGTGCCCAGCGCGGCCCCTTGTCGCCCCGGCACAGCACGGAGTTCCACGCCTCCACGTCGTGCACCAGGTGCGGCAGCAGCCAGGGCAGGGACGTGCCGATGAGCAGGTGGTCGCAGGATCCCCGGTCGTCGAGGGCCTGCTCGCGCAGCCAGGCGGCCTCGCCCGGGTCGAGCATCGACCGCTCGTCCTCCGCCAGGACCCGGGCCGCGCGGCTGTCCACCATCAGCAGCCGGACCCGTCCGAGGTCGCGCCGGTAGCTCCAGCGGACGGTCGTCGCGTCGGCCTCGGCGTCGGAGGCGAAGGCGCGGAGCACGTCGGTGCCGTCCGGGTTCTCCCGCACGGCCGCGTAGACGGGGTCGGCGGCCAGCTCGCGCGGCGAGAGGTTGCCCAGGTGCTGGTACACCCAGTACGACATCAGGCCGCTGAGCACCCGCTCCCGCCACCACGACGTGGCGCGCATGTCCTCGACCCAGGCGGCCGAGGTGTTCCAGTCGTCGATCACGTCGTGGTCGTCGAAGATCATGCAGGTGGGGACGGTGGACAGCAGCCAGCGCACCTTCGGGTCGAGCCAGGACTCGTAGTAGAGGTGGGTGTACTCCTCGTAGTCCGCCACCTGGCTGCCCGGGGCCTCGCTCAGGTCGCGGCGGGCGGCGAGCCAGGCGCGGGTGGCCTCGGAGGTCTCGTCGGCGTACACCTGGTCGCCCAGCAGGAGCAGCACGTCGGGCCGTTCGCCGCCCGGGTCGGCCGCGATGCGGGCGGCGAGGGCGTCCAGCGCGTCGGGGCCGACGGGGTCGTGTTCGCCGGTGGGCGGGGAGGCCCAGCGGCAGGAGCCGAAGGCGACGCGCGTGTCGTCGGCCGGCCCGGGGGTGGCGATCACCGAGGGCGGCAGGGTGTCGAAGGGGGCGTCGGGCAGCGGCCAGACGCGGGTGCCGTCGAGATACACCTCGTACGGCGTGACCGTGCCCGGGGTCAGCCCCGTCACCTCGACGAGGGCGTAGTGGTGACCGGCGATCTGAAAGGTGCCCGCCCGGCCGCCGGACCCGTCCGCGCAGCGCACCTCGGCGGTGCCCGGGCGGCTCGTCTCGGCCCAGACGGTCGCGGACGAGCCGTCGACGTGGCGCAGCAGTGGTCCGAGCCGCAGTCCGGCCATGTGGTGACCCCTTCCTCCGTCGCCCCGTACGGTACGCAGCGACGGAGGCCGGCGGCGAGAACCCGGCGGTCAGCAGTTCGCGAGGTGTCCCTGGAGGGCGGACTTCTCGGCGGAGTCGACGGACAGGCCGTAGTAGTACTTCACCTGGACCCAGGCGCGCGCGTAGGTGCAGCGGTAGGCGGTGCGGGAGGGCATCCAGGTGGCCGGGTCCTGGTCGCCCTTGGACTGGTTGACGTTGTCGGTGACGGCGATCAGCTGCGGGCGGGTCAGGTCGTTGGCGAAGGACTGGCGCCGGGAGGTGGACCACGCGTCGGCGCCGGAGTCCCACGCCTCGGCGAGCGGCACCACGTGGTCGATGTCGACGTCGGAGGCGGCGGACCAGGTCGCGCCGTCGTAGGGGGAGTACCAGCGGCCGCTGGTCGCGGCGCACGAGGAGTTGGTGACGACGTTGGTGCCGTCGCGCTTGAGGACCGTCTCGCGGGTGTTGCAGGTGCCGCTGATCGTGATCCAGTGCGGGAAGAGGTCGCGGTTGTAGCCGGTGCGGTCCTCGGGGGTGACCTTCAGGGAGGAGAGGTAGCCGCGGGCGGTGGCGGCGCTGACCGGGGTGGGGACGGCGGCGGAGGCGACCGGGCCGTTGAACAGTCCGGCCGAGGCTATGAGCGCGGTGAGCGCCGCGACGGTGCCGAGCCGTCGACGCGCGTAGACCTGGGACATGCGAACTCCCTTGTGGGGTGCGAGCGTTGAAGCGAGCAGGGGAATGCTCGCGACGCCGGGTTGCGCGGAGGAGTGGGCCCGGTGAGAAGCTAATGACGCGCTCATGACATGTCTATGGTTGAGACGTGAAACTTCCGCGTCGATGTCCGGACGGGGCGTGGCGTACGCTGGGAGGCGCAGAAGGGGAGTAGCCCTACGCCGGACCGTCGACATACTGCTCAGCCCGCTGAGCCGGCGCCCGGAGGCGGACCGCGTGACCGCGCGGTCGGCCGGCGAGACCTTCGGCATGCAGTGCATACCCGTGCCGCACGGCACGGGTGCCGTGTGTACTGCCGTGCCGAGGTGTCCCGTGGAAACGCACAGCACTCTCGGCGGGGCAGTCCCGACCGATTGAGGAACCGTTGATCAGCCTGACCGTGACGGCCGTCGTCTTCGGCGTCGTCTTCCTCGCCGAGCTGCCCGACAAGACGGCGCTCGCCGGACTCGTCCTCGGCACCCGCTACCGCGCCTCCTACGTCTTCGCCGGTGTCGCCGCCGCCTTCGCGCTGCACGTGGTGCTCGCGGTGGCCGCCGGCAGCGTGCTCACGCTGCTGCCGCAGCAGCTCGTGCAGGTGATCACGGGCCTGCTCTTCCTGGGCGGCGCGGCGGTGCTCACCTTCCGCAAGGACGACGACGAGGAGGAGGTCCGCAAGCCGGAGGACCAGTCCTTCTGGAAGGTGTCCGGCGCGGGCTTCATGCTGATCCTGGTCGCCGAGTTCGGCGACCTCACCCAGATCATGACCGCCAACCTCGCCGCCCGCTACGACGACCCGCTGTCCGTCGGCCTCGGTGCCGTGCTGGCCCTGTGGTCCGTGGCCGGACTGGGCATCCTCGGCGGCAAGGCGCTGATGAAGCGGGTGCCGCTGCGGCTGATCACCAGGATCGCGGCCCTGCTGATGCTGGGCCTCGGCGTGTGGAGCCTGTGGGAGGCGGCGACGGCGTGAGCCGGCTCACGGGGGTGACCGGCGCCCTGACCCTCGGGGGCGGGTGCGCCGGGCCCGAGGTGAACGTCCGGGGAACGGACGGTGAAGCCGGTGGCAGGCGCACCGATTATTTTGTACCGTGGATAAACAAAGTGGCTCCCGCCCGTTTTCCCTGACCGGCGGGCGGGGCCGCCTTGTTCCCCAGCCCTCGCCGGGGCCCGGTCCGTCCCCGCCCGGAGTCCGGCCCGCGTTCCTCTGGAGCTGCCGATGACGGCCCCCCTCGTGCTCACCGCCCGCGCCCTCCTGCTCGACATGGACGGCACCCTGGTCAACTCCGACGCCTCGGTGGAGCGCGTCTGGCGGCGCTGGGCCGGACGGCACGGACTCGACGGGGACGAGGTCATGAAGGTCGTCCACGGCCGCCAGGGCTACGCCTCCATGGCGCTGCTGCTCCCCGGCAGGCCCATGGCGCAGAACCACGCCGACAATGCGCGCATGCTCGCCGAGGAGACCGCCGACACCGAGGGCGTCGTCGAGGTCCCCGGCGCGGGCGCCTTCCTCGCCTCCCTGTCCGGCCTTCCGCACGCCCTGGTGACCTCCGCCGACGTCCCCCTGTCCACCGCCCGGATGGCGGCCGCCGGGCTCGCCCTGCCCGACGTCCGGGTGACCGCGGAGTCCGTCGGCGCGAGCAAGCCGCACCCCGAGGGCTTCCTCAAGGGCGCGGCGGAACTGGGCGTCGACCCCGCCGACTGCGTCGTCTTCGAGGACTCCGCCGCGGGCATCGCCGCCGGCCGCGCCGCCGGGATGCGGGTCGTGGGCGTCGGCTCCCGGGCCGCCCTCCTCGACCCGGACGTCGCGGTGCGCGACCTCACCGGCGTACGGGTGGAGGCGGCCGCTGACGGCACCCTCTCGCTGCACGTCGCGCCCACCGGCCGGACGGACACCGCCGGCTGACCCCCTCGGGGCCCGGCCGGGGCCTCCCCACCGACGGCGACGGCCGTGACCACGGCGAGGCGTGGATCCGGACCGTCACGGCGCCGCGTCCTGACAGCACCAGCGGATCCCACCGACGACGGCCGGGTCTGTCGCGTCCGCGCCCGACCGCCCGCGGTCCCGGCGCTCCGGCCGCCTGCTCTCCGGTGGTGGGGCCGCCCCGCCGGCTGACCCCCTCGGGGCCCGGCCGGGGCCTCCCCGCCGACGGCGACGGCCGTGACCACGGCGAGGCGTGGATCCGGCCAGCACGGCGCCACGCAAGGATCCGGCCGTCACACGCGCCGCGTCCCGATGGCCGGGTCCGTCGCGTCCGCGCCCGACCGCCCGCGGTTCAGTCGCTCCGGCCATAGGCCCGCCGCTCTCCGGTGCGCCGTCACGGCTCCGCGTTCCGGCCGCCGGGTCCGTCGCGTCCGCGCCCGACCGCCCGCGGTTCAGGCGCTCCGGCCGCCCGCGCTCCGGCTGTCGCTCTCCGGCGTTACGGCTGCCGCTCTCCGCTCTGGCGGCCGCCGCTCCCGGCGTTACGGCTGCCGCGTCTCCGACTCCAGCCGGGTGCGCGTCTGCGGGCCGTACGTGCCCATCTCGCCGCGGAGGCCGCGGGCCCACTGGTAGGTGCGCAGGGCGTCCTCGACGCGGCGGTTGAACTGGCCGTGGATCTCGTCGTTGTACAGGAACAACTGCCGCAGCCGCAGCTGGAGTTCCACCACCTCGGGGCCCCGGTCGCCGCGTCGCAGCACCGGGGCGGTGACGTCGCCTCCGTCCCCGTCTCCGTCCCCATCTCCGGGCGCGGCCTCCCCCGGGGTGGCGGCCGACGGGCTCGCGGACGGTTCCGTCTCCGGCGGGGACGGGCTCGCCGACGCGTCGGCGGACGCCGATTCCGAGGGGGACGGCGAGGCCGAGGGGCTCGCGCTGTCGGACGGGGAGGCGGAGGACGAGGCGCTCGCCGACGGTGCCGTGGACGGACCGGCCGCCGGCGCCGACGAGGGCGGCGAGGAGGGGGTGGCGTCCGGCACGCTCGCCCGGACGTCGTCCGGCAGCGCCCCGTCCCGGGACGGCGTCTCGTAGGCGAACAGACCGCTGGCCCAGCCGGCCGCGCCGATCACCAGCACCACCGCCCCGGCGGCCGAGAGCAGTGCCGTGCGGCGGCGCCTGCCCGGCCCGGCGGTGGCGGCGGGGGCACCGTCCGCCGCGGCCGGGGCGGGGGCGCCGTCCGTCCCGTCGGCCGGGTGCGGTCCCTCGAACAGGTGCAGGTCGGTGGCGCTCGGCTCGGACGTGGGCGGGGCGAGCGGAGTGGGGAGCACGGACGTGGCGTCAGAGGCCCCCGCCGGACCGGGTGCCCCGGACGGACCGGGTGTCCCGGACGGACCGGGTGTCCCGGATGGACCGGGTGTCCCGGATGGACCGGGTGTCCCGGACGGACCGGGTGCCCCGGACGGGTCGGGTGGCCCGGGCGGGCCCGCCCGGCCGGGCGTCCGGCCCGCGGCGGCGGCCTCCGGGGTGACGGCGCGCAGAGTCATCGTCGCGTCCGCCGGCCCCGTCGTGTCCTCGCCCGCCGCCCGACCCGCCGCCTCGTCCGGCGTCACCTCACCGGCCGTGCCGTCCAGTTCGACGTACGGCCGGATGCGCAGCGGGTCGAAGTCCTCGGCCGCCGCGGCCTCGGCCGTCCGGGCGTCGCGCAGGGCGTCGGCGGCGCGCACGGTGCAGACGCAGGAAGGAGTGTTGTCCCGGTTCCTGGGCGCTCCGCACTCCGGGCACGGGGTTCCCGTCGGTCGGTCCACGCGTCAGCCCTCCCCTCACGAACTCCAGAGATTATGCAGATCATCTCCACACTCCCGACCCCAAGCCCCCGGAATGCAGGCTTCCGGCAGGACTCAACAGGCCATAACGGGCCATACCGATCACGATGGGGGAGGAAGAGCCGGAATCTGTGGAGGGCTGCATGGCCGGGGACGCGCACGGATCGACCCACGACGCGGGCCGCGCGCAGCCCGCACCCGGCGCCGGGCGGGCGCCGGGTGCCGCCGCCGGGCCTTGGTCGACGGCCACGGCCGGTGGTCCGCCGGCGGACTCCGGCGCGGGCGCCGGGTCCCCACCGCGCGTGCCCGGGGGAGCGCCCCCGGGGAACGCCGAGGCACCCGAACGCGTGTCCGGCAGCATCGTCCTGCCGATCGGCGCCCTGCTCCTCGGCCTGCTGCTCGCCGCACTCGATCAGACCATCGTCGCCACCGCGCTGCCCACCATCGTCAGCGACCTGGGCGGCCTGGAGCACCTGTCCTGGGTCGTCACCGCCTATCTGCTGGCCTCGACCGCCGCGACCCCCCTGTGGGGCAAGCTGGGCGACCAGTACGGGCGCAAGAAGCTGTTCCAGATCGCCATCGTGATCTTCCTGATGGGCTCCGTGCTGTGCGGTGCGGCCCAGGACATGGCGCAGCTGATCGGCTACCGCGCTCTCCAGGGACTGGGCGGCGGCGGGCTGATCGTGCTGTCCATGGCGATCGTCGGCGACCTCGTCCCGCCCCGCGAACGCGGGCGCTACCAGGGCCTGTTCGGCGCGGTCTTCGGCACCACCAGCGTGCTCGGCCCGCTGCTCGGCGGACTGCTCACCGAACACCTGAGCTGGCGCTGGGTGTTCTACGTCAATGTGCCGGTCGGGATCGTCGCCCTCGCCGTCATCGCGACGGTGCTGCACCTGCCCGGCAGGTCCTCCCGGCACGTCATCGACTACCTCGGCACCTTCCTCATCGCCTCCGTCGCCACCTGCCTCGTCCTCGTCGCCTCCCTCGGCGGCACCACCTGGGGCTGGGGCTCGCCGCAGATCATCGGCCTGGCCGTGCTGGGCGTCGGCCTCGCCGTCGCCTTCGTGGCCGTGGAACGCCGGGCCGTGGAACCGGTGCTGCCGCTGAAGCTGTTCGGCATCCGCACCTTCACGCTCGCCGCCGTCATCAGCTTCATCATCGGCTTCGCCATGTTCGGCGCGATGACCTACCTGCCGACGTTCCTCCAGGTGGTCAAGGGCGTCAGCCCTACCACCTCCGGCGTGTACATGCTGCCGATGGTGGCGGGCATGCTGCTGGCCTCCACCGGCTCCGGTCAGATCGTCAGCCGTACCGGCCGCTGGAAGGTCTTCCCCCTCGCCGGCACCGCCGTCACCACGCTCGGACTGCTGTTGCTCCACCAGCTGCGCCCGGACAGCAGCACCGCCGTGATGAGCTCCTTCTTCTTCGTCTTCGGCATCGGACTCGGCCTGGTGATGCAGGTCCTGGTGCTGATCGTGCAGAACGCCGTCTCCTACCAGGACCTCGGGGTCGCCACCTCCGGCGCGACCTTCTTCCGCTCCATCGGCGCCTCGTTCGGCGTCGCCATCTTCGGCACGATCTTCGCCGGGCGCCTCGACGACAAGCTGCTCGACGCCTTCCGGGGCGTCAGTCTGCCGCCCGGGGTCACGGCGGAGGGGCTGGAGGCCGACCCGCGCGGCATCGAGACCCTTCCCGCCGCCCTGCGGCCCGCCGCGGTGGACGCCTACAGCACCGCCATCACCGACGTCTTCCTGTACGCGGCCCCGGTCGCCCTCGTCGGCTTCGTCCTCGCCTGGTTCCTCAAGGAGGACCGGCTGCGCGCCTCGGTCACCGCCCCCGACGGCACCGAGACGCTGGCCAGCAACCCCGTGCACCGGTCGTCGTACGACGAGGTGTACCGCTCGCTGTCCCTGCTCGGCACCCGGGAGGGGCGGCGCGAGATCTACCGCAGCATCACCGACCGCGCGGGCTACGACCTGCTGCCCGCGACGAGCTGGCTGCTGCTGCGGATCCGCCGGCACGGCGAGGTGGAACCGGCCCTGCTCGCCGAACGCAGCCCCGTCCCCCTCGACGTGGTCATCGAGGCCGCCCGCCAGGCTGAGGTGCGGCGCCTCGCCGTCCGCCGGGGCCTCGGTCTCGTCCTCACCGACGAGGGACGGCAGGCCGCCGAGCGGCTGGCCCGGGCCCGCGAGGAGTCCCTCGCCGAGCTCCTCGGTGACTGGTGGGGGCCCGACCGCCCGACCGACCTGGTGCAGCTGGTGCACGAACTCACCGACGAGCTGTGCGGTTCCACCGACGAACGCCCGCACGACGAACGGGCGGTGACGCGGACGCCGTGACGGCCCGGGCGGCGGCGGGGCGGTGTCCGGCCGTCAGCCGAGCGTCTTCGCGAACCAGTGGTCGGCGGTGGGCTTCGGCGTTGTGCGGCGCGGTCTCCGCGTACCCCGAGGCGCGCGTACAGCGCGCGGGCCTCGACGAGATCGCCCCGGGTGGTCCAGCACCATCCGCACGGCGCCGGCCGCCCGCGCCGCCTCCTCGGCGGCCCGCACCAGCAGCACGGCCCCGCCGGTGCCGCGCCGGTGCCCGCGCACGAACACCCGGGTGAGTTCGGCGGTCGAGCCGTCCCCGAGCAGGCGGAAGCCGGCGCTGCCGGCCGCCTCGCCCGCGTACCGGCCGACCAGCAGCCGTCCCCGCGGCGGGGCGAGATCGGTGCCCGGCACGGCGGCGATCTCCCGCTCCAACTCCCCGGGATCGGTGCGGCGTCCCTCGTGCAGCAGGTACCAGCGGTCGCTGACCTCGGTGTAGTACGCCCGCCAGAGGGCGAGGGCGTCCGGGGAGTCGTGCGGTTCGGGTGCGACGGTCCAGCTCATCCCCGCATCGTCGGAGTGACGCGCCGGGGCGCGCAAGCGAATAGCGGGCGACCCCGCCGCCCGCGTCCCGCACCGCGGCCCGGTTTGTGGGCGGACCTTCGGGACACCCGCAGTGAGAACCGGCTCGCGAGGAGTGCCGGTTGGGACGGCAAACCCGGAAGGCATTCATGTCCACTGGCCTGATCATTGCGTTGATCGTGATTGTTGCGGTCGTCGCCGTCGCCGCGGCCCTGCTGATGCAGCGCTCCCGCGGATCCCGGCACGGTGTCGGCCTGAAGCGGCGCTTCGGCCCGGAGTACGACCGGGCGGTGGCCCGGCACGACGGGGACACGAAGGCGGCCGAGCGGGAACTGGCCGGGCGCGTGGAGCGCCACGGCGATCTGCGGGCACGGCCGCTCGAACCCGCCGAGCGGGAGCAGTACGAGGCGCGTTGGACGGCCGCGCAGGAGCGGTTCGTCGACTCGCCGGGCGACGCGGTGGCCGAGGCGGACCGGCTGCTCGCCGAACTCGCCGGGGCCCGGGGCTTCCCGGACGGCGGCCAGTACGAGGAGCAGCTCGCCGCGCTGTCCGTGCACCACGCCCACCACGTCGAGGGCTACCGGCGCGTGCACCGGGTGGCGCAGGCCCGCGCCCACGGCGCGCACGACGGCGGCGCCGGCACCGAGGAACTGCGCGAGGCCATGGTCGACGCCCGCGCGCTGTTCGACGAGCTGGTGCGCACCTCCCGGCACGACGGCGGACGTCACCGTGCCGCCCACGACGGCGAACACCGGGCCCCGGCGGCACGCGGCTCCCGGATGCCGTCGCTGCTGCACCGGCGCCAGGCGAAGGAGAGCTGACCGATGTCCGACACCACCCGCCGGCCCCTGGACGAATTCCCCGGGCACGGCAACGACCTCCGGAGCGAGCGGTCCGCCGCCCCGGGCACCGAGCCCGTCCACGGCGACCCGGCCGGCGTCCCCGGTGACCGCGACGGTTTCCGCGACGACGGTCTCCGCGGCGACCGCGACGGTTTCCGTGGCGACGGCACCGCCACCGGCACCGGCACTGCCACCGGCCTCCGTGACGACGCCCGCGGTCCGCTGGCCACCAGCGGCGGCGACCCGATGTCCGGCACCGGGCGGGCCCCCGGCCACGCCGCCCCGGACACCCGGACGGACACCGGCACCGCCCCGTTCGACGACGGCCGCACCGGTATGAGCTCCGGCTCCGGTTCCGGTGCGGGGCACGGGCACACCGCCGACCCGCACCACGGTTCCGGCGGCCCTCTCCTGCCGCACGGCGACCTCGACGCGCTCACCGCGCAGTTGCAGCACGCCGTGACCGGGTTCGTCGACGCGCCCAGGGAGGCCGTCGAGGAGGCCGACCAGGTCCTGCAGGACCTCACCGCCCGCTTCACGGAGGCGGTGACCGAACGCCGGCGCACCCTGCGCCGGTCCTGGCAGACCACGGACGGCGCCCCGGACACGGCCGCCGCGGCGACCGACACCGAGCAGCTGCGCCTCGCCCTGCGGGACTACCGCGAGCTGGCGGAGCGGCTGCTACACGTCTGACCCGCCCGCGTCCGCCCGGCGCTCCCGCCACTGCCGTACGACGTCCTCGACGTCGTACGGCTTCCTGCCCAGCGGGGGGCCGGGCGGCGGCTTGTACATCATCTCGCGGATGCGGGCGTTGATCTCCGTGAGGATCTTCCGGACGATCCGCTCCGACGGCGCCGCGAGGGCCGCCTCCAGCGCGTCCTCGGCCTCCTTGCGCAGGGCCAGCGCGGGCGGCAGGACGGAGATGCCCTCGCGGGCCATCTTCCGTTTCACCCACCACAGTTCGTCGTAGGCCGTCTCCATCTCGGGCGGCAGCGGCCGGCCCGCGCCCGGCAGCCGTGCGAACTCCCCCCGGCGCTCGGCGTCCCGGATCTGGTGGTCCACCCAGGTGCCGAAGTCGACGCCGGGTGGCTTCCGCTCGGTCATGAGACCCATTGTGCCGGACGCCGTGCGGCCGGGCGTTTTATCATGCGGCGGCAGCGAGCCGTACCGGCCGCCGTACCGGGCCGTTGCGGCCACCGTCGGGCCGGGCCCCTCCGGCCCGCCAGGACTGCTCAGGAGGAGCGCACGTGCTCGAACTCACCATGGCCGCCGTGTCCGCGGCCGAAGAGGGCGCCACGGCCGGGATGCTCATGGCCGACGCGCCCAGCGAGCCGGGCGCCGTGCTGCGGGTGGGCCGCGACAAGGCGGTGTGCCGGCTGTCGACGCCGGACGACTGGCTGTTCGTCTCCCGGGTGCACCTGGAGTTCCGGTGCGGACCGGACGGCGGCTGGCACCTGACCTGGCTGCGCGGCTCCCTGCCGGAGCCGTCCTCCGAGGTCCGGCTGACCGTGGGGGAGTACACCCAGCCCGTCCCCTACGGCGGCACCGTCGCCCTGCCCCGGGGCGGCAGCGGCGAGGTCGTCGTCCAGGACCGCGCCGCCCCGCGCAGCGTCAACGTGGGCTTCTACCACGAGGGGTGAGAGCCGGGCGGGCCGGCCACGCGGGCCGTCGTCGCCTGCGCGGCCCCCGGGCACCGCTCACGCCACCACGCGCGCCAGGGCGAAGCCGTCGTAGCCCTTGACGCCGACGGTCTGGAGCGCGGTGCCGTCCAGCCGCGGGTGGCTGCCGATGAGGTCGAGGGCGGCGCGGGTGCCGACCACGTCGGGGGCGTCGTCGTCCGGGTCGGCGACGCGGCCGCCCCGGACCACGTTGTCCACGATGATCAGCGCGCCCGCGGAGGTCAGCTTCAGCGCCCACTCCACGTAGTGCGGGTTGTTGACCTTGTCGGCGTCGATGAACACCAGGTCGAAGGGCGGCACCTCCTCCTCGGCGAGCCGGGCCAGGGAGTCCAGGGCCGCGCCCACCCGCACCTCGACCCGCTCGGCGAGACCGGCGCGGGCGATGTTGCGGGTGGCGACCTCGGCGTGCTTCGGGTCGTACTCCAGGGTGATCAGCCGCCCGTCGGCGGGCAGGGCGCGGCCCAGCCAGATGGTGCTGTAGCCGCCGAGCGTGCCGATCTCCAGGATCCGGCGGGCGCCCTGTACCGCGGCGAGGAGGTGCAGGAGCTTGCCGTGGGTGGGGGCGACGGCGATGGGCGGGAGCCCGGCGGCCGCGCTGTCGCGCAGCGCGGCCTCCAGGGCGTCGTCGGGGGCGTTGGTGAGGAGACGGCCGGTGAAGTAGTCGTCCACCTCGTGCCACTGCTGCGGGGAATCGCTCAAGGATCCGTACCTTCCCGGAATCAGGTGATTAGCTTCACTAACTAGGATCGCTAAGGAAGATACGCCGGGCGCCCCGCGCCCGTCAGGGATTCACGCGGTGTGTTCCGCCCGCCCCGGGCACGGCGTGCGGCCCCGCCCGCCGAACAGGGACACGGACACGTCGAAGCCGGCCGAGAGCGAGCCGTAGCGGGGGACGGGTCCGCGCAGCGGGGTGCTCGCGCCTGCCGGGAGGCGGCCCGGCGGACCGCCGTCTAGTCTCTTCCGGACAAAAGCGGAAGAGACGTCAGGTCGACCGGGGGCGGACAGCGTCTCTCTCATAGGGTTCACGGAGGGATTCCCGCGCGCGGGAGCGCGCGACGACGGGGCGGGAGGCCGACGAGGCGTGGCGAATGCGGAGCACAGGGGGCGAGCGGCGAAGGCGCTGGAGGCGGCGGCCGTCGCCGGAACCCCGGCACGGCTGACCACGCTGCGCCTCGGACTGTGGCTGGTCGCCGCCCTCCTCGCCGCACGCCAGGTCGCCGTCGTCCTGACCACCCCCCGCGGCGAACGCCTCACCGACCTGGAGACCTGGGTGGGCCCCGACGGCGTGCTGCGGGTCAGCGGATCCCTCTACGACTCCAGCAGCTTCACCGGCACCCCCTTCAACGGGCTGGTCCTCAAACCCTTCACCCGATCGGCTGAAGAAGCGCTCGGCTGGGGGTGGACCTTCGGCACACTGTTGCTGGTCGTCGCCCTCGGCCTGGTCGCGGTGCGCGCCCTGCCCCAGCCGGTCGGCCGCCGCACCGCGCTGCTCGCCGCGCCGGTCGCCGTCAGCCTGCTCGTGCTGTCCCTGCCGGTCCGCAACGCCCTCTGGCTCGGCCAGACCAGCATCCTCCCCGTCCTGCTGGTCCTCCTCGGCTGCTTCGCCGCCCGCGGCTCCCGCACCAGCGGTGTCCTCGTCGGGCTCGCGGCGGCGCTCCAGCCCACCCTGCTGCTGTTCGCCCCGCTGCTGTGGTTCACCGACCGCCGCCGGGCCGCCGTCGCCTCCGGCGTCACCTTCGCCTTCAGCACCGCCCTCGCCTGGGCCGCGATGCCGCAGGACTCCTACACCTACTGGGTCCACCACGTGTCCGGCGTCGGCCTCGGCGGCCCCGCCGACGCCCTCGCCAACCAGTCCCTGCACGGCGCCCTGCTCCGGCTCGGTCTGGAGGGCCCGCTGGAGATCGGCCTGTTCCTGCTGCTCGGCGCGGCCGTCGTCGTCCTCGGCCTGCGCCGCGCCGTCCGCTACGCCCGCGACGGCCAGCTCCTCCTCGCGGTCGCCGTCACCGGCTGCGTCGCCATCGTCGTCTCCCCGGCCGCCTGGCAGCACCAGCTCCTGTGGCTGCTGCTCGCCGTCGTCGGCCGGGTCGGCCGGCGCGCCTCCGACCGGCCGGTGTGGCCCGTCGCCGTCGTGCTGGTGATGACGTTGCCGGCCACGATGATCCTGCCGAACATGGCGGTGCTGTACCCGGTGCGGGACAACATCGTGCTGCTGGCCGCGCTGGCCGCCGCCACCGTGGTCCCCTTCCTGTCCCGCACCTCCCCCTGCTTCGAGGAGCCCGTGCCGACCCGGTACGCGGCGCCGGTGCCCAGCCGCTTCCGGCACGTCCCGCTGCTGCCGTTCCTGCGCCGGGTCCTCACCCGGCCCAACCTCCTGCTGGAACTGCTGCTGATCCGCGTCACCTACGCCGCCTACTCCCAGGTGCGGCTGGCGGCGACCGGCGGCAGCAACTCCGCGGGCCGGGCGCGCGCGGAGGAGCACGGGCAGCAGATCCTCGACCTCGAACGCCTGCTCCACCTGGACATCGAGCACGCGGTCAACCACGCCGTGGTGAAGATCGACTGGCTGCGGAACTTCTTCGACTTCTACTACACGTCGTTCCACTTCGTCGTCCCGCTCACCGTCCTCGGACTGCTGTACTGGCGGCGCCCCGTCGACTACCGCTGGGCCCGCTCCGCCCTCGGCTTCACCACCCTGCTCGCCCTCGTCGGCTTCTGGCTGTACCCGCTGGCCCCGCCGCGCCTGATGCCGCACCTCGGCATCATCGACACCGTGCACGGCGTGCAGGACTTCGCCCAGCCCGACTACGGCACCCTCACCGCCCTCACCAACCAGTACGCGGCGATGCCCTCGCTGCACTTCGGCTGGTCCCTGTGGTGCGGGGTGGTCATCGCGGTCATCGCGCCCAGAGCCTGGATGAAACTCCTCGGCCTGCTGCACCCCCTCTTCACGGCCGCCGCGATCGTGGCCACCGGCAACCACTGGATCCTGGACGCGGTGGGCGGCGCCGTCGTCGTCGCCGCCGGTTTCGGACTGACCTACGCGCTCCAGGGGCCCCGCGCCCGGACGGTCACCGCCGTCGCCGTCAGCAGCGCGCCGACGGTGCCGGAGAAGGACCGTACTCCGAGCTGATCCGGTACACGCCCGGCGCCGGCACGGTGAGCCGGGTGACCTCGCCCTGCCGGCTCAGGCAGCCGCCGTCGGACCGCAGCCACGGCGAGTACGCCACCCGCACCGTCACCGGCCCCGGCGCGGACACCCGGACGACGATCTCCGCGCCGGAGGTGCGCAGCACGGTGCCCGGCGGGGACACCAGGGGCACCGCGTCCCGCACCCGGAACACCTGCCAGTGGGCGTCCCGCCACACGGGCAGCAGCCAGTCGGGCCGGGCGTCCCGGACCAGCCGCGCCTCCTCCTCGGCGAACCCGTCGGGCGTGCCCAGGGGCAGCACGACGAAGCCGACCGCCCAGCGGTCCAGCCACTCCCGGTAGGCCGCGGCGGAGAACGTCCCGTCGTAGAAGAGCCGGCCGCGCTCCACGTCGAGCTGACGGTTCCAGCCGCGCGCCAGGTGCACGTGCGGCGCGAGCGCGACGGCCTCGCGGTGGTTGCGGGCGGGCACCACCTCGACGCGGGTGCGGTCGGCGCCGAGCCCCTTCAGCGCGCGGACGACGCCCTCGGTGTGCGCGGCCCAGGCCGGCACGGCCGTCGACACCTTCAGGTCGTCGACGGTCTTCTGGCCCGTCCAGGCCGTCGCGAGCACCAGCACGCCGATCAGCAGGGTGCGCCGCACGGCCCGCAGGCCCGGCCGGGCGAGCAGCGCCGCCAGCAGCACGACGGGGGCCGCGTACTCGGCGAGCCGCTCCACGTTCGTGCCGACGGGGGAGGGGATCAGATACGTCAGGACGGTCCCGGCGGCGTACACGGCCCCGCTCCACCGGGCCACACGCCAGCCGCGCGGGGCGAGGACGGTGACCGCCAGCCCGAGCAGCACGGGCGGCCAGATGCGGGGCGCGGGCATCAACTGCTCGCCGGAGAAGGGGAACAGCAGCGTGGTCGCCCCGACGACCACGGCGGGCGGGACGAGCAGGGCGACGGCCCGGGCGGGCTGCCGGGCGAGCAGGAACCCCGCGCCGACGACCGCCAGGAACAGCCCCGCCACCGGGGACGCCATGGTGGCGAGGCCGGCGTGCGCGGCCGCCAGGACGTACCGGTCGCCGCGGCTCAGCATCACGCAGGCGGCGAGCCCGAAGGCGACCCCGAGGGCGAAGGTGGTGCGCCCCGAGGCCACGTTGCACCACAGGGCGAGGGAGGCGAGGAGCGCGACGGGCAGCGGCCTCGGCAGCCGGGCCCGCACCACCAGGAGAGCCGCCAGCCAGGTGCCGGCGACCCCCGCCAGCACGGTCACCGTCCGCACCCCGAGCCCGGCCATCAGATACGGGGAGACGAGGCTGTAGTTGGCGGTGTGCATCCCGCCGTACCAGAACAGGTTGTACGCGGAACTCCCGTGCCGGGTCACGAACCCGGCCCAGGCGTCCTGCGCGGCCAGGTCGCCGCCGCCGGTCGCGAGGACCAGCGTCCACAGGACGTACAGGGGCAGGACGGGGAGGGTGGCGAGCAGGGGGACGCGGTGCCGTGCGTACAGCGGGCGGAGGGGTTGGTTCCGCCGTGGGTGCGGGCCTGCTCGCCGGGGCTGCCGGGGCAGGGCGAGATCTGTAGGGGCCACGTCAAGGAAGACGTGGAACGGGGTGGGGGAGTTCAGTCGGGGTGCTGCCTTCGCCGGTCCGGACGAGAGGAGCGTGCGATGCCGGGCGGGGCTCGGCGGTGCTCGGCGGGTGGGGGGCGCGCGGCCGTCGGCGGGCCGGCGCGGGGCGCGCGGCTCACAGGCGCTGGATGATCGTCCCCGTGGCGAGGCCGCCGCCCGCACACATCGTGATGAGCGCGAACTCCCTGTCCGTGCGCTCCAGTTCGTGCAGCGCGGTGGTGATGAGCCGGGCGCCCGTCGCGCCCACCGGGTGGCCGAGGGCGATCGCGCCGCCGTTGACGTTCACCTTGTCCAGGTCCTGTTCGAAGACCCGCGCCCAGCTCAGCACCACGGAGGCGAACGCCTCGTTGATCTCCACGAGGTCGATGTCCCGCAGCGTCATGCCCGCCTTGCCGAGCACCGCGTGGGTCGCGTCGACGGGACCGTCGAGGTGGAAGTGCGGGTCGGCGCCGACCAGTGCCTGCGCGACGATCCGTGCCCGCGGCTTCAGCTTCAGCGCCCGTGCCATCCGCTTGGACGCCCACAGGATCGCTGCCGCGCCGTCGGAGATCTGGGAGGAGTTGCCCGCCGTGTGCACGGCCCGGGGCATCACCGGCTTCAGGGCGCCGAGCGCCTCCATCGACGTGTCGCGCAGCCCCTCGTCGCGGTCCATCAGACGCCACATGCCCTGGCCGGCCCGCTGCTCGTCCTCGGTGGTGGGCACCTGCACGGCGAAGGTCTCCCGCTTGAAACGCTCCTCCGCCCAGGCCGCCGCGGCCCGCTCCTGGGAGAGCAGCCCCAGCCGGTCCACGTCCTCGCGCGTGATGCCGCGGTGCCGCGCGATGCGTTCGGCCGCCTCGAACTGGT
Source organism: Streptomyces sp. NPDC101219 (assembly GCF_044767675.1). NCBI lineage: Bacteria > Bacillati > Actinomycetota > Actinomycetes > Kitasatosporales > Streptomycetaceae > Streptomyces > Streptomyces sp. NPDC101219. The sequence goes on from NZ_JBIWOK010000018.1 coordinate 59,058, forward strand.
TGGGCAGGTCCACGTTCCACTCGTCCGGGAAGGGCTTGCCCGGCCCGTGCCTGGACGCCGAGCCCAGCGGCACCCGGGACATCGACTCCACCCCGCAGGACAGGCCGACGTCGATGACGCCCGCCGCGATCATGTTGGCGGTCAGGTGCGCGGCCTGCTGGGAGGAGCCGCACTGGCAGTCGACGGTGGTCGCGGCCGTCTCGTAGGGCAGGCCCATGGTGAGCCAGGCGGTGCGCGCGGGGTTCATGGACTGCTCGCCGGCGTGGGTGACCGTGCCGCTGACGATCTGCTCGACGCAGTCGGCGGGAATGCCGGTGCGGCCCAGGAGTTCGCGGTAGGTCTCGCCCAGGAGGTAGGCGGGGTGGAGGTTCGCGAGCGAGCCGCCGCGGCGGCCGACGGGGGTGCGCACGGCTTCGACGATCACGGGCTCCGCGGCCATGGGGGGTGTCCTCTCCTCGGGTACCCGCGCGGCGCGGGGCGTCCCGGCCCGACCCGCCACGCAGAACTAGTACGCGTTCTAGTTCTCCCCGCAGTCTGCTGACCCGGCGTCGGGTGCCGCAAGGGTCGTGCAGCGCAGAAGGGGTGGTCGGCGCCGAATCGGCCCGGAATCGGCCCGAACACATGCCTTGCGACTTGTGGAACCCGTTACTACGGTCCCCTCAGCTCTGTCTGATGGACCGTCAGATCATCGGCAAACGGCTGGAGTAGCCCATGCACTGTCCAGCGCTCCCCGAGGGGTTCGACTTCACCGACCCGGACGTGCTGCACCACCGCGTGCCGCTCCCGGAGTTCGCCGAGCTGCGCCGGACCGCACCGGTCCACTGGATCGGCCAGCCCGAAGGGGTCGCCGGGTTCCAGGACCGGGGCTACTGGGCCGTCACCCGGCACGCGGACGTCAAGTACGTCTCCACACACCCCGAGTTGTTCTCGTCGACCCTCAACACGGCGATCATCCGCTTCAACGAGCACATCGAACGTGACGCGATCGACGCCCAGCGCTTCATCCTGCTCAACATGGACCCGCCGGAGCACACCCGGGTCCGGCAGATCGTCCAGCGCGGCTTCACCCCCCGCGCGATCCGCGCCCTGGAGGACCGCCTGCGCTCCAGGGCCCGCGCCATCGTCGCCGGGGCCCGCGCGGCCCACACGGGCCCCTTCGACTTCGTCACCGAGATCGCCTGCGAACTGCCCCTCCAGGCCATCGCCGAACTGATCGGCGTCCCGCAGGAGGACCGCGGCAGGATCTTCGACTGGTCCAACCGCATGATCGCCTACGACGACCCCGAGTACGCCGTCACCGCCGAGGTCGGCGCCGAGTCCGCCACCGAGATCCTCGCCTACGCGATGAACATGGCCGCCGACCGGAAACGGTGCCCCGCGCAGGACATCGTGTCGCAACTGGTCGCCGCCGAGGACGAGGGCAACCTCAGCAGCGACGAGTTCGGCTTCTTCGTGCTGATGCTCGCCGTCGCGGGCAACGAGACCACCCGCAACGCCATCACCCACGGCATGCACGCCCTGCTCACCCACCCCGGCCAGTGGGACCTCTACAAGGAGCGGCGCCCGGCGACGGCGGCGGAGGAGATCGTCCGCTGGGCCACCCCCGTGGTCGCCTTCCAGCGCACCGCCACCCAGGACACCGAACTCGGCGGCCGGCGGATCAGGAAGGGCGACCGCGTCGGCCTCTTCTACTCCTCCGCCAACCACGACCCCGATGTCTTCACCGACCCCGGCTCCTTCGACATCACCCGCGACCCCAACCCCCACCTCGGTTTCGGCGGCGGCGGTCCGCACTACTGCCTGGGCAAGTCCCTGGCCGTCCTGGAGATCGACCTCATCTTCCATGCGCTGGCCGACGCGATGCCCGGGCTGCGGCTGGTCGCGCCTCCGCGCCGGCTGCGTTCCGCGTGGATCAACGGCGTGAAGGAGTTGCGGGTGACGGCCGGCTGACGCGGGCCGCCACCCGCCGCCGCGCGGCGCCGGATCAGTGCTCGCAGAGGGAGAACTCCCGCTCGTAGAGCTGCTCGTTGTGCTCGTCGACGAAGAACTTCCGCTCCTGCATGAGCTCTTCGCGGTACTCCTTGGCCTGCTCCAGTGACATCGTCGACGTCCCGGACCACGGCTGCTGCGGCGGCACGTCCGACGTCGAGACGATCTTCTCCGACGGGTCGACCAGGAAGAACGCGAGGATCTTGCGGTGCCCCGGGCGGGTGGGGTCCGCGAGGCGGAACGCTCCGACGCGGTGCTGCAGCACGTTCGGGAAGGCGAGGCAGCGGCCCGCCGGGGTCGACGCCGAGCCCAGCACCTGGTTCAGCGCGTCCTCGTTCTCCAGGCCGTAGACCTCCCGCAGACCGTTGTCGTCGTTCTGCTCGTACTCCGGGTCGTCGAGCGCCGCGCGGAAGTTCAGCCGGCTCTCGGTGATGTTCTCGCTGTCCCAGTAGTGGATGCCGGTCGAGACGATCCGCTCGTTCAGCATCCCCTCGACGTGCCAGGAACCGCCCGCGTACTCGGGCTGGTCCGGGGTGAGCCGGATGGTGGCCAGCTTGACGATGACCTGCAGACGGCGCCCGCGCAGGTCGACCCGGGCGGACGCGTCGGGCACCTCCGGCGGGGTGAAGTCCGGGGCGTCCGGCACGACCGGCCGGCGGTTCTCCCACCAGTCGTCCTGGGCCTGCTCCCACGCCTCCAGGGCTTCGGCGTGGGCCGCGTCGTCGCTGAAGGAGGACCGGTCCGGGTACTCGGGCTCGGAGTCGTACCACGCGTAGGGATCGGCCTCGACCCGCAGCGGCCGCGGATGGCGCAGATCGGTCAGCACGTTCTCGAACAGCGGGCGGAACCGGGCGAACAGCTCCGGCAGCACGGCAGCCAGTCCGGCATGCGCCTCCGGGTGGACGTTGTTGACGTACGAACGGAAGACGACGTCTCCGTCCGCGCCGACGTCGGCGTCCGTGGGCAGCCACTGGAACTTCTCCGAGAACTCGTACTTCGCGTACTGGCCCGCCCGGTTCTCCCACGCCCGCTCCGGCCCCCCGCTCACCCCGCGCACCAGGCAGAACAGGGACGGGTGCACCAGGTCCAGCACCTGGCCGCCGGACCCGGGATGCCAGTCCAGCTCCTCCTCGGGCACGTTTTCCAGCACCCGGGCCGCCTCCCGGAGGCGCGCGCCGAGGGCGTCGTCGATCAGGCTGTCCGACTGCCACACCCCGTCGACCCCGGACACCTCGATCCCGGTGCGCGGATCACGCAGCGCCGCGTAGTGCCGCAACTCGTCCAGCACGTACCGCGTCTGTGCCTCGGTCAGCCCCTGCGCGAGAGCCTCCCGGGTCCACCGGGCGACGACGTCGGCGTCGTTCATCTTGGTGAACCACTCCGGCTTCTCCCGTATGTGCGCGCTGCACGCCATCATCTCGAGCTCCCGCAGGGTGCGGGGAGCCGAGAGCGAAGGGGAACGCGAGGACGAGGCGAAGGGCAACGGGAAAGCGGACAGGCCGGTCACGTCTGGGGGACCTCCAGGTCGGTGTGCGATGGCGGGAACGATACGACAGGGGACTGACACCGCCGCCGCGGTCCGAACCGGCCGGAACCCGTCGGTGTCCGCTCGCGGGGCCCGGGCGTCCCGGAACGGGCGAAGGCGACGCCCCGGGGATCAGGGGGCGCCGCCTTCGGTATGGGGGGATGTCCGCGGGGTGCGGGCCGGCCGGGGTCAGTACCAGCCGTTGGACTGCCAGAAGTCCCAGGCGCCGCAGGCGCTGCCGTAACGGTCCTTCATGTAGTCAAGGCCCCACTCGATCTGGGTCTCGGGGTTGGTCCTCCAGTCGGAGCCGGCCGAGGCCATCTTGTTGCCGGGCAGGGCCTGGACCAGGCCGTAGGCGCCGCTGGAGGCGTTCGTGGCGCCGACGTCCCAGTTGCTCTCGTGCTGGACGATCCTGGAGAAGCACTCGTACTGGGCCGAGTTGCCGATCATCTTCTTCGCGGTCGCCTGTGCCGAGGCGGCCTCCGACGGGGCGGCCTGGGCGGGTGCGGCGGCGATCAGCGTGCCGCAGGCCGCGGCGGCCAGGGCGGCACCGGCGACGGCCTTCTTCGGGGTGGCGAGGGAGCGGAGGAGGGAAGCGGCGGACACGGGCGGCCTTTCGGTCGGGAGCGGTGGGTCGCCGCCGTGTGCGGGAGCCGCGGGCACTCCGCGGGGCATACGGCGGCGCCGCGGCCCCGTGGGGCACGTCGGCGCCTGGCGACGTCGTCCAGAGAAACAGGCCGGACAGATGTCCGCAAAGACCGTTTTTACTAGTTCGGGCGGCCAGGTGGGGGGTGCCCGGCGGCCCGGACGGACGGGCTTTGCGCTGGTCACGCGAGCGGGGCCGCGGGCTGCCGCCTACGGCCCCGCTTCGTAGGTGATCCACGTCATGTGGGGTGCTTCACGTCCGTGGCGTCGCCGAAGGTGACCGGCGCCTCGAAGGCCGCCCGGCGGGTGGCTCTGCGCAGCGCCTTGAGCACGGGCACGCCGAGCGTCAGCGTGAGGACGAGGGTCAGCAGGGCGCGGCCCAGGTCCCAGCCGAGGGACGTCGCCAGGCAGTACGCGAGGAAGCGGGCCAGGTTGGCGGGGACGGACGCGTCCGGGTCGAAGGAGATGTTCGAGGCCAGGGCGGACATGAAGGGCCAGCCCGACATGTTCATCACCGTGCCGTAGGCGAACGCGGCGAGGAAGCCGTAGACCGCGAGCATCACCACCTCGGTGCGGCCCCGCAGACGGTCCGGGCCGGGCAGGAGACCGGCGGTCATGGTGAACCAGCCCATCGCCAGCATCTGGAACGGCAGCCACGGGCCGACCCCGCCGGTGAGCAGGGCGGACGCGAACATGGTGACCGAGCCGAGGACGAAGCCGAAGCCCGGGCCGAGGACCCGGCCGCTGAGCACCATCAGGAAGAACATGGGTTCCAGGCCGGCCGTGCCCGCGCCGATGGGGCGCAGCGCCGCCCCCGTCGCCGCCAGCACGCCCAGCATGGCCACGGCCTTCGGCCCGAGCCCCGATTCCGAGATCGTCGCCGCCACGACCGCGACCAGCAGGACCAGCAGGCCCGCGAACAGCCAGGGCGCGTCCTGGGCGTGGGCGTTCAGGGTGGAGGCGGGCGGGGCGAGGAACGGCCAGCCGAAACCGGCCACGCCCACCGCGCTGACCAGGGCCAGCGCGGCCAGGGACCGGGGGCCCAGCCGGATGGCCCGCGCCTGCCGGTCCACGGCCCCCGGGCTGCGCTCCGGGCCCTGTTCCGGCCGGGGCGCGCCCTGGGGCTCCTGGGGCGTCATGACAGCGCCTCGCGGACCTGGGGCACCGTGAGCCAGTGCTGGGGGGCGAGGATCTTGGCGACCTGCGGCGCGAAGGACGGGGACGCGACGACGACCTCCGCGGCGGGCCCGTCGGCGATGACCTCGCCCTCGGCGAGCAGCACGACCCGGTGGGCGAGGTCCGCCGCCAGTTCGACGTCGTGGGTGGCCATCACGATGGCGTGCCCCTCGGCGGCCAGCGCGCGCAGCAGGGTCACCAGGCGGGCCTTCGCGCCGTAGTCCAGGCCGCGGGTCGGCTCGTCCAGCAGGAGCAGCGGCGGGCGGGCGGTGAGGACCACCGCCAGGGCGAGCGTGAGGCGCTGGCCCTCGGACAGGTCGCGGGGGTGGGTGTCGTCCGGGATGCCGGGCAGCAGCTCGGACAGCAGGGCCCGGCAGGTGCCCGGCTCGGCGTCCGCGTCCTGGTCGGCGGCGGCGCACTCCCCGGCGACGGTGTCCGCGTAGAGCAGGTCGCGGGGTTCCTGCGGGACGAGGCCGACGCGGCGGATCAGGTCGCGGGGGCGGGTGCGGTGGGGGACCGCGTCGCCCGCGCGGACCGAGCCGCCGGACGGCTCCACCAGCCCCACCAGCGCGCTGAGCAGCGTCGACTTCCCGGCGCCGTTGCGGCCCATCAGCGCGATGGTCTCGCCGGGCGTGACGGTGAGGTCGATCCGGCGCAGCGCCTGGACGCGGTCACGTCGGACGGCCAGGTCCCGGACCTCCGCCACGGTGGGCGGGGCCGGGGTGTCGCCGCCGGGCCGCTTGAACAGCCGCCTGCGCGCGGGGGAGGGGGCCGGGTTCCGGGGTTCCTCGGATGCGGTCTCGGGCCGGGCCGCCGCGGCGTCCGCCAGACGCTGCCGCAGGGGAGCGGCCCGGCGGCGCGCGTCACGGACGGTCAGCGGCAGCGGGCTCCAGCCCGCCAGCCGGCCCAGGTCCACCACCGGCGGGAACACCGGGGAGACCGCCATGACCTCGGCGGGCGTGCCCAGCCGCGGGGCCTCGCCCGGGCCGGGCAGCAGGACGACCTGGTCGGCGTACTGGATGACGCGTTCCAGGCGGTGCTCGGCCATCAGGACCGTCGTGCCGAGGTCGTGCACCAGCCGCTGCAGGACCGCGAGGACCTCCTCGGCCGCCGCCGGGTCCAGCGCGGAGGTCGGCTCGTCCAGCACCAGCACCCGGGGGTGCGGGGTGAGGACGGAGCCGATGGCGACGCGCTGCTGCTGCCCGCCCGACAGGGTGGAGATGGAACGGTCGCGCAGGTCGGCGAGGCCGAGCAGGTCGAGGGTCTCCTCGACGCGGCGGCGCATCACGTCGGGGGCGAGCCCCAGCGACTCCATGCCGTAGGCGAGCTCGTCCTCGACGGTGTCGGTGACGAAGTGGGACAGCGGGTCCTGGCCGACGGTGCCGACCACGTCGGCCAGTTCGCGCGGCTTGTGGGTGCGGGTGTCCCGGCCGGCGACCGTGACCCGGCCGCGCAGGGTGCCGCCGGTGAAGTGCGGCACCAGGCCGCTGACCGCGCCCAGCACCGTCGACTTGCCGACCCCCGACGGGCCGACGAGCAGGACGAGTTCTCCCTCGGGGGCCTCGAAGTCGACGCCCCGGACGGAGGGTTCGTCCGCGCCGTCGTACGTCACCGAGACGTTCTCGAAGCGGATCACGGCAGCTCCTTGCGGTTGTCCTCGGGCGCGGGCGTGACGAAGGCGGGCAGCAGACCGGCCAGGACGGCCGCCGCGGGCCACAGGGGGAACGTCGGTGCCACCAGCGGCACCACGCCGGGGTGCAGGGCCGCCGGGTCACGGGCGGCGGCCACGAACAGCGCGGCGGCCACGGCCGCGCCGGAACCGGCGACCAGCCAGGCCCGCACGTCCCAGCGGTCCGGCCGGTAGCGGGTGCGCAGGGACCTCCGGCCGCCGAGCCACAGGCCCGCCAGCGCGGTGGCCAGACCGGCGAGGAGGACCGGCAGACCGTACCGGCCGCCCTCCGCGGTGAGCAGCCCGTACGTCCCGGCGCACACCCCGAGCAGACCGCCGAGGGTGAGCGCGGCGGTGGTCCGGCGGACGGCGGGCGGGACCTCGGCGCTGCGGCCGTAGCCGCGGGCGTCCATCGCGGCGGCCAGCGCGACCGACCGCTCCAACGCGCCCTCCAGCACCGGCAGTCCGACCTGCAGCAGACCCCGCACGCCCTTGTCGGGACGGCCCCGCAGCCGCCGGGCGGCCCGCAGCCGCTGCACGTCGGCGATCAGGTTCGGGGCGAAGGTCAGCGCCACGACGACCGCCACGCCCATCTCGTACAGGGCGCCCGGCAGGGACTTCAGCAGACGGGAGGGGTTGGCGAGGGCGTTCGCGGCGCCGACGCAGATGAGCAGCGTGGCCAGCTTCAGGCCGTCGTACAGGGCGAAGGTGAGGGCTTCGGCGGTGACCTCGCCGCCGAGCCGGATGCCCTGCGCCCAGTCGGGCAGCGGGACTTCGGGGAGGGACACGACCACGTGGCTGCCGGGGATGGGCGAGCCGAGGACGATCGCGAAGAGCAGCCGGATCACCAGCACGGCGAGCGCCAGCTTGACGAACGCGCTGTAGGAGCGGGCCCAGGGCGCGTTCGGGCGGCGCGTCGCCACGACGTACGCGGAGACGCTCACCAGGAGGCACAGCAGCAGCGGGTTGGTGGTGCGGGTGGCGGCGGTGCCGAGCCCGAGCGCCCACAGCCACCAGGCGCCCGGGTGGAGCGACGGCCCGGACCGGTGCCCGGAGGCGACGGCCCGCCCGGGGCGCTCATGCACCCCGGCGCGCGAGCCGTCCCGGGGCGGCCGGCCGGCGTCGCGGGACGCCGGCCGGCCGCCGGTCCGGCGGGGCCGGGGCTCAGCCACGACGGCGTACCTGCCAGATGGCGGCCGCGCCCAGGAACACCACGACGGCGATCCCGGCGACGAGTCCCAGCGACGGCCCGCCGTCACCGTCCGAGGAGGCCGAGGAGTCCGCGGAACGCGCGGAGTCCGACGACTCCGACGCGTCCCCTCCGGTCGCCGAGGAGTCCTTCCCGGAGGTCTCGCCGCCCGGTGCCGTGCCCGAGACCTGTTCCCCGCAGCCCGACTCCGGGTAGCCCTCGATGGCGCACAGCAGGGCGTTGGTGTTGTAGCGCAGCGGCTTGGCCACGGCGGCCAGGGCCTGCGCGGTCGTCGCGTTCTCGGCGACCCGGGCGCAGACCGTGCGCCCCTCGGGCGGGGTCTCGCCGGACGGGGCGTCGGCGGCGGTGCCGAAGTCGAGGACCAGCGCGACCCGCTTGCGGCCGTCCTGCGCCGGGGTGCCGGCACAGATGGAGTCGAAGCCGGCCGCGCCGCGGGGTTTGGCGGCGTCGCCGGAGTCCTCGCTGACGGAGAAGCGGAAGCCCTGGACGTCGCCGTCGGCGGGGCGGGCTGTGGAGGGGCCCTCGGTGGCGTACGTCCACTGTCCGCCGTCGCGCTCCCAGAAGGACCAGTAGCGGTAGCCGGCCGCCTGCGCCTGGCCCGCGCCCGCCAGCACGGCGGACAGGGGCACGAGCGCGGTCAGGAGCAGGACGGTGAGCCGGCGGATCACGACTGCTGCCGCTTGTTGCGGCCGCTGACCAGGAAGCCGACGCCGATACCGGCGACCAGGCAGACGCCGACGAACCACCAGATGCCGAAGCCGGAGTCCGACTCGTCCTTCTTCTCGTCCGCGTCGGACGCGCCGGTCTTCGCCGCCGCCCGGTCCGCGGCCGGGGCCGGGCCGGTCGCGCCGAGCTTCTCGACGAGGTCGGTGCCGCCGAAGGCGCGGGGGTCGGCGCCGGTGGCGTGGGCGGCCAGGATCAGCTGGGCGTAGGCGGCGGGGCCGCTCTGGGCGGCCCAGTCGGCGGCGTTCTTCTCCAGCCAGGCCAGCGACTTCTTCGCGGGCGCCGTCGCGCCCTGCGCGGACAGCGCCACGACCGCGTCGGCGGTGTTGCCGTAGTCGGGCTGGTCCTCGGCGCCGGGGAGGGAGGAGACGAGGTGGCCGTCCTCGGCCAGGGCCTCGGTGAGGTACGCGGCGCCGTTGGCCGCGGCCTGCTCGGGGGTGTCGGCCTTCGCACAGCCGTCGGCCGCCGTCCCGTCGCCCTTGCCGGGCTCGACGACCAGGCCGGCGCCGAGGGAGCCGAGCACACCGGCGGCGGTGGCGTCCGCGTTGGGGACCAGGGCGCCCTTCTTGTCGGGCTGGAAGGCGAAGGCCCCCGGGCCCTCCTTGTCGTCGCAGGGCAGTGCCAGCTTCCGCAGCGCGTCGTAGGGGGACCTGCCGTCCTTCGTCACCTCGCCGGGCTTCTCCCCGGCGGCGGCCAGTGCGCCGACGACGACGGAGGTGGAGTTGGTGTCGCTGGCACCGCCCGCGGTGTAGCCCCAGCCGCCGTCCTTGTTCTGCACCGACTTCAGCCAGTCGACGGCCTTGCCGGTGACCTCGTCGTGGCCGCCGAGCGCGGTGAGCGCCTGCACGGCGGCGGCGGTCTGGTTGGTGTCCACCATGGTCTTGGCGTCGCACGCCTTGGAGGTGTCGGCACGGTACGGGCCGAAGGATCCGTCGGCGCACTGCTGCCCGGTCAGCCAGTCGACGGCCGACGCGGCGGGCCGGACCCCGGCGGTGTCCTGGGCGAGCAGGGCGAGCGACTGGCGCCAGACGCCGTCGTACTGCGGGTCGCCGTCGCCGAAGAGGGCGGCGGGCAGTTTCGCGGACGGCGACGGCGACGGGGACGAGTCGGCTGCGGCCGGCGCGGCGGCGCCGATCACGGCGACGGCGGCCAGGACCGCGGCGCTACGGCGGAGGTTCATGATGGGCGGGTGCCTCTCCCTGAGGGGAGTCGGGCAGCACGGGACACCCCGGCGGCTCGGCTCCGTATACCTCGACGGTGCCGTGCTCCGGCGGACTGCCGGGCACGTGAGCCGGTCACGGTCCGTGCGGGGCATTCCGGCTCGCCGTCCGCTGGGACGGCTCACGGCTGCGGGTCAGCGCCGGATTCGCACCGGCTTCCCCCCGTACGGGTGTGATGACGACGCGGCCACTCTACCCGCCCCCCGAACAGGCGACCGGGGCCGGTGGGCGGGAGGTGGCCGAGGTCACGTGGGGGGTGTGACGGGGCGGGCGGGGTTCCGGCCGGACCGGCGCGGTCGCGTCCGGAAGGGGCGCGCGGGTGCGGCCGGGAGGGAGGGCGCACGCCGGGGACGGAGGCGAGTGGGCGGGGCGGGGTGCCGTCCGGTGGCTCAGACCGCGACGTACGTCGCCGGGTCGCTGCCGGGGACCGCCTCGGCGCGGCCCAGTTTCACCAGGCGGCGCAGGTGGGACTCCGCCTCGGAGACGGCGATGGTGCGGGACCCGTACGGGATCTCGGCCCAGGGGCGGTTCCACTCCATGCGCTCCGCGAGCTGCCAGGGCGTGAGCGGGTCGGTGAGGAGGGCGAGCAGGCCGGTGAGCCGGGTCTCGTGGTGGGCGAGGAGTTCGGCGACGCGGGCGCCGGGGTCGGTGAAGGCGTGCTGGTGGGCCGGGAGGACCTCGGCGGGAGCCAGGCGGCCGACGCGTTCGAGGGAGTCCAGGTAGTCGCCGAGCGGGTCGGTCACGGTGGTGTCGTCGGGGTCCTCGTAGAGGCCGATGTGGGGGGTGATGCCGGGCAGCAGGTGGTCGCCGGAGAACAGCCGCCCGTGGCCGGGGAGCCGTGCGGGGTGCTCCTCCTCCAGGTGCAGGCAGACGTGGCCGGGGGTGTGCCCGGGGGTCCAGACGGCGCGCAGCCGGCGGCCCGGCAGGTCGAGGAGTTCGCCGGGGACGATCTCGCGGTCCGGTACGGCGGGGGAGAGGCCGGGCAGGGAGCGTCCGCGGGCGTGGCGCAGGGGTGCCACGTGGTCCTCGGGGGCGCCGGCCGCGACGAGTTTGGCGGTCATGTAGGCGAACCAGCGGGCGGGCGGCGCCTCATGGGTGCGGCGGACGACGGCCGCGTCCGCCGCGTGCATCGCGATCCAGGCGCCGGACGCCTCGCGCACGGCGCCGGACAGGCCGTGGTGGTCGGGGTGGTGGTGGGTGACGACGACGCCGTGGATCTCGGAGACCGCGGTGCCGCAGGCGTTCAGTCCCTCGGTGAGGGTGGCCCAGGAGGCCGGGTCGTCCCAGCCGGTGTCGATCAGCACGGGTCCGGCGTCGGTGTCGACGACGTACACCAGGGTGTGGCCGAGGGGGTTGTCCGGGATCGGCACCTCCAGGGAGCGGACGCCGCCGCCGTGGTCGTGCACTCGCGTCTGCGTCATGGTTCCCCCGTCGCCGCCCGCGTCCCCGACCACTATAACTAGAACGCGTTTCGATGGGGGCCCGGGACAACTTCCGGCCCGGAGGGGCCGGCCCTCATCTCCCGGAGGGGCCGGCCCTCAACTTGGGGGGTGCCGCGCCCGTGGACTGTCCGGCGGGGAGCTGGTATCTGTTCCGGTACCAGAATCTGATGGAGCGTCAGGGAGATGCCGGATCCGGGATCCGGGATCCGAGTCCGGATCCGGGGGTCCCGGGCCGAGGGCTCGGGACGACGTGCAGTCCGGCGTCCGGTGACGAGGCTCCCGGGGAGGCAGTCGGCCATGACCGAGCTCGTGGAACACGGACAGCTGTTCATCGGCGGGGAGTTGACCGACCCGCTGGGCACGGACGTCATCGACGTGGTCTCCCCGCACACCGAGGAGGTCATCGGCCGCGTCCCGCACGCCTCCACCGCGGACGTGGACCGGGCCGTCGCCGTCGCCCGGCGCGCCTTCGACGAGGGGCCGTGGCCCCGCACGTCCCTGGAGGAGCGGATCGCGGTCGTCGCCCGGATCAAGGACGGCCTCGCCGCCCGGCACGACGAGATCGCCCGCGTGATCTCCGCCCAGAACGGCTCCCCGTACTCCTGGAGTGTGCCGGCGCAGGCGTTCGGCGCGGTCATGGTGTGGGACGCGGCGATCACCGTCGCGCGGGGCGTCGCGCCCGAGGAGGCGCGGGACGGGGTCCTCGGGCGGATCCTCGTGCGGCGCGAACCCGTCGGGGTGGTCGCGGCCGTCGTCCCCTGGAACGTCCCGCAGTTCGTCGCCGCCGCCAAGCTGGGGCCCGCGCTGCTGGCCGGCTGCACGGTGGTGCTGAAACCGTCCCCCGAGTCGCCCCTCGACGCGTATCTGCTGGGCGACATCGCGCGGGAGGCGGGACTGCCCGAGGGCGTGCTGTCCATCCTCCCGGCCGACCGCGAGGTCAGCGAGTACCTGGTCGGACACCCCGGGGTCGACAAGGTGGCGTTCACCGGGTCGGTGCCGGCCGGGCGGCGGGTGATGGAGGTGGCCGCGCGCAACCTCACCCGGGTCACGCTGGAACTGGGCGGCAAGTCGGCGGCCGTGGTGCTGCCGGACGCGGACCTCGTCACGACCGTCGCCGGGATCGTGCCGTCCGCCTGGATGAACAACGGCCAGGCGTGCGTGGCCCAGACCCGCATCCTGCTGCCCCGCTCCCGCTACGACGAGTTCGCCGACGCCCTGGCGGCCGCGGCGGGCGACCTGGTCGTCGGCGACCCGCTGGACCCGGCCACCCAGGTCGGCCCGCTGGTCGCCGAGCGCCAGCGGCGGCGCAGCCTCGACTACATCCGCCTCGGACAGGAGGAGGGCGCCAAGATCCTGGCCGGCGGCGGGCGTCCGGCGGGCCTGGAGAGGGGCTGGTACGTGGAGCCGACCCTGTTCGGGGACGTCGACAACGCGATGCGGATCGCCCGGGAGGAGATCTTCGGCCCGGTGATCTGCCTGCTCCCCTACGACGACGAGGCCGACGCGGTGAAGATCGCCAACGACTCCGAGTACGGGCTGAGCGGCAGCGTGTGGACGTCCGACGTGGAGCACGGCATCGACGTGGCCCGCCAGGTCCGCACCGGGACCTACTCGGTCAACACCTTCAGCCTCGACATGCTGGGGCCCTTCGGCGGCTACAAGAACTCCGGCATCGGGCGGGAGTTCGGGCCCGAGGGCTACGGCGCGTACCTGGAGCACAAGATGATCCACCTGCCGGCCGGACGGGAGGGCTGAGCGGGATGGGCGACCGCTGGCACGTCGAGGTCGACCGTTCCCTGTGCATCGGCTCCGGCACCTGTGTGCACCGGGCGCCGGACGCCTTCCGGCTGGACTCCGCCCGCCAGTCGCACGCGGTGGAGCCGGACACCGACGCCGACGAGGACGTCCTCGCGGCGGCCGAGAACTGCCCCGTCGAGGCCATCACGATCACCCTGCCGGGCAGCGGGGAGACGGTGTTCCCGCCGGACGAGTAGACGGGCCGCCGGCCGGTACCGCCGCCGCCCGGCGGTGGTGCGGGTGCGCGGGTGGAGGCACGGGTGCGGGTGGTGCCACGTGTCCGTGGTGTCACGTGTCCGTGGTGGTCCGTGGTGTCACGTGTCCGTGGTGGCGTCGGCCGGTCCCGTCAGGAGCCGCCCGCCTCCGGGGCCGTCACATCGATCAGCCGGCACACCGTCTCGATGTCGATCTTCACCTGGGCGATGGAGGCCCGCCCCGACAGCCAGGTGATCAGGGCCGAGTGCCAGGTGTGCTCGATGACCCGCACCGCGGACAACTGGTCGGCGGTGGGGTCCTCCAGGCCCATGGCGTCCAGGATGATCGCCGTGGTCTGGCGCGACACCTGGTCGACCTCAGGGCTCACGCTGCGGTCCGCGAAGGTCAGGGCGCGCACCATGGCGTCGGCCAGGTGCGGCTCCCGCTGGAGCGCGCGGAAGGCCCGCATCAGGGTCTCCGCCACCCGCTCGGCCGCCCTCTCCCCGGCCGGGGGCTTCTTCCGGAGCGTGCCGTGCATGTGCTCCAGCTGGTCCTGCATCGTCGCGACCAGCAGGTGGATCTTGGACGGGAAGTAGCGGTACAGCGTGCCCAGGGCCACCTGCGAGGACTCCGCGACCTCACGCATCTGGACCGCGTCGAACCCGCCCCGGCTGGCCAGTTGGGCGCTCGCGTGCAGGATGCGGCGCCGACGGGCCTCCTGCCGCTCGGTGAGCGGGGACGCCGGGGAGGGGGGCCGTGCGCCGCCGGCTCCGGTTCCGGCCGTCGCCGTCCTGTCCGCCTTGGCCGGCCTGGCCGCCTTGGTCGCCTTGTCTGGGTTGGCTTCCGCGGGCATGGGTCCCGTTCCGTGACAATCGGTGAGGATGGATGATCGGACAGCATGGCACGCCGTCGGCCGTGGCGTGAATCACCTGATCCACTGCGCCCAGCGCTCCTACCTGCCGGTAGATTCGAAGCCTCCGAACGATCAACTCTGTAACTTGTTCTAGATTAGCGTCCCGGCGTAACCTCGCGGGACAGTGCAGGGAGAAGGGGGCCCAGAGTGACCGCTGAGGCCAGTCAGGCCGGGCCCTCGCAGGGCCCCGCAGCCGACGGCTTGCGACCGCTCCGCATCGCACTCCTCACCTACAAGGGAAACCCGTTCTGCGGCGGGCAGGGCGTCTACGTGCGCCACCTCTCGCGCGAACTCGCCCGGCTCGGCCACCGGGTCGAGGTCATCGGCGCCCAGCCCTACCCCGTGCTCGACGTCCTCGGGCCGGGCCGGGACGGGCCGGCCCTGACCGAGCTGCCCAGCCTCGACCTGTACCGGCAGCCCGACCCCTTCCGCACCCCCGGCCGGGGCGAGTACCGCGACTGGATCGACGCCCTGGAGGTCGCCACCATGTGGACCGGCGGCTTCCCCGAGCCGCTGACGTTCTCCCTGCGGGCCCGCCGCCATCTGCGCGCCCGGCGCGGCGACTTCGACGTCGTGCACGACAACCAGACGCTCGGCTACGGCCTGCTCGGCGACATCGGCGCGCCCCTGGTGACCACGATCCATCACCCCATCACCGTCGACCGGCAGCTCGAACTCGACGCGGCCGACAGCCGCAGGCGCCGGTACGCGGTGCGCCGCTGGTACGCGTTCACCCGGATGCAGAAGCGCGTCGCCCGCCGCCTGCCCTCCGTGCTCACCGTCTCCGGCACCTCCCGCGACGAGATCACCGACCACCTCGGCGTGCGCCAGGACCGCATCCACGTCGTCCACATCGGCGCCGACACCGACCTGTTCGCGCCGGACCCCTCGGTGCCCGTCGTGCCCGGCCGGATCGTGACCACCTCCAGCGCCGACGTGCCGCTCAAGGGCCTGGTCTTCCTCGTCGAGGCACTCGCCAAGGTCCGCGTCGAACAGCCGGACGCCCACCTCGTCGTCGTCGGCAAGCGCCCCGAGAAGGGGCCCGTCGCCCAGGCGATGGAACGCTACGGCCTCGAAGGCGCCGTGGAGTTCGTCAAGGGCATCACGGACGCCGAACTCGTCGACCTGGTGCGCTCGGCGCAGGTCGCGTGCGTGCCGTCGCTGTACGAAGGCTTCTCCCTGCCCGCCGCCGAGGCCATGGCCACCGGCACCCCGCTGCTCGCCACCACCGGCGGCGCCATCCCCGAGGTGGCCGGCCGCGACGGCGAGACCTGCCTGGCGGTGCCGCCGGGTGACGCCGGTGCCCTGGCCGCCGGCCTGACCCGGCTGCTGGGCGATCCCGGTCTGCGCGCCCGGCTCGGCGCGGCCGGCCGGGAACGCGTGCTGCGGCACTTCACCTGGGCGCGCGCGGCGGAGGGGACCGTGGCCCGCTACCGCGAGGCGATGGACCGCGCCGCCGTCCCGGCGCCCGCCCGGCCGCGCGGGACGCGGGTCACCGCCCCGCCGGCCGCCGCGGCTCCCGCGGCCACCGTTCCTTCCCACGATGTTGAAGGCGTCAACTCTCCCGAAAGCAGGGCCACGTGCTGACCGTCGACTTCTCCCGGTTCCCGCTCGCCCCGGGCGACCGTGTTCTGGACCTCGGATGCGGTGCCGGACGGCACGCGTTCGAGTGTTACCGGCGCGGGGCGCAGGTCGTGGCGCTGGACCGGAACGCCGAGGAGATCCGCGAGGTCGCCACCTGGTTCGCGGCGATGAAGGAGGCCGGCGAGGCCCCCGCGGGCGCCACCGCCACCGCCATGGAGGGCGACGCCCTCGCCCTGCCCTTCCCCGACGAGTCCTTCGACGTCGTGATCATCTCCGAGGTGATGGAGCACATCCCGGACGACAAGGGCGTCCTCGCCGAGATGGTCCGGGTCCTCAAGCCCGGTGGCCGCATCGCGATCACCGTGCCGCGCTACGGGCCCGAGAAGGTCTGCTGGACGCTGTCCGACGCCTACCACGAGGTGGAGGGCGGCCACATCCGCATCTACCGCGCGGACGAACTGCTGGGCAGGATCCGCGAGGCGGGCCTCAAGCCGTACGGCACGCACCACGCGCACGCCCTGCACTCGCCGTACTGGTGGCTGAAGTGCGCCTTCGGCGTGGACAACGACCAGGCGCTGCCGGTGCGGGCGTACCACAAGCTGCTGGTCTGGGACATCATGAAGAAGCCGCTGGCCACCCGGGTCGCCGAGCGGGCGCTGAACCCGCTGATCGGCAAGAGCTTCGTGGCCTACGCGACCAAGCCGCACCTGCCGCGCACCGAGGCCGGGGCCGGGGACGACGCCGGGACGGACGCCCGAACCGCATCCCCCTCCGGAGCCGGGTCGGAGGCGGCGGCGAAGTGACCACTCCCCGGACGGAACACCTGGTCCTGACCGGGGTCCTCACCGCGGGTCAGGCCGCCGAGACCGTCGCCGGCATCCTCGCCGGGCAGCGGCCCGACGGCGCGATCCCCTGGTTCCGCGGCCACCACCTGGACCCCTGGGACCACGTCGAGGCCGCGATGGCCCTGGACGCGGCGGGCGCCCACGAGGCCGCCGAGCGGGCGTACCTGTGGCTGGCCCGGCACCAGAACGAGGACGGCTCCTGGTACGCCGCCTACGCCGACGGCGACCACCGCGACGTCACCGACCGCGGCCGGGAGACCAACTTCGTCGCCTACGTCGCCGTGGGCGTGTGGCACCACTACCTGTCCACCGGCGACGACGCCTTCCTGGACCGCATGTGGCCCTGCGTGTACGCGGCCGTGGAGTTCGTGCTGCGGCTGCAGCAGCCCGGCGGGCAGATCGGCTGGCGGCGCGACGACGACGGCACGGCCACCGCGGACGCCCTGCTCACCGGCTCGTCCTCGATCCACCACGCGCTGCGCTGTGCGCTCGCCATCGCCGATCAGCGGGACGAACCGCAGCCCGACTGGGAGCTGGCGGCGGGCGCGCTCCGGCACGCGATCCGGCACCACCCCGAGCGGTTCCTGGACAAGGACCGCTACTCCATGGACTGGTACTACCCCGTCCTGGGCGGCGCCCTCACCGACGAGGAGGCCAAGGCCCGCATCGAAGAGGGCTGGGACCGCTTCGTCGTCCCCGGACTCGGGGTGCGCTGCGTGATCCCCAACCCGTGGGTGACGGGCGGCGAGTCGGCCGAACTCGCCCTGGCGCTGTGGGCGATGGGCGAGTCCGACCGCGCGCTGGAGGTGCTCCAGTCGATCCAGCACCTGCGGGACCCGGAGACGGGCCTGTACTGGACGGGCTACGTCTTCGACGACCGGGCGATCTGGCCGCGGGAGCTGACCACCTGGACGGCGGGCGCCCTGCTGCTGGCCGTCGCCGCACTCGGCGGTCACGAGGCCACCTGCGCGGTCTTCAGCGGCGAGCACCTGCCCAGGGGCCTGGACCCGGACTGCTGCGCCCTGCGCTGAGCCGCCTCCCGGCCGCTGCGCCCCGCGCTGAGGGCGGGGCGCAGCTGTGGTGCGGGTCAGCTGTGGTGCGGGTCAGCTGTGGTGCGGTTCAGCGGCGGTGCAGGCGGTTGGCGATGGCGTGGCCGATGAACAGGTAGACCACCGCGGCCAGTCCGTAGCCCGCGACGACCCGTGCCCAGGCCTCGTCGAAGGTGAACAGGTCACGCGACCAGCCGGCCAGCCAGTTGGCCGCGTCGTGGACGAACTGCACCAGGGCGTTGGCCCGGTTGGCGTCCAGCAGGTACATCAGAATCCACAGGATCAGGATGACGGCCATGATGTCCGCGATCACCGCGACGACCGTCCCTGCCGAGGTGGAACCAGTGCGATAGCGAGGGGACATGCTTTCCGTCTGGCCCCGGAACCCCGGTTGAAACCCGGAACCTCCCGGGCGCCCCGGGGAGTTCGGGGGCACGGCGGGCGTGAGTCGGCGCCGCCGCCCGGGGCGGTCCGGGCGGCGGCAGGCGGTGCCCCCTGTGTGCGTGCCCTCGCTCAGTGGTGGCTGAGCAGCAGGCGCCACGCCTCGGGGCCCCGCTCCAGGTACTCCACCGTGAACGTGTCGGGGTGCCGGCTCTCGATCTGCCGCAGCAGCGGCAGCGGGTCGTGCGGCGCCACCAGCACCAGCGCCCGGCCCGCGGGCACGGCGGACAGCGCCCCGAAGACCGTCGCGTGACGGATCGCGTGCGGGACCTCCCGCACGTCGAGCTCGGGTGCGTCGACGTCGTCCGAGCCGCCGCAGGCACAGCTCCCGCCGCAGCCGCCGCCGGAGGACCCGGTCTCCTCGCCCTCCGCGCCGTGCTCGTGGCCGTGGGAGTGGCCGTGCTCGTGGCCGAGGAGTTCGTGCATGCCCGCGAGGAGCCCGGCCAGCGAGATGTCCGACGAGGCGGCCAGCAGGGGCAGGACCAGCGTGTTCTCCTTCTCCAGGTGCTCCTCGAACATCACCTGGAGCGCCCGGGCGTCGGCCGCGGTCCGCACCGGGGAGCCGGTGGCGCGCAGGGCGTCGACGAGAGCGGTCAGCCTGCGGTGCTCGGCCAGCATGCCGTCGATCAGCAGCCGCGCCTCGGGCAGGTCGCGGGCGGCCGGGTAGAGGGTCCGCTCCTCGGCGGCCGCGTGCGGCAGGAGGTCCCGGTCGCAGAAGCCGACCAGCGCCGAACGCACGGTCTCCGCCTCGGCCGGGTCGCCCTCCGCCGCCGCGAGCAGCATCGTCACCCGCCCGGCCAGCTCGCCCGCCAGCTGCTCGTGATGGGCCTCGACGGCCTCGGCGGCCGCCGCGTCCTGGGGGTCCGATGCGATGGTCAGGGTGCTCATGACGGCGCGTCCTTCCGGCGGTGGACGACCCGTCCCGGTCGGTGCGGGTCGATGTCTGCAATATAGTACGGACATGGCCGTGGAAAATAATGGACCGCTTCCCGGCAGTGGCGCGGACCGGCTGCCGCTGTCCCGGCAACGCCGTGGTGTCCTGCAGTACCTGCGCGGACAGTCCGGCCCGGTGACGGCCACCGCCCTCGCGCAGGTCTGCGCGCTGCACGTCAACACCGTCCGGGAGCACCTGGACGCCCTGGTGGACGACGGTCTCGTCGTCCGCGAGCGGTCGGCCCCGGCCGGCCGGGGCCGACCCGCCCAGCTCTACCGGGCGCGGTCGCCGCAGGCGTCCCCCGCCCGGGAGTACGCCGGACTCGCCGCCGTCCTGGCCGCCCGGATCGCCCGGTCCGCCGCCGACCCGCGCGCGGACGCCCTCGCGGCGGGCGAGGACTGGGGGCGCGTCCTGACCGCCGGGCAGGAGCCGAGCGCGGATCCTGTGGAGGCCCGGCGGCGGGTGCTCGGCCTGCTGGCGGAGATCGGCTTCGCGCCCGATGCGGACGACGAGGCCCGCCAGGTGCGGCTGCCGCGCTGCCCCTTCGTCGAGACGGCCCGTGAACACCCCGGGGTCGTCTGCGGCGTCCACGAGGGACTGACCCGGGCCGCCCTGGCCGCGCTGGGCCCGGAGCCCCAGGACGTCGACCTCCTCCCCTTCGCCGAACCCGACGCCTGCCTCCTGCACCTGGCCGGCGGCCGGCCGGGCCCGCGACGCCCGCCGCAGCCCCGCCCGGCGGACGACGATCCCGGGGCGTCGGACATCGGCCTCGGGGCGTCGGACATGGGCCTCGGGGCCTCGGGCGGCTCCACGGGGTCCGGCGGTGCTACGAGGGACGGCGGTGCTGCGGGGGCCGACGGTTCCATGGGGGCCGGCGGCTCGGCTGCTTCCGCGGTGACCGGCGGCTCCAGGGAGCCGGGCGGCTCCAGGGGATCCAGCGGCTCCCCGGGATCCAGCGGCTCCAGGGGATCCAGCGGCTCCCCGGGATCCAGCGGCGCTGCGGGGTCCGGCGGCTCGAGGGCACCAGGCGGTACTACCG
Organism: Streptomyces sp. NPDC101219; assembly: GCF_044767675.1. Taxonomy (NCBI): domain Bacteria; kingdom Bacillati; phylum Actinomycetota; class Actinomycetes; order Kitasatosporales; family Streptomycetaceae; genus Streptomyces; species Streptomyces sp. NPDC101219. The sequence continues at coordinate 79,454 of NZ_JBIWOK010000018.1, forward strand.
CTTCCGGAGGATCCCCGGCGTCCGGCGGTTCCATGGGGGCCGGCGGCTCGGCTGCTTCCGCGGTGACCGGCGGCTCCAGGGAGCCGGGCGGTTCGACCGCATCGCGTGGTTCGACCGCGCCGCGCAGTTCCACCGCCCCCGGCGGCGCCTCCGCGCCCGGCGGCGCCTCCGCGCCCGGCGGCGCCTCCGCGCCCGGCGGCGCCTCCGCGCCCGGCGACCCGGAGGCGCCCCACGCACCCGGGGAGCCCCGGTGACGCCGGCCCCCGGCGCCGCCGGCCACGGAATCCCCGGCCCCGCCCCCGGCCGGCCCCCGGGCCGGGCTCCCGACCGCGCGGCCCGGCGCACCGGGGCCCGCAGGGTGCCGCTGCTGCTGGCCGCCGGGATCTGCCTGTTCGCCGGTCTCGACTGCGCCCTGATCCTGCTCGGACTGCCCGCCCCGGTGACCGGGGAGCGGCTGCCGCGGGTCCACGGCGTCCTGCTCGTCCTCGGCTTCGCCGGCACCCTGGTGGCGCTGGAACGCGCCGTCGCCCTGGGTGGCCGGTGGCCCTACGCGGCCCCCGCCCTCCTCGGCGCGGGCGGCCTGCTGCTGCTCACACCCGCCGACCCGGCCCTGCCCCGGCTGCTGCTCGTCGCCGGATGCGCGGCGCTGACCGTGCTGTACGTGCGCTTCTGGCGCCGTCAGCCGAGCGCGGCCCTGCTCGCGCAGGCCGCCGGCGCCGTCTGCGCGCTGGGCGGGGCCCTGCTGTGGCTGGGCGGCCTGGACGTGCCGCGCCTGCTGCCTTGGCTGGTCGCCTTCCTCGTGCTGACCATCGCCGGGGAGCGACTCGAACTCGCCCGCGTCGCCACCCTCGCCCCGTCCGCCGAACCGGCCTTCCTCGCCTGCGTCGCGACGGTGGCCGTCGGGGTCGTCACCACCCTCATGTGGCCCCTCGCGGGCACCCTGGTGCTCGGCGCCGCCCTCCTCGTCCTCGTCGGGTGGCTCCTCGTGCACGACGTGGCGCGTCGGCTCCTGCGCTCCACCGGACTGCCCCGCTTCACCGCCGGGTGCCTGCTGGCCGGGTACGGCTGGCTGGGGCTCGCCGGCGGCCTGTGGCTGGTCACGGGGCCGGTCACCGACGGCACCCGCTACGACGCCGTGGTGCACGCCGTGTTCCTCGGCTTCGTGATGTCGATGATCATGGCGCACGCGCCGACGATCCTGCCCGCGGTCCTGCGCCGCCCCCTGCCGTACCGCCCCGGCATGGCGGTGGCCGCCTGGCTGCTGCACCTCTCCCTGGTCCTGCGGGTGTGCGTCGGCGACCTCCGCGACAACGAGGCGGCCTGGCGGGCGGGCGGCGTGCTCAACATCGCCGCGGTCCTGCTGTTCGTCGTGACCGCCGCCGCGGCATCGGTGACCGCCGCCCGGAGGGCCGCCGGGACGCCGCCGACCAGGCCCCGCTCCCCGGCCGACACCGGTTCCGACCGGCCGAGGGCGTGACGTGACGTGACCATCAGCCTGTCCCCGTCCCGGCCGGACGGTCCGGCGCCGCAGCCGCCCGGACGGTCCCCGCGCGCCCTCTGGCACCTCGGGGTGAACGCGATCGTCGTCGGGTGGCTCATCCTGTTCGCCGTGGTGGGAGCCGCCCACCACTTCGTGCCGCACGCCCGCTGGCTGCTCGTCCACCTGCTGCTGCTCGGGGCCGTCAGCAACGCCGTCGTGATCTGGTCCGGGCACTTCGCCGCCAGCGTCCTGCGGCTGCCCGAGGCCAACCGGGGCGCGCCCGCCGCACTGCGGCTGGCCTGCCTGAACGCCGGTGCCGTGGGCGTGATCGCCGGGCTGCTCGCGGGACGCTGGCCCGTCGTCCTCGCCGGCGGGAGCCTGGTCGCGGGCGCGGTCACCGCCCACGCCGCCTGGCTGGTCCGGCTGTTGCGGCGGGCCCTGCCGGGCCGCTTCACCATGACGGTGCGCTACTACGTCGCCGCCGCGGCCCTGCTGCCGGTCGGCGCCTCGCTCGGGATCGTCATGGCGCGCGGTGACCTCGCCGGGGATCTCCCCGAACGGGCCCTGCTCGCCCACGAGATGGTCAACCTGCTCGGCTGGATCGGCCTCACCGTGGCCGGGACGCTCATCACCCTGTGGCCGACCATGCTGCGCACCCGGGTCGCCGAGGGCGCCGAACGCGCGGCCCGGCGTGCCCTCCCCGTCCTGGTCGCCGGCCTCCTCCTGGCCGTGGCCGCCGCCCTGCTCGCACCGCCGCCACTGGCCGCCGCCGGTGTGGCCGTCCACACCGGCGGACTCGTGATCGCGGGCACGCCCTGGCTGCGCGAGGCCCGCACGAAGCCGCCCCGCTCCTTCGCGGCCTGGTCGGTGGCCGCGGGCGTGCTCTGGCTGACCGGGTCCCTGGTGGCCCTGACCGGCATCCTGCTGTCCACCACCTCGTGGGCGACCGCCGCCGCCCGCGTCTCCCAGCTCACCGCGCCCCTCGCGGCCGGCTGGATCGCCCAGGTGCTGCTCGGCGCGCTCAGCTTCCTCGTCCCGGTCGTCCTGGGCGGCGGTCCGGCCGCCGTACGCGCCGCCACCGCCGGACTCGAACGGGCCTGGCCGGCCCGGCTGACCGTCACCAACACGGCGCTGCTGCTCTGCGTCCTGCCGGTGCCGTCCATGGTCCGGGTGGTCTGCTCGTCCCTGCTGCTGCTCGTGCTGCTGCACTTCCTCGTCCTGCTCGTCCACACCGTCGCCCGTGCCCTGCGAGCCCGGCGCACCGCCCCGGCCGCCGGACAGACCGCGGGGCAGGCCGCCGGGCAGACCGCGGGGCAGGCCGCCGGGCAGACCGCGGGGCAGACCGCCGGGCAGGCTGCCGGGCAGACCATCGGCCAGGTGCCTCCCGGCCCTCCCGGCCCTTCCGGCGCTCCCGGCGCTCCTCACCGGGTGCTCGGCGGCGTCGCGACCGGGCTCGCGGTGGTGATGCTGGCGGTCGCGGGAGGCGGCGCGATGGACGTGCGGTCGCTGCCGGTGGTGGCCGGGTCGGCCGCCACGACGGCCGACGGCACCGGCGAGGTGCGGCCCACCGGCCGCACCACCACGGCCGACGTGACCGTGCGCGGCATGCGGTTCTCACCCGCCACGATCGACGTGCCCGCCGGGGACCGCCTGGTGATCCGGCTGCACAACACCGGCACCGACACCCACGACCTGGTGCTGGAGACCGGAGCGCGCACCGACCGGCTCCGCCCCGGGGGGCGGGACACCCTGGACGCCGGGGTCGTCGGCCGTGACGTCTCCGGCTGGTGCTCGGTCGTCGGCCACCGCCAGATGGGTATGGTGCTCGCGATCCGCGTCACGGGCGAGCGTCCCGAACGGGACACCGCGCACGACCACGGCACCGCAGCCGGCACCGGGGCCACCGACGGCGACTCCGGGGAGACCCGCGACGGCGGCTCCGCCGCGGAGGCCTTCGACCCGATGGCCGAACCCGCCCCCGGCTTCACCGCCCGCGACGCCCACCTCCCGCCCGTCACCGCGCCGTCCGGCCCCCGGCTGCACCGGCGGACCCTCACCGTCACGGAGGCGGTCACCGAAGTGGCCCCCGGCGTACGGCAGAAGCTGTGGACCTTCGGCGGCACCGCGCCCGGCCCGGTCCTGCGCGGCCGGGTCGGCGACACCTTCGAGATCACCCTCGTCAACGACGGCACCATCGGCCACTCCGTCGACTTCCACGCCGGAGCGCTGGCCCCGGACCGGCCGATGCGCACCCTCCAGCCGGGCCGGTCGCTGACGTACCGCTTCACGGCGACCCGCAGCGGCATCTGGATGTACCACTGCGCCACCATGCCGATGTCGCTGCACATCGCCAACGGCATGTTCGGCGCGGTGATCATCGACCCGCCCGGCCTGCCGGACGCCGACCGCGAATACGTCCTCGTGCAGTCCGAGTTCTACCTCGGCGCGCAGAACGCCACGGCCGACCCGGACAAGATCCGCGCCGGGCGGCCCGACATGGTCGCCTTCAACGGGTACGCGAACCAGTACGACCACGACCCGCTGACCGCCCGCGCCGGGGAACGCGTCCGGGTGTGGGTGCTGAGCGCGGGGCCCGACCGGCCCAGCGCCTTCCACGTCGTGGGCGGGCAGTTCGACACCGTCTTCCGGGAGGGCGCCTACGCCCTGCGCCCGGGAGGCGCCGAACGCGGCGGCGCGCAGGTCCTCGACCTGCCGCCGGCCGCCGGAGGGTTCGTCGAGCTGACCTTCCCCGAGGCGGGGACGTACCCGTTCGTCACCCACGTGATGACGGACGCGGAACGCGGCGCGCACGGCGTCTTCCGCGTGCGCTGACCGGACGGCCGGGGCAGGGCGCCGGGCGCGGGGTCGGGACCCGGCGTTCCGGGCGCCGGCCTCCCGGGTTCCTTCCCCGCCTCAGGAGTTGAGTTCCGCCAGGGCCCGCAGCGTCGGCACGTCCGGTGCCAGGGCGAGCAGGTCCGTCACCGGTCCCTCGCGCCACAGCTCCAGCCGCTCCGCGATGCGCTCGCGGGGGCCGACCAGGGAGATCTCGTCGGCGAAGGCGTCCGGCACCGCCCGCACCGCCTCCTCCCGGCGGCCCTGAAGGAACAGGTGCTGGATCCGCCGGGCCTCCTCCTCGTACCCCATGCGGGCCATGAGGTCGGCGTGGAAGTTGCGGGTCGCGTGGCCCATGCCGCCGATGTAGAAGCCGAGCATCGTCTTGACGGGGAGCAGCCCCTCGGCGACGTCGTCGCACAGCCGCACCTGAACCAGCGGCGCGACCATGAACCCGTCGCGCAGGCCGCCGGCCAGGGCGGGGCCGTAGACCTCGGGACGGGTGGGGGACCAGTACAGGGGCAGCCAGCCGTCCGCGATCCGGGTCGTCTGGGCGACGTTCTTCGGCCCTTCCGCGCCGAGCAGGACGGGCAGGCCGCCGGGGCGCAGCGGGTGGGTGATCGGCTTGAGTGGCCTGCCGAGGCCGGTGGCGCCCGGGCCGCGGTAGGGGTGGGTGTGGAAGCGGCCGTCGAGTTCCACGGGCGCCGCCCGGCGCAGCACCTGCCGGACGACGTCGACGTACTCGCGGGTCGCGGTCAGCGGCGAGGAGGGGAACGGGCGGCCGTACCAGCCCTCCACCACCTGCGGGCCGGACAGGCCGAGGCCCAGCAGGACGCGCCCGCCGGAGAGGTGGTCCAGGGTGAGAGCGTGCATGGCGGTGGTGGTCGGCGGACGGGCCGCCATCTGCGCGACGGCGGTGCCGAGCCGGATCCGTGAGGTGTGGGCGGCGATCCAGGTGAGCGGGGTGAAGGCGTCCGAGCCCCAGGACTCCGCCGTCCACACGCTGTCGTAGCCGAGCCGCTCCGCCTCCCGGGCGAGCGGCAGGTGACCGGGGGAGGGGCCGCGGCCCCAGTAGCCGAGCGCGAGACCGAGCCGCACGCCTGCCTCCTGACGCTGTGTCAGCCCGTGTCGGCCGGTGTCGCCCGGTGGGCCGTGCCGGGCTTGAGCGGGGCGTCGACTGTACGGCAACGGCCCCCCGCCCGGAAGGGCGAGGGGCCGTGACGAGGAGCGGGCGGGCCCGTCAGCCGCGCTGGATCCCCGAGGTGTCCTGGAGGACGCCGCGACGGCCGTCCTGCGTCTGGGCGACGAGCGCCTGACCGCGCTGCTCGACCGCGAGGTACCAGGTGCCGGGCGCGAGTTCGGCGATCGGGGAGGGCGAACCGTCCTCCGCGAACAGCGGCCGGGCCACCGGCACGGCGAACCAGAACGGCGAGAAGTCACCGGCGGCCGGAGCGGCCGGCTGCCCCTGCGGCTGACCCGGGAAGGGCTGCTGACCGGGCTGGCCAGGCTGCGGCTGACCACCGAAGGATGCCTGCTGCGGGGCACCCGGGTAGCCGTAACCGCCGGGCGGCTGCGCACCGTAGGGCTGCGGGGCGGCGGGACGCGCAGCCGGGACGAGAGCACCCTTCAGGGCGGGCACCAGCGGGGTGGCGACCGCCGCGGCGGCCAGCAGCAGCGCCGCGATCAGACCGAGGATGAGACCGGAACCGGTGTCCGGCTCCCGGCTGCCGAGACCGGAGAAGACGTTGTCGAACGCCCCCATCGGGTCGATGATCGTCCAGAAGGACGTCCACGCGGCGAAGATCGTCAGGGCCACACCGAACTGGCCGAGGTCGAGACCGGCGACCTTGGGCGGCTGGGGCAGCGCGCGGGACACGACGATGAGGGCCGCACCGGCGATACCGGCGATGTACATGCTCATCACCAGGCCGAGGTTGTCCCAGGCGTTGGGGATGTCGTCGCCGTCGCCGCCGAACGTGTCGAGGAACGACGCGATGAACAGCAATACCGCTGCTCCGATCACCACGCCGTCGCCTCGAGTGAGGGAGCGGATATTCACTTCAGGTCCTTCGTAGGTCGTCTCGTCGTCGGAAGAGGCGTCGCTGTTCACCTTGTCGCCCTCAGGCTCCGGTGTGAAGCGCGGGGGTGACCCCTCATCGTAGGAGGACACTACCGTCCGCGCGCTGGGGCTGTCCGCCCGGATCGGCGCGCCGACCTCTACCCGCGCAGGAAACTCACGATTCCCTCAGAGATCCCCCGCGCCGCTTTCTGCCGCCAGGCGCCACTGGTCAGCAGCGCCGCGTCCTTGCTATCGCGCATGTTGCCGCACTCGACGAACACCTTGGGAACCGTTGACAGATTGAGACCGCCCAGGTCCTTCCGCGTGACGAGACCGGTACCGTCGCCGACGTAGTTGGACGGGGCGTTGCCCGTGACGCGGACGAAGTTGCCCGCGATGCGCTCCCCGAGTTCCCGCGAAGGCCCCACGATGGCGCGGGTGTCGGCCTCGCCGGCCCGGACGGCGCCCGGCAGGATGACGTGGAAACCGCGCTGTCCGGCGCCCGCGCCGTCCGCGTGCAGCGACACGACCGCGTCGGCCTTCGCCTCGTTGCCGATCCGGGCCCGCTCGTCCACACACGGCCCGAACGGCCGGTCGGCGTCCTGTGTCAGCTTCACCTCGGCGCCCTGCTCCTCGAGGAGCGCGCGCATCCGGTGGGCCAGGTCGAGGGTGAACTTCGCCTCGGCGTAACCGTCGTTGGTGGCGGTGCCGGTGGTGTCGCACTCCTTGCGGTTCGTCCCGATGTCCACCTGGCGGTTGATCTCGGCCGTGTGCTGGAAGTTGCCGGGGTTGTGCCCCGGGTCGATGACGACGACCTTCCCCTTCAGCGCCCCCGACCCGGCCGGTGCGGACGCCGGGGCGGAAGAGGAGGCGGTCGCGGAGGCGCTCGGCGTCCCGTCGTCCGGACCCTCGGAGTCCGACGCGGAGGACCCGGAGGGGGACGGCTCCCCCGACGACGCCGGAGCGGACGCGGACGACCGGGCCGCGGCGTCCCCGTTGCCCCCGTCGTCGCCCGAACCGCCCACGGCCGCGTAGACGGCCCACCCGAGCAGGGCCCCGGGCACGAGCGCGGCGACCGCCACGGTCAGGGGGCGCCGCCGGGAGTTCGGAGGCTGGGGCGGATCGAAATCGGGACCGGTGTACGACACGGAGCCACCCTAACGGCCACGGGACGGCCCCACGGGCTCATCACCCGACGACCCGACGATGCGACGACCCGACGATGCGACGACCCGACGATGCGACGACCCGGCGACGCGGCGATGCGACGACCCGGCGATGCGGCGACGCGACGACCCGGCGATGCGACGACCCGGCGGCGCGATGGCCGCCGTGCGACAGGACGGCCGCCCGTGTCCTCACGTCCCGGCCGCGTCAGATGCCCGGCCCGGTACGGCGCAGCACCCGCAGGGAGTCCGTCGCCGAGACCTCGGTGAACGCGCCGGAGGCGAGGGCGCGCAGGTAGATCCGGTAGGGGGCCTGGCCGGTGAACTCGTCGGCGGGGTCGGGGAACACGTCGTGGATGACGAGGAGGCCGCCCTCGGCGACGTGGGGCGCCCAGCCCTCGTAGTCGGCGGTGGCGTGCTCGTCGGTGTGGCCGCCGTCGACGAACACCAGGGCGAGCGGGGTGTTCCAGAGCGCCGCGATCTGCGGGGAGCGGCCCACCAGGGCCACCACGTGCTCCTCCAGGCCCGCCCGGCGCAGCGTCCGGCGGAAGGCGGGCAGCGTGTCCATCACGCCCAGTTCCGGGTCGACGGTCTCCGGGTCGTGGTAGTCCCAGCCGGGCTGCTGCTCCTCGCTGCCGCGGTGGTGGTCGACGGTCAGCGCGGTGACCCCGGCCGCGCGGGCCGCGTCCGCCAGGAGCAGCGTGGAGCGCCCGCAGTAGGTGCCGACCTCCAGGAGCGGCAGGCCCAGCCGTCCGGCCTCCACCGCCGCGGCGTACAGGGCCAGGCCCTCGTCCACGGGCATGAAGCCCTTCGCCGCCTCGAACGCGGCCAGGATCTCGGGCTCGGGTGCCGGCGCCATCGGCGTCCTCTCGGGTGCTCACTCGGGTCTCGCTGTCTTCGGCCGCCATGCTGCCCTACGGGGCGGCGGCCCCGGACGACGGGGGTACCGGCGGGTAGCCGGGGGCGGCTCCCCGCCCCGGACCTGCGGAGCCACGCCGTCCGCATCGCTCCCCCGGGCGCCGAAGAGCTGGATCGTGGCCTTGAGGGGTGACACACACCATCCCGGTCGCGCTCACGGGACGACGCGACGGTCCGGTGACACGATGAGCTGTTCAGTCCGACCGGATGGCTCGGCCAGCGGAAAGACGGCAATCGAGTGACCAAGGGAGAAGCAATCGGGTGATAGTGCGCCCAGCGTGCATGCCCGGGCATTCGGGGAGACGTTGTCCGGTCGTGGAACCACGTGATCTCTGGGAGCGAAACACCGTGCTGGCTGAGGCGTTCTGTGCCAGCGATGATCGGGTGCGCCATGCGCAGAGCATTCTGGACCAGGCCCAGGCCGACCGCACGCGAACCCTCGCGGCGTTCGCGGTGGCCGTCGGCAGCGACGGCGGCGTCGCCAACCTGATGGGGCTCAACGAACGCGAAGTGCGCATCGCCCGCCGCACGGTCGGGAAGAAACATGCGCGTACCGTCGCCGATGAACTCCTCAGCCAGCACACGGTCGTGGCCCCGCAGCAGGAGGTCACGCCTGAGCCGAACAGCGAGCCCCCGCTCCCGCCCCCGCCTCCGACCGCCCCCCCGACCGCCGTGCCGGCACCTCGTCCGGAGACACCGCAGTTCCACGTGGGCACCGACACAGCTCCTCCCGCGGGCGTGGCCTCCCAGGAGACGGTCGCGTGGACCCCGTCCATGGACGCCGTCCTGCAGTGGAGCTGGCAGTCCGGTCTTGACCTGGCCACGGTGGCCGCGGAACTCGGCCTCGACCCCCGCGCTCTCCTCCTGCGTGTTCAGCAGCTCGCCGCGGAAGGGCGCCTCACCGTGAAAGCGGCACAGAACGACACCGGGCAGGCCGGACGTCACCGCCGCCACGAGCCGCATCGTCACGAGCCGCATCGCCACGAACCGCATCGCCATGAACCGCATCGCCACGAACCGCTTCACATCCCCGTTCCCGACAGCCCCGAATCCCTCTACACCGCCTATTCGCAGCCCTACGTCTGAGCTGCTCCCGAATTCGACGCAGCCCCGCCTCGTGGTCCGAGGCGGTGTGCCGCACCCCCCTCCGGGGCCGGGACCCGCCCCCCCCGGGGGCCGATGCCGAGGGGCGACCGGGCCCGTGCTCCGGTAGTCGCAGCCGGCCGGCGAGGACGGCACGGGCGGTCGGCGAGGACGGACTGGCGGCCGGACGCTCCGGTCCGATGCCCTGCCCGGGGTCTTCCGTTCGGATCAGGCCGGACCGGGTGCCGGGGGCCCGCGAGCCCGGCCTGATCCACAAGATGCCCTACGTCCACAGCCTGAGGTCCCCGCCCGGCGAAATCCCGATGCACGGGGCAACCGTCCCTTGAGACCATGGCCCTCATGCTCGATGCCCAGGAAGCCCCTGCCGGAACTCCCCGCCGCCGCCGTACCGCCCCTCCCGCGTGGATGGTGGTGGCGCTGGCGTGTGCGGGACAGTTCCTCGTCGTGCTCGACGTCTCCGTCGTGAACGTGGCCCTGCCGTCGATGCGCACCGGCCTCGGCCTGAGCGAGCAGGGCCTGCAGTGGGTCGTCAACGCCTACGCCATCGCCTTCGCCGGGTTCATGCTGCTCGGCGGACGCGCGGGCGACCTGTTCGGACGCAAGCGGATGTTCCTGGTCGGCCTCGGCCTGTTCACCCTGGCCTCGCTGGCCGGCGGGCTGGCCCAGGAGGGCTGGCAGCTGCTGCTGGCGCGGGCCGTGCAGGGGCTCGGGGCGGCCGTCCTCGCGCCGTCCACGCTGACCATCGTCACCGAGGCCGTACCGGAGGGCGCCGCCCGGGCCCGGGCGATCGCCACCTGGACCGCCGTCGGCGCCGGCGGCGGAGCGGCCGGCGGTTTCGTCGGCGGGGTGCTGGTGGACCTGCTGTCCTGGCGCTGGGTCCTGCTGATCAACGTGCCGGTCGGAGCGGTGGTGCTCGCCGGTGCCGTCGGGTGGCTGGCGGAGAGCCGGGCCGGGGACGGGCGCCGGCTCGACCTGCCCGGGGCCCTCCTCGTCACCGGCGGCCTGGCCACCCTGGCCTACGGCATCTCGCAGACCGAGGCCGAGGGGTGGTCCGCGACGGCCACCCTGGTCCCGCTGACCGTCGGCGTCCTGCTGATCCTCCTCTTCCTGCTGGTGGAGGCACGGACCAGGGCGCCGTTGATGCCGCTGGGGCTGCTGCGGCTGCGCTCGGTGTCGTCGGCGAACGTGGGGATGTTCCTGTCCGGTTCGGCGATGTTCTGCATGTGGTTCTTCATGACCCTGTACGCGCAGAACGTCCTCGGCTACACCCCGCTGGAGGCCGGCTTCGCCCTGGTGCCCAGCTCCCTCGCGGTGGTCATCGGCTCCAAGCTGGCGCCCCGGCTGATGCACTCCTTCGGCTCCCGCAACGTCGCCGTGCTCGGCACGCTCGTGGCGGTGGCGGGCTTCGCCTGGCAGTCGACGATGACCGCCGACGGGACGTACCTCACGGCGATCATGTTCCCCGGCATCCTGATGATGCTGGGCGCGGGCCTCGCCGGGACCCCGCTCGCCGCCGTCGCCACCGGCGGTGCCGCCCCCGAGGAGGCCGGGCTGGTCTCCGGGATGATCAACACCTCCCGCACGATGGGCGGTTCCCTGGGCCTGGCGGTCATGTCGACGATCGCCGCGTCCCGCACGGGCGGCAGCAGCAGCCCGCAGGCCCTGACGGAGGGCTACGCCCTCGCCTTCCGCACCGGCACGGCGGTCCTCGTCGCCGGCGCCGTGCTGATGTGGCTGTGGCTGCCGCGCAGGACGGCGGACCAGCACTAGGGTCTCCCGTTCGGCTCATGCCGGGCTCGCGGGCCCCGGCACCGCGCCTCGCCGCGTTGTCGTCGGTTGTCAGGGCTCCGCCCTGCCGCCCTCCTCCGCCTTGCGACGCTCCCCCACTGCCCGAACGGCGTGGGAGGTACCCCCCTCACCGGACCCCGCTCCCTGATCCGGCCTGATCCGGCCTGATCCGGACGAAAGACCCTGGGGCGTCCCGTTCGGCCGGAAACCATGGGCTGCCCGGGAAGCCGTGGGCCGCCCGGAAACCGTGGGCCGCCCGGGAAACCGTGGCCCGGTCCGCCGTGAGAGGCCCGGTGACGGCTCTCCAGGGTGCCCGGGAGGCGTTTTCCCGCCGGGACGGGGGACGGGCCTGCGAGCCCCGCCGACAGCCGCGCAGCAGCCCGCCCGCGCCCCCCGGGGCGGACGTCCACACCCCCTCTGACCTGCCCATTTACGCGGTGAAACGGTACGATTACCGGGCCTGGAAGGGGGCCGGATGGACCGGAGCATACGCACCGTGGACGACGTACTGGACCTGATGGACGGACTGTTCGCACCGGAGGCCGACCGGTGGACGGACCGGGGCGCCGACTGGTGGGACGGCTTCTACGCCGACCGCTCCCGCCCGGTGCCGTTCTTCGCGGCGAAACCCGACGCGAACCTCGTGTCCTATGTCGAGCGAGGGCTTCTCCCCGGCGGCCGGGCGCTGGAGCTGGGCTGCGGACCCGGCCGCAACGCGCTGTACCTGGCGGCCCACGGCTTCGACGTGGACGCGGTCGACCTCTCCCCGACAGCCCTCGCCTGGGCCCGTGAACGGGCGGAGCAATCCGGGTGGACGAGCCGTCTCCGCTTCCACCGCGGGGACGCGTTCACCCTGACCGGCGTCCGCCCCACCGGTCCCGGGAGCGACGCGGCCGCACTGACCGGCCCCTACGACCTCGTGTACGACTCCGGCTGCTTCCACCACCTGCCGCCGCACCGCCGGCTCACCTACCTGACGCTGCTGGACCGGGTCCTCGCGCCCGGCGGCCGGTTCGCGCTCACCTGCTTCGCCGCCGGAGGCATGGGCTCGGAGCTGCCCGACGCGGCCTTCTACACCGGGGACGGTCTCCGGGGCGGGCTCGCCTACACGGACACGTCGCTGCGCCGCGTCTTCTCCGGTCTCACGGAGGTCGAACTGCGCCGGATGCGCGAAGAACCCGACGACGCGCCGGTCTTCGGCAAGGACTTCCTGTGGGCGGGCCTGTTCCGGCGGGCGGACTGACGGTGCGCCGGGGCCGCGGCCGGCCCGGCTCGGCGGGCAAGCCCCCGTATCGACAGCCGGCACACCCACGCCCAGTCAGGGCCGTCCCCGTGCCCCTGGGGTCTTTCGTTCGGATCAGGCCGGATCAGGGAGCGGGGTCCGGTGATGGGGGTACCTCCCACGCCGTCAGGCAGTGGGGAGCGTCGCAAGGCGGAGGAGGGCGGCAGGGCGGAGCCCTGACAACCGACGACAACGCGGCGAGGGGCGGTGCCGGGGCCCGCGAGCCCGGCGTGATCCGAACGAGAGGCCCTAGCCGGACCCGAGCGCCGGGTCGATCACCGTCTCGCCCGTCAGGACCCGGCGGATCGCCGAGGTGAGGTCGTCCACCGGGCCGTCCTTGACGAGGAAGCCGGCCGCACCGGCGTCCAGGGCGCGGCGCAGGTGTCCGGGGCGGCCGGACGTGGCGAGGACGAGGACCCGGCAGTCGGGGACCTGGCGGCGCAGTTCGGCGGCGGCGGTCCAGCAGGAGCCGTCCGGCAGGTCGAGGTCGAGCAGGACCACGTCCGGGCGGTGGACCAGCGCCGCGTCCGCGATCCCGTCGCCCGCGCCCACCTGCGCCACGACCTCGATGTCGGGTTCCATGCCGAGCAGTAAGGCGAGCGCCCCGCGCGCCCGTCGCGGGTCCTCCGCCAGCAGAACCCGGACGGACTTCGCGGGTCGGTGATTCCGGGGCATCTCGTCCACGGCAGCAGCGTAGAGCGCAACCGGCCGGAGAGACCCCGGGAGGCCGGGGGCGGACTGCCGGACGGCGGGAGCACTCCCTCGGCTGACGCTCCGTCAGGAGACTTCCCATGTGCTGGAGGCTCGGCTATACAGGGGAGCGTCGCACTGGAACGCGTTCTAGAAGTGGCGGGTTCCGCGGCCCGTGACGACCCCGGTGCGGCCGACGGTGCGGACAGCCGTACCGGGGTCTTCGACCCGGCGATCAGGAGTCCCATGCCCATCGACGCAGCCAAGGCGCTCGCGGCCGAGCCCCGGACCGGCGAGATCTCCTGGGGCGCCAAGGACGTACTGCTCTACCACCTCGGCATCGGCGCGGGCGTGCCCGCCACCGACCCCGGCGAACTGCGCTACACCCTCGAATCCCGGCTGCACGTCCTGCCCAGCTTCGCCACCGTCGCGGGCGCCGGCTCGCCCGGCGTGATCGGCGGGCTGTCCATGCCGGGCGTGGAGGTCGACCTCGCCCGGGTGCTGCACGGCGGGCAGTCGCTGACGCTGCACCGGCCGCTGCCCGTCGAGGGCACCGCCACCTCGACCGGCAGGATCGCCGCCGTGTACGACAAGGGCAAGGCGGCCGTCCTGGTCATGCGCACCGAAGTGGCGGACGCCGACGGCCCGTTGTGGACCAACGACGCGCAGATCTACGTACGCGGGGAGGGCGGCTGGGGCGGCGACCGGGGCCCCTCCACCCGGCGCGAACCCCCTGCCGCGGAACCGGACCTGGTAGTGGAACGCCCCCTGCGGGAGGACCAGGCCCTGCTCTACCGCCTGTCCGGCGACTGGAACCCCCTGCACGCCGACCCGGGTTTCGCCGAGCGGGCCGGATTCGAGCGGCCCATCCTGCACGGCCTGTGCACCTACGGCATGACCCTCAAGGCCGTCGTCGACACGCTGCTGGACGGCGACGTCACCCGCGTCCGCGCCTACGCCACCCGGTTCGCCGGAGTCGTGTACCCGGGCGAGACCCTGCGGATCCGCATGTGGCGCGGCAGGGGCGGCGGGGGCGGCGGGGCGACGGCCGGTGAGGTCCACGTGGCCGTGAGCGCGGTGGAACGGGACGACGCACCCGTGCTCGCCGACACCGTCGTCGACCACAGCTGAAGCAGGGGTACGGCCGGCCGACCCGCCCGCCCGTAGCCCCACCGCCACCCACACCCCCACCCGACCGATCCACCGCCGAGGGGAGCCGTGCCATGCGCGCAGCCGTACTGCAGGAGACGGGCCAGGAGAAACTGGAGGTCCTCGACGACGTCGACGCGGTGGGCTTCGGCCCCGGGAAGGTGCGGATCCGGGTGCGGGCCGCGGGCCTGTGCCACTCCGACCTGTCCGCGATGAGCGGCGTGCTGCCGCAGCCCGCCCCGTTCGTGCCGGGCCACGAGGGCGCGGGCGAGATCACCGAAGTCGGGGAGGGCGTCACCGGCCTGGCCGCCGGCGACCGGGTCGTCGTCTGCTGGCTGCCCGCCTGCGGTGCCTGCCCCAGCTGCCGGCGCGGGCAGAGGCAGCTGTGCCTGGCCGGGTTCATGAACGCCGGCACCGCCAACTTCCGTCGCCCCGGAGGCGACGTCTTCGGCTTCGCGGGCACCGGCACCTTCGCCGAGGAGGTCGTGGTCGACGCCGGGTGCGCGGTGCCGATCCCCGACGACGTCCCCTTCGACATCGCCGCCCTCATCGGCTGCGGCGTCACCACCGGACTGGGCGCCGCCCTCAACACCGCAGACCTGGAGGCGGGTTCGTCGGTCGCCGTCATCGGCTGCGGCGGGGTCGGGATCTCCGCCGTACAGGGGGCACGGCTGCGGGGCGCCGCCGAGATCGTCGCCGTCGACCCGGTGCCCGCGCGCCGGGAGGCCGCGCTGCGCTTCGGCGCCACCCGCGCCGTGGCGCCGGAGGAACTCGCCGACGCCCGTCAACAGCTCACCGGCGGTGAGGGGTTCGACCACGTCTTCGAGGTCGTCGGACGCTCCGCCACCGCCCGCACCGCCTACGAGAACACCCGGCGCGGCGGCACCCTGGTCGTCGTCGGGGCGGGCGCCATGGACGACCACCTGCACCTCAACATGTTCGAGCTGTTCTTCGACGAGAAGCGCATCCTGCCCTCGATGTACGGCGGCGGGGACGTCGTCCGCTCCTACGAGCGGACCATCGCCCTGTGGCGGGCCGGCCGGGTCGACCTGGCCGGCCTGATCACCCACCGCGTCCCGCTCACCGGCATCAACGACGCGCTCGACCAGATGCGCACCGGGACCGCGCTGCGCACCTGCGTCGAGATCTGAGGGCCTGCCGATGTCCGGTGCGTGGGGACATGAGGACCCGCTGATGTCCGATGCGTCGAGGCCTGAGGGCCTGCCGATGTCCGGTGTGTGGGGACATGAGGACCCGCCGATGTCCGATACGTCGAAATCCGAGAGGCCGCCGATGTCCGAGAACACGCGTCCCTCCGCCCGGCAGCAGGCACGGCCACGGTCACGGCCGCTGGCCGGACTCACCGCGGTCGTCACGGGCGCCGGGCGCGGCCTGGGCCGGGCCGAGGCCCTCGAACTCTCCCGGCTCGGTGCGGCCGTCGTCGTCAACGACTACGGGCAGCCGGGCCGCGACGGCACCGGCGACGCCTCCGCCGCGCCCGCCGAGGACGTGGCCGACGAGATCCGCGCGGGGGGCGGCACCGCCCTCGCCCACACGGGTGACGTCGCCGACTTCCGGCAGGCGGGCGAACTCGTCGAGGCGGCGGTCAAGGAGTTCGGCCGGCTCGACATCCTCGTCAACAACGCGGGCATCCTGCGCGACCGGATGGTCTTCTCGATGACCGAGGACGACTGGGACGCCGTGATCCGCGTCCACCTCAAGGGCCACTTCAACACCATCCGGCACGCCGCCGCCCACTGGCGCGAGCGGTCCAAGCGGGACGGGGCGCCGGTGTACGGGCGGATCGTGAACACCTCCTCGGAGGCCTTCCTCGCCGGGTCCGCCGGACAGCCCAACTACGCGGCGGCCAAAGGGGGGATCGTCGGCCTCACCACGTCCACGGCGCACGCCCTCGCCAAGTACGGGGTGACCGCCAACGCGATCTGCCCGCGCGCCCGCACCCGGATGACGGAGGACGTCTTCGCCGGACTCCGCCCCGACGACGGCGGACCCGACCCGCTGGCACCCGAGCATGTCGCCCCGCTCGTCGGCTACTTGGCGTCACCGGCCGCCGGACGCGTGAACGGCCGGCTCCTCGTGGTGCACGGCGGCATGGTCGCCCTCGTCGAACGGCCCCGCGTCGCCGCCCGGTTCGACAGCGGACAGGACACCTTCACGTACGACGAACTGGACGCCCTGCTCACCCCGCACTACGCCGGACGCCCGCCGGGTGAGACGTTCGCCGCGGTCGAGGTGCTGGGCCTGCGACGCGGCGCCTGACACGGACCGGCCCCGCCCGTCGCGCGACGGACGGGGCCGGTCCCCGGTACTGCGTGCCGGTGCGGTGCCTCAGGCGGCCGACTCGGCGTGCTCCTGCTCCTCCACCGGCCTGCGGTGACGTCCGCGCGGAGCGGTCTCGCCGTCCTGGGTGGAAACCGGTCCGCGGTGCTTGCCCCGGCCGGGGGCGACCTGCCCGCCGTCGGCGGTCGGCGCCTGGTGCGTCATGGCGTCGTTCATCGAGAAGAATTCACCCCGTAAAACTGAACTTTCCTACAGCCGGGCGAGTTTAACCGGCACCGGGCCCCCCGGATCCAGGCGGCCACGCGGACCGCCACTACTTCGTTACAAGCCCTTCCAGGGGCGCCTGTTGCAGCGGAACGGGCCTCGGCACGGAAGACGCCTCGGCGGGCGGCGCGGGGCTGCCCGAACCGGCCGCGGAGTCCGCTTCGGCGTCCGTGCCCCCGGCGGTGTCCGTGCCGCCGGCGGTGTCCGTGCCGCCGGCGGTGTCCGTGCCCCCGGCGGTGTCCGAGGCGCCGCTTGGGACATCGACGCCCACCCGTCCGACGCTGTCCTTCGGCGCCGGGGCATGCATCCGGGCGACCCCGCACGGCACGTCCCGCGTGGCGTACGGCAGGCCCAGTACCCCGTCCTCGGTCCACCAGCCGGCGCCGGTCAGCCACCCCTCCGGCGCCGGAAGGTGACGCACCTTCCGCTCGGCCGGCCGCCACAGGCCCACCCAGCTGCCGAACGGGCCGTCGAGGCGCAGCGCCACCGCACAGCCCTCCGGGGTGAGCACCTGCCCCGGCTGGATGGCGAACGGCGTGACCACGCAGTCCGGCAGCCGCAGGCACTCCGGAAAACGCACCGGCAGTGTGCTGCCCAGCACGCCCCAGCCCAGACGGGGGCTGCCCGGCGAGGGCGCGTCCGAGCGGATCAGCAACAGCCCGCTGTCCGGGGCGGCGAGCAGGACCCGGTCGTCGCTCTCGGCCGCGATCTGCAACAGCGGCGACACCTCGCCGTCGCGCTCCAGGTCCACCACGACGGACTTGGTGCGCCCGCCGGTCTCCCGGTCCAGTGCCAGCATCCGGCCCGCACGGTCCAGCCATGCCCCGCCCGAGCAGCGTCCGGGGAACTCGGCCACGCGTTCCGGCCCGAAGACGCCGCCCGCCACCAGCCACACCGTCGTGGTGCGCCGCCCCACCGCCAGCGCGTACGCCCGTTCACCACCTGGTGTGGGCGGCAGCAGCCGCAGCACTGTGTCGGCGTCGGGACATTCGACCGCGCCGAGCGGCAGCTCGCCGGTCCCGGGGTCGGTGGGGTAGAGCAGGAAGAAGGCGTGCTGTCCGGCCATGGGCCGGTGGATCAGCACCCGTCCGTCGCCCATCGGCTGCACCTCGGTGCCAGGCTCCTCGGGCCGACCGCCCGGCAGCGGCACCGCGTAGGGCTCGGGCCCGTCCAGGGTCCACCGCTCCGGAACCGGGCAGCCGTCGGCGGGCATCAGACGCGCGGCGTAGGAACCGTCCGCCGCGATCGCCCAGCCCGTCGGCCCTGGTTCGTCGTCGTGACCGGTCGAAGGTTCGGTTGCACACGCCGTCATGGTTCGGTCACCTCCGGCGACGAACGTAGTTTTCGTACGGACGGTCGGGGGAGAGGCGGGGCTCCCCTTCACACATAAGGGTGTTCCAGGAACGATTCGTCTGAGGAAGCGGGCGTGTATGTGCTCCCGGTGCCGGGCCGGCCGGTGGGGGGCGTGCGTGAGCCGGAGCGAGCGGGTGGGGAGCGGGTGCGAGCGGGTGCGCGCGGGGAGCCGGTGCGGCCCGGGTGACGGGGTGACCGGATGCGTGGGGGTGATGGGCTGAGCCGGGCGACCGGGCGACCGGGCGAGCCGGGGCGACGGGGTGAGCCGGGCGGACCGGAAGGGCCGGTCACGGCGGAGCGCGCCGCCCCGCCACCGCGGAGCGCGTCGCCCCGCCACCGCGGAGCGGAACACCGGCCCCGGGCGGCGTCGAACGTCCCGTTACGGTGGCGCCGAACAGCCAGGTAGCCTGTGCTGCGTGCCCCGTCTGTCTGAAGTCATCACCGCGCTGGAGAACCTGTGGCCCGCCGAACGGGCCGAGTCCTGGGACGCGGTCGGCACCGTCGTGGGCGACCCCGGCCAGGAGGTCTCCCGGGTCCTGTTCGCCGTCGACCCCGTCCAGGAGATCGTCGACGAGGCGGTGAAGCTGGGCGCCGACCTGCTGGTCACCCACCACCCGCTCTACCTGCGCGGGACGACCACGGTCGCGGCATCCACCTTCAAGGGCCGCGTGGTGCACACGCTGATCAAGAACGACATCGCGCTGCACGTCGCCCACACCAATGCCGACACGGCCGACCCCGGCGTCAGCGACGCCCTGGCCGGCGCGCTGGACCTGCGGGTCGTCGGCCCGCTCGTCCCGGACCCCACCGATCCCGAGGGCCGCCGCGGCCTGGGCCGCGTGTGCGAGGCCGACCAGCCGCTCACCGTCCGCGAACTCGCCGACCGCGCCGCCTCGCGGCTGCCCGCCACCGCCCAGGGCATCCGGGTCGCCGGGGACCCCGAGGCGCCGGTGCGCAGGGTCGCCGTCAGCGGCGGCTCCGGCGACAGCCTCTTCGACCACGTACGCGCCGCCGGCGTGGACGCCTTCCTCACCGCGGACCTGCGCCACCACCCGGCGTCCGAGGCCCGCGCACAGCACCCGCTCGCGCTGCTCGACGCGGCCCACTGGGCCACCGAGTGGCCCTGGTGCGAGCTGGCGGCCGCCCAGCTCGACGAGATCTCCGACCGCCACGGCTGGGGCCTCAGGGTCCACGTCTCCAGGACGGTCACGGACCCCTGGACCGCCCACGCGGCGTCCGCCCGCCCGTCGTCGTCCACCACCGCCCCTCCCGGGAACGCCCCGAGCGCCCCCTCCGAGCCCGATACATCTGGAGCCCCCAACTGAACGCCGCGCCCGCCGACCAGATCCGACTCCTCGACGTCCAAGACCTCGACGTCCGCCTCCAGCAGCTGGCGCACAAGCGGAAGTCGCTCCCCGAACACGCCGAGATCGAGTCGCTGACCAAGGACCTCACCCAGCTGCGCGACCTGCTGGTGGCCGCGCAGACCGAGGAGAGCGACTGCGCCCGCGAGCAGACCAAGGCCGAGCAGGACGTGGACCAGGTGCGCCAGCGCGCCGCCCGTGACCAGAAGCGCCTCGACTCCGGTGCCGTCTCCTCGCCCAAGGACCTGGAGAACCTCCAGCGCGAGATCGCCTCCCTCGCCAAGCGGCAGGGCGACCTCGAGGACGTCGTCCTGGAGGTCATGGAGCGCCGCGAGTCCGCGCAGGAGCGGGCCGGCGAACTGACCGAGCGGGTCGCCTCCGTCCAGGCGAAGATCGACGACGCCACCGCCCGCCGGGACGCGGCGTTCGAGCAGATCGACGGCGAGGTCGCCACGGCCACCAAGGAGCGCGAGGTCATCGCCGCGGCCGTGCCCGCCGACCTGCTCAAGCTGTACGACAAGCTGCGCGAGCAGCAGGGCGGTATCGGTGCGGCGAAGCTGTACGCCCGCTCCTGCCAGGGCTGCCGCCAGGAGCTCGCCATCACCGAGCTGAACGAGATCCGCGCGGCCGCCCCCGACACCGTCGTGCGCTGCGAGAACTGCCGCCGCATCCTGGTGCGCACCGCCGAGTCGGGTCTGTAAGGGGCTTCACCGGTGCGGGAGTTCATCGTCGAGGCGGACGGCGGGTCGCGGGGCAACCCCGGGCCCGCCGGGTACGGGGCCGTGGTGAGCGACGCGGCGACGGGGGAGACCCTGGCGGAGGCCGCCGAGTACATCGGCGTCGCCACCAACAACGTCGCCGAGTACCGGGGCCTGCTGGCCGGCCTGCGGGCCGCCCGCGACCTCGACCCGGAGGCCGTGGTCCGCGTCCGGATGGACTCCAAGCTGGTCGTCGAGCAGATGTCCGGCCGCTGGAAGATCAAGCACCCCGACATGAAGCCGCTGGCAGCCGAGGCGGCGCGGATCTTCCCTCGGGAGCGGGTCACCTACGAGTGGATCCCGCGGGAACGCAACAAGCACGCCGACCGGCTGGCCAACGAGGCGATGGACGCGGGCGCTCGCGGGGAGCAGTGGTCCGCGTCGGCGTCCACCGCCGACCTGGACACCCCGCCGGCCCGCCCCGTGCGCCCGGCGCCCCCCGAGCCGCAGGGCCCGCCCGGGGACGCCGCTGCCGGAGCGGCCCGGGCCCGCGCGGCACTCGCCGAGGGCGCCGCCCGCAACCGCACGACCGCCGCCCGGGCACAGACTCCGGCGGCCCCCGACGCCGGCAACGACAGCCCCGCCGGCAACGACAGCCCCGCCGGCGCGGCCGAACCCGCCTCCGGCCCCGATCCCGCGTCCGAGGCCGGGAAGGCCGGCCCCGATCCCGCGTCCGAGGCTGGGAAGGGCGGCACTGACCCCGCGTCCGAGGCTGGGAAGGGCGGCACTGACCCCGCGTCCGAGGCCGGGAAGTCCGGCGCGGACGTCCGTGCCGCCGAGGCCGTCGCCACTCCCCGCTCCGGCTGGGGGCCCGCCGACATGGGCCCGCCGGCCACCTTCGTCCTGCTCCGGCACGGCGAGACGCCACTGACCCCGCAGAAGCGTTTCTCGGGCAGCGGCGGCAGCGACCCCTCCCTCTCCGGCATCGGCCGCGAGCAGGCCGAGCGGGTCGCCGCGGCCCTGGCCCGGCGCGGCACCGTGCAGGCGATCGTCGCCTCCCCGCTCGCCCGGACCCGCGAGACCGCACAGATCGTCGCCGCTCGCCTCGGGCTGGACGTGCAGATCGAAGAAGGGCTGCGCGAGACGGACTTCGGCGCCTGGGAGGGCCTCACCTTCGGCGAAGTCCGCGAACGCCACCCGGAGGACCTGAACGCCTGGCTGTCCGCACCCGACGCCGAACCCACCGGCGGCGGCGAGAGCTTCGCGGCCACCGCGGCCCGGGTCGCCGCGGCGCGGGACAAGCTGATCGCCGCCCACGCGGGCCGCACGGTCCTGCTCGTCACCCACGTCACGCCGATCAAGACGCTCGTCCGGCTCGCCCTCGGCGCCCCGCCGGAGGCCCTGTTCCGCATGGAACTGTCGGCCGCGTCCCTGTCGGCGGTCGCCTACTACGCCGACGGCAACGCCAGCGTCCGCCTGTTCAACGAGACGTCGCACCTGCGCTGAGCCCGGCCGCCGCCCGGGCCAGCCGCTCGACACGCGCCCAGTCCCCGGCGGCCACGGCATCCGCCGGGACCATCCAACTGCCGCCGACGCAGCCCACGTTGGGCAGCGCCAGATAGTCCGGCGCGTTGTCCGGGTCCACACCGCCCGTCGGGCAGAAGCGGGCCTGCGGCAACGGCCCGGCGAGCGCCCGGAGGTACGCCGCGCCGCCGGACGGCTCCGCCGGGAAGAACTTCATCTCCCGCACCCCGCGCTCCAGCAGCGCCACCACCTCCGAGGCCGTCGACACCCCGGCCAGGAACGGCACCCCCGACGCCCGCATCGCCTCCAGCAGCCGCTCCGTCCACCCGGGGCTCACCAGGAAGCGGGCACCGGCGCCCACCGCGTCGTCCACCTGCCCTGGCGTGAGCACCGTGCCCGCCCCGACCACGGCTCCGGGCACTTCGGCGGCGACCGCCCGGATCGCGTCGAGCGCGGCGGGCGTCCGCAGCGTCACCTCGACCGCCGGCAGCCCCCCGGCCACCAGCGCACGCGCCAGCGGCACGGCGTCGGCGGCGTCCTCGACCACCACGACGGGCACGACGGGAGCCAGGTCCAGCAGGGAGACGGCGGGGGAGGGGCCGGAAGAGGGCAGGGGTGAACTCATGACGGTCATGCTGCCGGGCGAAGGCACGCTGCGCAAAGCCCATTGCATACTGCGCAACGGAATGCCGTACTGCGCGCCTCCGGGACTCAGTGAACCTCCGCCACCAGCACGTCCAGCGACCACGCCGTCCCCGCCCTGGCGGGCGCCTCGCACTCCACCTCGTACCCGAGCTCCCGCAGCGCGTCGACCAGCTCGGCCGGGTCGCCCGGCGCGGACCCGGTCGACAGCAGACTCCGGACGATCCGGCCCTTGGTCGCCTTGTTGAAGTGGCTGACCACCTTCCGGGTCGGCGCGTGCAGCACCCGCACGGTCGCCGTCCGCCCCGCCACCTCGCCCTTGGGCTTCCAGGCCGTCGCGTACGCAGCCGACCTCAGGTCCAGGACCAGCCCGCTCCCGGCCGCCTCCGGCAGCACCTCCGCCATCGGCGCCCGCCAGTGCGCGCCCAGCGCCCCGAGGCCCGGCAGCCTGACGCCCATCGAACACCGGTAGGACGGGATCCGGTCGGTGACCCGGACCGCGCCCCACAGGCCGGAGAACACCAGCAACGAGCGCGCGGCCCGCCGCTTCGCCGCCGTGTCGAGCGTGGCCAGGCCCAGCGCGTCGTACAGCACCCCGGTGTAGATCTCCCCGGCGGGCCGGGCCCCGGCCGTGCGCAGCTCCGCGTTCTTGGCGACCTCACCCCGCAGCCCCTCGCTCAGCCCCAGCACCTCGCGCGCCTTGTCCTCGTCCCCGGTGCACAGGTCGACCAGCTCGTCGAGCACGGCGTTCCGGGCGGCGGTCAGCCCCGGCAGCGACAACGACTCCGTACGCAGCGGGGCCCCGCGGCCGGAAGCGGCCTTGCCCTCGGACGGCGGCAGCAGGACAAGCACACGTACTCCTTCGACTTCGGCTCACGGCATCGGGGCTCGCGTGCCCGGTCGTGTCCCCGGGGTGCGGGCCCCGGCGGCCCGGCGGGCGGAACCCCGCCGCAAGAGTACGGCGCCCGCTCCCCGCCCCCACGCGCCGGGACACCCCCACACCGTCCCCCGCTCACGCGCCCCGCCCCTCCCCGAGCCTCCTCAGCAGCCGCCGGATCACCTCCGCCTGGGCCGGAGCGAAATCGGCGTACAGGGCGCGCAGGAAACTGTGCTCCTGGTCGACGAAGCCCGCCCCCGGCGGCACCAGCCCCTCGGGCAGGCAGGCGACGAAGAGGTCCACGGCCTCGTCGATCCGCGGATCGTCCGTACCGGCGTCGGCGAGCGCGTCGAGCAGGGCGTACGCGCGCTGCGCCCGCTCCACCCCGCCCGGCGCGGACAGCGCACTGCCGAACATGGCCATGAACGCGTCCCGCTCCTCGGGCGGCGCCGTGGTCTCGATCAGCGCGAGCACCTCCCGGTCCTTGGCCGCCGAGGGCGAGTCGGCGAGGCCGGCCAGCTCCTCGAACAGGGCGGCCAGCTCCGGGGACACCGGCCCGTCGGCAGTCAGCCCGCCCTCCGTCTCCAGCAGCGCCCGCAGCCGCCCCCGCCGCTCCCGGAGCGCCGCCTCCTGCCGGGCCAGGTCCTCGTCCAGTTCCGTCAGCACCTCCATCAGGTCCTTCCCGGCGTCGTCCGCGAGCACGTCCCGCACCTCGGCCAGCCCCAGCCCCAGCTCCGTCAGCCGCCGGATCCGCGCCAGCACGACCGCGTGCCGCAGCGTGTAGTTCCGGTAGCCGTTGCTCAGCCGCTCCGGCTCCGGCAACAGCCCGAGATGGTGGTAGTGCCGCACGGCCCGCGTGGTGACGCCGACGGTGGCGGCGAGTTCGCCGATCCGCATGCCTCCCAGTAGAAACGTTGACGCTGCGGCAGGGTCAACCGGCCGCCGTCGCACCGCCCGCCGGGCCGCTCCGTGTGCCACGATCGAGGCAACGACTCCCGATCCACGACCAGGTGATCACCCGATGCCCCACTCCGGTGAGCGACCGAAGGAGGGGCGTGACGTGACTGCCATGGCCCACGAGCCGCTCTCGCAGGCGGATGTCCTGCTCGAGGGCTTCCTCGCCCTGGACACCCCGGAGGGTTTCCGGGCGGAGCTGATCGAGGGGGAGATCGTGGTGACGCCGCCGCCGGACGGGGACCACGAGGACTGCATCGGGCTGATCGTGACGCAGGTGATCAGAGAATCCCGGACCGCCATGCAGTTCTCCGGGAACAAGGGCCTGAAGCTGAGCAGCGGCGGGGCGTGCCCGAAGAACCACATCATCCCGGACGGCGTCTTCGCGCCCGCGGCGTCGCGCCTGTACCGGGGAGCGGACCCCTGGATGCCGTGCGACGGCGTCGCGCTGGTCATGGAGGTGACCTCCGGCAAACCCCGGACGGACCGCGAAGCCGAGCGCCACTGCTACGCGCGCGGAGCCATCCCCCTCTACCTGCTCGTCGACCGCGGCATCTCCTCGGTCACGCTGTTCAGCGATCCGGAGAAGGACGAGTACCGGGAGCAGTGCACGCGCCCCTTCGGCAAACCGATCGCCCTGCCCGAACCCTTCGCCTTCGACCTGGACACCGCCGACTTCGTCTGATCCCCTGATCGGGGGGTGCGCGGTGGGGAACACGGGGAACGTACGGGAACAGGCACGCTGGACCAGGGCGCGGCTCGGCCGGTGCGGGCCGTCACTCGACCTGCTCACCGCCCGCTTCGACCGGCACGAATACGCCCCGCACGCCCACGACGAGTACACGGTCGGCGTCACCGTCGGCGGCCTGGAGGTCATCGCCTACCGCGGCGGACGCATCGTCTCCGGCCCCGGATCGATCGTCGTCCTCGAACCCGGCGAGATGCACACCGGCGGCCCCGCCGCCCCCGACGGCTACGCCTACCGCGCCCTCTATGCCACACCCGCCCTCCTCGCCGACGGCACCCTCGGCACCGGCCTGCCGCACTTCCGCGAACCCGTCCTCGACGACCCCGAACTCGCCGCCGCCCTGCGCCGCACCCACGCCGACCTCAGCGCCCACCCCGACCCTTTGGAGGCCGAGTCCCGGCTGCCCTGGCTGCTCACCGCCCTCGCCCGGCGCCACTCCACGGCCCGCCCGGGCGACGACACCGTCCCCGACGCCGGCCCCGTCGCCCGCGCCGTCCGGGACCGCCTCGCCGACGAACTGCTCGCCCCGCCCTCCCTCGCCGAACTGGCCGCCGGCCTCGGCCTGTCCCGCTACCAGCTCCTGCGCGCCTTCCGCACGACGATGGGGGTGCCCCCGTACGCGTGGCTCGCCCAGTACCGGGTGACCAGGGCCCGCGCCCTCCTCGACGCCGGACTGCGCCCCGCCGAGGCCGCCGCCCTCGTCGGCTTCGCCGACCAGGCCCACCTCACCCGCTGGTTCCGCCGCGTCCTCGGGGTGACCCCGGCCGCGTACCGCAACAGCGTTCAAGGGGCTGCCGGGTACCGCAAGAGCGTTCAAGGGGCTGCCGCGTACCGCAACAGCGTTCAAGACGCCCCCTGCTGACCGCCGCCACACTCACCGCATGACTGCACGCGGCTGGCTCCTGTTCTCCCTGATGGGCCTGGTCTGGGGCATCCCCTACCTGCTGATCAAAGTGGCCGTGGACGAGGTGTCCCCGTCCATGGTCGTCTTCGCCCGCTGCGCCCTCGGCGCCGCCCTCCTGCTGCCCTTCGCCCTGCGCCAGCCGGGCCTGACCCGGAACCTGCGGGCCCGCTGGAAGCCGATGCTGGCCTTCGCCGTCATCGAGATCATCGCGCCCTGGTACACCCTGACCGACGCCGAACGGCACCTGTCCAGCTCCACGGCCGGCCTGCTGATCGCGGGTGTGCCGATCGTCGGCGTCCTGCTGTCGCGCTTCTTCGGCGCCGCGGAGACACTGGGCGCCCGCCGCCTCGCCGGCCTCGGACTGGGCATCGGCGGCGTCGCCGTCCTCACCGCGCCCCACCTCACCGGCGGCGACGCCCTGTCCCTGGCGGAGGTCCTGGTCACCGTCGTCGGCTATGCCACGGCCCCCCTCATCGCCAACCGCCACCTCAAGGACGTCCCCACCCTCCACCTCATCGCCCCCTGCCTGGCCCTGGCCGCCCTCGTGTACGCCCCCGCCGCCTACCTCACCCGCCCGGCCGCCCTGCCCTCCGCCGAGACCCTGGCCGCCCTCGCCGCCCTCGGCGTGGTCTGCACGGCGGTGGCCTTCGTCGCCTTCCTGGAACTGATCAAGGAGGCCGGCCCGATCCGCGCCTCGGTGATCACCTACGTCCACCCGGCGATCGCGGTCGCCGCCGGCACCGTCTTCCTGGACGAGGCCCTCACCGCCACCGTCCTGGCCGCCTTCGCCCTCATCCTCACCGGCTCGGTCCTGGCGACGGCCGCCTCCCCGAAGACGACGACCTCGCGGCCCACGCCCCCGGAAGCCGGGGCCCCGGACACCACGCCGCCGGAGATCACGGCCCCGGAAGCCGCCGCGCCCCCGTCGGCCACGCCCCCGCAGCCCCCGCCCCCGCGGCCGACGGCACCGGGACCCCGCCGGCGCCCGGTACCATGGTCCACACGGCAGACGAGCCGGGCGGACGGCCGCGTGGAATCCCTCACGGGACTCCCCGAGGAACGTCCGGGCTCCACAGGGCAGGGTGGTGGCTAACGGCCACCCGGGGTGACCCGCGGGACAGTGCCACAGAAAGCAGACCGCCGGGGACCTCGGTCCCCGGTAAGGGTGAAACGGTGGTGTAAGAGACCACCAGCGCCTGAGGTGACTCAGGCGGCTAGGTAAACCCCACCCGGAGCAAGGTCAAGAGGAGACGCCTCTTAGGAAGCGTCTCTGCGCGGACGTTCGAGGGCTGCCCGCCCGAGTCCGCGGGTAGACCGCACGAGGCCGGTGGCAACACCGGCCCTAGATGGATGGCCGTCACCCGGGGCTCCGCGAGGAACCCCGGGAACAGAACCCGGCGTACAGCCCGACTCGTCTGCCGCTCAGGACCCCGAACTGGGACCCCGGGCTCGGCGGTCATGCCGCTGAAGAGGCAGACGCAGAGTGAACCTGGCTCCTCCCCCAACGCGATTGGCGGCACGGATGTCACCGCCCATCAAATGCGCAGCCTCCCGGGCGATCGACAGTCCCAGACCGCTGCCTTCTGAACGGGGGCGGCGGCTGTCCCCTTTGACGAAGCGGTCGAAAATATAGGGCAGCGTGCTCTCAGGGATGCCATTGCCGCTGTCTGACACCTCAATGAGGAACTCTGTCGGCCGGGAGGCGAGACTGACCGTTATGGGTCGGTCGCCGTGCCGCAGCGCATTCCCGATCAGTTCGGCAAGGACAGCGTTCAGACGCTTGGTATCAACCTGGGCTCGGATGGGGTTCGGTGCATCCAGGACCACCAGGTCCGTCCACTCGTGGGCGTCCAGGAAGGAAACAACCTCCTTGGTGACGTCCACCTCTTCGGTGAGTAGCTCCGCAACTCCGGCATCGTATCTGGATAGTTCGAGCAGAGCGTCGACCAAGTCGCCCAGCCGCCGGGTCTCTGCGGTGGCCATCTCTACTGCTCGGCACCGCCGAGTCGTAGACCTCCTGTACCTGGCTGTCGTGAAGGGCCAGATACAGCTCACCGGTCCGGCTGCTCGCTGAGGACGATGCGCAGCAGGCGCTCGGCCTCATCCGCCGACACATCGCTGATGGTCACGCGTGCACCGTCGGGACCTTCCACGGACACTGCTGGGGCATTCCCGCCACGCGTAGCGCGCCACTGGGTGACCGACACGGCCAGTGACGCAGCGCTGAAGCCGGATCCGATGACGAGGGAGAGGACGTCGAGCAACCCGCCCATCCCGCCGTCGGGCATGCGACCGGCCGTGTCCCACCGCAGGTCGGCGTGGCGTCGCGCATGGGGGTCGGCCGACAGCCAGGTATGGAGTGAGCGGAGTTCCTCCTCGGCTGCCGCAACTTCCCCTGTTGAAAGCCTCAACCGCACTGGGACCCCCTGTCCGGAGTTGGAAGCCTTCATGTTGCCAGGACGGGGACGATGTCAGGAGGGGGAAGGTGCCCCTGCGGTCTGCCGCCGCCGCGCTCCGACCGCACCCCGCGGAAATTGGGGCGACAACGCCCGTACACCGTCGGTACGTTCTCCCTGTTCGAAGAGGGGGAACAACGCCGTGACCAAGCTCAATCAGATCATCGCCGTCGAGAAGGGCGTCAAGAGCAAGGCGCTCCAGGACATCAACGCCGCCCACGCCAAGGTGCAGAAGCCCGCGCTGCTGGCCGGCATCTCGCGGACGTACCAGCCGAAGGACGAGGAGGGTGAGCAGCTGCCGCCCGAGTCGACGCGGGTGCAGGTGCAGGCCGAGGACGTGCTGCGGGAGATGGGGGCGTCGCTGACGCGGCTGTTCGACGTGACGGCGACCAAGGACTGGGCGAACTGCACGGCCCGCGCGGACGTCACCGTCGAAGGGCGGACCGTCGTCGCCGACGTGCCCGTCAGCTACCTGCTCTTCCTGGAGAAGCAGCTCGCCGAACTGCACAGCTTCGTCAAGAAGCTGCCGACCCTCGACGCGGCCGAGTCCTGGTCCCACGACCCGTCCACGGACTGGTGGAAGACGGACCCGGTGCGCACCATCCGCACGAAGAAGGTGCCCCGCAACCACGTGAAGGCGGAGGCCACCGAGAAGCACCCGGCGCAGGTCGAGGTGTACTACGAGGACGTGCCCATCGGGTACTGGACGACGGTGAAGTTCTCCGGGGCGCTCCCCGCGCGGCGGGTCAACGAGCTCGCCGAGCGGGTGGAGAAGCTGCAGCAGGCGGTGAAGTTCGCCCGCGAGGAGGCCAACGGCAGCGAGGTCACCGACCGGCGGGTGGGGGACGCGGTGTTCGGGTACCTTTTCGGCTGACGCGGACCACGCGTCGGCACCATGATCGCCCCCGCGTGCGAGCGCGGGGGTGCGCTACGGGGCGCGGGCCGGACTGAGGACCGGTTCGCGTCAGGAGCGCAAGCTGACACTGAAGTTCAGCCTGAAGGCGCGGATCGCCGAAACGGCGGCCGCGGTCAATCTCAGACTCTCGCTCCAGTCTCAGCATTGCCACCGATCGCCGGACCGACCGGGGACGGACAACGCCATCGGATGCGAGTTCGAATCTCGTCTGCGCCTCTTCCACGGCGCGGTAGTTCAAAGGAAGAACACGACGGCTTGACGACTGATCCGTCCTCTTCAACGCGCCGGCGTGCGCATGTGGGTGGCATCCCCAGGGGCCCGGGAGCTGGATACGACTCCCGGGCTCCGCCACGTCTCCGGCCATGTGGCCGGGCTGTTGTTGAATACTGTCCTACCGATGGGTTGACCCTCCGCCGGGCCGCCCCTAGGTTCCCCCGCATCAACGTTCGTACGGCCTGCGCACACCCATACCGTGACTCAACAGGAGGCCCTGTGCGTCGTCTGCCAGCCGGACTTGCCGCCGTCGCGTTGCTCGCCGTCACGGCGACGGCCTGCGGTTCGTCCTCGTCCGGGTCCTCCGGCTCCTCCGACACGCCCTCGGACGGCCTCACCACCGTGAAGGTCGGCGTGATCCCCATCGTCGACGTGGCTCCCGTCTACCTCGGCGAGAAGCAGGGGTTCTACCGCAAGCGCGGCCTCGACCTCACGCTGGAGACCGGCCAGGGCGGCGCCGCGATCGTGCCGGGCGTGGTCAGCGGCCAGTTCGCCTTCGGGTTCAGCAACACGACCTCGCTGATGGTCGCCCGGAGCCGCGACGTGCCCGTGCGGGCCGTCGCCAACGGTGTCGCCTCCACCGGGAAGGCCGGCGCCGACTTCGGCGGTGTCGTCGTCAAGGGCGACAGCCCGGTCAAGTCGCCGAAGGACCTGGCCGGGAAGAAGGTCGCGGTCAACACGCTGAAGAACATCGGCGACACCTCCGTGCGGGAATCCGTGCGCAAGGCCGGCGGCGACCCTCACAGCGTGCAGTTCGTGGAACTGGCCTTCGACCAGATGCCCGCCGCCCTGGACGCCGGGCAGGTCGACGCCGCCTGGGTCGTCGAACCCTCCCTCGCGGTCGTCAAGGAGCAGGGCGGCCGGGTCGTCGCCTCCAACTTCGTCGACGTCTCGCCCGACCTCACGATCGCCCTCTACTTCACCTCCGACAAGCTGGCCCGGCAGGACCCCGAACTGGTGGAGAAGTTCGCCGCGGCCACCCGGGAGTCCCTCGCCTACGCCCGCAGCCACCCGGACGAGGTGCGGGAGATCCTCTCCACCTACACCAAGATCCCCGAGAAGACGCTGCAGGCCATGACGCTCCCCGACTGGCCCGAGGAGCCGGACCGTGCGTCCCTGGAGCGACTGGGCGAACTCGGCCGCCAGGACGGCCTGTTCGACGAAGCCCCCGACCTGGACGCGCTGCTGCCGTGGCCCGGACACCCGTGAGGTCCGGGCCCCCGGACGTCCGCCGACGGGGGGCCGGGCCGGGCAACGCCCTGCTCGGCCTCGCCGGGCTCTGCGGCTTCCTCGCCCTGGTCGAGGCGGTGCCCCGGCTTGGGTTCGTCTCCCCCGACCACCTTCCGCCCACCAGCGCCATCGCCGCCGCCCTGGTCGGGGAGATGTCCGACGCCGCCTTCTGGACCGCCCTCGGCGACACCCTGACCGGCTGGGCCCTCGGGCTGTTCATCGCCACCACCGCCGGCATCACCGCGGGCCTGGTGATCAGCGTCGTCCCGTATCTGCGGGAGGCGACGGCCAGTACCGTCGAGTTCCTGCGGCCCATCCCCTCGGTGGCGCTGATCCCCCTCGCCGTCCTGCTGTTCGGCACCGATCTGCGCTCCACCCTGCTGCTCGTCGTCTACGCCGCCTTCTGGCAGGTCCTCGTCCAGGTCCTGTACGGAGTCCAGGACACCGACCCCGTCGCCGAGGAGACCGCCCGCTCCTACGGCCTCGGGACCTGGGCCCGGATCCGCCATGTGCTGTGGCCGACCGCCCTGCCCTACGTAATGACCGGCGTACGGCTCGCAGCAGCCGTCTCCCTCGTCCTCGCGATCACCGCCGAACTCGTCATCGGTACGCCCGGACTGGGCGCCCGAATCGCCGTCGCGCAGACCTCCCACGCCGTCCCCGACATGTACGCGCTGGTCGCCGTCACGGGACTGATCGGCGTCCTCATCAATGCGGGCGCGCGTGCCGTGGAGCGCCGCTCGCTGGCCTGGCACCAGTCCGTCCGGGGCGAGGTGACCCCGTGAAAGACCGTGTGAAAAGCCCGCCGGCCCGTCGTCCGGCGGTCCTGGCCCTGCGTACCGCCCTCCGCACCGTCCTGCTGCGGCTGCTGCTCGCCCTCGGTCTGCCCGTCCTCCTCGCGACCGGCTGGTGGTTCGCCTCCGCCGGCAGCACCGACGTCTACTGGCCGCCGCTGCGCACCGTCCTGGAGACCGGACGCGAGGTGTGGACCGCCGAGCGGATCACCGCCGACGTGGTGCCCAGCCTCACCCGCCTGCTCCTCGGCTACCTCGCGGCGGCCGTCCTCGGCGTCGCACTCGGCCTCGTCATCGGCTCCTTCCCGCGCGTGCGGGCCGTCACGGAACCGGTCCTGGAGTTCCTGCGCGCCGTACCGCCGCCCGTCCTGGTGCCCGTCATCATGCTCTTCGCCGGGATCGGCGACACCATGAAGGTCGTCGTCATCGTCTCCGGCTGCGTCTGGCCGGTACTGCTGAACACGGTCGAGGGAGTACGGGCCGTCGACGGTGTGCTGGCCGAGACCGCCCGCTCCTACGGCGTCGAGGGCCCCGCACGCCTGCGCCACCTGGTCCTGCCGTCCGCGTCCCCGCAGATCTTCGCGGGGCTGCGGCAGGCGCTGTCGATCGGCGTCATCCTGATGGTCATCAGCGAGATGTTCGCGGCCAGCAACGGCCTGGGCTTCGCCGTCGTCCAGTTCCAGCGCGGTTTCGCCATCCCCGAGATGTGGAGCGGCATCCTGCTGCTCGGACTGCTCGGCGTGCTCCTCGCCCTGGCGTTCCGGGTCGTCGAACGCCGTGCCCTGGCCTGGTACCACGGCCTGCGCCGGTCCAGGAGGGCGTCATGACCGGCGACCGGACCGACAGCAACAGGCCGCGCCCACCCGCGAAAGGACGGCACATGCTCGACGTGAGGGCGCTGCGGAAGGTCTACGAGGGACACGGCCGGCACGTCGAGGCGGTGCGCGACCTCACCTTCTCCCTGGAGGCGGGCGAACTGGTCTGCGTCGTCGGCCCGTCCGGGTGCGGCAAGACGACGCTGCTGAAGTGCGTCGCCGGTCTGCTCGCCCCCACCTCCGGCGAGGTCCTGCTGCGGGGGCGCCGGGTCACCGGGCCGCCGCCCGGGACGGCGGTGGTGTTCCAGGAGTACGGCCGCAGCCTCTTCCCCTGGATGCGGGTGCGCGACAACGTCGAACTGCCGCTGCGCCAGAAGAAACACCTGACCAGGGCCCGCCGCCGGGAGCTGGTCGAACACGCCCTGCACGCCGTCGGCCTCGACGACACCGTGGGCGCCTACCCCTGGCAGCTGTCCGGCGGCATGCAGCAACGTGTCGCCATCGCGCGGGCCGTGGCCCACGAGCCGGAAGTGCTCCTGATGGACGAGCCGTTCGCGGCCGTCGACGCCCAGACCCGCGCGGACCTGGAGGACCTGGTCCGCCGGCTGTGGCAGGAACTCGGCGTGACCGTCCTGTTCATCACCCACGACATCGACGAGGCCGTCTACCTGGGGGAACGGGTCGTCATCCTGTCGTCGTCCCCGACCGTGGTCCAGGAACAGCTGACCGTCGACCTCCCCGCCCGGCGTGACCAGCTCCACACCCGCGCGGACCCGCGCTTCACGGTACTGCGCACCCGGGTCCACGAGCAGATCCAGGCGGCGAAACGGGGCGGCCCGGCGGCTGCTGTACCGCTCCGGGCGGAGGACGACGGCGGCGTGCGGCCACGGCCACTGGACAAGAGGCCCTGACGGCGCGGCGCCCCGCGTCGGCCGGGTCTGTTTCCACTCGGACCGCTCGGACCGCTCAGACCTCGGAGGCGTCCGGCCGGCGGGCGGCGAGCGAACGGCGGGTGACCTCCTCCAGGTGCCGGGCGAACACCTCGGGGGCGGCCGGGGTGAGCGTGCGCAGCGCCACCAGGGCCGTGACGGCGACATCGCACAACTCCGACCGCACATCGTCCCAGGTGTGCGTGGTGCCCTTGCGCGGGTTCTGGCCGGTGGCGCCGACCACCGCCTGGGCGACCTCGCCGACCTCCTCCGACAGCTTCAGGATGCGCAGCAGCAGCCCGTCGGGGCCGTCGACCGGCCGGTGGGTGTCGAGCCAGACGCACAACTCGTCGATGGACTCCCACAGGCCGGGCGGCGACGGCACGGGAGACGTCGGGTGATCGCTCATACGGCGAGCGTGGCACAAGGTACCGACAGTGGGGGCAGCACCGCCGGATGCCCCTCGCCCGGGCGTCACTCCTCGAACAGGGCTTCCTGCTCGCCCTCCTTGGCCTTCCGCAGCCGTCGGCCCCGCGCTCCCACGACCACCACTGTGGCCGCCGTGGTCACCGCGAAGGCCACCGGCAGCATCCACCCCCGGTTGACGGTGTGGCCGAGTGCCTCGTCGAGGGAGAGTCGGCCGGGGCCCGTCACGGCGAGCCCGGCGGCCATCAGGCCGAGCGTCGCGGCGTACTCGTAGCCGCCCGCCTGGTTGAAGAAGCCGCTGGGCGTGTGCACGGCCGCCGCGCCCGCCATCGCCCCGGCGGCCGCGGCGCCCGCGGCGGGGGTGGCCAGGCCCAGGGCGAGCAGTGTGCCCCCGCCCGTCTCGGCCACCCCGGCGGCCGTGGCGCTGGCCTTGCCCGGGACGTAGCCGATGCTCTCCATGAAGTGGCCGGTGCCCTCGATGCCGCCCCCGCCGAACCAGCCGAACAGTTTCTGCGTGCCGTGCGCGGCCAGCACACCGCCCGTTCCCAGCCGGAGCAGCAGCAGGCCCAGATCACGTCGGTCGTAGCAGGTCACGTCGTCTCCCGTCGGTCCCGCGGCTATGGCTCGTCCCCCGGTCCACCGTCGCACCCGGGCCGCCGGTCCGAACCGCGGCGGGCGCCGTTCGGGTGGCGTGGGTGGCGGGGCGTCCGGTTCGGGACCACGCTGACTGGCATGGCGATTCAGACCACGCGACTCAGCGACCCGGCCGTCCGCGCCTTCGTCACGGCTGTCAACAACCACGACCGCGAGGCCTTCACGGCCGTGCTCGCCGAGGGCGCGACGATGGCCGACGACGGTACCGAGCGGGACCTCGCCGACTGGACCGACCGCGAGATCTTCTCCTCCAACGGCCACATGGACGTCGAGAAGGAGATCAACGGCGGTCGTGGTCTCGTCGTCAGCTACCGCAACGACACCTGGGGCGAGATGCGCACCCGCTGGAGCTTCACCGTCGACGACGACGGCCGGATCTCCCGCTTCGAGACGGGGCAGGCCTGATCTCGGAGCCTGCCGGCCACCCTGGCCCGGCCCGCGACGTGGGGCCTCACCCGCGACGTGGGGCCCGTGGGGCCTCACCCGCGACGTGGGGCGTCGCCCGCCGCCTTGCCGCCGCCGGGGCCTCGCTCGCTTCCCGGGGCCCCGCCGGCAGCCCGGGACTCGTCCGCCGCTGCCCCGCCCGTGGCACACAGGACGGCAGCCGTTCCACGCACCGGTGCGTATCCGCGGTCCCGCGCGGATCCACCCCCACCCGGTGGCGTGGAGCGGCTGCCGTCTCCCCCCAGGAAATGGCCTGCGGAAGACCTCTGCTCCACATGTGAAGCATGTGTGTAGGAGAGTTGAGCATAGGTCTGTCGCCTGCCGCAATGGGGCGGACTTATCCAGTCCGTTTGTAAGGGTTGAGCGTTGGACCATCTGACGGGGCGTGGGGGGCGGGGAGGGGTGGTGGGCCGTCGGCGGGCCGGCGCCGAGCCCGGCGGGCGTCGACGGTGAGGCTCCCGCCTCCGCGGCTCAGCGGGTCTCGCCCGGGTAGTAAACGCCGACCCGGTCCCGGATGGTGTCGAGCGTCCGCATGACCGCGAGCGTACCGTCGAGCGGCACGAGCGGGGACTCCTTCTCGCCGGCCGTCAGGGCGCGCATCACCTCGGTGGCCTCGTGCTTGAGGCTGTCGCGCGGTCCGTCGGCCGGGTCCGCCCCGAACTCCTCCGGGTCCCGCCCGGCCCGGTGCAGCACGAACCGATCGGGATGGAAGAAGCCGTACGGGATGTCGATGCGGCCCTCGGAGCCGGTGACCGAGGCGGAGGTTGCCGTTCCGCCGACGATGGAGCAGTGCACCGAAGCGAGAGCACCGCTCTCCCAGGAGAGCAGCGCACCCGTCTGGAGATCGACGCTCTCCTCCGAGAGCACCGCTCGCGCCGCGATCTCCGACGGCTCCCCGAGCAGCAGCTGGGCGAACGACACCGGGTACACGCCGAGATCCAGCAGGGCGCCCCCTCCCAGCGCCGGGTCCCGCAGCCGGTGCGAGGGCGGGAACGGGCCGGCGAGCCCGAAGTCCGCCTGCACGCTGCGGACCTCACCGATCGCGCCGTCGTCCACCAGCGCCTTCAGGCGCCGCACCATCGGGTGGCAGTACATCCACATCGCCTCCATCAGGAAGCGCCCGTTCTCCCGTGCCAGTCCGACCAGTTCCCCGGCCTCCCGCACGTTGAGCGTGAACGGCTTCTCGCACAGCACGTTCCGTCCGGCCTCCAGGCACAGCCCGGCCGCCGCGCGGTGCGCCGTGTGCGGAGTGGCCACGTAGACGACGTCGACGTCCTCGTCCCGGGCGAGCGACTCCCAGTCGCCGTAGGCCCGCGGGATCCCGAACCGCTCGGCAAACGCCTTCGCCGACTCCTGCGACCGCGACGCCACCGCCACGACCTCAGCGTCCGGCAGATCGACCAGATCCGCCGTGAACGTCGCGGCCATCCCGCCCGTCGCCAGGATGCCCCACCGCACGTTCTGCCCTGTCATCCGTCCCACCCTCGTTCACGATCCCGCACCATGGAAGCGCTCCCACAGCGTCACCGTCGACGCCGAGCACTCCGTACGAGCTGAGAGCATAGGGAGCGGATGACTCGAAATGGGAGGGGGTCGCATGCCCGAGGGTGGGGCGTCCGGGGCGAACTCGACAGCGCGCGCGACGGGGGAGACGGCGGCGGAGGCCGCAGTCGGCACGACGGCGGAAGCCGCGGCGGGCAGCAGAGCGGGCGGCGGAGCGACGGGCAGGACGGGTGCGACGGGCACGGCGGGTACGGCGGGTACGGCGGGCACGGCGGGCACGGCGGGTACGACGAGCACCGGGGGGCCGGCGGCGACGCACCCGACGGTGACGGTCGCGAAGGGCGGAGGCGTCCGCACCGGCGACACCCTCACCGACGACGCCCGCACCGGTGACCTCCGCGTCAAGGACGCCCGTACCGAAGACGCCCGTACCGAAGACGTCCGCGCGCGGGCCGCCGTCGACCGGCGTGCCTCGGCCCTGCGGGGGCCGGCGGGCCGGGCCCGGCTCCTGGTGACCTTCATCCTCGGCAGCCTGACCGCCACCGCCCCGCTGGCGATGGACATGTACCTCCCGGCGCTGCCCGAGGTCACCCGGTCCCTGCACGCGCCCGCCTCCACCGTGCAGCTCACGCTCACCGCCTGCCTGGCCGGCATGGCTCTGGGCCAGTTGCTCGTGGGGCCGTTGAGCGACCGGCTGGGGCGCCGGCGCCCGCTGCTGGTGGGCCTTGCCGCCTACGTGGTGGCCACGGCGGTGTGCGCGTTCGCGCCCACGGTGGAACTCCTCATCGCCTTCCGGCTGGTCCAGGGGCTCGCGGGGGCCGCCGGCATCGTCATCGCGCGGGCGGTGGTCCGTGACCTGTACGAGGGCGTGGCCGTGGCCC
The DNA here is from genome assembly GCF_044767675.1 of Streptomyces sp. NPDC101219. NCBI lineage: Bacteria > Bacillati > Actinomycetota > Actinomycetes > Kitasatosporales > Streptomycetaceae > Streptomyces > Streptomyces sp. NPDC101219. The sequence goes on from NZ_JBIWOK010000018.1 coordinate 116,872, forward strand.
GCTTCTTCTCCACCCTGATGCTGATCTCCGGGGTGGCGCCGGTCGTGGCGCCGCTGGTCGGCGGGCAGGTGCTGCGGGTGACCGACTGGCGCGGCGTGTTCCTCGTCCTCGCCGTGCTGGGCGCCGTGCTGGCGGTGGTGGTCTGGGCGAAGCTGCCGGAGACGCTGCCGCCCGCGGAGCGGCACACCGGCGGCGTCCGGGAGACGTTCGGCGCGATGCGCCGACTGCTCGCCGACCGCCCGTTCACCGGCTACCTCCTCGCCGGCGGGTTCGCGTTCGCCGCCCTGTTCGCCTACATCGCCGCCTCCCCGTTCGTCGTGCAGGAGATCCACGGCGCCTCCCCGCAGACGTTCAGCCTGCTGTTCGGGCTGAACTCGGTGGGCCTGGTGCTCGTCGGCCAGATCAACGGCAAGGTGCTCGTCGGCCGGGTGAGCCTCGACAAGGTGCTCGCCCTCGGCCTGTCGATCGTCATCCTCGCGGCGACGGCGCTGCTGCTGATGTCGGTCGGTGTGTTCGGCGAAGTCGGGCTCGGGCCGGTCGCGGTGGCGCTGTTCGTGCTGATGTCCGCGATGGGCATCACGCTGCCCAACACCCAGGCGCTCGCGCTGATGCGCACCCGGTACGCCGCCGGCTCCGCGTCCGCGCTGCTCGGCACGTCCTCCTTCCTCATCGGCGCGATCGCCTCCCCGCTGGTCGGCATCGCCGGCGAGGACAGTGCCGTCCCCATGGCCGTCGTCCAACTGGGCGCCGCGCTGGTCGCGATGGCCTGCTTCGTGACACTGTGCCGACCGGGACGGGCGCGGGTACGCGCCGAAGCGGACGGCGGCGCGGGCGGCGCGGAGCAGCCCGGTACGCTGCGCGCGAGCGAGGGCCAGAGGGCGGGGGAGGAGCACTGAGCGCACCGAGACTGCGCCACGGCACAGCGGAGCGGGCCGGGCTCGACGCGGACGAACTCGGGCACCTGGTCCGGGAGATCCACGAGGCCACCACCGGTGAACGCCCCTGGGCGGCGGGCGCCGTCGTGTTCGCCGGGCGCGGCCCGGTGCTCGTGGTGCGGGAGGCCGCGGGCTGGGCCGTGCGGTTCGCCGCCTACGACGAGGAGACGGACGCCGGGGTGGAACTGCCCCCGGCCGAACGCGTCCCGATGACCGTGGACACCCCGTTCGACCTCGCGTCCCTCACCAAGCTGTTCACCTCGGTGGCCGCCGTGCAGCAGATCGAGCGCGGCACCCTCGGCATCGACGCCCGGGTGGGCGCCTACCTCCCGGACTTCACCGGTGCCGCCCGGCACGGCGTCACCGTCCGCCAGCTGCTCACCCACACCTCCGGGCTGCGGCCCGAACTTCCGCTGTACGACTGCGCCGACGACGCGGAACGGCTGGCGCTGCTCCGCGCCGAGCAGCCCGTCGGGGTGCCCGGCACGTACTGCTACTCCGACCTGAACATGCTGCTGCTCCAGCACCTCCTGGAACGCCTCACCGGCCGCCCTCTCGACACCCTCGTCCACGACGGCATCACCCGGCCCCTGGGGATGACGGCCACGGACTTCGGGCCCTGCCCCGGCGCGGCGGCCACCGAGGACCAGCGGCGGCCGTGGGGGAAGGCTGACCGCGGCCCGGTGCGGGGCGAGGTGCACGACGAGAACGCCTGGGCGCTGGGCGGGGTCGCCGGCCACGCCGGGCTGTTCTCCACCGGCCACGACCTGGCCGTCTTCTGTCGGGCCCTGCTGGCCGGCGGCTCCTACGGGCCGGCCCGCATCCTCGGCCCCGACTTCGTGGACCTGCTGTTCACGCCGCCGGGCCTGGGATTCGCCCTGGACCAGCGGTGGTTCATGGGGGACCTCGCGGGCCGGGGCGCGGCGGGCCACACCGGCTTCACCGGCACGTCCCTCGTCCTGGACCGGGCGACGGACACCTTCCTGGTCCTGCTCGCCAACACCGTCCACCCGCGCCGCCGCCCCACCCCGGACAACGGGCCCCGGGCACGCGCGGCCTCGCGCCTGGCGCGGGCGGTGCGGGGCCGGTGACGGCGGTGACCTGGCGGTGGTGACGTGACGGCGGGCCGGTGACGGTGGTGCCGTGACGGCGGGTCGGTGACGGTGGTGCCGTGAACGGGTGCATCGCGGCGCGGGGGAGCGGCCGCGGGACGTGCGGGGGAGGGGGGCGAGAGCGAGTCGCGAGCCCGTCGAGAGCTCGTCCGCGCAGCCCCGGCCTCCCGGACCGGCCCGCCCCGCCGCATAGACTCACCGGGTGAACGCGCCCGCCCCCCTGACCCCCGCCGACACCCTGCGCTCCGCCCTCGCCGGGCTGCTGGACGGGCTGCCGCCCCGGCAGGCCGCGCAGGCCGTCGAGCGGCTGATCTCCACCTACCGGGGGGCGACCCCCACCGGAGCGCCCATCCTGCGCGACCGGGCCGACGTGGCGGCCTACGCCGCGTACCGCATGCCCGCGACGTTCGAGGCGGTGCGGTCGGCGCTGGAGGCGTTCGCGGACACCGTTCCCGACTGGGCGCCCGGCGACCACCTGGACGTCGGCGGCGGCACCGGTGCCGCCGCCTGGGCGGTGAACGCGACCTGGGGCGGGGAGCGGCCGGTGACGGTCCTGGACTGGGCCGAACCCGCCCTCGCCGTCGGGCGGGAGCTCGCCGCGTCCCACCCCGCGCTGAAGGACGTCAGCTGGCAGCGCTCGCGGATCGGATCGGCGCTCACATTGGAGAGCACCGATCTCGTGACGGTCTCCTACGTCCTCAACGAACTGACGGAGGCGGACCGCGCGGCCCTCGTCGACGCGGCCGCCGGAGCCGCCCGCACCGTCGTGATCGTCGAGCCCGGCACCCCCGACGGATACACGCGGGTGATCGAGGCCCGCGACCGGCTGATCTCCGCCGGCTTCCGGGTCGCCGCCCCCTGCCCGCACAGCGAGGGCTGCCCCATCGTGCCCGGTACGGACTGGTGCCACTTCTCGGCCCGGGTCAGCCGCTCCTCGCTGCACCGCCAGGTCAAGGGCGGCTCTCTCGCCTACGAGGACGAGAAGTTCAGCTACGTCGCCGTGACCCGCCTGCCGGCCGTCCCGGCCGCCTCCCGGGTGGTGCGCAAACCGCAGATCCGCAAGGGCCAGGTCCTCCTCGACCTGTGCGAGACGCCCCCGTCGCTGCGGCGTGCCACGGTCACCAAGCGCCACGGCGATCAGTACCGGGCGGCCCGGGACACCGACTGGGGCGACCCCTGGCCGCCCCCGGCCCCGGCGTAGGCGGCCACCTCCCGGCGTAGGCGGCCACCTCCCGGCGCAGGCGGCCACCTCCCGGCGGGGGCGGCCACCTCCCAGCGCAGGCGCCCCCGCCCGGCGCAGGCGCCCACCCCAGGCGCAGGCGCCCCCGCCCCTCGGTTCACCGGCCCCCTTCCCGGCCTTTCCCGCTCAGCTGCCCTTTCCCGCTGTGCTGTTCCATCCTTCCCTCCTGCTGCCTCGCCGTCGCAGGCGCCGTCGCCGTCCACTGGCCCTTCCCCTGCCCCTGCCGCTTCTCCTGCAGCTTGCGCAGCAGTTCGCGCTTCTGGGTCTGCGGGTCGACGCCGCCGCCGACGCGTTCTCCGTTCGCGCCGCCGCGCAGGGCCCTGCGGCCGAGGTTCCGGCGAGTGCCTCCGACGCCCAGCATGTTTCCTCCACCACGGGTCATGGTGTTTCCTCCCTCTCATTGACGAGACGTCTCGTCTCGATTCGGCTCACCCAGTGTCAGGCGAGACGGAGCGTCTTGTCAACCTGCTAAATTCGAGACATGTCCTCGAACCAGACCCCGCGCACCGCACCCGACTCCACCCGCCGCAGCCAGCGCTCCCGGCGGGCCATCTACGACGCCGCCCTCGCCCTGGTCTCCGAGGTCGGCTACCCCCGCACCACCATCGAGGGCATCGCCGCCCGCGCCGGCGTCGGGAAGCAGACGATCTACCGCTGGTGGCCGTCGAAGGCGGACGTGCTCCTGGAAGCCTTCCTGGACCTGAGCGAGCAGGCCGCCCGCGCCGCCTCCGAGGACCCGCAGCCGCAGGGCATCCCGGACACCGGCGACGTCGCCGCCGATCTGAAGGCGGTCCTGCGCGCCACCGTCGACGAGCTGCACGACCCCACCTTCGAGGCACCGTCCCGTGCGCTGGCCGCCGAGGGGGTCGTGAACGAGGAGCTGGGCCGCAGGTTCGTCTCCCAGCTGCTCGAACCCCAGCTCCAGCTCTACGTCGAGCGGCTGCGCTCCGCGCAGGAGGCCGGACAGGTCCGCCCCGACGTCGACCCGCGCATCGCCCTGGAGCTGTTCGTCGCCCCGCTCGCCCAGCGCTGGCTCCAGTACAGCGGCCCGATCAGCCACGAGTACACCGACACCCTCGTCGACTACGCGCTCCACGGCCTCGCCCCGCGCTGACTCCGCCCCCCGGCCGACACCGGGCCGGGGCTCGCCACCCCGGCCCGTACCCCGGGTGCCGGGGTGCCCGGGTGTCGGGCCGTCGGCCGGCGGGCGCGCGCCAAGATCGGCAGGCGTGCGTGGCCGGGACCGGACGCTACGGGTCCGGTACGGGTCCCCTCGTCCCACCTGCGCAGATTGTGGGCTCCGGCCCCCCGATGCGCAGGATGGTGCGACCATAGGGCATGCTGTGGAACAGGACGGCGAGGCGAGGGGATAGATGAGCGCGGAGTTCGGCGGTCGGACCGGCAGGCAGGGCAAACTCACCCAGTGGCTGCGCGGACGCCGACCGAAACCGGCCGCTGACGAAGGCGGCCGTGAGGCCCTGCTGCTCGCCGCGGCCGGTGCGGGACTGCCCCTCGCGCCCGCCGCCCATCCGGCCGGATACCGCTGTTCCTGCGACCGCGTCGGCTGTCCCACCCCGGCCCGGCACCCGGTGTCCTTCGCCTGGCAGACGCAGTCCACGACGGACCGCGCCCAGATCGAGCGCTGGGCCCGACATCAGCCGCAGGCCAACTTCATCACCGCGACCGGCATGGTGCACGACGTCCTCGACGTGCCCCTCGATGCCGGTCGCGAGGCGTTGGAGCGGCTGCTCGCCGCCGGGGTCGAGGTGGGTCCCGTCGCCGAGAGCGACGACGGCCGGATGCTGTTCTTCACCCTCACCCGCGGCACGCCCGAGGACGAGGACGAGTGGTGGCCGTGCGAGCTGGACTGCCATCCCGAGACCATGGACGAGCATCCGGGTCTGCGCTGGCACTGCCGCGGGTCCTACGTCCTGGTACCGCCCGCCCGGCTGCCCGGTGACGACGGCCGGTCCGTGCACTGGGTACGCGGCCCCGAGCATCCGCTGCCGGAGCCGCTCAGCCTGCTGGAAGCCCTCACCGACGCGTGCGCCCGGCACGTCGGCGCCCAGTCGGACCAGGCCCACACCGCCTGGCCCCTGCGCCGCTGACCCACCGGCCACCTGCCCGAGCCCCACCACGCGACCCGTATCACCCGCACCACCTCAGGGCCTGGCCCGAGCCCCACCACACGACCCGCATCACAGCACCACAGCAGGGCCTGGCCGGCGCCCACCGCGCCCCGCCGCACGACCGACCGCAGCCGCCGCACGGCACGCACAACCGCCGCCCCCGCCGCTTGCCCCGCTACTCGCCCTTGGCCGAGGTCAGCCCATGGGTCCGCCCCAGGATGCGCACCGTGTCCTCGGCCGCGTCGCCGGCCGGGTCGAGGGCCGCCCCGTTGGAGAGGAACTCCATCGTGAGGGACTGCCCGATGTCTCCCGTGGTCAGCGCGAGGACGTTCTTGTTCGGGGTCGGTACGGACGTCCCGGCCGCCGCCGTCTGCTTTTCGAAGTGCCGCGTGGTGAAGAAGACCAGCGCCCCGCCGTCCCGGGTGCGCAGCGCCAGCGGCGCGTAGTCGCCGTTCGTGACCGGCTCGTCGATGTACTGGGTGGCCAGTCCCGGGCGCGCGGACTGCTTGGTGCGCACCGACCGCCACCCGCTGGTGTGCGGGCCCTCGGCGAAAGCGTCACCGCCGTCCTTCAGATAGGTGGCGTACTGCCGGCCCAATTCGCTTGGCGGTACGGCCAGATCGGTGGAGTTGGCGGGGACGGCCTCGGCCCAGCCGTCGGCGTCGGTCTTGAACTCGGGTACGGCGTCCGGGGCGACCAGCGTGAGGTAGGCGGCCTCCCAGGTGTCGTCCACGCCGTCCCGGGTGAACACCAGCAGCCAGCGGTTGTCCCCGCCCTTGTTGCCGGCCGCGTCGGCGACGAACCAGCGGGGCCAGCCCGCCTTCTTGGGGATGGTGAAGCGCGCGTCCGACAGCCGCAGCGGCGTGTGCTGCGGGTTGCCGTCCGGGTTGTTGGCCCGCCCCGCCTTCAGCCGTGCCGCGTCGATGTCGGCGAGCGCGCCGGTGGTGTACTCGGCGTCCAGGGAGCCGTCGAACGCCTTGTCCGCCTTGTTGTAGGCGGTGGTGAAATCCTGGAGGGCCTTCGCGGCCTCGTCCTGGGTGGTGGCCGGGCGCACCTCCCGCTCGCCGTGCACGACGACGCACCCGCTCGCCGTCAGCGACAACACGGTCACCGAGGCCGCCAGCAACGCGCTCCGGTCCAGCCCGCGGAGCCTTCGAAGGCCGAGATCCCTGCTCATCCGGTTCCTTCACCTTCCCCTTCCCGGAGGCGAACCCTACCGGGGCGGCCGGGTGCGCGAACGCCGGGACCGGGGACAGCGGCCACACCGTGACATCCCGCGCCCGGCCGCCCCGATGGAGCCCCCGCCCACCGCCGGGGAGCCCCGTCCCACTGCCTGGGAGCCTCCGTCCCACGGCCTGGGAGCCGCCGTCCCGCTGCCGGGGAGCCCCCGTCACCACGGCCTGGGAGCCTCCGTCCCGCCGCTGCGAGCCCCGGCCGGGCCGCGGCGGGCGTCACCCGTCGCGGGCCGGGAGGACCAGGACCGCGCCGGTGCGCGGGTGCGGGAACACCTCGACCCGCTGGTCGTACACCCGTGACAGAAGTGGCCCGTTGAGGACGTCGGACGGCGGGCCGTCCGCAGCCACCCGGCCGTCGCACAGCACCGCCACCCGGTGCGCGTAGGCCGCGGCGAGGCCGAGGTCGTGCAGCACCACGACGACCGCGTCACCGGCCAGGGCCCGTTCCCGGCACAGCCGCAGCACCAGTTCCTGGTGCCGGATGTCCAGCGCGGCGGTCGGCTCGTCGAGCAGCAGCACCGGGGCGTGCTGCGCCAGCACCCGGGCCAGCGCGACCCGGGCCCGTTCGCCGCCGCTGAGCGCGGAGAACGGGCGGGCGGCGAAGGCGGTCACCTCGGTCGCGGCCATGGCGTCGGCGACGGCCGTGTCGTCCTCGCCGGGGCCGGCGCCGGTCCAGGGCGCCCGGCCCATCCGGACCACCTCCTCCACCGTGAACGGGAAGGACAGAGAAGCGGATTGGGGGAGCACGGCCCGGCGCAGCGCGAGGTCGGGCGCCGACCAGCCGGACGCCGGGCGGCCGTGGATCCGTACGGTCCCCGCCGTGGGCGCGAGGTCGGCGGCGAGGACGCTCAACAGGGTGGACTTGCCTGCCCCGTTGGGGCCGACGAGGGCGAGCACCTCACCGGCCCGGACGGTGACGTCGACGCCCGCGAGGACGTCCCGGCCGCCGAGCCGGACGGCCACCCGCTCGGCCTGGACGAGGACGTCGCCCGGCTCCGCGGGCGGCGGCGGTACGGGACGGTGACGCAGCCGGATCATGCCCAGCCTCCCTGCTTGCGACGGGTGCGGCGCAGCAGCCAGAAGAAGAACGGGCTGCCGATCAGCGCCGTGAGCACACCGAGCGGCAGCTCGGCGGGTTCGGCGACGGTACGGGCGGTCAGGTCGGCGGCCAGGAGCACCAGCGCGCCGAGGAGCGCACTGCCCGGCAGCAGGAAGCGGTGCCCGGGTCCGGCGGCCATCCGCAGCAGGTGCGGGACGACCAGGCCGACGAAGCCGATGATGCCGGAGACGCTCACCGCGGCCGCCGTGAGCAGCGCGATGACCAGGACGAGCACGATGCGCAGCCGCTCCACGTCCACGCCGAGGTGCCGGGCGGGCCGTTCGCCCAGCGCCAGCAGGTCCAGCCGGCGCGCGTACAGGGGGGCCACGGCCAGGCCGAGGAGTGCGCACGGCAGGACGGCGAGCACCTTCGGCCAGGTTGCCTGGGACAGCGAGCCGAGCTGCCAGAAGGTGATCTGGTTGACGGCCGCGGTGTCCGCGAAGAACAGGAACAGGCCGATGAGGGCGCCCGCGAAGGCGTTCACCGCGATGCCGGTGAGGATGAGGGTGACCACCTCGGTCCGGCCGCCCGCGCGGGACATCACGTACACCAGCAGGACGGTGACCAGGCCCGCGACGAAGGCGAGCACCGACACCGTCCAGGTGCCGAGGAAGTTCAGCCCCAGCGCGATCGCGGCGACCGCGCCGACGGCCGCCCCGGAGGACACCCCGATGACGCCGGGTTCGGCGAGCGGGTTGCCGAACACGCCCTGCATCAGGGCGCCGGCGCAGCCCAGCGAGGCGCCGACGAGCAGCGCGAGCACGATGCGCGGGAAGCGGACGTTCCACAGCACGGACTCGGCGACCCGGTCCAGTGCGCCGCCGCCGAGGCCCATGCGGTGCTGTACCGAGGCGAGGACGTCGCCGACGGGCACGGGGTAGGCGCCCGTACCGGCGGCGACCGGCACCAGGACGAGGAGCGCGACGACGAGTCCGGCGCTCAACAGCCAGGCCGTGGTGCGGCGTCGGCGGCCCGTGGTCGTGGGGGAGGGGGCAGGACCCGGCTTCGGGACGGTCTTCTCCAGGACGCTCACTCGGCACCGCCGTCGGCGTACAGCTGCTCCACGACCGAGGTGAGCACCTGGTCGGTGCGCGGACCGTAGTTGAGCAGGATCCCGTCCGGGACGGAGACGACGCGCCGGTCCATCCCGGCGGGGGTCTGCGCGACCCCGGGGATCTCGACCAGCCCGTCGACGCCGCCGACGGACTCCAGACCCTTCTCCATCACGAGGATCGCGTCCGGGGCCGCCTTGACGAGGGCCTCGCTGGTGATGGCGGTGAAGTCCTTCTCCAGCCCGGACGCGGCCCCCGCGTCGACGGCCCCGGCCGCCTCGATCAGCGAGGTGGCGCCGGAGCCCCTGCCGCCGATGAGGTAGACGGAGGCGGAGCCGCGCAGGTAGAGGAACGCCACGCGGGGGCGGGGCCGTTCGTCCGGGACGGTGCCGGTGACGGCGGCGATGCGCTGCTCCGTGCGGCGGGTGAGCTTCTGTCCGGCGGCCGGTACGCCGAGCGCCTTCGCGACGGCTTCGATGCGCGGGCCCACGTCGTCGAGTCCGGCGGCCGGGCCGACGACGAGGACGGGTATGCCGGCCGCGCGGATCTGGTCCATGGCCTCGGCGGGGCCGCTGGTGGTCTCGGCGAGCACCAGGTCGGGCCGCAGCGACAGCGCGCTCTCGGCGGAGACGTCGTGGCCGCGGGTGACCACGGGCAGCTTCTCCGCCTGGGCGAAGGTGGCGGTGACGTCGCGGGCGACGACCCGCTCGCCGAGGCCCAGGGTGAACACGATCTCGCTGAGGCTGCCCGAGAGCGGCACCAGCCGCTCCGCCTTGCCGACCGTCACCTTCCGGCCGTCCGCGGAGCGGACGGTGACCGGGAGGTCGGGCGCCGGGGTGTCCGCGAGCGGTTCGACGCGGTCGGCCGCCGGGCTCGCGGAACGGCCGTCGGAGGAGGGCGTGGCGGCCCCCGAGGGTCCGCCGCAGGCGGCGGTGGTGAGGGTGAGGGCGAGCACGGACAGCAGTGCTCCCGCCAGTCGGGTGCGCAAGCGTCGCACGGTTCCGTCCGTTCCTTCCGTCCACTGTTGATGTTGTCAGGTCGTAGCTTAGGTTAGCCTTACCTTCGTTCGCTACCGGTCGTCGTCTCCGGAGGACCTGCCATGCCCACCCGCCCACGCGCTCTCGTGACCGTGCTGTGCGCCGCCGTCCTCGGAGCGCTCCTGCCGGCTGCCGGCGCGCACGCCGAGAGCCGCACCGTGCAGGGCGGACGCCTGGACTGGGGCATCAAGTCGTCCTTCCAGAACTACGTCACCGGGCCCGTCGCCAAGGGCGGTTACTCCCTGACCGGCGGTGCGGCCACGGTGGGCGGCAGCGGCTTCCGCTTCCACTCGGCGACCGGTACTTACGACGCCGACACCGGCTCCTTCCGCGCCGCCTTCTCCGGCGGGGTGCGCTTCGTCGGCCACCGCACGGCGGGCGGCGCCCACCAGCTCGACCTCACCCTCAGCCGTCCCACCGTGAGCATCTCCGGCTCCTCCGGCACGCTCTACGTGGACGTCGTCAGCAAGGCGAGGGGCACCGGGGCGGTCACGACGTCCCGTCAGGTGCCCTTCGCCTCCCTCTCCCTGGGCGGCATCGACATGCGGGGCGGCGGCACCTCCGTCGTCCTGAACAACCTCCCCGCCACCCTCACCGCCCAGGGCGCCCACTCCTTCGCCGGGTACTACACCGTCGGCACCGCACTGGACCCGGTCAGCCTCGCGGCCGACGTGCGACGGCCCGCGGCGAAGCAGCCGTCCACCCCGCCCGCCTCGAAGTCGCCCCGCGCCAGGGCCGACGCCCCGGAGGGCAGGCTGCGCGACGGCGCCGTCGACTGGGGCGTGCGCCGCACCTTCCGCGAGTACGTCACCGGCGACATCGCCCGCGGCAGGTGGACCCTGTCCTCCGGCGCCCTCGACGGCGGCGCCCTCTACCGCTTCCCCGGCGGCTCCGGCACCTACCGCGACGGCGACCTGACCGCCGCCTTCGACGGCACCGTCCGGTTCACCGGCGAGCAGGGCCTCGACCTCGCCCTCAGCGGCGTCCGCGTCACCGTCGAGGACGGCCGCGGCACCCTCTACGCCGACGTCGTGAGCCCGGAGCGCACCGGGAAGAAGGTCCCGCTGGTCACCTTCGCCGCCAAGCAGCTCAAGCCCCGCAAGGGCCTGGTCACGGTGACCGAGGCACCCGCGAAGCTCACCGCCGAGGGCGCCGAGGCACTCGGCGGGATGTACCCGAAGGGCACCGCGATGGACCCGGTGTCCCTGGCCGTCGCCCTCACCGACGACGCCGAACTGCCCGCGCTGCCCGACCTCGGCAGCACCGCCCCCTCACCGTCCCCGTCCCCCTCCGTCACGGACGGCCCGTCCGCCGAACCCGTGGCCGGCGTGGCCCGGAACGACGACGGCCTCCCCGTCCTGCCCCTGACCCTTGCCGCCGGATCCCTGCTGGTGCTGGCCGCGGGAGCCGCGGTCGCCGTCCGCAGGCGCCGCGCCCGCCCGGCCGCGGACACCCCGCAGGCCGACTGACACCCCGAACCCCGATGAGGAGACACCCGACCATGCCCGCCAGACGCCGCCGCTCCACCGCCCTCGCCGCCGCCGTGGCCACGGCCACCGCCCTCGGCGCCACCGCCCTGATCGGCGCACCCGCCGCCTCGGCCGCCGAAGTCCCGCTCACCGGTTACGAGTTGACCTGGGGCATCAAGGACAGCTACCGCGCCTACGTCACCGGCATGGCGAAGGGCACCTTCACGCCCACCGGTGGCGCCGTCCAGGCCGACGGCAACGGCGCCTTCACCTTCAAGGAGGGCACCGGCAGCTACGACTCCACCGGCCACACGGTCTCCCTCGGCTTCCGGGGGAGCCTCCGGATCGTCTCCGAGGCCCACCGCTTCGACCTCACCCTGTCCGACATCAGGTTCGACAGCGGGGACGCCGAGATCACCGCGGACGTGACCCGCGACGGCACGACCCTCGACGACGTCCCGCTCGCCAAGGTCACCGTGACCCGCGGCATGAAGGACATGGCGACCGAGCTGACCAAGGAGGCCGGCGAGGTCCTCGGCAGTGCGAGCTACGAGGGCGCGGCGGGTGACCCGCTGACGGTGCTGCAGAAGACGGAGCCGTCCCCCTCGCCCGACCCGGAGCCGACGGACGAGCCGTCCGGCGAGCCCGGCGAGCCCACGGACAAGCCGACCGACAAGCCGACGGACAAGCCCACCGACAAGCCGTCGGAGAAGCCGACCGAGAAGCCCACGGACAAGCCGACCGACAAGCCGACCGGCAAGCCCACGACTCCCGGTGAGCCGGCCGCGCCCGTCACCCGCGGCCAGATAGCCGACGGCACCCTCGGCTGGGGCGTGAAGGACTCCTTCCGCGCCTACGTGGTGGGCCCGGTGGCCAAGGGCAAGGTCACCGTCTCCGCCGGCGCCAAGCAGGCCGCCGGCAACGGCGCCTTCACCTTCCCCGACGCCTCCGGCACCTACGACACCGAGGCGGGCAGCCTCAAGGCCGCCTTCAAGGGCGCGGTCAACTTCAAGGGCCACGAGTCCAACGGCAGCCACGCCCTCGACCTCACCCTGACCGACCTCAGGGCCACCCTGAAGGGCGGCTCCGGCACGCTCACCGCCGACGTCACCAGCCTCGGCAAGACGTCCCAGGACGTGGTCCTCGCCGAGCTGAAGGCCAAGTCGCCCCGGCTGACCGCCAAGAGCGACGTCATCACGGTCAACGACATCGCGGCCACCCTCACCAAGTCCGGTGCGACCGCCTTCGGCGACTTCTACACCGCCGGCACCGCGCTCGACCCGGTCGGCCTGTCCGTCGCCCTGACCGACGGCGCGGCCCTGCCCGGCGGCAGCGGTTCGGGCGGCGGCACGGGAGGCTCCGGTACTGCCGGCTCCGGGTCGGGCTCCGCGGGCGGTCCCGGCCCCAGCGGTTCCACGACCGGCGGCCTGGGTGCGACGGGCGACCTGACCGGCGGCCTCGCCAGCACCGGCTCCGACGTCCCGGCCGCCGCGCTGGGCACGGCGGCGGCCGTGGCCGTCGCGGCGGGCGCGGGCGTGGTCCTCGCGGTGCGCAGGCGCCGCCCCGCGGCCGAGTAGCCCGCGCGGGTACGAAGGGAAAGGGGTGCCCCGGTTCCGTCCCGGGGCACCCCTTCCGCCGTCCCCGCCCGTGCCCCGCCGGGCGGCGGGGGGTCAGCGGTTGAACGCCGGCAGCGCGAAGCGGGCGACGAAAGGCATCCCCCCGGACGCCACCCCGAGGCCGACGGCCGCACGGGCCCCCGGGACCGGGGCCGGGGCGGGCGGAGGGCGGTGCTTGAATGCGTCGCGTGACTGACTACGACGTGCTGCGTGTCTTCTGCGGGCCCCGTGGTGGGTACGGCAACGAACTCGGGGTGGTGCGCGACGGATCGGTGCTGCCGGAGGACGGTGAGCGGCAGGCGCTGGCCGCGAAACTCGGCTTCGGCGCGACCGTGTTCGTCGACGACCCCGAGCGCGGGGCGATCGACATCCGCACACCGGCCCGGCACCCGGCGTTCGCCGGCCACCCCTGCGTCGGCGCGGCCTGGCTGCTCGACGTGCCCGAACTCACCACCGACGTGGGCGTGATGGGCGCGCGGCAGGACGGCGAGTTCTGCTGGATCGAGGCGCGGGCGGACTGGGTGCCGCGGCACACCCTGCACCAGTACGCGTCCGCGGCCGAGGTGGACGGCCTGGCGGTGCCGTCGATGCGCGAGGGCGAGCCGCCGCTGTACGCCTGGGCCTGGGAGGACGAGCCGGGCGGCCGGGTCCGGGCCCGCGCCTTCACCCGCCGGGACGGCGACGGCGGTGACGGCGGCGACGGCCACGCCGGGCAGGCCGGGGAGACCCGGGAGGACGAGGCGACGGGCGCGGCGGCGCTGCTGCTCACCGAGCACCTGGGCCGCGCCCTGAACATCACCCAGGGGGCGGGCTCGCAGATCCTGACGGCTCCGCAGCCGCACGGGTGGACCGAGATCGGCGGACGGGTGTACCTGGAACGCTGACGGGTGTACGCGCAGCGCTGACCAGCGCATCCGCGCGCGTCCGTCCGGGTGGAACCGTGTGTGTGGGGGCCGGTGAAGGGGGACCTCTGGGCGTGATCACTCACCCTCCCGAGAGGAATCCCATGCGCATCCGATCCGCCCTGGCCGTGGCCGTCCTGGCCGCCGCGCTGACCACCGGTGGCGTGGCCACGGCGCAGGCGTCCGACCACCATGGGTCCGGCGACGACCACGCCACGTGCAGCCCGTACTTCGGCGAGATCGAGACGGACACCGCCGAGATCGAGTGGGGCGGCGCGAACTGCCACGGCTAGTCCCGCGCCCCACCCGTCCGGGCCCCCCGCGCCCCCGTGCGCCGGGGCCCGGACGCGTCCGGCGCCGCTGTCCGGCCCTGGCTCAGGCCGACAGCGGGAACTCCTCGCCCAGGGCCCGGAACACGTCCGTGTTCAGCGCGAAGGCGCGCTTGCACTCGCTGACGATGCGCTGCTTCTCCAGGTCGTCCACCGGCACCGCGTCCAGCAGCTCGCGGTAGGACCGCTTGAAGGCGGCCGGGTTGCCGATCTCCTCGAAGACGTAGAACCGGACCCCGTCGCCCTTCTTCGCGAAGCCCCAGGTCTTCTCGGCCTTGTCGCGGATGATCTGGCCGCCGGACAGGTCGCCCAGGTAGCGGGTGTAGTGGTGGGCGACGTATCCCGCCGGCCAGTCCCGTACGCAGCCGGCGACACGCTCCGCGTAGGCCCGGGTGGCGGGCAGCGCCCGGAGCCCGGAACGCCAGTCGGGGCCGCGCAGGTGGGCCAGGTCCCGCTCCAGCGACGGCAGGCGCAGCAGCTCGGGACGGATGAAGGGTCCGGCCACCGGGTCCGACGCCAGCCGGGGGGCGCCGGACTCCAGAGCCTCGTAGACGAACCAGAGCTGTTCCGTGTAGCGCGCGTACGCGTCCACGCCCAGGCGGCCGCCCAGCAGGTCGCTCATGAACGTCGAGTTCTCCGCCTCCACGTGCTGCTCGTGCGACGCGGTGCGGATCAGGGTCGAGAAGGAGTCCATGAGTCCCGATCTTCTATGGTTAGGCTTACCTAAGTCAATACCTTGCCGACAAGCTGTCGGCATCTTCCGGCGATGACCTCCTACCCCGCCCGCGCACGAAAGAAGCCCGCCCTCCGGAGAGGGCGGGCCACGGGGGAAAGGGAGACGACGCGGCGGCTACGGCAGCGTGAGGATGTCCGCGCCCGAGTCCGTCACCACCAGCGTGTGCTCGAACTGCGCGGTGCGCTTGCGGTCCTTGGTCACGACCGTCCAGCCGTCGTCCCACAGGTCGTACTCGTGGGTGCCCAGCGTCAGCATCGGCTCGATCGTGAACGTCATCCCCGGCTGCATGACCGTGGTCGCGTGCGGGCTGTCGTAGTGCGGGACGATCAGGCCCGAGTGGAACGCGGTGTTGATGCCGTGCCCGGTGAAGTCCCGCACCACGCCGTAGCCGAACCGCTTGGCGTAGGACTCGATCACCCGGCCGATGATGTTGATCTGCCGGCCCGGCTTCACCGCCTTGATCGCCCGGTTCAGCGCCTCCCGGGTGCGCTCCACCAGCAGCCGGCTCTCCTCGTCGACGTCGCCCACCAGGTACGTGGCGTTGTTGTCGCCGTGCACCCCGCCGATGTACGCGGTCACGTCCAGGTTCACGATGTCGCCGTCGCGCAGCACCGTCGAGTCGGGGATGCCGTGGCAGATCACCTCGTTGACCGACGTGCACAGCGACTTGGGGAAACCGCGGTAGCCCAGCGTGGACGGGTAGGCGCCGTGGTCGCACAGGAACTCGTGCGCCACCCGGTCCAGCTCGTCCGTGGTGACGCCCGGCGCGATGTGCCGGGCCGCCTCCGCCATGGCCTGCGCGGCGATCCGCCCGGCGGTCCGCATCGCCTCGACCGTCTCGGGCGTCTGCACCTCCGGCCCGGTGTACGGAGTGGGGGCGGGCTTGCCGACGTACTCGGGACGACGGATGTTTCCGGGTACGGAACGGGTGGGGGACAGCTCCCCCGGGACGAGCAGCGACTGGCCAGACATGCCGGCGAGTCTAATTCAGCCCCGACGGGGGACCATCTTCCGAGGCGAAAGGAGCCGGTCATGCCCCTGTTCAAGAAGCGGACCGCCGGAAAGCCGGGCGAGTGGTACTACTGCCTGGAGCACATGAAGGTCGAGGAGGGCCCCGACTGCCCCGGCAAGAACCGCTTCGGTCCGTACGCAAGCCCGGCGGAGGCCGAGCGGGCGATGGAGACCGCCCGCGAGCGCAACCTCCAGTGGGAGAACGACCCGCGGTGGCACGACGACCCGGAGCGCGAGCGCGACGACGAGTGAAGCGAGTGGGACGAGCGGTGCTGGCGGGGCGGTCCTGGGTGCGCGGTCCTGGGCGCGGGCGGTCCGGCCAGGGCCGTCCTGGGCGCGGGCTCTCCGGGGAGCGCCGTCCGGGACGCGGGCGGTCCGTGCGCCCGTGACGGGCTCCCCGCCGTCACGTCACCAGCGTGACGGCGGGGGAGCCGTCAGCAGGTCCGCCAGCCGCGACAGCCGGTCGCGGAACCGGTGCCGCCCGCGCGGTGCGGGCAGGGCGTTCTCCCCGGCCGCGGCGCTCACCAGGTGCTGCACGGTGTCCAGGTCCAGCTCGGAACCGTCGGGCACGGCCAGCGTCTCGTGCGCGGTGCCCGGCAGCTCGCCGTCACCCGGCCCCAGCGCCAGCACCGTCGCCCCGGCCCGCCGGGCGTCCGACACCCGCTCCAGCAGCACCGCGCCCGGCTCGCCCGGCGCCACCACCAGCACCGTCTCGCCCCGCCGCGCCGCCGACAGCCGGCCCGGACCCACCGCCAGATGCGCCGGATCCGAGGGCCGCGCCCCGTGCCGCACCAGCGTCGGCGCCAGCTCCGGGGTGCCCGACCAGGCCGCCTCGTCCACCAGGTGCGCCGCCAGGTGCCACGGCTCGTAGGCCCGCGTGCCCACCAGCAGCAGCCCGCCCCCGTGGGACACCACCGCCCCCCGCAGCACCCCCGCGAACCGCCGGGTGGCGCCCAGCCACTCGGTCCCGGCGAGCACTTCCCGCAGCAGCGCGACCCGTACCGCATCCATGCGACCGCATCCTGCTCCAACCCGGCCGCCCCCGCGCGGCGTTCGGCCCCGGTTCACCCGACCCGGGCATGCCTCGCCGGTTCCGTCCGCCCCGCCCGTGACGGCGCTCACGTGCACCGGATACGGCACCGCGACGGACGTAGAGTCGGCCCCATGACCTCTACCGACAGCGCACAGCAGCCCGCCGGGGGCGCCGCGAAGGCCCCCGCCAAGGACCCCTGGGACCTGCCCGACGTCTCCGGGCTCGTCGTCGGCGTGCTCGGCGGCACCGGGCCGCAGGGCAAGGGCCTCGCCTTCCGCCTCGCCAAGGCCGGCCAGAAGGTGATCATCGGCTCCCGGGCCGCCGAGCGCGCCCGCGCCGCCGCCGAGGAGCTCGGGCACGGCGTCGAGGGCGCCGACAACGCCGAGACGGCCCGCCGCAGCGACATCGTGATCGTCGCCGTGCCCTGGGACGGCCACGGCAAGACGCTGGAGTCCCTCCGCGAGGAACTCGCCGGGAAGCTGGTCGTCGACTGCGTCAACCCGCTCGGCTTCGACAAGAAGGGCGCCTACGCGCTGAAGCCGGAGGAGGGCAGCGCCGCCGAGCAGGCCGCCGCACTGCTCCCCGACGCCCGCGTCACCGCCGCCTTCCACCACCTGTCGGCCGTGCTGCTCCAGGACCCGGAGATCGACTCCATCGACACCGACGTGATGGTGCTCGGCGAGGTCCGCGCCGACGTAGAGATCGTCCAGGCGCTGGCCGGCCGCATCCCCGGCATGCGGGGCATCTACGCCGGACGGCTGCGCAACGCCCACCAGGTCGAGTCCCTGGTCGCCAACCTGATCTCCGTCAACCGGCGCTACAAGGCACACGCCGGGCTCCGCGTCACCGACGTGTGACCCGATGGGGGACACTGGACGGTGCAGGCAGCGCCTGTGAACGAACCGCAGTGTCCCCCGACAGGAGCCCACCCCCATGCCCCGTCTCGCCCTCTACGCCCTCGCCGTCTGTGTGCTCGCCACCGTCGCGGCCGTCGTCTCCTTCGTGCGCGGCGGCGTCTTCGTGGGCGTCGTGTGGGTGCTGCTCATGGGCCTGTCGTCCAACATGGCCTGGTACTACCTGAAGCGCGGCCGTGCCGCCCGGAAGGACGGCCCCGTCACCGGCTGACGGAACAGAACGTGTTCGTCTCCTGCCAGAAGCGGTAGAGGTTCTGCCCGCAGTACGTTTCCAGGTCACCGACGCCCAGCGCTGACAGGATCGCGTCGACGGCGTCGAAGAACACGCCGTTCAGCGCGGGCAGCCACAGCAGCGCGAACACGAACAGCAGACCGAACGGCGCGAACGGCTCCACCTGCCGGCGCACGCCGTGCGACAGCCAGGGCTCGATCACGCCGTAGCCGTCCAGGCCCGGCACCGGCAGGAAGTTCAGGATCGCCGCCGTGACCTGCAACAACGCCAGGAACGCGAGCGCGAACCGGAAGTCGGCCGGGACACCGTCCAGCGCGTCCAGCCAGAACGGCGCCGTGCAGGCCAGCGCGAACAGCACGTTCGTCAGCGGGCCGACCGCCGAGATCAGACTGTGCCGCCAGCGCCCCCGGATCCGCCCGCGCTCGATGAAGACCGCCCCGCCGGGCAGACCGATACCGCCCATGATCACGAACACCACCGGGAGCACGATGCTCAGCAGGGCGTGCGTGTACTTCACGGGGTTCAGCGTGAGGTAGCCCTTCGCGGCGATCGAGATGTCGCCGCTGTGCAGGGCGGTGCGGGCATGCGCGTACTCGTGCAGGCACAGCGAGACGATCCAGGCGGCCGTCACGAACAGGAACACGGCGATGCCCGGCTGCTCGGCGAACCCGGTCCAGGTGGCCCAGCCCGTCACCGCGGTCACGGCCAGGATCCCCAGGAACACGGGGCTGACCCGCCGGTCACGGGGGCGGATGCTGGTGACGGTCATGGATCTCCCTGGACTGGCCGGGCCGGTGGACGGACGGGGGCGGGCGGATCGACGGCGGGCGAAGGAACGACGGGCGACGGACGACGGGCGACGGACGACGGGCGGCGGACGACGGGCGGCGGACGACGGGCGGCGGCACCGCCTGCCAGGCTGCCCCCGGCGCCGCAGACGCACACACGCGCCGCGCGCCACCCATGCACGCCGCACGGGCCGCACACGCCGCGCCGCCCCGCGCGGGCCGCACACGCCGCGCCGCCCCGCGCGGGCCGCACACGCCGCACCGCCCCGCGCGGGCCGCACACGCCGCGCCGCCCCGCGCGGGCCGCACACGCCGCACCGCCCCGCACGGGCCGCACACGCCGCGCCGCCCCGCACGGGCCGCACACGCCGCACCGCCCGGCGCGGGCGCACGACGCCCGACCGTACCCCGCATCCGGAAAACGCCTCGCGCCGGCCGCCGGTTCCGTGAAGGGTGGGGGCGGGGGCTCCGCGCCGGCGCCCCGGTCCACCGGAGACAATGAACCCCGTGCGCTACCGCATCCTCGGCACCACCCAGGCAGTCCACGCCGACGGCACCGCCGTCCCGGTCGGCGGGGCCCGGCTGCGCGCCCTGCTGACCGTCCTGGCCCTGCGGGCCGGCCGCACCGTCCCCGTGGGCACACTCGTCGACGAGGTGTGGGACGGCGACCCGCCCGCCGACGCCACCGGCGCGCTCCAGGCGCTGGTCGGGCGGCTGCGCCGGACCCTCGGCGCGGACACCGTGGTGTCCGCCGACGGCGGCTACCGGCTCACCGCCGCCCCCGACGACGTCGACCTGCACCGCTTCGAGCGGCTGGCAGCCGAGGGCGCGGCCGCCCTCGCCCACGGCGACCCGGCCAAGGCGGGGACGCTCCTCGACGACGCCCTGGCCCTGTGGCGCGGCCCCGCCCTCGCCGGTCTGCCCGACCGCACCGCGGAGGCGGCCCGGGCCGAGACCCGGCGCCTGGACGCGCTGCGGGCCCGGCACACCGCCGCCCTCGCCCTCGGCGACGCCGGGCGCTCCCTGCCCGAGCTGACCGCCCTCTGCGACGCCCACCCCCTGGACGAGCCGCTGCAGGCGCTGCGGCTTCGCGCCCTGCGCGACACCGGCCGCGCCGCGGAGGCCCTGGCGGGCTACGAGGACGTACGACGCCTGCTCGCGGACCGCCTCGGCTCCGACCCGGGCGCGGAACTGCGGGCGTTGCACGCCGGCCTACTGGCCCCGGACCATGAGCCCCCGCCCGGGCGGGCACCGGCGGGAGCGGACCGCGATCCCGGGCCGGGCGCGCCCTCCGCGTCGGCTCCGGCCCGCCCGGGACAGGCGCCGCCCGGTCCGCCGCGGCCGCCCCGCCCCGGCAACCTGCGCGCCCGGCTGACCTCCTTCGTCGGCCGGGAGGCCGACATCGGGGCCATCCGCCGGGACCTGGAGTCCGCCCGGCTGGTCACTCTGACCGGACCGGGCGGAGCGGGCAAGACCCGGCTGTCGCAGGAGGCCGCCGACACGCTGCCGCGGACCGCCGCGGACGGGGTGTGGCTGGCCGAACTCGCACCCGTGGACGACCCCGACGCCGTCCCCGAGGCCGTGCTCACCGCCGTCGGCGCCCGCGAGACCGTCCTGTACGGCGCCGGGGCCGAGGGGATGCGGGCGGTCTCCGACCGGCACGACGACCCGGTGGAGCGCCTCACCGAGCACTGCGGGCGGCGCCGCATGCTGTTGATCCTGGACAACTGCGAGCACGTCGTCGAGGCCGCGGCCCGCCTCACCGAGACCCTGCTGGAACGCTGCCCGGCGCTCACCGTGCTCGCCACCAGCCGCGAACCGCTCGGCGTGCCCGGGGAGTTGGTCCGCCCCGTCGAACCGCTGCCGGAGCCGGTCGCGCTGCGGCTGTTCGCCGACCGCGGCGCGGCAGCCCGCCCCGGGTTCCGGGTGTCGGAGGACCCCGAGGCCTGTGCGGAGATCTGCCGGCGGCTCGACGGGATGCCCCTCGCCGTCGAACTCGCCGCCGCCCGGCTGCGGATGCTCACCCCGCGCCAGATCGCCGACCGGCTCGACGACCGCTTCCGCCTGCTCACCTCGGGCAGCCGCACGGTGCTGCCCCGGCAGCAGACCCTGCGGGCCGTCGTCGACTGGTCCTGGGACCTGCTCGACGCGGACGAACGCGAGGTGCTGGGACGGCTGTCGGTGTTCGCGGGCGGCTGTGACCTGGCCGCCGCCGAGGCGGTGTGCGGGCCGGCCGCCCTGGAGGCGCTCGGCTCGCTGGTCGACAAGTCGCTCGTGGTGGCCGCCCCGTCCGGCGACTCGGGGATGCGCTACCGGCTGCTGGAGACCGTCGCCGAGTACGCGCGCGAACGCCTCGACGAGAGCGGCCGACGCGCCGAGGCGGAACGCGCCCACCTGACGCACTACCGCGAACTGGCCCGCACCACAGACCCGTTGCTGCACGGCCCGCAGCAGGCCGCCGCCGTCGAACGGCTGGAACGCGAGTACGAGAACCTGCGCACCGCCCTGCGCCACGCGCTCGCCCTGCGCGACGAGCAGGAGGCCCTGTGTCTGGTGCTGTCGCTGGTCCGGTTCTGGCGGATGCGCGACCTGCGCATCGAGGCCCGCAACTGGTGCAGCGAGGTCGCGTCCCTCGGCCCCGACCCGTTCACCGAGCCGGTGCGCCCGGCCGCGCCGGTGTGGCAGCCCCTCACCGCCGCACCGCCGCCGATGACCGGCGAGGTCCTCGCCGAGGCCCGGCGCGGTGTGCACCTGGCCCACATGGCCTGCATGGACACCGAACTCGACGACTGGCAGACACCCGAGGCCCAGCACAAACTGCGCGTCATCGCCGCCACGTACGAACCCGGACTGCCGCAGACCTGCCGCTCACCCGGCCACCTGTGGGCGTTC
Source organism: Streptomyces sp. NPDC101219 (assembly GCF_044767675.1). NCBI lineage: Bacteria > Bacillati > Actinomycetota > Actinomycetes > Kitasatosporales > Streptomycetaceae > Streptomyces > Streptomyces sp. NPDC101219. The sequence continues at coordinate 138,633 of NZ_JBIWOK010000018.1, forward strand.
GCCGTGATGCTGACCGGTGACATGGACCGGCTGCGGGAGACCATCGACGCCGCGATCCGCACCTGCCGGGAGACCCCCGGATTCGAGTGGGAACTGGCCACCAACCTCCAGATGCGCGCCAACGTGCTGGCGAACCGCAGTGACTGGGCGGGCGACGCCCGGCGGGACGCGGACGAGGCCCTGGAGATCCACCGCGCGCTCGGCGACACCTGGAGCACGGCCGAGGCCCTCTCCGCCCGCGGCGAGGCCCACGAACGCACCGGTGCCTACGAGGCCGCCGCCGCGGACTACGAGACGGCCATCGCCCTCGCCGAACGCCTCGGCGCACAGGCCCAGAAGGCCGTGCTCGCCACCCGCCTCGGCAGCGTGCTGCTCGACGCCGGTGACGAACAGCGCGGTGAACGGCTGCTGCGCGAGGTCATCGACAGCACCCGGGACCGGCACAACGAGGCCCTGCCCGCCGCCCGGCTGTTCCTGGCCGGCTGGCTCGGGCTCGTCGGCCGCACCGCCGAGGCGCGGGAGGAACTGCGCCTGCTGCGCGAGGAGTTCCGCATCGCGCACTACGTCGTCTTCGACGCGTTCATCCTCGGCGCCGAGGGCTGGCTGGACATCGTCGACGGCCACGACGAGCGGGCCCTGGACACCATCAGACGGGCGTTGCGGCAGGCCGGCGACCCGCTCGCCGTCGCCATGGCACCGCACATGCGGTCGGCGAACCTCACCCTGGGCGCGGCGGCCCTCGCCCGGCTGCACGGCGGCGCCCGGGCGCGTGACGCGGCCCGCTGCCTGTCCGCCGCCGACGCCCTGCTGCCGCCCGGCCACGTCGCCGTGCGCGGGGAGCGCGAGGCGCGCCGGTGTGCCGAGTCCCGGCTCCGGTCGGCGCTCGGCGACGCGGCCTACGAGGAGGCGTACGCGCAGGGCGACGGCCTCACTCCCGAGGAGGCCGTCGCCCTGATCGAGGCCGGATGACCAGGCGGGGGATCGGGCCCGGTGGTGAGGCCCGGTGGTGAGCCCCGGTGGTCAGGCCCGGTGGTCAGGCCCGGTGATCAGGTCTTCGTGCGGAACTTGTGGATCGCGACCGGCGCCATCACCACCGTGATGCCCACCGACCAGGCCAGCGTCAGCCACAGGTCGTGCGCGACCGGGCCGCCCACCATCAGGCCGCGCGCCGCGTCCGCCAGGGAGGACAGCGGATTGTAGGCGGTGAAGTTCTGCAGCCAGCCCGGCATCGACCCGGTGGGCGCGAAGATCGACGAACCGAACTGGAGCGGCATCAGCACCAGGAAGCCCATGGCCTGCACCGACTGGGCGTTCTTCATCACCACGCCCAGCGTGAGGAAGATCCACATCAGGGCCGAGCCGAACACCACGGACAGCCCCACGGCGGCGAACAGCCCCGCCCAGCGGGTGATGTCGAACCCGACGAGCACCCCGACGACCAGGAGGATCGAGGTCGCGATCAGCATCCGCACCAGCTCGACCGCGATCTTGGCGAACAGCACGGACCCGCGGCCGATCGGCAGGGACCGGAACCGGTCCATGACCCCGGTGTTGAAGTCCTGGTTGAACCCGGTGCCCACCCCCTGGGCCATGTTCATGCCCATCATGGCCATCAGTCCGGGCACGATGTACTGCACGTAGGCGTCCTGCCCGCCGCCCAGCGCCTGCCCGATCGAGCCGCCGAAGACGTACACGAACAGCAGGGTGAAGACGATCGGGAACAGCACGGCGTCGAACATCGACTCCGGGTCCTGCCGGATCCACAGCAGGTTGCGGCGCACGAGGGCCCCGGTGTGCCGGAGATGGGCCCGCAGGGGGATGCGCGCGTCGCCGCCGGTCGCGGCGGCCGGGGCAAGGGCGGCGGCACTCATACGGCGACGGCCTCCTCGGGGGTCTCGGCGGGCGCGGTGTCCCGCGGCGCACCGGCCCGGTGGCCGGTGAGGGACAGGAACACCTCGTCCAGGCTGGGCAGTTCGGTGGTCAGGGAGCTGAGCGTGATGCCGCGCGCGGTGACCGCGCCGACCACGGCGGTCAGCTGCTCGTCACTGAGTACGGGGACGAGGACGGCGCCGCTCTCGGGGTCCACGGACGTCCCGGCCAGGCCGGTGATGCCCAGCTCGTCCAGGGCGGTGGCCAGCGGGCGCAGCCCGCGCGGGTCGGCCGGGCGGATCCGCAGCGTCCGGCCGCCCACCCTGGCCTTGAGCTGCTCGATGCCGCCGCTCGCGATGACCTTGCCGCGGTCCACCACGGTCAGCTCACCGGCGAGCTGCTCGGCCTCCTCCATGTACTGGGTGGTGAGCAGCACCGTCACCCCGTCCGTGACCAGCCGCTTCACCTCGTCCCACACCTCGTTGCGGGTGCGCGGGTCCAGTCCGGTGGTCGGCTCGTCCAGGAACAGCACCGCCGGCCGGCCGATCATCGAGGCGGCCAGGTCCAGGCGCCGCCGCATGCCGCCGGAGTAGGTGCTCGCCGGCCTGCGGGCCGCCTCCGTCAGGGAGAACCGCTCCAGCAGGGCGTCGGCGCGGCCGCGTGCCTCCTTGCGGGGCAGGTCGAGCAGCCGGCCGATCAGGTACAGGTTCTCCCGGCCGGACAGCTTCTCGTCCACGGAGGCGTACTGGCCGGTCAGCCCGATCACCCGGCGCAGCTGCCGGGGCTGGCGGACCACGTCGTACCCGGCGACGGTGGCCCGGCCGGAGGTCGGGGCGAGCAGGGTGGAGAGGATCCGCACGAGCGTGGTCTTGCCCGCGCCGTTCGGCCCGAGCACGCCCATCACGGTGCCCTCGCGCACGTCCAGATCGACGCCGTCCAGCGCCTTCGTGGCGCCGTAGTGCTTGACCAGCCCCCGTACGGTGACGGCGCCGGACGCGCCCCCCGGGTCGTTGTCGATTCGCTTCATGCCCCGAAGCTGTCACCCGCCGCCGACAGACCGCCGACAGGCGGCCGACAGCCCGGGCCGCCACCGACAGAACGCCGACACGCCACGCCGGCGGGGCCTCCCGCACGGGGTCGCACGCGCCGGACCGCACGCACCGGCGCCGTACGGGCCGCACACACGCGCGCGCCGGCGCCGTACGGACCGCATACCGCACACCGCACGGAAAGGCGGCAGCCCGCCGACGGGGGAAGATCGGCGGGCTGCCGCGGTGGTGCCGGGATGGTCGGGGATCCCCGGTGCCGGGCGGACCGGCGGGCCGGGGGAGTGAGGGGTCAGTGGACGGAGTGCTGCTCCTGCGGGAACGTTCCGCCGACGACGTCCTCCGCGAACGCCTTCGCCGCGCCGCTCATGACCGCGCGCAGGTCGGCGTACTGCTTCACGAACTTCGGCACCCGGCCGCCGGTCAGCCCCAGCATGTCCGTCCACACCAGGACCTGCGCGTCCGTCTGAGGGCCTGCGCCGATCCCGACGGTGGGGATGTGCAGCGTGCGCGTCACCTCGGCGGCCAGTTCGGCCGGGACCAGCTCCAGCACCACCGCGAAGGCACCGGCGTCCTGCACGGCCTTGGCGTCCCGCAGCAGCTGCTGCGCCGCCTCCTCGCCCCGCCCCTGGACGCGGTAGCCCATCGCGTTCACGGACTGCGGGGTCAGGCCGATGTGCGCCATGACCGGGATGCCGGACTCGACCAGCAGCTCGATCTGCCGGTGCGAGCGCTCGCCGCCCTCCAGCTTCACGGCGCCCGCCCCGGCCTCCTTCACCAGCCGGGTGGCCGACCGCAGGGCCTGCACCGGGCCCTCCTGGTACGAGCCGAAGGGCAGGTCGGCCACGATCAGGGCGCGGCTGGTGCCGCGCACCACGGCGGCGGACAGCATGGTCATCTGGTCGAGGGTGACCGGCACCGTGGTGTCGTAGCCGAGGTGGCAGTTGCCCGCCGAGTCGCCGACCAGCATGACCGGGATGCCGGCCTCGTCGAAGACGGAGGCGGTCATCGCGTCGTAGGCGGTGAGCATGGGCCACTTCTCGCCGCGCTCCTTGGCGGCGGCGATGTCCCGGACGGTGACACGACGGGTGCTCTTGCCCCCGTACAGCGCCTTGCTCCCGTCGGAGGCACCCGGCTTCGGGGGCTGGGCAGCAGAAAGCTGCGTCATGGCATGTCTCCCAACAGTCATCTCGAGGCACCCTTACGGCGTCCCCGGATCGTTTCCATGGTGGCACTTCGAAGGGACCGGCACCAGGGGAGGCGGCACGGCGGCTTTCCGTCGATTCCCCGGCGCCGGTACGAGGCGTTCCCCGGCGCCGGTACGGAGCGGCGGCGCGTCCGGCGGAGCGGGACGCCCGGACCGGCGGTTCGGGCCGCACCGGCGGGCGGGTGACGCAATGACCCGGCAATGACCCGGCAAAAGGTTTCCGATACGAGACGGTCTCGTATCGGAAATCGTTAGGCTGGCCCGCATGAGCTCTCCCGCCGCCCCCGACGGCCGCATCCCCGACGCCGTGCACCGGCGGCGCTGGGCGATCCTCGGCGTCCTGATGCTCAGCCTGCTGATCGTCGTCCTGGACAACTCGATCCTGAACGTCGCCATCAAGACGATCTCCACCCCCGCGCCCACCGGCCTCGGCGCCACGCAGAGCGAGCTGGAGTGGGCGATCAACGCCTACACGCTCGTCTTCGCCGGCCTGCTGTTCAGCGCCGGACTGCTGGGCGACCGGCTCGGCCGCAAGAAGGTGCTGCTCGGCGGGCTCGCCGTGTTCGGCATCGGTTCGGCGCTGGCCGCCTTCTCCGGCTCACCCGGGGAGCTCATCGGCTTCCGGGCGGTCATGGGACTGGGCGCCGCGTTCGTCATGCCGGCCACGCTGGCCGTCCTGATGAACGTGTTCGAGCGGGACGAGCAGCCCAAGGCCATCGGCATCTGGGCGGGCGGCGTGGGCCTGGCCATCGCCATCGGCCCGATCACCGGCGGGGTGCTCCTGGACCACTTCTGGTGGGGCTCCGTCTTCCTGGTCAACGTGCCGATCGTGCTCCTCGCCCTCGGCCTGATGCTGTGGCTGGTCCCCGACTCCCGTGACCCGCGCCCGGGCCGCATCGACCCCGTCGGCGTCCTGCTGTCCGTGGTCGGGCTGGTCCTGCTGGTCTACGGCATCATCCGGGGCGGCCGGCTCGCCGACTTCACGGACGCCACGGTGCTGGCGACCGCCGGCGCGGGGCTCGCCGTCCTCGCCGCCTTCGTCGTGTACGAGAAGCGCAGCGACCACCCCTCCATCGACATGGCGTACTTCCGCAACAAGGTGTTCTCCGCGTCGATCGTCGCCATCGCGCTGGTGTTCTTCGCCCTGATGGGCGTCACCTTCTTCGCGGTCTTCTACCTCCAGAGCGTGCGCGGCTACTCGCCCCTGCAGACCGGACTGCTGCTGCTGCCGCTGGCCGCCGCACAGATGATCTTCGCGCCACGGGCCCGGCTGCTCGTGGACCGCTTCGGCGTCCGGGCCACCACCACCGGCGGCCTGCTGCTGCTCGCGGCCATGCTGGGCGGCTTCGCCGTGCTGGACCGCGACACCCCCCTCTGGCTCCTGGAGGGCCTGTTCTTCCTCATGGGCACGGGCATGGCCCACGTCATGACGCCGGTCAGCGTCGTCATCATGCAGACCCTGCCGCGCGAGAAGGCGGGCTCGGCGTCCGCGCTCAGCAACACCTTCCGCCAGGTCGGCGGCGCCCTGGGCATCGCCGTCCTGGGCTCGGTGCTGTCCGCGGCGTACCGCACGGGCATCGACGACCGGCTCCACCTCCTGCCGCCCGCCGCCCGGCACGCCGCCGGCGAGTCCATCGAGGCCACCCTCGCCGCCGCCGCCCGGATCGGCCCGCGCGGCGACGCCCTGGTCGGCCCGGCGGGCGACGCGTTCCTGCACGCCATGCACGTCACCGCGCTGTGCGGTGCGGGCGTGGCCGTCCTCGGTGCCGTCGTCACTGCCCTGTTCCTGCCCGGCCGCACCCCCGCCGCCCGGGGTGACGCCCACGACGAGGAGCTGGTGTCCACGACGGACAAATGACCCGCGGCGGTCGGACCGGCCGACGCCCCGCGCCGACCGGCCGTCGCCTCCCCGCGCCGACCGGCCACGGCCAGGGAGGTCCGCTGGTCGCCCGGTGGCGCACGGCCGGCGGGCCGCTTGATCGTCCGCCGCGGACCGGCGACCCTGGGCGGTCGGATCGCCGACCGCGGTCCCGCGCCCCGGCCGACCGGCCGACCGGCCGACCGACCGGCCGACCGACCGACCGGCCGACCGGCCGGCGGACCGGCGGACGGCCGAGGACGATGGCCGGAGCCGCCGGCCCCGGCCCCCCCGCCCCAGCCCACGGAAAGGACGCAGCGACGTGAGCCTCGCCGACACCGGCCCCCACCAGGAGGGCCCCGCCCTCGGCCAGGAGGTCCCGGCCCGCGGACGTCCCCGCAGCGAGGCGGTCGAACGCGCCGTCATCGAGGGCGTGATGAAGCTCATCGAGGACGGCGTGCCCCTCGCCGAGCTGTCCATCGAGCGCATCGCCCGCACCGCGGGTGTCGGCAAGGCCACCATCTACCGCCGCTGGAGCGGCAAGGAGCAGCTGTTCGTCGACGTGATGCGGGCCGCCGAACCACCGGACCCCGAACTGCCCGGCGTCTCCGTCCGCGACGACCTCGTCGTCCTCCTGGAGGCCCTGCGGCTGCGCGGACTGGCCGGCCGGACGTCGGCGATCCTGCACCACGTGCGCGCCCAGATGAAGAGCAGCCCCCGCCTGTGGGACGCCTACCACGCCACCGTCGTCGCGCCGCGCCGCCGGCTCGGCCTGGAGGTGCTGCGCCGCGGCCAGGCCAACGGCGAACTCCGCGCCGACGTCGACCTCGACCTGCTCAGCGACATCGTCGTCGGCCCGCTGCTGGTCCGCACCGTGCTGCACCCCGACGCGGACCTCCCGGACGGTCTCGCCGAACAGGTCGTCGACACCCTGCTGGAAGGGCTGCGCCCCGTGCACCGGCCCGGCTGACGGCCCGCTGCGGGCACCCGCCGGCCGCGGGCAACCGCGGTCGGCGGCCGCACCGGCGTCCGGGGGCCGATGTGCGCATTCGGTCACAGAGCATGCCCTTTGTGACCTTCATGGAACTCCCGGAGCGGTCCCACACGTCCTCGCCCCCGTACGGCCGTCGCAGGACGGCGGGAAAGGAACCGATCATCCCCTAGGGTTCGTACGGACGCGGGGGAGTCGGTGTGCACAGCAGGTTGTGAGGCGACGGTATGGCGCAGCAGGCGTACATGACGGAGACGGACCACGGCGGCTCGGGACCCGAGCGCCGGACAACCCGGCTTCAGCGCCTGTTCGCCCGGCTGACCAGAGGCTGGCGGGGCGACCCCCGCATCTGGCGCCGCGGCATCGTCCTCGCCGCCTGTGCCGGACTGCTGGCCCTCGTCATGGTCGCCCACGCCCACATCCCGAACCGGATCGGCAACCTCGGCAGCCTGGTGGAGACCTTCCTGCCCTGGGTGGGCCTGCTCATCCCGGTACTGCTCGTGCTGGCCCTGGTCCGCAGGTCGGCGACGGCACTGATCGCGGTACTCGTGCCGTCGGTGGTGTGGCTGAACCTCTTCGGCGGCCTGATCACCGACAAGACCACCTCGGGCGGCGAGTTCACGGTCGCCACCCACAACGTCAACGCGGAGAACCCGGACCCCGGCGGCACCGCCCGGGACGTGGCCGCCGCGGGCGCGGACGTCCTGGCGCTGGAGGAGCTGAAGGCGTCCGCGGTCCCGGCCTACGAGAAGGCGCTGGCGTCGGCGTACGAACACCACGCGGTCGTCGGCACCGTCGGGCTGTGGAGCAAGTACCCGCTCACCGATGTGCGGGCCGTCGACATCCGGCTGGGCTGGAAGCGCGCGATGCGGGCGACGGTGGCCACGCCCGACGGGCCCGTCGCCGTCTACGTCGCCCATCTGCCGTCCGTGCGGGTGAAGATGGAGGCCGGCTTCACCGCCCACCAGCGCGACCGGAGCGCCGACGCGCTGGGCGAGGCCATCTCCCGCGAGCCGCTGGAGAACGTCGTCCTGCTCGGCGACCTGAACGGCACCATGAACGACCGCGCCCTCAACGCCGTGACCTCGCAGATGCGTTCCACCCAGGGCGCCGTGGGCAGCGGGTTCGGCTTCAGCTGGCCGGCGTCCTTCCCGATGGCCCGCATCGACCAGATCATGGTCAAGGGCGCCGAGCCCACCACCTCCTGGACCCTCCCCCGGACGGCCAGCGACCACCTGCCCATCGCCGCCCGGGTGAAGCTGGCCCCCGCCTCCGGCGGCTGAGCAGCTCCGTCGAAGCTCCGCCCGGCCCAGGGCCTCTCGTTCGGATCATGCCGGGCTCGCGGGGTCCCTGATCCGCCCTGATCCGAACGAAAGACCCCAGGGCCTCTCGAGTACCTACGGCCGGGCGTCGGGCGGACCGGCCTGCCCGGCCACGGCCGCGGAGTCGTAGGCGGCCCGGGCCCGGGCGATG
>NZ_JBIWOK010000019.1:0-103839 GCF_044767675.1 Streptomyces sp. NPDC101219
CGCGTCGTCGTCATCGACTGCACCGACACCGGCGCGTCACCACCGACCGCCACCGACCCGACCTGGATCCTGCGGCTCCTGCGGCGCTCGGCCAGCTTGATCGGAACGGACGGCATGCCGAGAGAAATCGCAGTCATCTGCTGTGCAACCCCAAGTCGTGGATCAAGGTCCGGCTCCCGGTGAGCAGCGGGCTCCGGGTCCCGAGATTACGGTACGGGCCCGCGGCCGGGCACATCCCGCCGGTAAACCCGTCCAAAGGACGACGGCCCGGAACCGAGCGGTTCCGGGCCGTCGTGAAGGGAACGTGCGGCCGGGCGGCGCTAGGAGATGCGGACCGGGTTGACGACGTCGGCGACGAGGACGAGCAGTGTGAAGCAGACGAAGATCCCGGCCACCACGTAGGCCACCGGCATCAGTTTCGCCACGTCGAACGGTCCCGGGTCGGGGCGGCGCAGCACCCGGGCCAGGTTGCGGCGCAGCGACTCCCACAGCGCGCCCGCGATGTGTCCGCCGTCGAGCGGCAGCAGCGGGAGCATGTTGAACAGGAACAGGGAGAGGTTGAAGCCGCCGAGCAGCATCACGAACATGGCCATCTGCTGGGAGGCGGGAATCTCCAGGGTGGCGATCTCGCCGCCGACCCGGGCCGCGCCGACGACGCCCATCGGGGAGTCGGGTTCGCGCGGGCCGTCGCCGAAGGCGGCGTTCCACAGGGCGGGCACCTTCGACGGCAGGGCGGCAAGGGAGTCGACGGCGTCGCCGACCCGGTCGGTCATCCAGACCACGGAGTCACCGAAGTCCTGTTTCACGACGCCGGTGGCCGCGCTGAAGCCGAGGAAGCCCGCCTTGACGTACTCGCCCTCGACGTAGGTGCCGTTGCCGTCCTTCTTGGCGACCAGGTTGGTGGCGATCTTCGCCTCGAGGGTGACCTCCTCGCCCTTGCGGTCGACGACGATCGGCACCTCCTTGCCGGCGCTGTCCCGGATGAGGTCGGAGAGGGTGGCCCAGTCCTCGGTGCGCACGCCGTCGAACGCGACGATGCGGTCGCCCGCCTTCATGCCGGCCGCCTCGGCCGGGGACTCGGGGTCGGCCGGGGCGCACTTGTCGCGGTTCTCGCTCTGGGAGATGACGCACGGCGAGACCGAGCTGACGGTGGTGGTCTGCTGCTGGATCCCGAAACCCATGAGGACGGTCAGGAACAGCGCCACGGCGAGGATCAGGTTCATGAAGGGGCCGGCGAACATGACGACGACCCGTTTCCACGGCCTGCGCGTGTAGAACAGGCGCTTGTCGTCGCCGGGCTGCAGTTCCTCGAAGGCCGCCGAGCGGGCGTCCTCGATCATGCCGCGCCACGGGGAGGTGGAGCGGGCCTCCAGCCGTCCGTCGGGGCCGGGCGGGAACATGCCGATCATGCGGATGTAGCCGCCGAACGGGATCGCCTTGACGCCGTACTCGGTCTCGCCGCGCTGCCGCGACCACAGGGTCGGGCCGAAGCCGACCATGTACTGCGGCACGCGGATGCCGAACATCTTGGCCGTCGACAGGTGGCCCAGCTCGTGCCAGGCGATGGAGAACAGCAGGCCGACCGCGAAGACGACTATGCCGAGGATGAACATCAGGGTCGTCATGCACGCGCCTCCGCGCTCGCCGTCCGGACTGTCAGTTCCCGCACCCGTGCCCGGGCCCAGGTCTCCGCTTCGAGGACGTCCGACACCGTCAGCGAGGTTCCCGGCCGCGGGGTGCCGTGCTCCTCGACCACCCGCGTGACGGTCTCGATGATGCCGTTGAACGGCAGCGTGCCGGCCCGGAAGGCCTCCACGCACTCCTCGTTGGCGGCATTGAACACCGCCGGGGCGGTGCCCGCGAGCTCGCCCACGTGCCGGGCGAGGTTCACCGAGGGGAACGCCTCGTTGTCCAGGGGGAAGAACTCCCAGGTGGACGCCTTGCTCCAGTCGAAGACCGGGGCCGCGTCGGGGACCCTTTCGGGCCAGCCGAGGCCGATGGCGATGGGGCCCCGCATGTCGGGGGGCGTCGCCTGGGCCAGTGTCGATCCGTCCGTGAACTCAACCATCGAGTGGACATACGACTGCGGGTGCACGACGACCTCAATGCGGTCGAAGGGAATGTCGTACAGCAGGTGCGCCTCGATCACCTCCAGGCCCTTGTTGACGAGGGTCGCGGAGTTGATGGTGATCACCGGGCCCATGGCCCAGGTGGGGTGGGCGAGGGCGTCGTCGACGGTGACGTCGGCCAGCTCGGCGCGGGTCCGGCCGCGGAAGGGGCCGCCGGAGGCGGTGACCACCAGCTTGCGGACGTCGGCGCGGGTGCCGGCGGCGAGCGCCTGGAACAGCGCGGCGTGCTCGGAGTCCACCGGGATGATCTGCCCGGGTTCGGCCAGCGCCTTCACCAGCGGGCCGCCCACGATGAGGGACTCCTTGTTGGCGAGCGCGAGGGTGCGGCCCGCCTCCAGGGCGGCGAGGGTCGGGGCGAGGCCGATGGAGCCGGTGATGCCGTTGAGCACGGTGTGGCAGGGGGAGGCCGCGAGCTGCGTGGCCGCGTCCGGGCCGGCGAGGATCTCGGGCAGCGGCTCCCCCGCTCCGTACCGCGCGGACAGCGCCTCGCGCAGTGCCGGTACGGCGTCCTGGCGGGCGACGGCGACCGTGCGCACCCGCAGCCGGTGGGCCTGCTCGGCGAGGAGGGCGGTCCGGCTGCCCTGGGCGGACAGGCCGGTGACCCGGAAGCGGTCGGGGTTGCGCAGCACGAGGTCGATGGCCTGGGTGCCGATCGACCCGGTGGAGCCGAGGATCGCCACGTCCTTCGGGCCGTCTCCCGTCACGGGGTCGTACACCAGATGAGGATCGGCCAGGGGAGCTGGAGCGTCGGTCATGGGCTCTATTGTGTCGGGTCGCGCAGGCTGCCGGGCCCCGCCCCGGCAGCCTGTCGTCCGTGTCCGTCGTCGTCCGGCCGCCGCGCGGACCGGTGGGTTCGTCAGCGGATCGGCCGGTGCACGTTCTCCTTCGTGCTGGGGCCGGGGGTCGCGTCCGCGATCCAGGGGCCGTCGCCGGAGGGGTCGACGACGCCCTGCTCCAGCCAGGTGTAGGTGCCGGACAGGACGCCCTTGACGACCTTGCGGTCGAGGTCGTCGGTGTTGGTCCACAGCCGGCCGAAGAGTTCCTCGACACGGATGCGGGACTGGCGGCAGAAGGCGTCCGCGAGCTGGTACGCCTCGCGGCCGTGCTCGCCCCGGCGGCGCAGCAGTTCGGCGCGGACGCAGGCGGCGCTCATGGCGAACAGTTCGGCGCCGATGTCGACGATCCGGCCGAGGAAGCCCTGCTTGGTCTCCATCTTCCCCTGCCAGCGGGACATGGCGTAGAAGGTGGAGCGGGCCAGCTTGCGGGAGGTGCGCTCGACGTAGCGCAGGTGCGGCGACAGGTCGATGCCGTGCTTGAAGTCGCCGTACGCGCCGGGGAGCTGTCCTGGTCCGGCGACCAGCCGGGGCAGCCACTTGGCGTAGAAGACGCCCGCGCCCGCGCCCGCCCGGGCCTTGTCGCCGAGGGACTTCTCGGGGTCGATCAGGTCGCCCGCGACGGACAGGTGGGCGTCGACGGCCTCGCGCGCGATCAGCAGGTGCATGATCTCGGTGGAGCCCTCGAAGATCCGGTTGATGCGCAGGTCGCGCAGCATCTGCTCGGCGGGGACGGCCCGTTCGCCGCGCGCCCGGAGGGAGTCGGCGGTCTCGAAGCCGCGTCCGCCGCGGATCTGGACGAGTTCGTCGGCCATCAGGCAGGCCATCTCCGAGCCGTACAGCTTGGCGAGGGCGGCCTCGATGCGGATGTCGTTGCGGTCCTCGTCGGCCATCTGGGAGGACAGGTCGACGACGGCCTCCAGGGCGAAGGTGGTGGCGGCGATGAAGGAGATCTTGGAGCCGACCGCCTCGTGCAGCGCCACCGGCTTGCCCCACTGCTCACGGGCGGCCGACCACTCACGGGCGATCTTCAGGCACCATTTGCCGGCGCCGACGCACATGGCGGGCAGGGACAGCCGGCCGGTGTTGAGGGTGGTGAGGGCGATCTTCAGGCCCTGGCCCTCCGCACCGATCCGGTGGGCGGCGGGCACCCGGACCCGGTGGAAGCGGGTGACGCCGTTCTCCAGACCGCGCAGGCCCATGAAGGCGTTGCGGTTCTCGACGGTGATGCCCTCCGAGCCGGCCTCGACGACGAAGGCGGTGATGCCGCCCCGGTGCCCCTCGGACTTCGGTACGCGCGCCATGACGACGAGGAGGTCGGCGACCACGCCGTTGGTGGTCCACAGCTTCACGCCGTCGAGCACGTACTCGTCGCCGTCGGGTACGGCGGTGGTGGCGAGGCGGGCCGGGTCGGAGCCGACGTCCGGCTCGGTGAGCAGGAACGCCGAGATGTCGGTGCGCGCGCAGCGCGGCAGGAACGTCTCCTGCTGCTCCCGGGTGCCGAAGATCTTCAGCGGCTGCGGGACGCCGATCGACTGGTGGGCGGAGAGCAGCGCGCCGATCGCCGGGCTGGCGGAGCCGACCAGGGCCAGGGCCTTGTTGTAGTACACCTGGGTCAGGCCGAGGCCGCCGTACTTGGTGTCGATCTTCATGCCGAGGGCGCCGAGCTCCTTGAGCCCGGTGATCACCTCGTCGGGGATGCGCGCCTCGCGCTCGATGAGGGCGCCGTCGATCTTCGTCTCGCAGAAGTCGCGCAGTTTGGCGAGGAACTCCTCACCGCGCTGTGCGGCCTCGTCGGCGGGCAGAGGGTGGGGGTGGATCAGGTCGAGCCGGAAGCGGCCGAGGAACAGCTCCTTGGCGAAGCTGGGCTTGCGCCAGTCCTGTTCCCGGGCGGCCTCCGCGACCTGCCGGGCCTCACGTTCGGTGACGGTGGGTCGGGTCGGAACCGGGGATGTCCCGGGTGCTGCGGACATGAGGCTCACCTCGCCGCGAATCGGGTGGAGTGGGTGCGTTACCGACTGGTGCTACCCGATCGTATGTACCCGATTCGTAGCGGCCCCACCACCCTTCGTGCGGCCGTTCGGCCGATACCGGCCCGGTCGGGCGGGCCCGGTCGGGCGGGCCCGGTCCTTGGGGCGACGGAGAAGGGGCCCGGCGCCGGACGGTTCCGGTGCCGGGCCCCTTCGGACGGGACGGCGGGAGGCTCAGAGCGCGAGGCCGGTCAGCACCATCACGCGCTCGTAGGTGTAGTCCTCCATCGCGAACCTGACGCCCTCACGGCCCACGCCGGACTGCTTGGCGCCGCCGTAGGGCATCTGGTCGGCGCGGTAGGACGGCACGTCGCCGATGACCACGCCGCCGACCTCCAGGGCCCGGTGGGCCCGGAAGGCGGCCTGCAGGTCATGGGTGAACACGCCTGCCTGGAGGCCGTACTTGGAGTCGTTGACGGCGTCGAAGGCCGCGGCCTCACCGTCCACCCTCTGCATCGTCAGGACGGGCCCGAAGACCTCCTCGCAGGAGAGCGTCACGTCGGCCGGTACGTCGGTCAGCACGGTCGGCGCGTACGAGGCGCCGTCGCGCTCGCCGCCGGTGCGCAGGGTGGCGCCCGCGGCGACCGCCTCGTCGACCCACGCCTCGACCCGCTTCGCGGCGTCCTCGCTGATCAGCGGGCCGACGTCGGTCTTGTCGTCATTGGGGTCCCCGGTGACCTGGGCCTCGACGGCGGCGACGACGCGGGGCAGCAGCCGGTCGTACACGGACGCGTCGGCGATGACCCGCTGCACGGAGATGCAGGACTGGCCGCCCTGGTAGTTGGAGAAGGTGGCGATGCGGCTCGCGGCCCGGTCGAGGTCCTCGTCGCTCGTGAAGTCGGCGAGGACGACGGCCGCGCCGTTGCCGCCGAGCTCCAGGGTGCAGTGCTTGCGCGGCACCGAGTCCATGATCGCGTAGCCGACCTGCTCCGAGCCGGTGAACGAGATGACCGGCAGCCGCTCGTCCTGCACGAGGGCGGGCATGCGGTCGTTCGGCACCGGCAGGATGCTCCAGGAGCCGGCCGGCAGGTCGGTCTCGGCGAGCAGTTCACCGAGGATCAGGCCGGACAGCGGGGTCGCCGGGGCCGGTTTGAGGACGATCGGCGCACCGGCCGCGATCGCCGGGGCGATCTTGTGGGCGCACAGGTTCAGCGGGAAGTTGAAGGGCGCGATGCCGAGGACGACACCCTTGGGGAAGCGCCGGGTGAAGGCGAGGCGCCCCTGGCCGCCGGCGTCGGTGTCGAGCCGCTGGGCCTCGCCGCCGTTGAAGCGGCGGGCCTCCTCGGCCGCGAAGCGGAACACGGACACGGCCCGGCCGACCTCGCCGCGTGCCCACTTGACCGGCTTGCCGTTCTCGGCGGAGATCAGCAGGGCGATCTCCTCGGTGCGCTCGGCGAGGCGCCGGCTGACGTGGTCCAGGGCGGCGGCGCGGACGTGGGCGGGGGTGGCGGCGAACGCCTCCCGCACGGCGTACGCGGCGGCCACGGCCTCTTCGACCTGGGCGTCGGTGGGCACGCTGACCGTGCCGACGACCCGGCCGTCCCAGGGCGAGGTGACGTCGAAGTCGGCCTCGCCGGTGGCCTGGCGGCCGGCGAGCCAGAAGGCGTGGGTGGAAGTCATGGAGTCCCGGCCCTTCCGCGTTGGTGGGTACATGGATCGGTGAAAACCACGGTAGGGGCGGGCCGGTGGACGGTCGTTTGTCCGAGCCGTAGCAGTCGGGTGAGCGGCCACGCCGCTTTGGCGAACGCACGGCTGTTCGGCGGGGCGGGAGGGAGTGCCGGGACGCGGACGCCCGGGCGCCGGCCGGTGGCCCGCCGGTCGGCCCGTCGGTCGGCCTGTCGGTGGCTTGCCGCTCGGCCCGTCAGTCGGCCTGTCGGTGGCTTGCCGCTCGGCCCGTCAGTCGGCCTGTCGGTGGCTTGCCGCTCGGCCCGTCAGTCGGCCGACGTGGCCTTGAGGGCCAGCCACAGTTCCATGCGGACGTCCGGGTCGTCCAGGGAGCGGCCGAGGATCTCCTCGACGCGGCGCATGCGGTAGCGCAGGGTGTGACGGTGCACGCCCAGGTCGGCCGCGGCGGCGTCCCACTGGCCGTGGCGGGACAGCCAGGCGCGCAGCGAGGCGACGAGGTCGCCGCGTCCGGTCGCGTCGTGCTCGTGCAGGGCCCGCAGCAGTCCGTCGGCGAAGGCCCGGACCGCGTCGTCGGCGAGGAGCGGGAGGACGGACCCGGCGGCCATCTGTTCGTGCTCGACGAGGACCCGGCCGCGCCGCCGGGCCACCGACAGGGCCTGCCCGGCCTGCTTGTAGGCGGCCGACGCGGCGATCGGCCCGGCCGGTGCCGACAGGCCCACGACCAGGTCGCCCTCGTCGGCACCGCCGAGGGGCCGGGCCGCGCCGCCGGTGCGGGCGGACTCGTGGGCGGCGGCGTGGTCGCAGCAGGCGGTCACGGCGGCGCCGCCGTCGGCGGCCAGCACCACCAGCCGGTCCCCCTCGGGTACGACGAGGACCGCCTCGCCGGACCGGGCGGCGGCGGACTCGACGGCCTCGGTGAGGGCCCCGAGGGCGTCGGGGTCCGCCTCGCCGCGGTCGCGGGCGCCGGACGCCGGCCCCGTCTCGGCGACGATGATCCGGAACGGCGCGTCCAGCAGTCCCCCGTACAGGTCGCCGGCCACCGCGCGGGCGTGATCGGGCTGTCCGGCGAGCAGCATGCGCAGGACGGCGGCACCGATGCGCTGTTCGGCCGCCTGCAGGGAGCGGGAGCGTTCCGTGGTCAGGGTGAGCAGGGCGATCGCCGAGTGCAGGGCGTACCGCTCGGCGGTGCCCAGGGCGGCGGCCGTGCCGACGGCGAGGGCGGCGCGGGGGCGCCGGCCGGTGCCCAGGGAGTGCAGTTCGACCCGGTCCTCGTCCTCGGGTCCGGCGACGACCGAGGAGGCGGGCGCGGGACGTTCGCGCAGCCGCTGCACCTCGGCGGTCAGCCGTGCGGCGCGCCGGCCCGCCCATTCGGGTGCCGTGCCGACGACGGTGCCGCTGGCGTCGTAGAGGGCCGCCCACCCGTCGACCTGGGCGGCGAGGGCGGTGAGCAGTCCCTCGGGTCCGTCGCTGAGCGCGTGCCGGGTCAGTTCCCGCTGGGCGGCGAAGCCGGCGGTCACCGCGCGGTACTGGTCGGCGGCGATGGCGGCGGAGACGGCCTTGCTGATCGCGAGGAAGGGGGTGCGGCGCGGCACCTCCAGCAGGGGCAGACCCTCCTCGCGGGCCGCTTCGACGAGCGCGGCGGGGATGTCCTCGTAGTGGACGCCGACGGCGAAGCCCAGCCCGACGACCCCGGCCCCGGCCAGCCGCTTCACATAGCGGCGCATCGCGTCCGGGTTCTCCGCGTCCAGCTTGAGGGCGGTGATCAGCAGCAGCTCCCCGCCCTCCATGTACGGCACCGGGTCGGCGAGCTCGCTGGCGTGGGCCCAGCGGACGGGCACGTCGAGGCGGTCCTCGCCCGCGCGCACGGTCAGCTTCAGCGCGGTGTGGTGCACGAGCGAGGCGAGCGTCAGGGGCATGGGGCCTTGTGCCTTCGGGTCTGCGTCAGTGAGGAGAACGGTGATCTTTTGGCCGCCTTGTATGAACGTCCTGTGGTGATTCTGCCTCACTGTACGGTGACCGGTCGCCCGGACGGGTGACTCACCCCCGCAGATCGACCAGCAGCGGTGGCGCGTGTTCCCCCCGGACGTCGGTCAGGGACAGCACCGCGTGCCCCGGCGGCACCGCGTGGGCCAGCTCGGACGCCGACCACCGTTCCCGCTCGACCTGCCGGACGGTGACCGCCCGCGCGGTCGGCGCCCGGCCGGTGATCGCCCGGCGCAGACCGTGCCAGGCCTTGCCGGCCGCGCTCTCGGCGATGATCTGCCGGTCGGTGACGTCCCGGGCCTCGGTCCACTCCTTGCCCCACACCTCGGCGAAGTCCTGCCCGTCCCACGGGGTCAGTCCGGCCAGCGCCATCCTGCACCCGATGGCCCCGAGCAGCGGGCCGCGCAGCGGCCGGGGCACGTCGTCCAGGGTGCGCAGGGTCAGCACGGCCCCGGCGTTGGCCGAGCGCAGCCGCTGGATGCCGCGCACGGACTCCGGGGTCACCAGCCCGGTGGCGTCGTCCAGCACCAGGCAGGCGAACAGGGAGCGGTCCTCGCGCACCGTCACGCTCGCGGTGAACTGTGCGAGGACGAGCCGGGCCAGCATCCGGGAGGCGTCCGCGTGTCCGCGCTCGGGCAGGTCGATCCGCACCCGCACCGGGTGGTCCAGCGCCTGCAGCGAGAACGGCCGGGACTGCCCCGAGGTGTCGAAGAACCCGGCGAAGGCGGGCCGGTCCAGCAGCGCCACCCGGTCGGCGAGCACCCCGCCCACGTCGCCGGGGTGCGCCATCTGCCGTTCCCGGGCGTCGAGTTCGCGCAGCAACGAGTCCTGCCCAGCCTCCGTCAGGCCCTGGCGCAGCGCGGCCAGCGGCCCGGGAGCGCCGTCGAGCAGCTGCCGCAGCTCGGGGACGGAGGGGAACCGGCCGTGGACGGCGCGGAACGGTCCGAGCAGCTGGGCCAGGACGGTGGTGGAGCGGCGGCTGTCGCTGCCGGGGTGCGGGTCGGCCAGGTCCCCGGCGAGTCCTTCGGCGAGCACGGCGGCGGCCTCGTCGGGGTCGGTGGTGCCGCCGTACAGGTCGAGGTCGTACACCGAGTCCGGGTTGCCGATGCGCACGACGACGTCGTAGGCGTGGGCCGGGCCGAGCCCCGCTCCCGCCGCGCCGACGACCACCACGGCGGCCCGCCCGGCCAGCGCGTGCAGGCACAGCGACTCGGCGACCGGGCGCACCACGGCGCCGGTCTTGCCGGAGCCGGCCGGGCCGACGGCGAGGAGGGACGTGCCGAGCAGGTCGGGGCCGAGGGCGAGGCCGCTGCCGCGGTAGACGTACGGGTTGCGGGCGTCGTCGGCGGTGGTGCCCAGGCGCACCTGCCCGGTGACCAGGTCGTGCCGGGCCTGCCGGGCGGGCAGGTCACGGGCGCCCGAGGGGTGCGGGCAGGCGGCGGCGCCGTGCTTGAGCACGGCACCGGTGAAGGTGGCCAGGTCGTGGCGGCCGGTGCGCACGCCCTGCCAGGCGCGGGTGATCCGGGCGTGGTCGACGTCGCGCATCAGCCCGGCGCGGGCGTCGGCGGCGAGGCGTTCGGCGGCGTCGGCGGCTCCGGCGGCGCGGAGCTGCGGCCACTCGGCCGGGTCCTCCTGCGGCACGGGCACGCTCTGCGGCTGCTCGGGCCTCCGCAGCCGGGCAACCACATAGCGCCGCCAGATCTCGTCCCAGCGCCCCAGACGGGCGACGCCGATCATGATGCCGACCGCGACCGCGGTGTACCAGACGTAGCTGAGCACCACGCGGCTGTACGAGTTCGGCTCCGTCCAGGAGGCCGTCATGGCGTCCAGCGGCAGCACCCACCAGCTGCCCAGGTAGCCGTTCCACAGCAGCGACCAGACCAGCCAGCCGACGAGGAAGGCGATCAGGGCCCCGCTCAGCAGCTGCCGCCCCGGCACCCGCTCCGGCTCCTCCTCGGGCCGCGGCCGGTGCCCGAACCGCCACACCCCCGGCAGGGCCTCCGGCCGGGGCGTGCGCAGCCAGGCCAGGAACGCCGACCCGTCCGGCAGCGGGGGCACCCCCGGCGCGCGGGCGGGCCGCGGGGGCGTTGTGGGCACGTCCGGGGGGCCCGCCGGGCGGGGTACGGGGTTCGCGTGCGTGCCCCGCGCGTCCCGGGTCCCGTCGCTGTCCATCGCCCTGCCCCCTGACCAGCCGCTCCGTCACCGTCAGCGAGCCAATCTAACGCCCCGGCAGGGCGAGTTCACGGCTACGCGGCCGGGTCCGGCCGCTTACGGGGATTCCGCGCCCGCGCGGGAGCCCCCGGCGCGCTATGTCCACCGCGGACAACCCGGCCCCCCGGACAACGCCCACATGGAGCATGCCCAGCCCCCGGTGGCCGCCCTAGCCTGCGAGAAAAGAGGAAAGCGTCCGTCTTCACCCCCAGGAGCCCCGCATGACCGCACTTCCGCAGGAGCGCCGCGTCGTCACAGCCATCCCCGGCCCGAAGTCGCAGGAGCTGCAGGCCCGCCGTACCGCCGCGGTCGCGCAGGGCGTGGGCTCGGTGCTGCCCGTGTTCACCGCGCGGGCGAGCGGCGGGATCATCGAGGACGTCGACGGCAACCGGCTGATCGATTTCGGTTCCGGCATCGCCGTGACCTCCGTCGGCGCCTCCGCCGAGGCCGTCGTCCGCCGCGCCTCGGCCCAGCTCGCCGACTTCACGCACACCTGTTTCATGGTCACTCCGTACGAGGGGTACGTGGCCGTCGCCGAGGCGCTGGCCGAGCTGACCCCGGGTGATCACGCGAAGAAGTCGGCGCTGTTCAACAGCGGCGCCGAGGCCGTGGAGAACGCGGTCAAGATCGCGCGTGCGTACACCAAGCGCCAGGCGGTCGTGGTCTTCGACCACGGCTACCACGGGCGCACCAACCTCACGATGGCGCTGACCGCGAAGAACATGCCGTACAAGCACGGCTTCGGCCCGTTCGCGCCCGAGGTGTACCGGGTGCCGGTGGCGTACGGCTACCGCTGGCCGACGGGTGCGGAGAACGCGGGTCCGGAGGCCGCCGCGCAGGCGATCGACCAGATCTCCAAGCAGGTCGGCGCGGAGAACGTGGCCGCGATCATCATCGAGCCGGTGCTCGGCGAGGGCGGCTTCATCGAGCCGGCCAAGGGCTTCCTGCCGGCGATCAGCAAGTTCGCCACCGACAACGGCATCGTCTTCGTCGCCGACGAGATCCAGTCCGGCTTCTGCCGCACCGGCCAGTGGTTCGCCTGCGAGGACGAGGGCATCGTCCCGGACCTGATCACCACGGCCAAGGGCATCGCCGGCGGCCTCCCGCTCGCCGCCGTCACCGGCCGCGCCGAGATCATGGACGCCGCGCACTCCGGCGGCCTGGGCGGCACCTACGGCGGCAACCCGGTGGCGTGCGCGGGTGCGCTGGGCGCCATCGAGACGATGAAGGAGCTGGACCTCAACGCCAGGGCGAAGGCGATCGAGGGCGTCATGAAGGCCCGCCTGGGCGCCATGGCGGAGAAGTTCGACATCATCGGTGACGTCCGCGGACGCGGCGCGATGATCGCCATCGAGCTGGTCAAGGACCGGGCCACCAAGGAGCCGAACCCGGAGGCGACGGCCGCGCTGGCCAAGGCGTGCCACCAGGAGGGCCTGCTGGTCCTGACCTGTGGCACCTACGGCAACGTGCTGCGTTTCCTGCCCCCGCTGGTGATCGGCGAGGACCTGCTGAACGAGGGCCTGGACATCATCGAGCAGGCGTTCGCCCGGGTCTGAGCCACCCCGGAGAACCCCCCGATCGCCTGCTCGCCGAACACCCGTCGGAGCAGGCCGGCCGCGCGCGACCGCACCGTCGGCCGCGCGCGGCAGAGGGTGTGAAGAAGGTGTGCGGGGTGGATGACAGGGGAGCCGTTCCCCTGTCGCGGGCCCGCCGCCTGCCGTAGGTTCTCACCGGATGAGAGATACACCCGCCCACGGGACACCACGGGCGGCACAGGACGGGGCCTCCCCAGCTTCGACCTGGTCGTGCCCTCGCGCACACAGCCGGAGCCCTGAGCTCCGGGTCTCCTCACGATCGGACGGTCGCCCGCCCCACACCCCCCGGGGCGCGCGGCGTTCCGGTCCGGACGGTCGTCCCGGACTTCCGGGTCGGCGGTTCACCGAAGGGCCGACGCACTCCCCCCCTTGCGCCGGCCCTTCGGTGTTCCTGCCAGGCTGTGCCGCATGCTGCCGCTCGCCCTGCCCCTGCTGCTGTTCGCGCTGATCACCTGGCAGGTCGTCGCCGACGGGCCGCTGGTGGGCGTCGACCAGCGGCTGAGCGGGGCGCTGGTCGTGCCCGACCGGGCCTCCGAGTTGCTCGCCGACCTCGGCAACGTGGAGGTGGCCGTGCCGGTGCTGGCCCTGGCGGCGGCCGTCGCCGTGCGGCACCGGCGCGCGGCCGGGGCGGGCCGGTGGTGGTTGCCGGCCGCCGCGGCGGCCGGTGCGATGGTCCTGGTGCCGGTGCTCGTCGCGCCGCTGAAGGCGTGGACCGACCGCCCCGGCACCCCGGCGGTGCCCCCGGCGGTCGGCTACTACCCGTCCGGGCACACCGCCACCGCCGTCGTGGCGTACGGGGCGGTGGCGGTGCTCCTCCTTCCGCTGCTGCGCCGGGCGGCCGTCCGGCGCGGTCTGGTGCTGCTGTGCGGGGCGCTCATACTGGGCGCCTCCTACGGGCTGGTGCGCCGGGGCTACCACTGGCCGCTGGACGTGGTGGCGTCCTGGTGCCTGGGCGCGGTGCTGCTGCTGGGCCTGTCCCGGCTGCTCAGCCGAAGTAGCCGTCGAACGTCCGCTGGAACTCCCAGCCCCCGAACCGGTCCCAGTTGATCGACCAGGTCATCAGCCCGCGCAGGTCGGGCCAGTTGCCGTGGGTCGCGTAGGAGCCGCACTGGACCTTCCGGGTCAGGCAGTCCAGGGTCCTGGTGACCTCGGCCGGGGACACGTGGCCGTTGCCGGCGTTGACGGTGGCGGGCATGCCTATGGCGACCTGGTCGGCGCGCAGCGGCGGGAAGACGCGGTCCGCGTTCCCGGCGACGGGGAAGCCGGTGAGCAGCATGTCGGTCATGGCGATGTGGAAGTCGGCGCCGCCCATGGAGTGGTACTGGTTGTCCAGGCCCATGATCGGACCGGAGTTGTAGTCCTGGACGTGCAGCAGGGTGAGGTCGTCGCGCAGGGCGTGGATCACCGGCAGGTAGGCCCCGGCCCGCGCGTCCTGCCCGCCCCACGGCCCGGAGCCGTAGAACTGGTACCCGAGCTGGACGAAGAACGTCTCCGGGGCCATGGTCAGCACGAAGTCGTCGCCGTACTTGGCCTTGAGGGTCTTCAGCGCGGAGACGAGGTGGACGATCACCGGGGTCGTCGGGTTCCGGAAGTCGGTGTCACCGGCGTCCAGGGAGAGGGAGTGGCCCTCGAAGTCGATGTCGAGGCCGTCGAGTCCGTACTCGTCGATGATCTTCGAGACGGAGGTGACGAAAGTGTCGCGGGCGGCGGCCGTGGTGAGCCGCACCTGGCCGTTCTGGCCGCCGATGGAGATCAGCACCTTCTTGCCCGCCGCCTGCTTGTCCCGGATCGCGGCCTTGAACTCGGCGTCGCTCTCCACGCCCGGGCACTCCGCCTGCGGGCAGCGCTCGAAGCGGATGTCTCCGGAGGTCACCGACGTGGGCTCGCCGAAGGCGAGGTCGATGACGTCCCAGCTGTCCGGGACATCGGCCAGGCGGGTGTAGCCGGAGCCGTTGGCGAAACTGGCGTGCAGGTAGCCGACCAGGGCGTGCCGCGGGAGGTCGGAGGGGCCGCCGCCGGAGCCGGGATCGGTGGTGGTGGCGGTGACGGTGGCCGAACGGGCGGACTCCCCCGCGTCGTTGAGGGCGGTGACCTGGAAGGCGTAGGCGGTGGCGGGGGTCAGTCCGGTGACGGTGGTGGAGGTGCCGTTCACGGTGCGGATCCGGGTGCCGTCGCGGTAGACGGCGTAGCTCGTGGCTCCGGGGACCGCTGACCAGGTCAGGGCAACGCTGGTGGCGGTGACCGTCCCGGTCTTCAGGCCGGTGGGGGGTGCGGGCGGCTGACCGGTCTCGCCGCCGGGGCCGACGAGGGTCAGGTCGTCGGCGTGGTAGGCGCCGGTGCGGTACCAGCCGTGGGTGTAGAGGGTGACCCGGGTGGTGGCGGGGCCGGTGCGGAAGGTGGTGGTGAGCCGCTGCCAGTCGGAGGCGGACTGGGTCCAGGTGGAGACGTCGGTGGTGCCGGTGCCGCTCGCCCCCAGATACACGTAGGAGCCGCGGACGTGGCCGGTGAGCGTGTAGGTGGAGTCGGGCCGCACGGTGACGGTCTGGGAGCAGCGGGCGTGGTCCGCGCCGGCCGGGGTCGCCCGGAGCGCGGCGCCGCCGCTGCGGACCGGGGAGGTGACGGCCTCTCCGGCGGTGCAGGTCCAGTGGTCGAGGCCGGATTCGAAGCCGCCGTTGCGCACGAGGTCCGCGTCGGCCGCACGGGCGGCCGACGACAGCACGGTCGTGCCGGACGCGGCGAGGGCCGCGACGGTGAGCAGCGCGAGCAGGGGGCGACGGGTGAGGGGTCTGGTGCGGTCCACAAGTGCTTCCGTACATGGGGGAGATGGGGAGGGTGGAGCGCGCCCAACTTGGTCCAGACCAATTCGCTTGTCAACCCCTCACGCGGATCACCCGTCGTCCGCCTCCCGCTCCTCCCCCGCGAGTCCGGCCGCCGCCTCGTGCATCGCCAGTTCCAGCAGGGCCGGGTCGGTGAGCGTGCCGGATCCGTCCGGCGGGATCAGCCAGCGGATCCCGCCGGACGCCGCCCGTTCCGGGTGCGGGACGACGATCCAGGTCCCCGCACCCGCCGTGCGGACCCCGGTGCCCAGCCAGCGCGCGGCGGTGCCCGGCGGCACCAGGAAACCGGTGCGCTCGTCGCCGAAGTCCGCGAGGACCGGGCCGGGTTGGTCCAGCACCCGGGACAGCACGTCCAGGGTCGGCCGGCCGAGCCGGCCCGGCAGGATGAGCACGTCCCAGCCCCGGCCCGCGGGCAGCAGCGCGACCCCCAGCGGATTGCGCTCCCAGTCCCGCAGACAGGACTCGGGATCGGGGGCGACCGACGCCAGCCAGGCGACCGCGGTCCTCACACCAGCCATGAAGAGACCTCCCTCTCACTCGTCGACGCGGGTGCGCGTCACGAGGGAGAGGGACATCCACGGCGGGCATTACGCGGGTCCGGCCGACCCGTTGGGGTGAACCGCGTCACAGCCGGAGGACGCCCGTGTGCCGGGGCGCGGCTCAGCTGTCGAAGCCCAGGCCCACCCGGTCCATCGCGCGCAGCCACAGGTTCCGGCGGCCCTCGGTGGCGTCCGCGCGGGCGAGCGACCACTTGGTGAGCGCGATGCCCGCCCAGGCGAACGGCTCCGGCGGGAAGGGCAGCGGCTTCCTGCGCACCATCTCCAGCTCGGTGCGTTCGGTGCGCTCCCCCGCGAGCAGGTCCAGCATGACCTCGGCGCCGAAGCGGGTGGCGCCGACGCCGAGGCCGGTGTACCCGGCGGCGTAGGCGACCCGGCCCGCGTGGGCGGTGCCGAAGAACGCGGAGAAGCGGGAGCAGGTGTCGATGGCGCCGCCCCAGGCGTGGGTGAAGCGCAGGCCCTCCAGCTGCGGGAAGCAGGTGAAGAAGTGGCCGGCGAGGCGGGCGTAGGTCTCCGGCCGGTCGTCATACTCGGCGCGGACCCGGCCGCCGTAGGGGTACACGGCGTCGTAGCCGCCCCACAGGATCCGGTTGTCGGCGGAGAGGCGGAAGTAGTGGAACTGGTTGGCGCTGTCGCCGAGGCCCTGCCGGTTCTTCCAGCCGACGGACGCCAGTTGGGCGTCGGTGAGGGGTTCGGTCATCAGCGCGTAGTCGTAGACCGGCACGGTGTACGGGCGGACCCGGCGTACCAGGCTGGGGAACACGTTGGTGCCGAGCGCGACCCGGCGGGCGCGCACCCGTCCGTACGGGGTGCGCACGCCCATGCCGGCGCCGGCCTGCCTCAGGTCGAGGGCGGGCGTGTGCTCGTACACGCGGACCCCGAGGTCCAGGCAGGCGCGCTTCAGGCCCCACGCCAGCCTGGCCGGGTGCAGCATCGCCACGCCCCGCCGGTCCCAGAGCCCGGCGTGGAAGGTGGGCGAGTCGACCTGCTCCCGTACCGCGTCGGTGTCCAGGAACTCGATGCCGTCGGCGAGGCCGGCCCGGTCGATCTCCTCGTACCAGGCGCTCAGTTCGCGGGCCTGGTAGGGCGCGGTGGCGACGTCCAGCTCTCCGGTGCGTTCGAAGTCGCAGTCGATGGCGTAGCGGGCGACCGTCTCCTCGATGGCGTCGAGGTTGCGGGCGCCCAGCTCCTCCAGCCGGTGGATCTCGTCCGGCCAGCGGGTCAGGCCGTTGGGCAGGCCGTGGGTGAGGGAGGCGGCGCAGAACCCGCCGTTGCGGCCGGAGGCGGCCCACCCCACCTCGCGGCCCTCCAGCAGCACCACGTCCCGGCCGGGGTCGCGCTCCTTGGCGAGCAGTGCGGTCCACAGCCCGCTGTAGCCGCCGCCGACGACCAGCAGGTCGCAGGTCTCGGCGCCGGTGAGGGCGGGCTCGGGGGCGGGCCGGCCGGGGTCGTCCAGCCAGTAGGCGGCCGGCCGGGCCTCGGAGAGGGACTGCGTCCAACGGCTCATGGCGGCTGGGGCCATGATGTCAACTCCCTACGAGTGGTGCGGTGTTCCTGCTGACGCCGGTGCGGCGGTCACGCCCGTGCCGTTCGCGGCGGTCACGCCATCTCCTACGTGCGGCGGCCACGCCATCTCCCGCTCGGGCCGGTCACGCCTTCTGCCGCTCGGGCCGGTCATGCCTTCTGCCGCTTGCGCCGGTTGCCGACGGCCATCGAGAGAAGCACCAGCAGGACGGCGACGACGAACATGGCCGTCCCGATGACGTTGATCTGCACGGGTGTGCCGCGCTGGGCGGAGCCCCAGACGAACATCGGGAAGGTGACGGTGGAGCCGGCGTTGAAGTTGGTGATGATGAAGTCGTCGAAGGACAGGGCGAAGGCGAGCAGCGCGCCGGCCGCGATGCCGGGGGCGGCGATCGGCAGGGTGATGCGCCAGAACGTCTGGAACGGTCCGGCGTACAGGTCCTGGGCGGCCTGTTCCAGTCTCGGGTCCATCGACATCACCCGCGCCTTGACGGCGACCACGACGAAGCTGAGGCAGAACATGATGTGGGCGATCAGGATCGTCCAGAAGCCCAGCTGGGCCCCCATGTTGAGGAACAGGGTCAGCAGCGAGGCCGCCATGACGACCTCGGGCATCGCCATCGGCAGGAAGATCAGCGAGTTGACCGCGCCCCGGGCCCGGAACCGGTAGCGGACCAGGGCGAAGGCGATCAGCGTGCCGAGCAGGGTCGCTCCGAGGGTCGCCCACAGCGCGATCTGGAGGCTGAGCGACAGCGAGCCGCACATGCCGGAGACCCCGCACGGGTCCCGCCAGGCGTCCGTGGAGAACTCCTGCCACTCGTAGTTGAAGCGTCCCTTGGGGTTGTTGAAGGAGAAGACGGTGACGACGACGTTGGGCAGCAGGAGATACGCGAGGGTGAGCAGTCCCGCGATCACGACGAGATGGCGCTTGAGCCAGGTGACGAAGGCCATTGTTAAACCAGATCCTCCGTGCCGGACCTGCGGATGTAGAAGGTGACCATGAAGAGGATCGCGGCCATCAGGATGAAGGAGAGGGCCGCGGCCGTCGGATAGTCGAGGATCCGCAGGAATTGGGACTGGATGACGTTGCCGACCATGCGGGTCTCGGTCGAGCCGAGGAGGTCCGCGTTGATGTAGTCGCCGGTCGCCGGGATGAAGGTCAGCAGTGTGCCGGAGACCACGCCCGGCATCGACAGCGGGAAGGTGACCTTGCGGAAGGTCGTGGAGGGCTTCGCGTAGAGGTCGTTCGCCGCCTCGTGCAGGCGGGGGTCGATGCGCTCCAGCGAGGTGTACAGCGGCAGGATCATGAACGGCAGGAAGTTGTACGTCAGGCCGCAGACGACCGCCAGCGGGGTGGCGAGCACCCGGTCGCCGGCCGTCCAGCCGAGCCAGGCGGTGACGTCCAGGACGTGCAGCGCGTCCAGGGCGCCGACCACCGGGCCGCCGTCGGCGAGGATCGTCTTCCAGGCGAGGGTGCGGATCAGGAAGCTGGTGAAGAACGGCGCGATCACCAGGATCATGATCAGGTTCCGCCAGCGTCCCGCGCGGAAGGCGATCAGGTACGCCAGCGGGTAACCGAGCAGCAGGCACAGCACGGTGGCGGAGGCCGCGTAGGCGACGGAGCGGACGAACTGCGGCCAGTACTCGGACAGGGCGTCCCAGTAGGTGGCGAAGTGCCAGGTGACCCGGTAGCCCTCCTCCAGGGAGCCGGTCTGGACGGACGTGGACGCCTGGTAGATCAGCGGCAGGGCGAAGAAGACGACCAGCCACAGCAGTCCGGGCAGCAGGAGCAGGTACGGCGTCCAGCGGCCCCGTTTGCGGGGCGGTTTCCGTTCGGGGGCGGGCGCCACCGGTGGCGCCTGGGTGACCGCGGCCATCAGGCGACCTCTTCCTCGACGGTCTCCACCCCGGCGTCGATGTCCTGGGCGGCGTCCAGCCCGAAGGTGTGGGCCGGGTTCCAGTGCAGGACCACCTCGGCGCCGGGCACCAGCCGGGCGTCGCGGTCGATGTTCTGCACGTAGACCTCGAAGTCGGTGCAGACGGGGCTGTCGACGACGAACTGCGTGGAGACGCCGATGAAACTGGAGTCGGCGATCTTGCCGGTGATGCGGTTGCGGCCCTCGGGTATCTCCCCGGCGTCGTCGGCGTGGGTGAGGGAGATCTTCTCCGGGCGCACCCCCACCAGCACCTTCCCGCCGGCCGTGGTGGCCGCGCTGCTGCGGGCCCGGGGCAGGACCAGCTTGCCGCCGCCCGCCTTCAGCACGATGTCGTCACCGCTGCGCGAGTCGACCTCGGCCTCGATGAAGTTGGAGGTGCCGAGGAAGTTGGCGACGAAGGTGGTCCGGGGGTTCTCGTACAGCTCGGTGGGCGCGCCCAGCTGCTCGACCCGGCCGGCGTTCATCACGGCCACCGTGTCGGCCATGGTCATGGCCTCCTCCTGGTCGTGCGTGACGTGCACGAAGGTGATGCCGACCTCGGTCTGGATCCGCTTGAGCTCCAGCTGCATCTGGCGGCGCAGCTTCAGGTCGAGGGCGCCCAGCGGTTCGTCGAGCAGCAGCACCTTGGGGTGGTTGATCAGGGCACGGGCGACCGCGACGCGCTGCTGCTGGCCGCCGGAGAGCTGGTGCGGCTTCTTGCGGGCCTGCTCGCCGAGCTGGACCAGCTCCAGCATCTCCTCGACCTGCTTCTTCACGCTTTTGATGCCGCGCCGGCGCAGGCCGAAGGCGACGTTCTCGAAGATGTCGAGGTGCGGGAAGAGCGCGTAGGACTGGAAGACGGTGTTCACCGGGCGCTTGTACGGCGGGAGCGCCGTGACGTCCTGGTCGCCGAGGTGGACGGTGCCCGCCGAGGGCTCCTCCAGCCCGGCGATCATCCGCAGGGTGGTGGTCTTCCCGCAGCCGGAGGCGCCGAGCAGGGCGAAGAAGGAGCCCTGCGGGACGGTGAGGTCGAGCGGGTGGACGGCGGTGAAGGCGCCGTAGGTCTTGCTGATGCCGGTGAGGCGGACGTCGCCGCCGTGGCCCGTGGTGTCGTGGGTGGTCTTCATCTGGTCACGCCCCCGTCAGCTTCGCGAACTTCTCTTCGAACGCCGTCTCTTCCTCGGAGCTCAGCGAGCGGAAGGCACGGGACTTGGCCTGCATGGCCTTGTCGGGGAGGATCAGCGGGTTGTTCGCCGCGTCCTCGTCCAGCTTGGCGAGCTCGTCCTTCACACCTTCGACCGGGCAGACGAAGTTGATGTAGGCGGCGAGTTCGGCGGCCGGTTTCGGCTCGAAGTAGTAGTCGATGAGCCGTTCGGCGTTGGCCTTGTGACGGGCCTTGTTCGGGATCAGCATGTTGTCGCTGGACGTCAGGTAGCCGCTGTCCGGGATCAGGAACTCGATGTCGGGGTTGTCCGCCCTGAGCTGGACGATGTCCCCGGCCCAGGCCAGACAGGCGGCGATGTCGCCCTTGGTGAGGTCGGCGGTGTAGTCGTTGCCGGTGAAGCGGCGGATCTGGCTCTTGTCCACGGCCTTCTGCAGCCGGGCGATCGCCGCGTCGTAGTCGTCGGCGGTGAACTTCCCCGGGTCCTTCCCCATGTCGAGCAGCGTCATCCCGACGGTGTCGCGCATCTCGGTGAGCAGACCGACCCGGCCCTTCAGCTTCGGGTTGTCCAGCAGGTCGGAGAGCGTCTTCACCTCGATGCCGTCGAGCGCCTTCTTGTTGTAGGCGAGGACGGTGGAGATGCCCTGCCAGGGATAGGAGTAGGCGCGTCCGGGATCCCAGTCGGGGTTGCGGAACTGCGCGGAGAGGTTGGTGAAGGCGTGCGGCAGGTTGGAGGGGTCCAGCTTCTGCACCCAGCCGAGCCGGATCAGGCGGGCGGCCAGCCAGTCGGTGAGCACGATGATGTCGCGCCCGGTGTCCTGGCCCGCGGCCATCTGCGGCTTGATCTTCCCGAAGAACTCGGTGTTGTCGTTGATGTCCTCGGTGTACTTGACCTTGATGCCGGTGCGCCGGGTGAACGCGTCCAGCGTCGGGTGGTTCCGCCCGCTGTCGTCGACGTCCATGTACTCGGTCCAGTTGGAGAAGCTGACGCTCTTCTCCTTCGCGGAGTGGTCCTCCGCCGAGACGCCGCCCTGGGTGTTTCCGGCCGCGGGGATGCCGCAGGCGCTGAGCGCCCCGGCGCCGCCGATCGCCAGCGCGCCGCCGGCGGAGGCGCGCAGCAGGGAACGGCGGGTCAGGGAGGCCCGGCCGTTGCGGAAGCTGCGCCGCATGGCGGCCACCTGGGCCGGGGAAAGGCGGTCGGGCTCGTACTGCTCCATGCGCGTGGTGCCCTTTCGGGAGGTGGCCGCGGGTCGTGCGGCCAGGCTGCTATCGGTCCCCGAAGACGGTGCGGTGCCAGTCCTTGCGGACCACCGCCGTGTTGTCGAACATGACGTGCTTGATCTGGGTGTACTCCTCGAAGGAGTACGCGGACATGTCCTTGCCGAAGCCGGACGCCTTGTAGCCGCCGTGCGGCATCTCGCTGATGATCGGGATGTGGTCGTTGATCCACACGCACCCCGCCTTGATCTCACGCGTGGCCCGTCCCGTCCGGTACACGTCCCGGCTCCAGGCGGAGGCGGCGAGCCCGTAGGGGGTGTCGTTGGCCAGCGCGAGGCCCTCGTCGTCGCTGTCGAACGGCAGGACCACCAGGACCGGGCCGAAGATCTCCGACTGCACGATCTCGCTGTCCTGGGGCGCGTCGGCGACGAGAGTGGGCCGATAGTACGCGCCCTTCTCCAGTTCGCCCAGAGGCGTCTCACCGCCGGTCACCACGCGCGCGTAGGCGCGCGCCCGGTCGACGAATCCGGCCACCCGCTCGCGCTGGGTGTGCGAGATCAGCGGGCCGAGGTCGGTGCCGGGGGCGAACGGGTCGCCGAGCCGCACCGACTCCATCAGCGCGGCCGTCCGTTCGACGAACTCCTCGTAGAGGGGGCGCTGCACGTAGGCGCGGGTGGCGGCGGTGCAGTCCTGGCCGGTGTTGATGAGGGCCCCGGCGACCGCGCCGTTGACGGCGGCGTCGAGGTCGGCGTCGTCGAAGACGACGAAGGGGGCCTTGCCGCCGAGTTCGAGGTGGATGCGCTTGACGGTGGCGGTGGCCAGCTCCGCGACCCGCCTGCCGACGGCGGTGGAGCCGGTGAAGGAGGTCATGGCCACGTCGGGGTGGCTCACCAGGTGCTCCCCGGCCTCCTTGCCGGTGCCGGTGACGATGTTGATCACGCCGTCCGGGAGGCCGGCGTCGGTGGCGGCCTGCGCGAAGAGCAACGAGGTCAGCGGGGTCAGCTCGGCGGGCTTGAGCACGATGGTGTTGCCCGCGGCGATCGCCGGGAGGATCTTCCAGGCGGCCATCTGGAGGGGGTAGTTCCAGGGGGCGATGGAACCGACGACGCCGATGGGTTCGCGGCGGACGTAGGAGGTGTGGTCGCCGGAGTACTCCCCGGCCGACTGGCCCTGGAGGTGGCGGGCGGCGCCGGCGAAGTAGGCGATGTTGTCGATGGTGCCCGGCACGTCGAACTCGCGGCTCAGCTTCAGCGGCTTGCCGCACTGCAGGGACTCGGCACGCGCGAACTCCTCGGCACGGTCGGCGACCACGGCCGCGAAGCGGTGCATCGCGTCGGACCGTTCGCCGGGGGTGGCACCGGCCCAGCCGGGGAACGCCGCGCGCGCGGCGGCGACGGCCGCGTCGACGTCGTCGGTGCCGGCCAGTTCGTACGTCAGGACCTCGGTGCCGGTGGCGGGGTCGACGACCGCGTGCGTGCGGCCGGACGTGCCCCGGGTGAGGCGCCCGGCGATGAACTGCGCGCCGTCCGCGTAGCGGTCCCTGGCCGGAAATCGTTCCGGGATGGCGTGGCCCGGGTTGTGCATGTCGCTCTCCTCCGTGTCCCCGAGAGGGGGCGGCGTGGCTCCAGCTCGATTTGAGTGCCGATCCTGACAGAGCAACCGCACTCCAACAAGTGATTCCGTTGTTGCCTTTTGGTTACGCGACGGAATCTGTCGACCAGGTGTCTAGCGACCGCGGAAAAGGCCGTACGCAGTGTCCGTGGTGACTGCCAGAATCACGTGCACGAAAGCTGACACACGGCCATGGGGGCGGCGATGCACGGGGCGACGGGGACGATCGGCTCCAGACAGGAACTGGTCGAGGTGCTGCGCGGCGGCGCGAGCGTGAAGTACCTGCACTTCTGGGGCCACCGGCCGCTGCCCGACGGCCGGATCGGGGCGAGCTGTCTCAGCCAGTGGTGGCCGTCGCCCTTCACGGTGGACGGCGTGCGGTACGCGACGGCGGAGCACTGGATGATGGCCGGCAAGGCCCGCCTGTTCGGTGACCGGGAGGCGGAGCGGCGGATCCTCGCCGGGGACCATCCGGCGCAGGCGCAGAAGGAGGGCCGCCGGGTGCGGGGGTTCGACGAGGCGGTGTGGGCGCGGGAGCGCTTCGGGATCGTCGTCGAGGGCAATGTGCACAAGTTCGCCTCCGACCCCGGGCTGCGGTCGTTCCTGCTGGGCACGGGCGCGGCAGGAGGCGGCGGGAGAGTGCTGGTCGAGGCGAGTCCGCTGGACCGGATCTGGGGCATCGGGCTGGCCGCGGACGACGAGCGGGCGGGCGATCCGGAGCGCTGGCGGGGTGAGAACCTGCTGGGCTTCGCCCTGATGGCGGCCCGGGACCGGCTGCGCGCGGGCTGACCGGCCGACGTGTCCCGGGGCGGCCCCGGGTGCGCCGGACCGACGGCTCCGGGGCCGGCCCCCACCGGTGACCGGCCGCGGGGAGCGGGCGGCGCCGGTGCGGGCCGGCCCCGGGGGGACCACGGTCGGCGTGCGCGGACCTCAGCCGAGGGCGGGCGCGGTGGCCACCGGGCGCTGGGCGCCGTAGGAGTCGTAGGGGTCGTACTCGTCCTCGTAGGTGGTGTCGCTGTTCACGGCGATCACGATGCTGACGACGATCACGACCACTACGGCGAGCCCGAGGATCAGACCGATGATGCCCGTGATCAGGCCCGTCTGGGCCTGGGAGTGGTTGTCGGCCAGACCCTCCGCGACCCGCTTGCGGCCCTTGATCCCGAAGACGATGGCGAGGATGCCGAGCACCACGGAGACCACGCCGTAGGCGCAGAACATGCAGCAGGCCAGGATGCCGAGCACCATCGCCGCGGTCCCCGCCCCGTTCTGCGGCGGCAGCGGCATGCCGGACCAGCCGTAGCCCTGGGGGTAGCCGGGGTAGCCGTAGCCGGCCGGGCCGCCGTGGCCCATGGGGGCACCGGGCGGCATCGCGGCGCCGGGGCCGGTGGGGGCCACCGGGGGCGGCGGCGGCGGTGCCCCGGGGGCGCCGTAGGGCGGGACCCCGCCGGGGGGCGTGGCTCCGGGCGGGGTCGGGCCGGCGGCGGGCATGGAGACGACGGTGGGCTGGTCGTGCACGGACGGCGGCTGCGTCCCGGCGGGTCCGCCCGCGGCGGGCGGCGTCCCCGGTATGTGCTGTCCCGGTGCCGCGCCCTTGTCGAGCGAGGTCCTGTGCTCCGGCGGAGCCCAGGGGTCGTTGCCGCCCGCCGTACTCCCGCCGGGCTGTGTCGCGTCCGTCATTCTGGGTTGTCCCCCCTGGTCGATCGTCCGGCCATGCTACGGCGCCGCCCGCCGGGGGCCGCCCGGGGGCCACCGGCGACCGGCTGCCACCGCCTACGATGACCGGGAGTCACCGATCAGCCGATCACCCGCACCCCGCCGCCCGTCGCGGACCGGGACGCCGTCCCCCGGGGAGGACCCCTTGACCGAGCACCTCGTCGAGCCGCGCGTGCCACGCGATCTGAAGGCCTTCATCGCGGGACTGCCCAAGGCGGAACTGCACGTGCACCACGTCGGCTCCGCCTCCCCGCGGATCGTCTCGGAACTGGCCGCCCGGCACCCGGACTCCAAGGTCCCCACCGACCCCCAGGCCCTGGCCGAGTACTTCACCTTCACCGACTTCGCCCACTTCATCGACGTGTACCTGTCGGTCGTGGACCTGGTCCGCACCCCCGAGGACGTGCGCCTGCTGACCTACGAAGTGGGCCGCGAGCTGGCCCGGCAGCAGGTGCGGTACGCCGAGCTGACCATCACCCCGTTCTCGTCCACCCGGCGCGGGATCGACGAGCGGGGCTTCATGGACGCCATCGAGGACGCCCGCAAGGCGGCCGAGGGCGACTTCGGGACCGTGCTGCGCTGGTGCTTCGACATTCCCGGCGAGGCGGGTCTGGAGGCGGCCGAGGAGACCACCCGGCTCGCCACCGACGACCGGCTGCGCCCGGAGGGCCTGGTGTCCTTCGGTCTCGGCGGCCCGGAGATCGGCGTGCCCCGCCCGCAGTTCAAGCCCTACTTCGACCGCGCCCGCGCCGCCGGTCTGCGCTCGGTGCCGCACGCCGGCGAGACCACCGGCCCCCAGACGGTGTGGGACGCCCTCAACGACCTGGGTGCCGAGCGCATCGGGCACGGCACCAGCGCCGCCCAGGACCCGGAGCTGCTGCGCCACCTGGCCGAGCGGCGCATCGCGCTGGAGGTCTGCCCCACCTCCAACATCGCCACCCGCGCGGTGACCGACCTCGACGAGCACCCGCTGAAGGACTTCACCCGGGCCGGCGTCCTGGTCACCGTCAACTCCGACGACCCGCCCATGTTCGGCACCGACCTCAACAACGAGTACGCGGTCGCCGCGCGCCTGCTCGGCCTCGACGAGGAGGGCGTGGCCGAACTGGCGAAGAACGCGGTCGAGGCGTCCTTCCTCGATCAGGCGGGCAAGGCGGCGCTGACGGCCGAGATCGACCGCTACACCACGTCGTGGCTCGCCCGTTGACCGCGTCCGGGGAGCGGCCCCTGCCGCACGTGACCGCCGTCGCCCACCGCGGCGACCCGTACCGCGTCCGTGAGAACACCCTCGCGTCCCTGCGGTCGGCGCTCGGGCGGGGTGCGGACGCGGTCGAGATCGACGTGCGCCTCACCCGCGACGGCGTGCCGGTGCTGCTGCACGACGCCACCCTGAAGCGGCTGTGGCGGCACGAACGCCCGCTGGCGGCCCTGTCCCGGGACGAGGTGCGCGGGCTGACCGGCGACGGCGTGCCGACGCTGGCGGACGCGCTGGCGGCGACCGGGGAAAGCCGCGTCATGATCGACCTGCCGGGCTCACCGGACCTGCGGTCCGTGCGCCGCGTCGTCGACGTCGTCCACGCCTGCGAGGCGCGGGAACGCGTGTACTACTGCGCGGGCGCGGCCACCGTGCTGACCGTGCGGGCCGCGGACCCGGACGCCGAGATCGCGCTCACCCGCACCACCGCGGCACCGCCCCGCCCGGCGCTCCTGGAAGCGATCCGGCCGCGCTGGCTGAACTACCGCTTCGGCCTGATCGACCGGGCCCTGGCCGACCGCGTCCACGCCGACGGCCACCTGCTCTCCGCCTGGACGCCGGACACCGGCCGCGCCATGCGCCGCCTGATCGCCCTCGGCGTCGACTCCATCACCACCAACCGCGTCGACGTCCTGTGCGCCCTGCGGAACGCGCGTTCCCCGCGCCCGTAGGGACGCGGGGAACGAGACGGCCGGGCCGGTAGCACGGCACGGAGCCGCCGCGCACTCACCGCACCGGGGCCGGGCGGGCCGGCCCGCGGCGGGTGTCGTGCGCAGCGCGCCGGGTCACGCGTCCAGCGACGTCATCACGTGCTTGACCCGCGTGTAGTCGTCGAAGCCGTACGCCGAGAGGTCCTTGCCGTAGCCGGACTTCTTGAAGCCGCCGTGCGGCATCTCCGCGACCAGCGGGATGTGGGTGTTGATCCACACGCAGCCGAAGTCCAGCTTCCTGGACATGCGCATCGCGCGGGAGTGGTCCTTGGTCCACACCGAGGAGGCCAGCGCGTACTCGACGCCGTTGGCGTACTCGACGGCCTGGTCCTCGTCGGTGAAGCGCTGGACGGTGATGACCGGGCCGAAGACCTCCTTCTGGATGATCTCGTCGTCCTGCTTCAGGCCGGAGACGACGGTCGGCGCGTAGAAGTAGCCCTGCTCGCCGACCCGCTTGCCGCCCGCCTCCACCCGCGCGTGGGCGGGCAGCCGCTCGATGAAGCCCTCGACCTGCTTGAGCTGGTTGGGGTTGTTCAGCGGGCCGTACAGGACGTCCTCGTCGTCGGGCATGCCGGTCTTGATGTCGGCGGCGGCCTTGGCGAGCGCGGACACGAACTCGTCGTGGATGGACTCGTGGACGAGGACGCGGGTGGCGGCCGTGCAGTCCTGGCCGGCGTTGAAGAAGCCGGCGGTCGAGATGTCCTCGACGGCCTTGGGGATGTCGGTGTCCTCGAAGACCACGACCGGGGCCTTGCCGCCGAGCTCCAGGTGGACCCGCTTGAGGTCCTTGGAGGCGGACTCGGCCACCGACATGCCCGCGCGCACCGAGCCGGTGATGGAGGCCATCGCCGGGGTCGGGTGCTCGACCATCAGGCGGCCGGTGTCACGGTCGCCGCAGACGACGTTGAAGACGCCCTTGGGCAGCACCGAGCCGAGGATCTCGGCGAGCAGCACCGTGGAGGCGGGGGTGGTGTCCGAGGGCTTCAGGACGACCGTGTTGCCCGCGGCGATCGCCGGGGCGAACTTCCACACGGCCATCATCATCGGGTAGTTCCAGGGCGCGACCTGCGCGCAGACGCCGACCGGCTCGCGGCGCACGAAGGAGGTCAGCCCCTCCATGTACTCGCCGGCGCCCTTGCCCTCCAGCATCCGGGCCGCACCCGCGAAGAAGCGGATCTGGTCGACCATCGGCGGGATCTCCTCGGTGCGGGTCAGCCCGGTGGGCTTGCCCGTGTTCTCCACCTCGGCCGCGATGAGTTCCTCGGCCCGCTCCTCGAAGGCGTCCGCGATCTTCAGCAGGGCCTTCTGCCGCTCGGCCGGGGTGGTGTCCCGCCAGCCGGGGAACGCTTCGGCGGCGGCGGCCATCGCGGCGTCCACGTCCGCCTGACCGGACAGCGGAGCGGTCGCGTAGGCCTCGCCCGTCGCGGGGTTGACCACCTCGGTGGTCCGTCCGTCGGCGGCGTCCCGGAACTCACCGCCGATGTAGTTGCGCAGACGACGCAGCTCGGTGCTCACTGCAAGCCCTCCTGGTGCTCCTGGTTGATGTCCGAGGTGTCCAGCCGTGAGGTGTCCAACCTCTGAGACACCCACCCTAGTCCGGACTCTGACGTTTTCAACACCCCTGGCCACCCCGCATCTGCGAAATCCGCACGATAGGGGGTCAGTGACAACGAATTTCATTGATCGAGCCTTGCGAAACTGTCGAGACGTCGTGCACAGTGACCTCGTGGCCAGTCGAAGCGCAGAACCGAGGGACTCCAGGGAGTCCAAGAACGGCGGCGGCCCGCAGCTCGACGCCGTCTCCCTCGCCATCATCGAGCAGCTCCAGCAGGACGGCCGCCGGCCGTACGCCGCCATCGGCAAGGCCGTGGGCCTGTCGGAGGCGGCGGTCCGCCAGCGGGTGCAGAAGCTGCTCGACCAGGGCGTGATGCAGATCGTCGCCGTCACGGACCCGCTCACCGTGGGCTTCCGCCGCCAGGCGATGGTCGGTGTCAACGTCGAGGGCGACGTGGACGCCGCCGCCGACGCGCTGGCCGCGATGTCCGAGTGCGAGTACGTGGTGATGACCGCGGGCTCGTTCGACCTCATGGTCGAGATCGTCTGCGAGGACGACGACCACCTCCTGGAGGTCATCAACAAACGCATCCGGGCCGTGCCCGGCGTGCGCTCCACCGAGAGCTTCGTCTATCTCAAGCTCAAGAAGCAGACCTACATGTGGGGAACCCGATAATCGTGAGCACCGACAGCCCCAAGGAACTCAGCAAGTCCGCGTACGA
Organism: Streptomyces sp. NPDC101219; assembly: GCF_044767675.1. Taxonomy (NCBI): domain Bacteria; kingdom Bacillati; phylum Actinomycetota; class Actinomycetes; order Kitasatosporales; family Streptomycetaceae; genus Streptomyces; species Streptomyces sp. NPDC101219. Next base: position 29,190 of record NZ_JBIWOK010000019.1, read on the forward strand.
CCACCTGTGGATGCACTTCACCCGCATGTCCTCGTACGAGAACGCGCCGGTCCCCACCATCGTCCGCGGTGAGGGCACCCACATCTACGACGACAAGGGCAAGCGGTACCTCGACGGTCTCGCCGGCCTGTTCGTCGTCCAGGCCGGACACGGCCGCACCGAGCTCGCCGAGACCGCCCTGAAGCAGGCACAGGAACTGGCCTTCTTCCCGATCTGGTCCTACGCCCACCCCAAGGCCGTGGAACTCGCGGAGCGGCTCGCCCACGAGGCGCCGGGCGACCTGAACAAGGTCTTCTTCACCACCGGCGGCGGCGAGGCGGTGGAGACCGCCTGGAAGCTGGCCAAGCAGTACTTCAAGCTCACCGGCAAGCCGACCAAGTACAAGGTCATCTCGCGCGCGGTGGCCTACCACGGCACCCCGCAGGGCGCGCTGTCCATCACCGGGCTGCCCGCCCTGAAGGCCCCGTTCGAACCGCTGGTGCCGGGCGCGCACAAGGTGCCCAACACCAACCTCTACCGCGCCCCGCTGCACGGCGACGACCCCGAGGCGTTCGGCCGCTGGGCCGCCGACCAGATCGAGCAGCAGATCCTCTTCGAGGGCCCGGACACCGTCGCCGCGGTCTTCCTGGAGCCGGTCCAGAACGCGGGCGGCTGCTTCCCGCCCCCGCCCGGATACTTCCAGCGGGTCCGCGAGATCTGCGACCAGTACGACGTGCTGCTCGTGTCCGACGAGGTCATCTGCGCCTTCGGCCGCCTCGGCACCACCTTCGGCTGCGACAAGTTCGGCTACGTCCCGGACATGATCACCTGCGCCAAGGGCATGACCTCGGGCTACTCCCCGATCGGCGCCTGCATCATCTCCGACCGGCTGGCCGAGCCCTTCTACTCCGGCGACAACACCTTCCTGCACGGCTACACCTTCGGCGGCCACCCCGTCTCCGCGGCGGTCGGCCTGGCCAACCTCGACCTGTTCGAGCGCGAGGGCCTCAACCAGCACGTGCTGGACCAGGAGGGCGCCTTCCGCGCCACCCTGGAGAAGCTGCTCGACCTGCCGATCGTCGGCGACGTCCGCGGCAGCGGCTTCTTCTACGGCATCGAACTCGTCAAGGACAAGAACACCAAGGAGTCCTTCGACGCCGAGGAGACCGAGCGCGTCCTGTACGGCTTCCTCTCCAAGAAGCTGTTCGAGAACGGCCTGTACTGCCGCGCCGACGACCGCGGCGACCCCGTCGTCCAGCTCGCCCCGCCGCTGATCTCGAACCAGGAGACGTTCGACGAGATCGAGCAGATCCTGCGCGCGACGCTCACCGAGGCGTGGACGAAGCTGTAGGCCGCCCGAAGCCGTAGGCCGTCCGAGGTTACGATCTTCCCTTTGGATGATCAACACCGGCCCCGGAGACCCCCGTTCGAGTGAGAAACGGTGGCCCGGGGCCGCGTGCTGTCCGGCCTCCCGGTGTCGCCTGCCTAGCGTGCCAGTGACCGATCGGCCCCGCGTTTCGTTCCCCCGCACGGGGGATTTCCCGAACCGCGCACGGCATTTCCGATCCGAACCGAGGTGTACGCCATGGTGGCCCCACCGGACAACGACGTGCTCTGGGCACGAGCCCTGCACTTCCGCCACAACGACGGCTCGCCCGGGCTGAGCGGGGTCTCGCTCGGCGTCCGGGAGGGCGAAATCCTCGCCGTCGGCGGCCCGCGCGGGAGCGGCAAGACGACCCTGCTGCGCTGCCTGTCCGGCCTGGTCCCCGTGCACAGCGGCGAGGTCTGGTTCAACAGCGGGCCCGTGCACACGCTCGGCCCGGTGGCCCGGGAGAGGCTGCGCCGGGACCGCTTCGGCTGGATCGACCCCTCCCCCGTGCTCGTCCCCGAGCTGAACGTGTGGGAGAACGCCGCCCTGCCGCTGATGCTGCGCGGCGTCGGCCGGCGCCGCGCCAAGACCGCCGCCCAGGAGTGGCTGGAGCGACTGGACGTCGGGGACAAGTCCCGCCGGCACCCCGCGGAACTCGTGCACGCCGAGCGGCAGCGGGTCTGCATCGCCCGCGCCCTCGCCCCGGCCCCCACCGTGCTGTTCGCCGACGAGCCGACCGCCCCGCTGCACCGCGCCGACCGCCGGCACGTGCTGCGCACCCTGACCACGGCCGCCCGCTCGCACGGCATCACCGTGGTCATGGCGACGTCCGACCCGGACACCGCGGCCCTCGCCGACCGCACGGTGTCCCTGCTCGACGGACGGTGCGTGCGCACCGTGCACCTGCCGCCGGTCTCCGGCACCACCGAGGCGGAAGGCCGGGCCGCGTGCTCGCTCTCCGTCTGACCCGCGGCGCCCGCCCCGCCGTCCATCTGCGGCGTCTCCTGGTCACCACGGCCTCGGCGGGCACCGGCTTCCTGCTGCTGTGCGCGCTCGGCCACGCCCTGGGCGGCACGGCCGACCCGCCCGCCTCCGCGCTGCGCCTGGCCTGGTGCGCGGCCCCGCTGGCGGCCACGGTGTACCTCGCGATCGCGGTGGCCCGGACCGACCCGGCCACCCGGCCCCGGCCCGGCCTCTCGGCGGCGGGCCTCGGCCCGGCCCGGCTGATGCTGGTGTCGGCTGCCACCACCGCCCTGGCCTGCACCCTCGGTTCGATGGTGGCGCTGCTGGTCTTCCTGCACCTGCGCGGCGACCTCACCGGCCTGCCCTTCGGCGGTGGCACCGACTTCCTCGCCGCCGGGCAGCCCCTGCCGGTGCCGGCCACCGTCACCCTGCTGGCGCTGGTGCCGCTGGCCGCGGCGGCCTCGGTCGCGACCGCCCTGCGCCCGCGCGAGGCACGGCCCCCGGCGACGCGCCCGGGAGCGCGCGGCTTCGGACGGTTCGGGGCGTACGGGCGCACGGCGGACAAGGAGACCTTCGGGGCGTACGCCCGCTTCGGCAAGCACCTCGCGTCCGGCGGCCGCACCCGGCGTCCGTCCGGCGCCGGACAGACCGGCGGCGGCACCGCCACGGCGACGGTCGCCTCGGCCGGGGCGGCAGTCGGTACGGCCGGGGCGGCAGTCGGTACGGCCGGGGCGGCGGTCGGTACGCCCGAGGCGGCGGTCGGTACGCCCGAGGCGTCCGGCGCCGACGGGGACGCCGGGGCGGCCCCCACCGCCGTCGCGCCGGTCGCCCCGCTCGCCGCGCCGTCCGGGCTCCCCTGGGGCATCGCGGTGCTCGCCATGGGACTGGCCGTGGAGGCCCTGACCAGTCCGTCGGGCAGCGGCGGCACCCCCGGCGACCGGCCCGGCGCGCTCGTCGGCCTGGCCCTCGCCGCGATCGGCCTCGCCCTGGCCGGCCCCGGCCTCACCCACCTGTGCGGGCGGCTGCTCCAGATCGTGCGGCCCGGCGCCCTGCGCCTGCTGGCCGGACGGGCACTGATGGCGGAGGCCACCCGTATCGGCCGCCCGCTGGGCGTGGTCTCGGCGGTCACGGCGGCCACGTACGCCATGGCGGCGCTGCGCTACCCGGAGGCCGGGGCGATCGGCCCCCTCACCGTGCTCGGGGCGTCCCTGGTCACCGGCTGCACCGTGGCGACCCTGCTGACGGCGGCCGTCGAGGCCCGGCAGGACCGCGCCGACACCACGGCGGCCCTGCTGCTGCTCGGGGCGCCCGCGACGACCCTGCGGCAGGCCGCCGCCCTGCGGGCCGGGGCGCTGCTGGCCCTGTTCGGGCCACTGACCGTGATCGTCGCGCAGGTCTCCGCGCTGCCGCTGACGCGCTGAGCGCAGCCGGCCCGGCCGTCCGGGCCGGGGCCGGGGCTGGGGCTGGGGCTGAGGGATCTCTCGGGGAAGAAACCCCGGGCAGCGATGAGTTCCGCCCGGTCTTCCGGTCTACCCCACCGAACGCGACACACCCGATGGGAGAGACCCCGCCATGTACCAGCAGATGATCTTCGTGAACCTGGCCGTGAACGACCTCGACGCCTCGAAGAAGTTCTACACGGAGCTGGGCTACGCCCTCAACGACCAGTTCAGCGACGAGAACACGGCCTCCGTCGTGATCAGCGACACCATCGTCGCGATGCTGCACACCAAGCCGCGCTACGCGGAGTTCACCAAGAAGGAGATCGCCGACGCGACCCGCACCAGCGAGGTGCTGCTGGCGCTGAGCGCCGAGAGCCGCGAGAAGGTGGACGAGCTGGTGGACCGGGCCGTCGCCGCGGGCGGGTCGGTGACCGGGGAGACCCAGGACCAGGGCTTCATGTACGGCCGTGCCTTCGACGACCTCGACGGCCACACCTGGGAGGTCGTGTGGATGGACCCGGCCGCGGTGGAGGGCTGAACCAGCCGCGCCCCCGGCCGCGTTGGGGAGCGGGGCGCTCCCGCTCCCGGCCCCCCGACGGCCCCCGCGCACAGCGCCCCCAGGCCCGCACGAAGCGCGGGTCCGGGGGCGCTGAAACGTGTCTGCGGCTGCTCAAACGTGCCGGTGGTTAACGAGACGGTAAAACCAAGTCCTGGTGATGGCATATGCGTTGACACGCTTATGCGGTGCTTATAGACCTGGGAGCCTCAAGGGAGTGCTGAGGTTTCGTCAACACTCCCTCCACCCCCCGCATTTGCGCACCTTCTGCAAAGGGCAAACGTGACAGTTTCGTCCATATCCCGCCGTACCGCCGCACGCACCGTCCGGACCCTCGGTGTCGTCTCCGCCGCAGCCGCGCTCACGCTCGGCCTCGCGGGCAGCGCGGCAGCATGCAACATCAACGAGTTCTCGGCCGAGGCCAAGTGCGTCGGTGACAAGGGTGTCATCACCGTCACCGACGTCGACCCGGCCGGCGTCCCCGCCACGGTCACCGTCTACCTCGAGAACAACGGCGCCGACGAGAAGAAGGTCGGCGAACAGGTGGTCAGGGGCTCCCGTGAGGGCGTCACCATCACCTTCGAGGAGGACTGGAAGCCGAACGCCGAGTACCGCATCCACGTCAAGGCCCTCCCGTACGTGGACGAGGACATCAAGCCGAACCTCACCACCCCGGCCACGGCCTGCAAGAAGCAGGAGGACACCACGCCTCCGAAGCCCGAGCCGACGCCGTCGGACTCCGCCTCGACCCCGTCCGAGGAGACCGGCACGCCGACGCCGTCGCCGAGCGAGAGCACGCCGCCCGCGGACACCGGGAGCAACGCCCCGTCGCCCGCGACCGGTGACTCCCACCTCGCCGAGACCGGCGCCAACTCCAGCACCGGCCTCATCGCCGGCATCGCCGCCGCCCTGGTCGTGGTCGGCGGAGGCGCCATCTTCCTCGGTATGAGGCGCCGCGGGGCGAGCAACAGCGACAGCTGAGCCCTGCGCACCACGTGGTGCCGTCCGGTGGCCCGTCCCCCAGGGGGCGGGCCACCGCCGCGTCCGGGCCCCGTCCGGGGACGCGTCGGGCGTCAGCCCAGGACCACGACCTCGGCCGCGTCGAACTCCACCCCGACCTCCGCACCGGTCTCCGGGGCCGAGCGCAGCGGGCACGCGGCCTCCAGCACGGGCGCGTTCTCCGGCTGGAGACGCACGGCGACATGGGTGCCCCGGAAGGTGCGGGCGGCGACCCGGCACCGCAGTCCCGCGTCGGCCGGGACCAGCCGGACCCCGGCGGGCCGGACGAGCAGCGTCCGGGTGCCCCGCGGAGCGTCCTCCGGGACCGGCACCTTGCCCCACGGGGTCAGTGCCACCCCGGAGTCGACCGTCGCCTCCGTCACGTTCTCGAAGCCCAGGAAGCGCGCCACGAACGCGTCCGCGGGCCGCTGCCACACCTGAAGGGGCGTGCCCGACTGGGCGATCCGCCCGTCCCGCATCACCACGACCCGGTCCGCCAGCGCGAACGCCTCACCCTGGTCGTGGGTCACGGCGAGCACCGTGGTGCCCAACCGGCGGAACAGCTCCCGCAGTTCGACGACCAGCCGCTCACGCAGCGACCGGTCGAGCTGGCCCAGCGGCTCGTCCAGCATCAGCAGCCGGGGGCGCGGCGCCAGGGCGCGCGCGAGCGCGACCCGCTGCTGCTCACCGCCGGACAGTTCGGCCACCGCCCGCCGTGCCGCGCCGGGCAGGCCGACCAGGTCCAGCAACTCCCGTACGCGCTCCTGCTGTTCCGGGCGCGGGGTGCCGTGCATCCGCAGGCCGAAGGCCACGTTGCCGCCCACGTCCCGCTGCGGGAAGAGCTGGTGGTCCTGGAACATCAGGCCGACCCCGCGCCGGTGCGCCGGTACGCCCGCCTGGTCGCGGCCGCTCAGCCGGACCCGGCCCGCGTCCAGCGGCTGCAGCCCGGCCACCGCCCGCAGCAGCGTGGACTTGCCGCTGCCGCTGGGGCCGAGCACGCACACGATCTCGTGCTCGGCGACCTCCAGGCCGACCGCGTCCAGCACCGTCCGGCCACCGAAGCGGACGGTCGCCCCGTCAAGGCTCAGCAGCATCTAGAACTCCCCGCTCCGGTCGGTCCGCAGTCGCTCCAGCAGAAGCAGCGCCACCGCGCACACGATCATCAGAATCGTCGACAGGGCCATCGCCTGACCGTAGTTCAGCTCCCCGGGCCGCCCCAGCAGCCGCGCCACCGCCACCGGCAGGGTGGGGTTGTCCGGCCGCGCGATGAACACCGTGGCACCGAACTCCCCCAGCGACACCGCGAACGCGAACCCGGCCGCGATCAGCAGGGCCCGCCGCACCATCGGCAGGTCCACCTCCCGCCAGGCCCGCCACGGAGACGCCCCCAGCACGGCCGCCGCCTCCCGCAGCCGGCCGTCCACGGCACGCAGCACCGGCAGCATGGTCCGCACCACGAAGGGGACGCCGACCAGTGCCTGCGCGAGCGGGACCAGGATCCACGACGCCCTGAGGTCCAGCGGCGGCTCGTCGAGCGCGATGAGGAAGCCGAAGCCGACCGTCACCGCGGACACCCCGAGCGGCAGCATCAGCAGCGCGTCGAAGCCGCGCACCAGCCGGCCCGCGTCCCGCCGGGTCAGCGCCGCGGCGGCGAGGCCCCCGATCACCACCGCGATGACGGTGGCGGCGAGGGCGTACCGCAGCGAGTTGCCCACCGCCTCGATGGGCGCGACCAGGAACACTCCCCCGTCGTCGCGGGTCAGCGCCCGGTAGTAGCCGAGTCCGGCGGCGCCCAGGGACCGTTCGACGAGCACGCCCAGCGGCAGCAGGAGGAGCACGGCCACCGTGGCGACGACCGAGGCGAGCAGCGCCCACTGTCCCGCGCCCCGCGGCCGTCGCGCCGTCACGGCGGCGTCCACCAGGCGCAGCGCGGCCTCCCGCCGCCGCACGGTCCAGGCGTGCAGGGCGAGGATCGCGCCGACGGCGGCGAACTGGATCATCGTCAGGACGGCGGCCGTGGACAGGTCGAAGATCTCGGAGGTCTGCCGGTAGATCTCCACTTCGAGGGTGGAGAAGGTGGGCCCGCCGAGGATCTGGACCACACCGAAGGAGGTGAAGGTGAACAGGAAGACCATCAGCGCGGCGGCGGACACGGCGGGCGCCAGCGCGGGCAGGGTGATGGTCCGCCAGGCGGCGAACCGGGAGGCGCCGAGCATCCGCGCGGCCTCCTCCTGCCGCGGGTCGAGCTGCGACCACAGGCCGCCGACGGTGCGTACGACCACGGCGTAGTTGAAGAAGACGTGCGCGAGCAGGATCGCCCACACCGTGGTGTCCAGCCGCACGCCCCACAGGTCGTCCAGCAGCCCGCCGCGCCCGACGACCGCCATGAAGGCGGTCCCGACGACGACCGTCGGCAGCACGAAGGGGACGGTGACGACGGCCCGCAGCAGCTGTCTGCCGGGGAAGTCGAAGCGGGCGATGACGTAGGCGCCGGGCAGCGCGATCAGCAGGGTGAGACCGGTGGAGGCCAGGGCCTGCCAGGTGGTGAACCACAGCACCTGCCGGACGTCCGGCTGCGCCAGCACCTCGCCGATGCGCCCGAACTGCCAGACCCCGTCCACCTTCATGCCGCGCGCGACGATCGCGGCGACGGGGTAGGCGAAGAACACGGCGAAGAACACGACGGGCACGGCCATCAGGCCGAGCCGCGCCGCGTTCCCGCGCCGCTTCGCCGCGGCTCGCGTCACTTCAGTACGAGCGAGGTCCACGACTTGACCCACTGGTCACGGTTCTCGGCGATCTTCGCCGGGTCCAGGGTCTGCGGGTTCTTCGCCCGCGGCCCGTACTGCGCGAACTCCTCCGGCAGCTCGGCGTCCTCGCGCACCGGATGGACGAACATGTTGAGCGGCATGTCGTCCTGGAACTCCTTGCTGACGAGGAAGTCGAGCAGCGCCTTCCCGCCCTCGGGGTTCGCGGCGTTGCTCAGCAGCCCCGCGTACTCGACCTGCCGGAAGCAGGTGCCCTCGGCCACGCCGGTGGGGGCGGTGTCCGGCTTGGGGTCCGCGTAGATGACCTCGGCGGGCGGCGAGGAGGCGTAGGAGACCACCAGCGGCCGGTCGGCCTTGGCCTCCTTGCCGCCTGCGGAGCCCGAGAACTCCTCGTTGTAGGCCTGCTCCCAGCCGTCGACCACCTTGACGCCGTTGGCCTTCAGCTTCTTCCAGTACCCCTCCCACCCGTCGTCGCCGTACTTCGCGGCGGTGCCGAGCAGGAAGCCGAGGCCGGGCGAGGAGGTGGAGGCGTTCTCCACGACGAGGAGGTCCTTGTACTCCGGTTCGACCAGGTCGTCGAGGGTCTCGGGCGGGGTGACGCCCTTCTTCTCGAACCAGGCCTTGTCGTAGTTGACGCAGACGTCGCCGGTGTCGACCGGCGTGACGCGGTGCTTGCCCTCGTCGACCCGGAACTCCGGCAGGACCAGATCGTGGTCCTTGACCTTGTACGACTGGAACAGCCCGTTGTCGAGGGCCCGGGAGAGCAGGGTGTTGTCGACGCCGAAGAAGACGTCGCCCTGCGGGTTGTCCTTGGTCAGGATGGCCTTGTTCACGGCGGACCCGGCGTCGCCGTCCTTGAGGACCCTGACCTTGTAGCCGGACTCCTTCTCGAAGGCGGCGATCACGTCCTTGGACGCGGCCCACGAGTTGTGGCTGACGAGGGTCACGGTCTTCGAGCCGCCGGACCCGGACGCCCCGCCGTCGCCGCCGCCGTCGGACGAGCAGGCGGACAGCGTGACCAGTCCCAGCCCGACGGCCAGGACGGTGGCCCGCTGCGTGACCTTCTTGGTGATGCTCACTGAATTCCTCCTGGAGGCGACCAGGAAGAGACGCGGCCCTGCCCGGGACCGGTGGGGGTCCCGGGCAGGGCGCAACAGCTCGAGTGGTGACCGATCTCCCTACCCAGAATGACCTGGGCGAGGTTCGGAGGGTCTGCGGCCGGTGCCGCACTCTCAGCGCTGTGGCGCTCCCCTGTCGGAATATGAAGATGTGACTGACATGACCGGATGATGCCCGGCCACGACGATCCAGCGGTTGTCGTGCGGTTGTTCCGCTGTCTCCTGTGGGCCAGGCTACCTCTCGCTCGCGGCGAGCTGACCGCAGGCCCCGTCGATCTCCTGTCCACGGGTGTCCCGGATGGTCACCGGCACACCGTGCGCGGCGATGGCCTCGACGAACGCCTTCTCGTCCTCCGGCCGCGAGGCGGTCCACTTCGACCCCGGTGTCGGGTTCAGCGGGATCAGGTTGACGTGCACAGGACGCCCCTTGAGCATCCGCCCGAGCCGGTCACCCCGCCACGCCTGGTCGTTGATGTCCCTGATCAGCGCGTACTCGATCGACAGCCGCCGCCCCGACCGGGCCGCGTACTCGAACCCGGCGTCGAGCACCTCGCGCACCTTCCACCGTGTGTTGACGGGGACCAGGGTGTCGCGCAGCTCGTCGTCGGGGGCGTGCAGGGAGATCGCCAGCCGGCACTTGAAGCCCTCGTCGGAGAACCGGTGGATGGCCGGGACCAGCCCCACGGTCGACACGGTGATCCCACGCTGCGACAGCCCGAGCCCGTCGGGCTCCGGGTCGGTCAGCCGCCGGATCGCCCCCACCACCCGGTTGTAGTTCGCCAGCGGCTCGCCCATGCCCATGAACACGATGTTCGACAGCCGCGCCGGGCCTCCGGGGACCTCCCCGTCCCGCAGCGCCCGCATGCCGTCCACGATCTGGTGCACGATCTCCGCCGTGGACAGGTTCCGGTCCAGTCCGGCCTGCCCCGTCGCACAGAACGGGCAGTTCATCCCGCAGCCCGCCTGCGAACTGATGCACATGGTCACCCGGTCCGGGTACCGCATCAGCACCGACTCGACGAGCGTGCCGTCGAACAGCTTCCACAGCGTCTTGCGGGTGGTCCCCTGGTCGGTCGACAGATGCCGCACCACGGTCATCAGCTCCGGCAGCAGCACCTCCTGCAACCGCCCCCGGGACCCGGCCGGGATGTCCGTCCACTGCTCCGGGTCGTGCGCGTACCGCGCGAAGTAGTGCTGCGACAGCTGCTTCGCCCGAAACGGCTTCTCACCGGCCGCGACGACCGCCTCCTTGCGCTCGGCGGGCGTGAGATCGGCAAGGTGCCGCGGCGGCTTCTTGGCTCCGCGCGGCGCTGTGAAGGTGAGTTCTCCGGGCTTAGGCATGGCTGTACCAGTGTCGCAGATCAACTTGGGTGGGCTGCGGGTGCCGGCTGCCACGGCGGGGAGGGGGCACGAGTGCTCCGACCGGCCTGACGCTGCGGGTACACACATCTCGGACGCCCTGGCACGACCCCGTGGAGATCATGCGTCGCCTGTGACCGCCGAGCCCCGGAGTCGTACCGGTGCGCTCGGGTGCACCTCGCGCTCGATGCGCGGCATGATCTCGGGCAGATAGATCTTCTGAATGGCCTCGCCCGCATCATGGGCTTCCCAGTGGGCCCGAGACGCCCAGCGCTCGACCAGGACGAACCGTGCGGGATCCTCGTGCGACTGGTACGCCTCCCAGCTGACGCAGCCGTCCTCGGCGAGGCACAGCGGGCGCATCCGAGCCAGGGCATCGGCGACGGGAGCGATGTCCTCGACCTTGGGAACGTGCACGATGACGATGAGGTCGAACATCACCACTCCTTGATCCACACCAACGGTGAGCGGACAGGCTACAGCCCGCCCGGACGGGGGAGCATGCCGCGGCGGTCGTGCAGCGGTGCCGTGCGGCTGCACCCGTGGTCACTCCGAGTGCTGCGCCTGGGAAGGCCACTGGCCGTCGGCGAACTGCGGGCCCCAGTAGTAGGGGTTGACCTCCGCGAGGGAGCGGGCCTCCCACCGGGTCGGGTCGTCCTGCCGCGGGACGGCGACCTCGACGGAGGGTCCCCAGAGCGCGAGGCGTTCCTGACAGATGCCGCAGGGCGGCAGGATCAGGACTCTGGCGCGCTCCATGTCACGGCAGACGCAGACGGAGGCCGTGACCGTCCGGTTCTGGGTGTAGGCCTGGATGAAGGCGCCGGTCTCCTGGCAGAGCGCGACCGAGCCGTGCATGTTGTCGAGCCCGACGCTGGTCAGGATGCCGCCGTCGGCGAGCCGCACGGCGGCCGCACCGCCGGGTTCCTCCGAGGGCCAGCGGCGGTTCATGAGATCCACGGCCGCGTCGACGAGCGTCTGATCGAGTGTCATGCGCCGGAGTCTGCCACGGGCGCTGTGGGCGGCACGTTCGATCGCGTTGGTTGGTCCCCACCGCTCCGGGCGGTGGGCGAAAGGCGTGCGACACAGGGTGCTGGGACACGGACGGCTGGGCGACGTGCAGGGACTCCGCCGCCGCCGTCACCGAACCCGCTTCGGCCACGGCCAGGGCGTATTCGAACCGCCGGAGACTCACTGCCTCACGTCCTCTCCCCCACCGGACGGGCCCGGTCGGTGATCGCGGCAACGCGCCTCCGGTCCCGCCGTATTCCGCCGCACCGCAGGAGCCGGAGGGGGAGAGACGACGCGGCCCCCGCCCCGGAGTGACGGGGGCGGGGGCCGTGACGCGCAGGCGGGCGGTCAGGACGAGCCGACGAAGATCACCAGCAGCAGCCAGACCACCGGGGCGGTCGGGAGCAGGGAGTCCAACCGGTCCATGATGCCGCCGTGGCCCGGGAGCAGGGTGCCCATGTCCTTGATGCCGAGGTCGCGCTTGATCATGGACTCGCCCAGGTCGCCGAGCGTGGCGCTGACCGCGACCGCGAGGCCGAGGAGCAGGCCCTGCCACCAGGAGCCGTCGTCGATCAGGAACTGCATGCACAGCGCGCCCGCCACCATCGCGAAGCCGATGGCGCCCAGCAGGCCCTCGCGGGTCTTGCCGGGGCTGATGCGGGGGGCCAGCTTGTGCGTGCCGAAGCGCCAGCCGACGGCGTAGGCACCGGTGTCGCTGACGACCGTGAGCACCAGGAACGTCAGGACCCGCCGGGATCCGTCGTCCGCCGTCAGCATCATCGCCACGAAGGTCGCCAGGAACGGCACGTAGAAGGCGGTGAACACGCCGGCCGTGACGTCCTTGAGGTAGCCCTCGGGGCGTTCGGTCATGCGCCAGACCAGCACGGCGAGCGCGGTGAGCGCCATGGCGGCCCAGGCGCCCTCGGCGCCCCGCGCGTACCCGGCGACGACCATCGCCGCGCCGCCGATCGCGAGCGGCACGAAGGGCGCGCGGATGTCCTTGCGCTCCTGGAGCCGCTTGGTCAGTTCCCACACGCCGACCACGACCGCGACGGCGACCACGCCGACGAAGACGGCCTTGACGATGAACAGGGACGCGACGATCACCGCGCCGAGCCCGACACCCACCCCTATGGCGGCGCCCAGGTCACGGCCCGCGCTCTTCTTCTGCGGGGCCGGCGCAGGCTGCGGGGCGTCGGGCATGGGCTCCGGATTCTGCGGCACCTCCCCTGGGTGGGGTCGTGCCTGCGGCGTCTCGTCTCGGAACAAGGGGCCGCTCAGCCGAGCGGCCCCCTGGTCCACGTCCTGGTCTCCGCCGGGTTCGGGCACGTCGGGCACGATGGGCATGGGGCGAGTCTGCTGCGCGTTGTGCGCATCGTACGCGGGACCCGCCGGGGCGGCTCCCTGGACGGGCCCCTGGTCGGAGGGCCCCCAGTACCCGGCCTGCGGCGACGCCCTCCAGGAAGAGTCGTTCATCAGACTTCGAGCAGTTCCGCTTCCTTGTGCTTGAGGAGCTCGTCCACCTGGGCCACGTACTTCGCGGTGGTGTCGTCGAGCTCCTTCTCGGCACGCCGGCCCTCGTCCTCGCCGACCTCGCCGTCCTTGATCATCTTGTCGATGGCGTCCTTGGCCTTGCGGCGCACGGCGCGGATGGACACCTTGGCGTCCTCGCCCTTGGCCTTGGCGACCTTGATGAACTCGCGGCGGCGCTCCTCGGTGAGCTCCGGGAAGACCACCCTGATGATGTTGCCGTCGTTGCTCGGGTTGACGCCCAGGTCGGAGTCGCGGATCGCCTGCTCGATGTTGCGCAGTGCGGTCTTGTCGAACGGCGTGACCACGGCCATGCGCGGCTCGGGCACGGAGAACGAGGCCAGCTGGTTGATCGGCGTCAGCGCGCCGTAGTAGTCGGCCACGATCTTGTTGAACATCGCCGGGTGCGCACGGCCGGTGCGGATCGCGGCGAAGTCCTCCTTGGCGACCACGACGGCCTTCTCCATCTTCTCCTCGGCCTCGAGGAGGGTCTCTTCGATCACCACTTGCTCCTGCGTGTCTTGAGTAGGCCCGGCTGCGGTTGCCTGTCGGGCGGCGGCCGGCTGCGTCGCGTCTTCTTTCTGCACGGTTCCCGACCGGCGGGCCATTGTCCACCCCCGGTCGGGGTGATCAGCCGTGGCTGACCGGGTCGCCCACCAGCGTGCCGATCTTCTCACCCTTGACGGCGCGGGCGATGTTGCCCTCCGCCAGGAGTTCGAAGACGACGATCGGGAGCTTGTTGTCCCGGCACAGCGTGACGGCCGTGGCGTCGGCGACCTTCAGGTCGCGCGTGATGACCTCGCCGTAGCCGAGGTGATCGAACTTCACCGCGTCGGGGTTGGTCTTGGGGTCGGAGTCGTAGACCCCGTCCACGCCGTTCTTGCCCATGAGCAGCGCCTCGGCGTCGATCTCCAGGGCCCGCTGGGCGGCGGTGGTGTCGGTGGAGAAGTACGGCATGCCCATACCGGCGCCGAAGATGACGACGCGGCCCTTCTCCAGGTGGCGCACGGCGCGCAGCGGGATGTACGGCTCGGCGACCTGCCCCATGGTGATGGCGGTCTGCACCCGGCAGTCGACGCCCTCCTTCTCCAGGAAGTCCTGGAGGGCGAGGCAGTTCATCACGGTGCCGAGCATGCCCATGTAGTCGGAGCGGGCCCGGTCCATGCCGCGCAGCTGGAGTTCGGCTCCGCGGAAGAAGTTGCCGCCACCGATGACGATCGCGATCTGCGCGCCGTCGCGGACGACGGCCGCGATCTCCCGCGCGATGGCGTGCACCACGTCGGGGTCCACGCCCAGGCCGCCGCCCCCGGAGAACGCCTCTCCGGACAGCTTCAGCAGAAACCGGCCGTGCACTTTGCCGTCGTCGCTCTTCTCAGCCTTGGTGGTCATCGGGGATCCCGCCTCTTTCGTTGCACATACGAAGAAGGCCATTGCCGGTGGGGCGTGGTTCGCATCCCATGCGGCAATGGCCTCCTCGTCAGATCTGCTGTCGTCCGGCACGCGCGCGTGCGTGACGGCGTGACCGTACGACTGCTGCCGACCCTATCGGGGTCGTGCGCCCGTCGCGGTACGGACTCAGATGCCGACCTTGATGCGCGTGAAGCGCTTCAGGGTGACACCGGCCTCGTCCAGGACCTTCTGGACGGACTTCTTGTTGTCGAGCGCGTAGGGCTGGCCGAGCAGCGTGGCGTCCTTGAAGAAGCCGTTGAGGCGACCCTCGACGATCTTCGGCAGGGCGGCCTCGGGCTTGCCCTCGGCGCGGGTGGTCTCCTCGGCGACGCGGCGCTCGGACTCGACGACGTCGGCCGGCACGTCCTCCTTGGAGAGGTACTTCGGCGCGAAGGCGGCGATGTGCTGGGCGACGCCCTTGGCGACCTCGGCGTTCGGCTTGTCGAGCTCGACGAGGACACCGATCTGCGGGGGCAGGTCGGGCATCGTGCGGTGCATGTACGCGGTGACGTAACCGTCGGAGAACTGCGCGAAGCGGTCCAGGACGATCTTCTCGCCGAGGTTGGCGTTGGCCTCGTCGACGTACGCCTGGACGGTCTTGCCGGCCTCGATCTCGGAGGCGAGCAGGGCCTCGAGGTCGGCCGGGGAGGTCTTGGCGACGTGCTCGGCGATGGCGGTGGCCACGCCCTGGAACTTCTCGCCCTTGGCGACGAAGTCCGTCTCGCACTTCAGCTCGACGAGGACGCCGGAGGAGTTGTCGTCGGCGATGATCGAGACCACGGCGCCGTTCTCGGCGGAGCGGCCCTCGCGCTTGGCGACGCCCTTCTGGCCCTTGATCCGGAGCGCCTCGACAGCCTTGTCGACGTCGCCGTCGGCCTCGTCCAGGGCCTTCTTGCAGTCCATCATGCCGGCGCCGGTGAGCTCCCGGAGCTTCTTGACGTCGGCGGCGGTGTAGTTCGCCATGAGTCTGTGAGTCTTTCTCGAAGTCTGGAGGTTCGGAGATCCGCGGGCCGGGAGACCCACAGCGAGCTGTGGGCCCCCGTGGCGCCGCCGACCTACGGGTGAACGGCGGGAGCGGATGTCATGCCACCGCTCCCGCCGTCATCACCACGGACGGGGCGGTCAGGCCTGCTCGGCCTCGGCGGCCGGAGCCTCGGCGGCCGGAGCCTCGGCGGCCGGGGCCTCGGCGGGCTTCTCGGCCTCGGCGGCGGGGGCCTCGGCCGGCTTCTCGGCCTCGGTGGCGGCCGGGGCGGCGGCCTCCGCCTTCTTCTCGCCCTCGAGCAGGTCGCGCTCCCACTCGGCCAGCGGCTCGCCGGCGGCCTTCTCGCCCTTGCCCTCGGTGGCGACACCGGAGCGGGCGATGAGGCCCTCGGCCACGGCGTCGGCGATCACGCGGGTGAGCAGGGTGACGGAGCGGATCGCGTCGTCGTTGCCCGGGATCTTGTAGTCGACCTCGTCGGGGTCGCAGTTGGTGTCGAGGATGGCGACGACCGGGATGTTGAGCTTCCGGGCCTCGCCGACCGCGATGTGCTCCTTCTTGGTGTCCACGATCCAGACGGCGCTGGGCACCTTCTGCATCTCGCGGATACCACCGAGGGTCTTCTCCAGCTTGGCCTTCTCGCGGGAGAGGACCAGCAGCTCCTTCTTGGTGAGGCCGGAGGCGGCCACGTCCTCGAAGTCGATCTGCTCAAGCTCCTTCAGGCGCTGCAGGCGCTTGTAGACGGTCGAGAAGTTGGTGAGCATGCCGCCCAGCCAGCGCTGGTTGACGTAGGGCATACCGACGCGGGTGGCCTGCTCGGCGATGGCCTCCTGCGCCTGCTTCTTCGTGCCGACGAACATGACCGTGCCGCCGTGGGCCACGGTCTCCTTGACGAACTCGTAGGCGCGGTCGATGTACGACAGCGACTGGAGCAGGTCGATGATGTAGATGCCGTTGCGCTCGGTGAAGATGAAGCGCTTCATCTTCGGGTTCCAACGGCGGGTCTGGTGACCGAAGTGGACGCCGCTCTCCAGCAGCTCCCGCATCGTGACGACGGCCATGGCCGTATCTCCTTGCTTTTCTCGGTTGTGCCGCGGGTGCCGGACGGCTCCCGCTCCTGACGCCCACGACGCGCCGTGCCACGAAGGACCGAGGGGCGCTGACACCGGGGGACGGCCGTGACCGGTCCCGATGTCGGGGCGTGCGAAGTCGACCCGGTGGCCGGGTCGCCATAGAAGTGTACGGGACCCGCGGGGTGCCGGGTGACGCCCTTGTCCACAACCGGTCGACCGTCCACAGGCCGGAGCCGTGATCACGGATCCGCGGGACGCTGCGGGCATGCGAACGACGACAGATGCCGGGGCCCGGATCCCCGGGTGGCCACGGGTGTGCGCGCGGCTCGCGCTGCTCCTGCTGCTGACCGCGATGCTGCTGCTGGCACCGTCCCCCGCCCGCCTGCTGGCGGCGGGTTCGGCGGCCCCGGCCCCGCGCGGGGAGACGAGCGTCGAGCCAGGCGGGGGCGGGGCGGCGCAATCCGCCGGGGACGGGACGGCGCGATCCGCCGGGGAGGAGGGGGCGGAGTCCGCCGGGGACGGGAGGGCGAGGTCCGCCGGGGAGGAGAGGGCGGATTCCGCCGGGGACGGGACGGCGCGATCCGGCCGAGACGGGACGACGGCGGGATCGGGAAGATCGGGAAGAGACGAGACGGCGGGACCGGGCGAGGGCTCGGCCGTGGAACCGCCTGCGGCACCGGCGGCGGAACCGGCCGGTGTTCCGGCGGTGGGGCGGAACTGGCCGGTCGGGGGCCGGCCGCGGGTGCTGCGTGGCTGGGAACCGCCGGCGACCGTGTACGGGCGGGGGCACCGGGGCGTGGACCTGGCGGCCGCTCCCGGTGCCCCGGTGCGGGCGGTCGCGGCGGGCCGGGTCTCCTTCGCGGGCCGGGTGGCCGGAAAGGGGGTGGTGTCCGTGGAACTGCCGGGCACCGGGGAGCCGCCGCTGCGCACGACCTACGAGCCGGTCCTGGCCTCGGTGGCCAAGGGCGATTCCGTCGCCGCGGGCGCGGTCGTCGGCACGGTGGAGCCGGCCGGTTCCCACTGCACGGCCCCCTGCCTGCACTGGGGCCTGCTGCGCGGGGACACCTACCTGGACCCGCTCGCCCTGCTCCCACCCTGGCTGCTGCACCGCGGCCCGTCGAGACTCCTGCCGGTGCTGGGGGTTCCGTTGCCGGAGTGAGAGGGCCCCGGGGCAGAGGCCGCCGGAGCGGGTGAGCGCCGGCGTGGAAGGGCTGCGGTGGCCGGGGCGTCCTCCCCGGCGGGAGCGGGCGCACCGTCCGGGGGATCGGGCGGATCAGGTGTGGACGCCCCGCAGGGCCATGGAGACCGCCGCCTCCGTGATCGTCGCCGGGTCCTCCGCGGCACCCAGTTCGATACGGCGGACCGCCGCGTCGACGACGCCCTGGAGCAGCATCGCGGCCAGCCGGGGCTGGCTGTGGCCCAGCCCCTCCAGCGCCTCCACGATCATGGCGATCAGGCCGCCGTGCGCCGCGCGGATCTTCTCCCGGGCGCCCGCGTCCAGCTCGCTGGCGGAGATGGCCACCACGGCCCGGTGCCGCCGGTCGCCCACCAGTTCCAGCTGCTTGCGTACGTACGCCTCGACCTTGGCGTCGGTCCCCTCGGCCGCCGCCATCGCCGCCTCGACCTCGGCCGCCCAGACCGGGAAGTCGACCTCGCACAGCTCCTCGACCACGGCCGCCCGCGACCGGAAGTACTCGTACACGGAGGAGCGCGCGAGGCCCGTGCGCTCGGCGAGTGCGGGGAAGGTCAGCGCCTCCGTACCGCCTTCGGACAGCAGGGAGCGGGCCGCGTCCAGCAGGGCGGCTCGCTGCATCGACCGGTGCTCGGCCACGGAGGCCGCTCGAATCCTTGGCACGCCGTCCACTGTACGGATGCACCGTCCGGGACGGGAGTCGTCCGGCCGCAACCGCAGGTCGGGCGCCCGGGAGCGGCCGCGGTCCGGTGAGCGGGGCCGTCCCCGGAGCGGGCGGGACCGGACCGGCGGCGCAGTCGTGTTCAGCGGGCGAATCCGGCCAGTTTCGCCCGCAACTGGAGCACCGATTTGGTGTGGATCTGGCTCACCCTGCTCTCCGTCACGCCGAGGACGTTGCCGATCTCGGCCAGGGTGAGGCCCTCGTAGTAGTACAGCGTGACGACGGTCTTCTCCCGGTCGGGCAGGGTGTTGATCGCCCGCGCCAGGAACCGCCGCAGCTCCCGGTCCTCGGCCACCTCCACCGGGTTGTCGGCGGAGGTGTCCTCCAGGGTGTCCATGAGGCTGAGCCGGTCACCGCCCTCGCCCCCGACGTGCAGCAGTTCCTCCAGGGCGACGACGTTGGCGAGCGACAACTGGCTGAAAACCGCGTGCAGGTCGTCCACCCCGATGCCCATCTCGCGGGCGACCTCGCTCTCCGAGGGGGTGCGCCGCAGCTGTGCCTCCAGCGTGGCGTAGGCCCGCTCCACGTTGCGCGCCTTCTGCCGTACCGAGCGCGGGATCCAGTCCAGCGCGCGCAGTTCGTCGATCATCGCGCCCCGGATGCGGGTGATCGCGTACGTCTCGAACTTGATCTCCCGCTCGACGTCGAACTTCTCGATCGCGTCGATCAGGCCGAACACGCCGGAGGAGACGAAGTCCGCCTGGTCCACGTTGGACGGGAGCCCCACGCCGACCCGGCCCGCGACGTACTTCACCAGCGGCGAGTAGTGCAGGATCAGCTGCTCCCGGAGCCGCTCGTCCCCCGTCTGCTTGTACGACCGCCACAGCTCGTCGAGCGTCGAGGGAGCGGGCGGCCGCACGTTGCCATGGTCGCGGGCGGCTGGGGGGATGGCCGCCCGGTCTGACCCGGAGGTGTGCTGGGGCATTCGTCGCCTTGTGCCGTTCTGCCGTGGGGTGGTGCTGCCTGGTGTCGGGGTGCCGGCGTGCGGGCCGGGGCACCTGTCCGTTGGGGGCCCTCGTGAGCGTAGCGTGACTGAGGCGTCGCGTTCAGCGAAGAGGGGCGGGCGGACCGGGTGCGGAGGGGTTCCGCGCGCCGCCTCCCCGCTCCCCCCTCGTCGCTCTCAGTGATCACCCGGGTGCCCCAACTAGCGTATTTTCCAAGGGATGTCGGCGTTCCCCCGGACGGCCGAACACGCTCGGTCAGGGTCCGTGGCGATCACCGCTCGGCCGGGATCACCGCCTGGCGTGTCAACTTCCAGCCGTCGTCGTGTCGTTCGACGTATCCAAGTGCTCGCAGTTCGTACAGCCTCGCGACGGCGTCGTCCGGGGTGGTCTGCGCGCCGCGGGCGATCTCCTCGGGGCCGGCCGACCCGCGGCCCGGCAGCGCGGCGAGGACGCGGCGGGCGGCCGGTTCCAGCAGGTCCCGGGGCAGGACCGGTCCCCGGCGGACCGGTGCGAGCTCCCCCATGGCGCCGACCAGTTCCACGACCTCCGCCGCGTCGGTGACGAGCACGGCACCCTGCCGCAGCAGTTCGTGCACCCCGGCGGAGAGGCCGCTGGTGGCGGGCCCCGGTACCCCCATCGTGTGACGTCCCAGGCGCTGGGCCGCCCTCGCCGTCACGAGGGACCCGCTGCGGTGGGCGGCCTCGACGACCACGGTGCCCCGGGTGAGTGCGGCGATCACCCGGTTGCGGAGGACGAACCTGCTCTGCGTGGGGTGTTCCCCGGGGGGCAACTCGCCGACGACGAGCCCCTGTTCGGCGATCCGGCCGATCAGCTGGGTGTGCCCGCGCGGGTAGGGGCGGTCGACCCCGCAGGCCAGGACGGCGATGGTGGCGCCACCGGAGGCGAGCGCGCCGCGGTGGGCGGCGCCGTCCACACCGTAGGCCCCGCCGGAGACCACGATCCAGCCGCTCTCGGCGAGCCCGGCGGCCAGCGTGGCGGCCATGTGGGCCCCGTACTCGGTGCAGGCCCGGGCGCCGACGACCGCCACCGAGCGCAGCGCCCACATCCGCAGGCCGGCCGGGCCGCGCACCCACAGGCCGAGGGGCCGGGCGTCCCCCAGGTCGTCGAGCTGTCGGGGCCACTCGGCGGACCCCGGGCACACGAACCGCACCCCGGCGTCCCGGGCGACCGCGAGGTCCCGGTGCGGACGGGCGCGCTCGGCCCGCGCGAGCAGCCCGGCCCACCGTCTGCCGCTCACGCCGGGCAGGGGCGGGCCGCCCGACCGCAGCCGTCGCGCCACGGCGGGCGCCCCGCGTTCCCGCACCCACTGCCCGCCGGTCTCGTCCCCGGGCTCGAACACCCGGGTGAGGAGGACCCGGGCAAGGAGGTCCTCCTCGGATCCCGCGCCGTCCGGCCCGGTGCGGCGGGCGCCGGCCTCGTCGGGTTCCGCGCCGTCCGGCCCGGTGCGGCGGGCGCCCGCCGCACCGGACGGATCCGGGCCGCCGTGGTGTCCGTCGCCGGGGCGGCGCCCGGCCGCACTGAGCCCTGCCCGGCCGGCGTCGGGGCCCTCCCTCTCCCCCGCCCCGGCGCTCACGCCGGGGCTCCGAGCGCCATGGGGACGCCCCGGGGAACGCCCGTGCGCAGTTGCAGCGCGAGGGCGACGTCCGTGGCGTCGGGGCGGTCATGGCCGACGAGGTCGGCCACGGTCCAGGCGACCCGCAGCACGCGGTCGATGCCGCGGGCGGTGAGCACGCCCCGTTCCAGGCTCCGCTCGGCGTCGTCCATGGCGCCGGGGGCGGCTCGCCAGCGGGTGCGCAGTTCCCGTCCCGGGATGTCGCTGTTGGTCTGCCACGGGGTCCCCGCGAAGCGTGCCGCGGCGCGTTCCCGGGCGGAGCGCACCCGGGCGGCGACCGTGGCGGTGGACTCGCCCCGCGCGCCGGAGGCGGTGAGCTCGGCGCGGGTGACGCGGTCGGTCACCACGCGCAGGTCGACCCGGTCCAGCAGCGGCCCGGACAGCCGTGCCTGGTAGCGGCGGATCGCGGAGGGCGGGCAGTCGCAGGAGCCGTCGGTCAGCGAGAAGCGCCCGCAGGGGCAGGGGTTGGCGGCCAGCACCATCAGGAACCGCGCCGGGAAGCGCACCACGCCCGAGCTGCGGGCGATCACGACGTGCCCCGACTCCAGCGGCTGGCGCAGGGCGTCCAGGGCGTGGCTGCTGAACTCCGGGGTCTCGTCGAGGAAGAGGATTCCTCTGTGGGAGAGCGAGACCGCCCCGGGCCGGGCGATGCCCGGACCGCCGCCGACGAGTGCCTGGAGCGTGGCCGAGTGGTGCGGGGCGCAGTAGGGGGCCGTGTCGATCAGGGGTTTGTCCGCAGGGAGCAGGCCGGCCACCGAGTGCACCGCGGTGACCTCCAGCGACTCCTGCCGGTCCAGCGGGGGCAGCAGGCTCGGCAGGCGCTCCGCCAGCATCGTCTTCCCCGCGCCCGGGGGTCCCTCCAGGAACAGGTGGTGGCCGCCCGCCGCGGCCACCTCGACGGCGGTCCGGGCGGACAGCTGGCCGACGACGTCGGTCAGGTCGTGGCCCCGGTCCCACGCGGCCGCGCCCGCGCCGGGCAGGCCGGTGGCCGCGCCGGTGCCGGGGACGCGCAGGCCCGCCAGCAGCGGGTCGGGCCGTGCGGGGTCCGGGGGTTCCTCCTCGGGCACCGGTTCGTCGGCCAGCACCGCGATCAGCTGGCGCAGGCTGCGGATGCCGAGCACGGACACGCCCGGCACCAGCGACGCCTCGGCGGCGGCACACTCCGGTACGACGACCTGCTCGTATCCGGCGTCGGCCGCGGCCAGCACGGCGGGGAGGGTGCCGCGGACCGGCCGGACCCGGCCGTCCAGGCCCAGCTCACCGATCATGACGATGTCGGCCAGCACCCGTGGGTCGAGCCGTTCGGCGGCGCCGAGCACCGCGCTCGCGACGGCGAGGTCGAAGCCGCTGCCGGCCTTGGGCACGGAGGCGGGGCTGAGGCCCACGGTGAGCTTCTTCTGGGGCCACTCGGCGCCGGAGTTCACGACGGCCGCGCGGACCCGGTCCCGGCTCTCCGTCAGGCTCTTGTCGGGCAGCCCCACCAGGGTGAACGCCGCCACGCCCGGTTCGAGGTCGGCCTGGACCTCCACCACGACGCCCTCGACGCCGACCAGGGCGACCGCGCAGGTACGGGCGAAGCCCATGTCAGGCCACCCCCCGCACGTGCTCGACGCGGGGCGCTCCGCGGGCGGGCAGCACCACGCCCACCAGGTCGATGCGGACGCCGCCGGGCGGTGCTCCGTCGTGGTCGCGCAGCCAGCGTTCGGCCAGTTCCCGCAGGCGGTCGGCCTTGGCTGCCGTGACCGCCTCCATCGGGTGCTGGAAGGCGCCGGCCCGGCGGGTCTTCACCTCGCAGACCACCAGGACGTCCCCGTCCCGGGCCACGATGTCGATCTCGCCGGTCCGGCCGCAGCGCCAGTTGCGCTCCAGGACCGTCATCCCGGCCTCGGCCAGCCGTCGCGCGGCCAGCGCCTCGCCGTACCGGCCCAGCGCGCTGCGTGCCCCCTGTGCGCTGCCGGGAGGTCGTGCGGGGACCACCGGTCGTGCTCCCCGTCGTGCGGGTCCTGCGGGTCCTGCGGGTCCTGCGGGTCGTGCGGGTCGTGCGTTCGTCGTCATGTCGGCACCGCCTTTCGGTGCCCACGTTCACGCAGCCCGCCCCACGAAGTGGATCTTGGTGGACGACCCGCCGGTTGTGGAAAACTCCGTCACCCGCTCGGGAGCTCCAGATCGCTCTTGTTGAGCTCCTCGATGTTCACGTCCTTGAACGTCAGGACGCGGACCTGCTTGACGAACCGGGCGGGCCGGTACATGTCCCAGACCCAGGCGTCCGCCATGGACACCTCGAAGAACACCTCTCCCTGGACCGAGTGCACCTGCATCTCGTAGTCGTTGGTCAGGTAGAAGCGGCGCTCCGTCTCGATCACGTATTTGAACAGACCGACGACATCGCGGTACTCCCGGTAGAGCTTCAGCTCCATCTCGGTCTCGTACTTCTCGAGGTCCTCGGCGCTCATGGCATGTTCCCCTTCAGCGTGCGATCCCCCCATTGTGCGCCAGTCACGGAGCCCTCAGACGATTTCGGTGTCCAGGGTCTCGGGTCCGGCCGGGGGACCTTCGTCGAGCAGCCTGCGCAGCAGCTCGGCGAGTCTGGTCGGATACACCGTCTCATGCGCCCGTGCCAGTTCCGGGCACGTCCACCAACGCGCACCGGCGACACTGCGCCGCTCCAGCTCGGTCAGTGCCGTCGCGGCGCCGACCGTCTGCTCGGTCCGCGCCAGGAAGTACCACTCGTCCTGGTCCCAGCGGCGGCCGGCGAAGGGGAAGGAGCACCGCCGCCGCCAGAGCACGGGGCCGAGTTCCACGTCGGTGATGCCGGTCTCCTCGGCGAGTTCCCGCAGGGCGGCCTCCTCGCGGGTCTCCGTGCCCTCCACGCCACCGCCGGGCGTGAACCACCAGTCGTCACAGGGGTCGTCCGGCTCGTGGCCGTGCAGCAGCAGGATGCGGTCCTGCGGGTCGAGCAGGACCACGCGGGCGACGCGGCGCAGTCCGGCCTCCTGGGGCTCCCCGGCCGCCGGAGCGGTCTCAGCGGCCACCGGACGCCCCCGCTCCCGGCCGGTCCGCCGACCCGGCGGGCGTCGCCGCCCGGGCCCGCGACGCGGCGGCCCGCTGGGCGAGCGGGCCGTATGCGGCACCGGCGAGCACCAGCACCGCGCCGCCGGCGATCATCGCCACCACGGCCGGCAGCGGGCCGGGCGAGGACAGGGTGCCGAGCTCGCGGAAGCCGGTGGGGGCCGGCAGCATGCCGTCCATCGGCCACACCACGGCGTCGACCCGGGCCTGGACCGCGCTGCGCGCGACGGTGCCGTTGGCGGCGTCGGTGAGGTGGGCGGTGGAGTCCACCGAGCCGGACCGCTCGTCACCGAGCAGGAACAGCCGCCCCTCGGGCACGGTCACCGCGGGGAAGGTGCTGAGCTCGGCCACCGCGTCCCGCGGCAGGTACGGTTCGTCGATCTCCTTGCCGTTGACCTTCAGCCTGCCGTTGTCGCAGCAGGAGACGGTGTCCCCGCCGACGGCGACGACCCGCTTGATGATCGGCACGTCGGCCCAGTTCTCGTCGCGGAAGACGACGACGTCGCCGCGGCGCACGTCCGCGTCGTCGACCCGCTGCGCCAGCACGCGGTCGCCGGCACCGATGGTCGGGGCCATGGAGGTGGTGGGCACGGTGTAGGGGCGGTAGACGATCGCTCCCCAGACGAAGCCGCCGAGGAACAGCACCATCCCCAGGGCCACGGCCAGCCCCGACAGGCGCCGCCCGGTCCTGCCGGCCGCCGCGGGGCCCCGGTCGCTGCCGTTGCCGCCCGGGGCGTGGTGCGTCGTGCTCCGTCCACTCATGGGCGGCACCCTACCCGGCGGTACCGGACCGGGTCAGCCCCTCCTCAGCGGCCCTGGGCGCCGGCCTCGCGGCGACGGCGCCACAGCACCAGCGGCACCGCGCCGACGAGCGCCAGGCCCTGGGGAGCGACCGCCAGGGCGGCGTCCGCCGCGGATCCGGCCGCGTTCAGTCCTGGCTGGTCGTAGGTGGCCGGGACCGGGAGGTTGTCCCAGCGGTTGACCGGCCAGGCGATGACGACGGCCCGGCCCACGACCTCCTTCACGGGGACCATGCCGTCGTTCTTGTCGGCCCGGTTGTACCGCGAGTCGCGGGAGTTCTGCCGGTGGTCGCCCATGACCCAGATGTGGCCCTCGGGCACCTTCACCTTGAACTGGCCGCCCTGGTCGTCCTGGCTGCACGGGGTGTTGCCGGGGTACACGTACGGCTCGTTGAGCGCCTTGCCGTTGACCTTCAGCGGGCCGGTGCCCTTGCACTCGACCGTGTCGCCGCCGACGCCGACGACCCGCTTGATCAGGTCCTTCTCCTCGGCGGACGGCATCAGGCCGATCCAGCTGAGCATCTGCTGCAGCGCGTTGGGCTGCGGCGTGGGCTCACCCGCCAGCCAGTTGTCGGGGTCGTGGAAGACGACCACCTCGCCACGCTCGGGCTCGGAACCGAACCAGGGGGTGAGCTTGTCGACCAGAACCCGGTCACCCTGCTGGAGGGTGTTCTGCATCGAGTCGGACGGGATCGAGAACGCCTGTACCAGGAACGTCTTGATCAGCAGCGCCAGGACCAGCGCGATACCGATCAGGATCGGCAGTTCCTTCCAGAAGGAACGCGGCTTCTTCGCCTGGGGCGCGCCGCCGTCCCCGCCTCCTCGTGCCGTGGGGGGCAGGTCCCCGGGACCGTCTCCGCCGCCCGCCGGGGAGTGATTCCCGGAGGTCACGGAGTCGCCCGCCGCCGGGTAGGCCGCTCCCACAGGGCGTCCGCGGTGCTCCTCGCCCTCGTGCCCGGACCGTGCGCCAACCGCCGCATCCCCCACGCCAACTCCTTACTCTCTGCCGCCGCCGGCCCCGGTGCCGGAGCAGGCCCACCACTCCCATAACGAGCGGGAGTTCCGCAGGGATCGGGAGTTGCATCATCGCGTTCGGATCGTCGGGGGCAACCCTATGCGACGGCGGGGGGCCTGCCGTCGACCCGGGCGCCGAATCCGACACGGATGCGTAGGTTTTCGGCTCCTCCAGTGTGCTCCAGTGCCCGAGCGGCCAGGCGATGACCATGGCCCGCCCGACGACCTCGTCCTCGGAGACGGTGCCGCCGTAGTCGGTGTCCTGGTGCGAACGGGAGTCGGCGGAGTTGGAGCGGTGGTCCCCCATCACCCACAGCCGCCCCTCGGGGACGGTGATGTCGAAGGGGATCGTCGACGGGCGGTTACCGGGGTACAGGTAGTCGTTCTCCTCCAGGGGGACGCCGTTGACGCTGACCCGGCCCTGGCGGTCGCAGCACTGGACCCGGTCGCCGCCGACCCCGACGACCCGCTTGATGAGGTCCTTGTCGTTCTCGGACGGCAGCAGTCCGATGAAGGTGAGCCCTTCCTTGATCTGCTTGATGCCGACCGGGTCGTCCTTCTTGGGCACGGTCTGCTCGTCCTGGAGCCAGCCGCCGGGGTCCTTGAACACCACGACGTCCCCCCGCTGCGGCTCGGAACCGAACCAGGGGGTGAGCTTGTCGACCAGGACCCGGTCGCCGATGCGGATCGTCTGCTCCATGGAGCCGGACGGGATGACGAACGCCTGGACCAGGAACGTCTTGAGGACCAGCGCTATCAGGACGGCGACGCCGATCAGCAGCGGGATCTCCTTGACCGCGCTGCGGCGGCGGCGCCGCTTGACCTTGCGCTGGAGCCGGCGCCGCTCGGCCCGGGTGCGCCCGTCGCTCCTGGCGGTGCGGCGGAAGCCGGTGGGCAGCAGGTTCTCCGCGGCACTGGCCGGTACGCCGCGGGGTTTGCCGCGGTTACCCATGGGCGCCTCCCCCGGTGTGCGCCGGGTCCGCCGCCGGGGCGGGGACGCGCGCGTACGCGTCGGGGCGGTGCAGCCGCCCCGCTCTGCCGAACGGCCAGGCGATGCCGTCGGCCCGGCCGATCAGGTCACCGGCGGGGATCATGCCGCCGCCGGGCGAGCCGAGGCGGTCGCGCGAGTCGCTGGAGGCGCTGCGGTGGTCGCCGAGGACGAACAGGCGGCCCTCGGGCACCACGACGTCGAAGGGCACCGTGGACGCGTCGTCACCGGGGAACAGGAAACCCGACTCGTCGACCGACCGGCCGTTCACCCGGATCCTCCCCTCCTCGTCGCAGCAGACCACGCGGTCCCCGCCCACCCCGACGACGCGCTTGATGAAGTCGCCGTCGCCGAAATGTCCGGCTCCGTCGAACACCACCACGTCGCCGCGCTGCGGCGCGGCTCCGAAACGGTATGCCAACTTGTTTACGAGAACACGGTCCCCGATCCTCAATTCCGGCTCCATCGAGCCGCTGGGGATCTGGAAGGGCCGCACCACGAACGTGCTGAGCGCCAGCAGGAAGACCAGGCAGAGCGTCAGGGTCAGGGTGACCCATCCGCCGGGAAGCCAGGCGACGCCCCGCCCCAACGCGGAACGCGACCGGCCCTCCGGGCCCGGTGTCCCCGAGGTGTCCTCGGTCGTGTCCGGGCGGGAGGAGCGGTCGCGCTCCGTCTGCTGTGCTTCGGTGTCCATCGGGGCCAGATGCTATCCGGCCCCGGCGTGACCCCGGAAAAGCGCTCAGCTCTCGCGCTTCTCCCTGATCTTCGCGGCCTTGCCGCGCAGTTCGCGCAGGTAGTACAGCTTGGCGCGGCGGACGTCACCCTTGGTGACGAGCTCGATCTTCTCCACGATCGGGGTGTGCACCGGGAAGGTGCGCTCGACGCCGACGGAGAAGGAGACCTTGCGGACCGTGAAGGTCTCGCGGACGCCGGCACCCTGGCGGCGGATCACCACGCCCTTGAACTGCTGCACACGGGAGCGGCTGCCCTCGATGACGCGGACGTGGACGTTGACGGTGTCGCCGGGGCGGAAGGCCGGGACGTCGCTGCGCAGCGACGCGGAGTCGACGGAGTCGAGCAGGTGAGACATTTCGTCTGCTTTCTTCGCTGATGCCGCAGGTCATCAACGGCAAGAAGGTCGGATCGGGGATGTGCGGCGCGGGCGGGCGTCGTGTCCCCCTGCGGCAGGGGCGCACGCCGGTCGGCGCACAACAGCGGCCTATTCTTCCACGCCGCCGGTCCTGCGCCAAAATCGGCCGTACGGCTCGCCCGCGGGGTCCGGTTCCCAGCCCAGGACGGACAGCATCTCGCGGTCCTTCTTGTCGAACGCCGTGGGGGCGCTGCGCTCGATGAGGTCGGGCCTGTGGGCGGTGGTGCGCTTGAGCGCCTCGTCGCGGCGCCAGCGGGCGATCCTGCCGTGGTGGCCGCTGAGCAGCACGTCGGGGATGCCCCGGCCGCGCCAGTGCGGCGGCTTGGTGTGCACGGGACCCTCCAGGAGGCCGGCCATGGCGCCGGGGGCGAAGGAGTCGTCGCGGTGGGACTCGGCGTTCCCGAGCACGCCGGGCAGGAGCCGCGCGACGGCCTCGGTGACGACCAGGACGGCCGCCTCGCCGCCGGCCAGGACGTAGTCCCCGATGGACACCTCGTACACGGGCATGCGGGTGGCGTACTCGTCGACGACCCGGCGGTCGATGCCCTCGTAGCGGGCCGGGGTGAAGATCAGCCAGGGGCGCTCGGAGAGGCGGACGGCGAGTTCCTGGGTGAACGGGCGGCCGCTGGGGGTGGGCACGATGAGGGCCGGTTCCCGGGCGCCGCTCTCGTACCCGTCCGCCAGGACGGTGTCCAGGGCCTCGCCCCACGGCTCGGGTTTCATCACCATGCCGGGACCGCCGCCGTACGGGGTGTCGTCGACGGTGTGGTGCCGGTCGTGGGTCCAGGCGCGCAGGTCGTGCACCCGGACGTCCAGCCGGCCGCGCGCGCGGGCCTTGCCGACCAGGGAGACGTTCAGCGGTTCGAGGTACTCGGGGAAGATCGTGACGACGTCGAGCCGCATCAGGCGTCGTCCCCGGCGTCGTCGCGGGTCCCGTCGGCGTCGTCGCGGGCGGAGGCGATCTCGGCGCGGTCGTCGATCAGACCCGGCGGCGGGTCGATGACCGCGCGCTGTTCTCCCAGGTCGATGTCGGTGACGATCTCCTCGACGAACGGCACGTAGACCTCGCTGCCGTCGGGACGCTCCACGACGAAGAGGTCCTGGGAGGGCAGGTGGGAGATCTCGGTGATCCGGCCGACCTCGGTGCCGTCCACGGTCACCACGTCGAGGTCGATCAGCTGGTGGTCGTAGTACTCGTCCTCGTCCTCGGGGCGTTCGTCCGGGTCGACGTCGGCGATGAGGAGGGTGTTGCGGAGTGCTTCGGCGGCGGTGCGGTCGCGCACGCCCTCGAAGCGCAGCAGCAGGCGTCCGCTGTGGACCCGGCCGGTCTCGATGGTCAGCGGCCCGGTCGAGGGCGGGTCGGTGGCCAGGACGGCACCGGGGCCGAGCCGGAGCTCCGGCTCGTCGGTGCGGACCTCGACGGTGACCTCGCCCTTGATGCCGTGGGCGCGGCCGATGCGTGCGACTACCAGCTGCACGGTGCTTGATCTCCTGTCGGGACGACTTCGGGCCGGGGACGGCCGAGTGGCCCTCCCCGGCCCGAGCCGGTTGCGATAAGCGTCAGCGGACGTGGTCCACGTCGACGAGGTCGACACGGACACCGCGGCCGCCGATGGCGCCCACGACGGTGCGCAGAGCGCGTGCGGTGCGGCCGTTGCGGCCGATCACCTTGCCGAGGTCGTCCGGGTGCACCCGGACCTCGAGCACGCGTCCGCGGCGCAGGTTGCGCGAGGCGACCTGCACATCGTCAGGGTGGTCGACGATGCCCTTCACGAGGTGCTCGAGAGCCTCCTCGAGCATGCTCAGGCCTCGGTCGGCTCGGACGCGGAGGAGTCGGCCGCGGCCTCGTCCTTCTTGTCCGCCTTCTTCTTCTGGGTGATGGCCTCACCCTTGGCGTCGTCGTCGCCACCGATCGCCTCGAAGGACGGACGGGCGGCCTTCTCCTCCGGCTGGAGGAGCGGCGCCGGGGCGGGCTCGCCCTTGAACTTCTGCCAGTCGCCGGTCTTCTGCAGGATGGCGCGGACGGCCTCCGTCGGCTGGGCGCCGACACCGAGCCAGTACGCCACGCGCTCGCTGTCGACCTCCATCACCGACGGGTTGTACGTCGGGTGGTACTTGCCGATCTCCTCGATGGCCCGGCCGTCACGGCGGGTACGGGCGTCGGCGACGACGATGCGGTAGTGAGGCGAACGGATCTTGCCCAGACGCTTCAGCTTGATCTTGACTGCCACGGGAGTGGAATCTCCTGAATTTGACGTGGTTGGGCACGGCGAGTGAAGCCGCGTGGGGTTGCGGTACCCGAGTGCCCGATGGACGCGTCAGCCGGAGGAGAGAGGGGTCCTGTGCGACTGTCGAGTACAGCAGGCCATTCTGCCACACCCGCGGGGTGGTCGCGGACAGCGGGTGCGGGCGGGCACGACGTCGAGGCGCTCCGCGAGCGCGGAGCGCCTCGACGCGCCGGCACCTGACCCCCCGGCACCCACGAGATGCCGGGCGGGGTCAGCCTGCCGCTGCCACGACCTCCGGAATGCGGAACGGCTTGCCGCAGCCGCCGCAGACGATAGGGGCCTGGGCCAGCACCGACGGGACGACGCGGACGTTGCGGCCGCAGTCGCACACCGCCTTGACGCGAACACCTCCTCCGGAGGATCCGTGCCGGGCGGCGGGACCGCGGAAGCTGCGCGCGGTGTCCCCCGCGGTGGCGGCGGTGTGGGCCTTCAGCGCGCGCTGGAGGCGTTCGATGGTCGGACGGTAGCGGCGCTTCGCCTCCGGGGTGAGCGTGACCAGTGAGAAGCCGCTGCTGGGATGCGGCTCCTCGGGATGGTCCAGGCCCAGTTCCTCGGCGATCGCGAGGAACCTGCGGTTGTGGTAGCGGCCCGCTCGGGACGTGTCGCGTACGCCGCGCGCGGCGGCGACGCCATGGACTGCCTCGTGCAGCAGTCGCTCGAAGGAGAGCTCGTGACCGCACGCGGACGACGACTCCCCGATCAGGGACTCGGGCGCGGCAAGATCCGGCAGCTCGGGGTGGTGCCGCTGAATGTCGGCCCACGCCTGCGCCAGCTCTGCGGCGAGTACAGGTGGTGTCTGTGTCGTGCTCACGTAATGACAACGAGCCGGGGTGGCTGTGTGTTCCGATTCCGGGCCATCCCAAATATTTTGCACGTACCCGTCAGTTCGCACTGATGCGTCCTGACGAGGGCGGGTGCGCTGATCTGCGGAGAAAGCCTCGCAGCTCGCCTCAAGCCGGTACGTAGGCTGACGTACGGCCCCGCGCACGGGCGGGCCGCGTGCGCCGATCATGCCAGGGATCGCGGAAGCGCAAGAGGCATTTCGGCCGTACTCGCGCCGGAACATGCCCCGGGAGGCCGGGGAGGGCGAGCGGTACGACCGTGACGTTACCGGGTCCGCGGCCGCCCCACGCCGCCGCCCCGCACCCCCGCGGACCCGGCCCGGGAGCGCCCCGTGTTGCCGCCAGGTGAATTCTTGCCACTGGCACGAGCAACTACCAAGCCGCCGTCCCCTTCCACTGGACGCCGGGTCGAGGGCGGAGTTACCTGGCATACGGGGGGAGTGCGAGCGCACTGCACGGGGGCCAAGGAAACGGGCACAGCGGCAACTCTCGGCTGATTGGGGCGCTTACCTATGACACCTACGCTCGTGCGGCAGCACCTGCCTCAGGCGGGGGCCGCCCCCCGCGTGGACCTGCATGCACGCGCGCGTGACTGGTCCGAGATCCAGGAGCGGATGCTCGTCCCGCTCTACGAGGCCGTCCACGAACGGCTCGACGTGGGGCCGGCGACCCGGCTGCTCGGCCTCGGCTGCGGTTCCGGACTCGCGCTGCTGATGGCCGCCTCGCGCGGAGCCGCCGTGACCGGCGTCGACACCGGCTCCGACCTGCTGCGCCTCGCGCGCGAGCGGCTGCTGCCGGAGGACCGGGACCCACGCGGGCGCTCGGAGCCCCGCATCGTGCGCGGGCACCCGGCCGACGCCGCCCCCGCTCCCCGGCACCCGTACACCGTGGTGACCGCCTTCGAGCCGATCGGCTGCCTGGCCGGGGACGCGGACGCCCTGGCCGGCCTGCTCGCCGAGGCCGTACCGCTCGCCGGACGCGGCGCCGCCGTGGTGCTGGCGGGGTGGGGTCCGCCGGAACGGTGCGCCACGCTCTCCGTGCTCCGCACCGCCACCGGAGCGGCCCAGCCGCTGTGCAGCACCGGAACCTGGCGCCCCACGCACCGCGACGACTTGGAGGAGGTGGCCGCCCGGGCGGGGCTGCGGCCCGACGGCTCCGGGCGGGTGGCCTGCCCGTTCGGCTACGCCGACCCGGACAGCGCCCTGCGGGGCCTGCTGTCGACCGGCCTGTTCGACCCGGCGATCAAGGCCACGGACCAGGTGCAGGTCACCAAGGAACTGGCCGAGGCGCTGCACCCGTACCAGCGCCCCGACGGCACCGTGTGGATGCCGAACGTCTTCCGGTACCTGATCGCCCGCACCCCCTGATCGCCCGCACCCCTGAACGCGCGAAGGGCGCCGCCTCCCGTGGAGGGGCGCCCTCGGCGGACGTGGGGCCGCGCGGCCCGTACGCCCGTTCAGCCCATGAACTTCTTGAACTCCTCGGGCAGCTCGAAGTCCTTGCCGCCCTGCTGCGGCAGCCCGAAGGCGTTGCCGCCCTCGGCCGCGGCCGCGCGGCGGGCGGCCTCCTCCTGCTCCTGCTGCTTGCGCTTCATCGGGTTGCCGGAGCGCTGCTTGCCCTTCGCCTGCTTCTGCTTCTTCTTCTGCCGGCCGGGACCGCCCCCCATGCCCGGCATCCCCGGCATGCCGCCGCCCTGCGCCATGCGGGACATCATCTTGCGGGCCTCGAAGAACCGCTCGACCAGGTTCTTCACCGCGCTGACCTCGACACCGGAGCCCTTGGCGATCCGGGCGCGGCGCGAGCCGTTGATGATCGTCGGCTCCTGGCGCTCGGCCGGGGTCATCGACTTGATGATGGCGGCGGTGCGGTCGACGTCGCGCTCGTCGAGGTTGTTGATCTGGTCCTTCATCTGGCCCATGCCCGGCAGCATGCCGAGCAGCTTGGAGATCGAGCCCATCTTGCGGACCTGCTCCATCTGGGCCAGGAAGTCGTCCAGGGTGAAGTCCTGGCCCTTCTTGGACGCCAGCTTGGAGGCCATTTTCTCGGCCTCTTCCTGGCTGAACGTCTTCTCCGCCTGCTCGATCAGGGTGAGCAGGTCACCCATGTCGAGGATGCGGGAAGCCATCCGGTCCGGGTGGAAGGCGTCGAAGTCGTCCAGCTTCTCGCCGTTCGAGGCGAACATGATCGGCTTGCCGGTGACCTGGCGGATCGACAGGGCCGCACCACCGCGCGCGTCACCGTCCAGCTTGGACAGCACCACGCCGTCGAAGCCGACGCCGTCGCGGAACGCCTCGGCGGTGTTGACGGCGTCCTGGCCGATCATGGCGTCGACGACGAAGAGGATCTCGTCGGGCGAGACCGCGTCGCGGATGTCCGCGGCCTGCTGCATCATCTCCTGGTCGATGCCCAGGCGGCCGGCGGTGTCGACGATGACGATGTCGTGGACCTTGGTCTTCGCGAACTCGATGGAGTTCTTGGCGACCTTCACCGGGTCGCCCACGCCGTTGCCCGGCTCGGGCGCGTAGACGGCGACGCCCGCGCGCTCGGCGACGACGCTGAGCTGGTTGACGGCGTTGGGGCGCTGGAGGTCGGCGGCGACCAGGACCGGGGAGTGCCCCTGGTCCTTGAGCCACTTGCCCAGCTTGCCCGCGAGGGTGGTCTTACCGGCACCCTGCAGACCGGCCAGCATGATCACGGTGGGGGGCTGCTTGGCGAAGCGGAGGCGGCGGGTCTCGCCGCCGAGCACGTGAACAAGTTCGTCATTGACGATCTTGAGAACCTGTTGCGCCGGGTTCAGTGCCTTGGAGACCTCGGCGCCCAAGGCCCTGTCCTTGACGTTCTTGATGAACGATCGGACGACCGGCAGGGCCACGTCGGCCTCGAGGAGCGCGATACGGATCTCCCGCGCCGTGGCGTCGATGTCGGCCTCGGACAACCTGCCTTTGCCGCGGAGGTTTTTGAAAGTCGCGCTGAGGCGGTCGGAGAGGGTATCGAACACGGTGGCGTCGGTCCTCGAAGTCGGGGGCGGAACTGGGCTGCCCTCCAGAGTATCCGGCCCGGCAAGTAAATCGCCCCCGCCCACTGCAGCGAGTGGACAGGGGCGGACCCCCGCGTCAGCGGGGAGCAACCGAGGATCGTGATGAGCTCGTCGTTCACGATCGGACCATCCCCGCTTCGGCGGGCAGCACGCCCCATCAACGCACGGAGCGTCCACGAGGTCACGCCTCCAACGTTTCCTCCACTTTCCCCGCCACCGCCACCGCCTCCTCGGCGGGGAGGCGTGTGCCGTCCGGGCCGGTGACGTAGAAGGCGTCCACGGCGTTCGCGCCGAGCGTGGAGACGTGGGCGCTGCGCACCCGTACCCCCGCGTCCTCGAGCGCCCGCCCGATGCGGAACAGCAGCCCCGGCGCGTCCTGCGCGCGGACCTCGATCACCGTGGCGTGCCGGGAGGCGGCCGGGGCGACCGTCACACGAGGCGGGGGCGCGACCACGCCGCGGCGTCTCGGATACGCGGCGTCGCGTTCGGTGAGGCGGCTCGCGACGTCGAGGCCGCCGTCCAGGGCCCGCACCAGGTCCGCGCGCAGCCGGGCGGCCTGGGGCAGGGAGCCGTACTCGGCGGCGACCCGCCAGTCCAGGAGCAGCACGCTGCCGTCGACGCCGTCGGGGAGGCCGGCCGCGCGCAGCCCGGCGGTGCGGACGGTCAGCCGGTGCAGGGCGAGCACCCCGGCGACGGCGGGCAGGACGCCCGGCTGGTCGGGCACGGCGACGAGGAGTTCGACGCCCAGCGGCTCGGGGCCGGCTGCGTCCTCGGCGGCGGAGGGCTGCTCGGTCCGGGTCCGCAGGGCGAGCACCGGGCCGCCGGTGGCGGCCGCCTCGACGGCGAGCCGTTCCTGTTCGGCGGTGGGGGCCGCCTCCTCGGGGGCGGAGGGGGGTGCTCCGGCGAGGACCGACGAGACGCGGTGCACCAGGCCGGTGACGAGGGAGGCACGCCAGGCCGACCAGGCGGCGGGTCCGGTGGCGAGGGCGTCGGCCTCGGTGAGGGCGTGCAGCAGTTCCAGGGTGCCGGGCGTTCCGACGGCGTCGGCGACCGCGCGGACGGTGGCCGGGTCGTCCAGGTCGCGCCGGGTGGCCGTATCGACGAGGAGCAGGTGGTGGCGCACCAGGGTGGCGATCACGTCGACGTCGTGGACGTCGAAGCCGATGCGGGCGGCCACGTCCCGGGCGATGACCTCGCCGGCCACCGAGTGGTCGCCGGGCCAGCCCTTGCCGATGTCATGCAGCAGGGCTGCGACGAGCAGCAGGTCGGGGCGGTGCACGCGCCGGGTGAGGGCGGAGGCGCGCACGGCGGTCTCGATGAGGTGCCGGTCGACGGTCCACAGGTGCACGGCGTTGCGCTGCGGGCGGCAGCGCACGCGCTCCCAGTCGGGCAGCAGCCGGCTGATCAGGCCCTCCGCCTCCAGGGCCTCCCAGACGTCGACGGCGGGGCGCCCGGAACCCAGCAGGGTGACGAGCTGTTCGCGGGCCTCGGCGGGCCAGGGGGCGGGCAGCGGGCGGGTGGTGGCCGCGAGGCGTCGTACGGCGTACAGGGAGAGCGGGAGGCCGGCCTGGGCCGCGGCGGCGGCGGCGCGCAGCGGGAGCACGGGGTCTCGTTCGGGGCGGGCGGTGCGGGCGAGGACCACTTCGCCGTCTTGTTCGACGACTCCCTCGGCGAGGGGGGTGCGTTCGGCGGTCTGCCTGCCGCCGAGGAGGGAGCGCAGCCGGGGCCGGGCGGAGCGGGAGCGCAGGACGCGTCCCACCTCGCGCCAGGTGACGTCGCCGGCGTAGGCGATGACGCGGGCGGCCTCGTAGACCTGCCGCAGGAGGGCGTCGGCGTCGAGGAGGCCGAGGGCGGCCGCGACCTGGTCCTGTTCCTGGAGGGCGAGCCGGTCCGTCGCGCGGCCGGTGGTCAGGTGCAGGGCGTCGCGTACGTCGAGAAGGCGGCGGCGGGCGTCGGCGAGGCCCTCGCGCGGGGCGTCGGCGAGCCAGGAGGCGGCGACGGCGCGCAGGGCGGTGGCGTCCCGCAGGCCGCCGCGGGCCTCCTTGAGGTCGGGTTCCAGCAGGTAGCAGAGTTCGCCCTGCCGTCCGGCGCGCTCGTCGCACAGGTCCTTCAGGGCGGTCAGGCGCCGGGGGGCCTGGTTGCGCCAGTCGGCGAGCACGGTGGTGCGCAGGGCGGTGGTGAGGCCGAGGTCGCCGGCGAGGTGCCGGGCGTCGAGCAGGCCGAGCTGGACCTTGAGGTCGTCGGCGGCGGTCCCCCGGGCCTCGGCGGGGGTGCGCACGGAGTGGTCGAGGGCCAGGCCGAGGTCCCAGACGGGGTACCAGAGGCGGTCGGCGAGCGCGGCGACGGCCTTGGGGTCGCTGCCGTCGTGCAGGAGGAGCAGGTCGAGGTCGCTGCGCGGGGAGAGCTCGCCGCGCCCGTAGCCGCCGACGGCGACCAGGGAGACGCCCCGGGTGTGTTCGGTGCCCGCCGTGAACAGCCCGGTGAGCCAGGTGTCGGTCAGCTCCGCCAGGGCGGTGCGGCGGTGCGGCCCGGGCCGCGCCTCCTCGGTGAGGAGGCGCAGCCGGGCCGCCGCGTAGCCGCCGGGTCCCGCGATGTCCGTGTCGTGCGTGTCCGTACCCGTCACCCGGCGGCTCCTGTTCCGTTGCCGTGTCGTCAGAGCGCGTCCGGTCCGCGCTCGCCGGTCCGGACCCGTACGGCCGTGTCGACCGGGAGGGACCAGACCTTGCCGTCACCGATCTTGCCGGTGCGGGCGGCCTTGACGATCACTTCGATGAGCTGTTCGGCGTCGTCGTCCTCGACCAGCACCTCGATGCGGATCTTGGGCACGAGATCGACGGTGTACTCGGCACCGCGGTAGACCTCGGTGTGGCCGCGCTGGCGGCCGTATCCGCTGGCCTCGGTGACGGTCAGACCCTGTACTCCGAAGGCCTGGAGGGCTTCCTTGATCTCGTCGAGCCGGTGCGGCTTCACGACGGCGATGATGAGCTTCATGCGTCCACCTTCTTGCTCTCGGCCGGTGCGGGGGCGGGGGCGGCGGCGGTGCGGGAGCCGCCGCCGGTGCCGCTGAAGTCGTAGGCGGTCTCGGCGTGTTCGGCCTGGTCGATGCCGGCGACCTCGTCGTCCTCGGGGACGCGCATGCCGATGGTCCTGTCGAGGAGGAGGGCGAGGACCGCGGAGGCGATCAGGGAGTAGGCGAGGACGCCGAAGACACCGGCGCACTGCTTCCAGAACTGGTCGAGGCCGCCGCCGTAGAAGAGGCCGGCCACGTCGGACTGGCCCTTGCCGGTGGCGAAGAAGCCGACGAGCAGGGAGCCGATGATGCCGCCGACGAGGTGGACGCCGACGACGTCGAGGGAGTCGTCGTAGTTGAACCGGTACTTCAGGCCGACGGCCATGGCGCACAGGACACCGGCGACGAGGCCGACCGCGATGGCGCCGAGCGGGGAGACCGCGCCGCCGGCGGGGGTGATGGCGACCAGGCCGGAGACGGCGCCGGAGGCGGCGCCCAGGGTGGTGAAGGCGCCGTGGCGGATCTTCTCGTAGGCCAGCCAGCCGAGGACGGCGGCGCCGGTGGCGACCTGGGTGTTGACGAACATCAGCGCGCCGACGCCGTCGTCGTTGCCGAGCCACGAGCCGGAGTTGAAGCCGAACCAGCCGAACCACAGCAGGGCGGCGCCGAGCATGACCAGCGGGAGGCTGTGCGGGCGCATCGGGTCCTTCTTGAAGCCGATGCGGCGGCCGATGACGAGGATCACGCCGAGCGCGGCGGCGCCGGCGTTGATGTGGACGGCCGTGCCGCCGGCGAAGTCGATGACGCCGAGCTCGAAGGCCCAGCCGCCGGAGCCCCAGACCCAGTGGGCGACCGGGAAGTAGACGACGGTGACCCACAGGGCGACGAACAGGCCCCAGGCGGTGAACTTCACGCGGTCGGCGAGGGCGCCGCTGATCAGGGCGGGCGTGAGGATGGCGAACATCATCTGGAAGACGAGGAACACGAAGAGCGGGATGGTGGTGCCGTCCCACAGTTCGGTGAGGCCGATGTCGCTGAGGCCGACCCAGTCGGAGTTCCAGCCGATGAGGCTGCCGGAGTCGGTGCCGAACGCCATGGAGAAGCCGTACAGCACCCACAGGACGGTGACGATGCCGAGGCTGATGAAGCTCATCATCAGCATGTTCAGGGTGCTCTTGACCCGGACCATGCCTCCGTAGAAGAAGGCCAGGCCCGGCGTCATGAGCATCACCAGGGCGGAACAGATGAGCATGAACCCTGTGTTGGCGGCGGACAGCGCGGGCGCGTCTGCGGCCAGGGTGATGGCTGGTGCCATCGGCGTCTCCTCGTCGTTGGTACGGCCCCGTGCGGGCGAAGCCTTGAGCGGATTGAGGGGTGGGCCTTTATGGGCCATGAGATTCGCGCAGCACCGTTTCGGTGGGCGCCCCTCGTTGTTTCGCCGCCGTGACGAAGACCTCCGGCGTGTTACGCGTCGGTGAACAGCGGTGTGCCCCGCTGTCCGGCGCGGGCCGCGGCAGGTGCGGGGGAACGGGGCCGGCCGCGGCCGGCCTCCGAAATGACTGGCATGGGGGAGCCGAGTCG
The DNA here is from genome assembly GCF_044767675.1 of Streptomyces sp. NPDC101219. NCBI lineage: Bacteria > Bacillati > Actinomycetota > Actinomycetes > Kitasatosporales > Streptomycetaceae > Streptomyces > Streptomyces sp. NPDC101219. Next base: position 68,051 of record NZ_JBIWOK010000019.1, read on the forward strand.
GGCAGTTCGGGAGGGCCGGCCGCGGCCGGGGTCTGCGGTTCCGCCGCGGGTCAGACCGCCTCGGCGGTCTCCGGCAGCTCGACGGAGAGCCGCTCGGTGAGGTCGACGACGGCGGCGAGGTCGCCGAAGTCGCGGACGGCGGTGTCGACCGTCTTTCGGATACGAGTGTTCACGCGCTCCGAACGGACCTTCTTGGCCGCCCTGATGGCGTCGATGGCCAGGGCCGCGCCCTGCTCGGGTTCGCGCTGGAGGAGGTGGACGGTGGCCATGCCGATCAGGTTGAGGGCGTAGGAGCGCTGGTGCTCGCCGCTCTCCCGGGCGAAGAGTTCGACGGCGCGCTCCATCAGCGGTTCGGCGAGGGAGGCGTAGGTGGGGCTGCGGCCCGCGACGTAGGCGAGGTCGCGGAAGGAGTGGGAGTTCTCCCCGTACAGCTCGGCCTCGGAGAAGAAGCTGATCCAGCCGGGGTCCGGCTCGTCCCACTCGGCGGCCTCGGCGAAGGTGTCCTCGGCCATGCGGACCGCCCGCTTGCACCGGCCGGGCTGGCCCATGTTGGCGTAGGCGCGGGCCTCCATCGCATACAGCATCGACTGGGTGCGCGGACCGGCGCAGTCCCGGCTGCCGTACTGGGCGAGGTGGATGAGTTCCAGGGCGTCGTCGGGGCGGCCGAGGTGGATCATCTGGCGGCTCATGCTGGAGAGGATGTAGGAGCCGAGGGGACGGTCGCCGGCCTCCTTGGCGGCGTGCAGGGCGAGGACGAAGCACTTCTGCGCGGTGGGCTGGAGCCCCACGTCGTACGACATCCAGCCGGCCAGCTCGGCGAGCTCGGCGGCCACCTTGAACAGGCGCCGGGTGGTGGACTCGGGCTGGGGTTCCTGGAGCAGGTCCGTGACCTCGTGCAGCTGTCCGACGACGGCCTTGCGGCGCAGGCCGCCGCCGCACTGGGCGTCCCACTGCCGGAACATCACGGTGGTGGCCTCCAGCAGGTCCAGCTCCGGCTTGGACAGCCGGCCCCGGCCGCGGCCCGAGGAGGCGGACTCGGACTCCGGGCGGGACTGCGGGGCCGCCGGGGTGGGGACGAGCCAGCGCTGCATCGGCTCGATGAGGGACGGGCCCGCGGAGAGGGCCAGCGAGCTCCCGAGGAAGCCGCGCCGCGCCAGCATCAGGTCGCTGCGCGAGAACTCGCTGAGCAGGGCCACGGTCTGCGGGCCCGTCCAGGGCAGGTCGACGCCGGCGGCGGAGGGTGACGGCCGGGTGGCGCGCAGGCCCAGGTCCTCGACGGAGACGACGACGCCGAAGCGCTCGGAGAACAGCTCGGAGAGGATCCTGGGGATGGGCTCGCGGGGGTTCTCGCCGTCGAGCCAGCGGCGCACGCGCGAGGTGTCGGTCGAGATGTGGCCGGCGCCCAGCTGGCGGGCTCTGCGGTTGACCTGACGGGCCAGCTCGCCCTTGGACCAGCCGCTGCGGACGAACCACGAGGAGAGCAGTTCGTTCGGACGTTTCTCCGGACTCGCCGCGCTCGCACCGCCGTCGCCGTTGCCGCTCACTGGAACGCCCCCATCCCTGAAGACCACTTGTCGCTGAGTGCGCCAAGCCTTATCAGAATGCCGCTTGCCAGGGCCGCCCGTCCGGCGGTTGCCACTCTTCGAACGGAAAGCCGAGTTGCCTCCGGCATACCCATGAGTGCATGTGCCCCGAGAGGTTGTGCACACACCGTAATCTCACGATCACCCGTCCAGCCATGGCGTATGCGCAATCGCCACCATTCGCCACCCCTTCGAATGAACTCATGGTTGCCATCTCGCGATTGACTTGACACTGGACAGCCAAGAGCGGAGGCGTCAGCGCGCGCAGGGGCGCACACGGCCATGCGTACCACCCTTGGCGCTGCCGGACGCCGAGTGGGCCGAGCGGCACGGGGAAGTCGGAATACAGAGCGTCACATCTCGCGTCCGCTGCGTAACCACCGGCTTGTCGGACCCGTTGGAGGGGGCATGGGCTTCACGATCGGTATCAGCCGGGGCATCCGCGACATCCGGTCCGGCTCGCGTCGCCGCGGCCGCGCGTCGGACGCCACCACCGTGGCGGAGTACACCGGCCTGTGGGGCTGGGACGTCCTGCCGGGCGCCCGGGCCGCAGCCGGCGCCTGTTCCTGCGGGCGGCCGGACTGCCGGATGCCGGGCGCGCACCCGCTGGACTTCGCCCCGCGCATCCCCGCGGGAGCGCCGCTGGACGAGGTGACCGAGACCTGGGCCGGGTTCCCCGGGGCGTCGGCGATGCTCCCGGTCGGCAACGCCTTCGACGTGCTGGAGGTGGCCGAGCCCGCCGGCCGGCACGCGCTGGCCCGCCTGGAGCGCATGGGCCTGCCCGTGGGACCGGTCACCGCCACCCCGGACGGACGCGCCCAGTTCCTCGTGGCCCCGGGCGCCGCCGCGGCACTGCCCCGGCTGCTCTACCGCATGGGCTGGGACGACCCGGCCACGCTGGACCTGCGGGGCCTCGGTCCCGGTACGCACATCACGGCCCCGCCGTTCGACCGGGCCGGCCTGGGCCCGGTCCGCTGGCTGCGCTCCCCCGCCCTGGACTCCGCCACCCGGCCGCCCCAGGCCCGCCTGATCCTCGGCACGCTGGCCTACGTGGCCCACCGTTCGCGCGCGCAGGGGGCGTGACCGGGCGGCGTACGCGGCGCCCCGCTCCCCCTCCGCCGGTGCCGGTACGGCGAAGCGCCCGTCCCCGGGCTGTCCGGGAGGCGGGCGCTTCTTCGCGTGCGGGTGGCGGCCGGGGGTCACTCCCCGAGGAGAGCGTCCACGAATGCCGCCGGTTCGAACGGGGCCAGGTCGTCCGCGCCCTCGCCGAGCCCGATCAGCTTGACCGGGACGCCCAGCTCGCGCTGGACCGCGACGACGATGCCGCCCTTGGCGGTGCCGTCCAGCTTGGTGAGGACGATGCCGGTGATGTCGACGACCTCGGCGAAGACACGCGCCTGGACCAGGCCGTTCTGGCCCGTGGTGGCGTCCAGCACGAGCAGCACCTCGTCCAGCGGGGCCTGCTTCTCCACGACGCGCTTGACCTTGCCGAGCTCGTCCATGAGGCCGGTCTTGGTGTGCAGGCGGCCGGCGGTGTCGATGAGCACCGCGTCGGCGGCCATCTCCTTGCCCTCCTTGACCGCGTCGAACGCGACGGAGGCCGGGTCGCCGCCCTCGGGGCCGCGCACGATGTGGGCCCCGACCCGCTCGCCCCAGGTCTGGAGCTGGTCGGCGGCGGCGGCGCGGAAGGTGTCGGCCGCGCCCAGCACGACGGTGTTGCCGTCGGCGACCAGCACGCGGGCCAGCTTGCCGGTGGTGGTGGTCTTGCCGGTGCCGTTGACCCCGACGACCATCACGACACCGGGGCCGCCGGTCTCGTTGCCGGTGTGCACGGTGCGGTCCATGTCGGGGCCGACCAGCGTGATCAGCTCCTCGCGGAGCAGACCGCGCAGTTCCTCGGGGGTGCGGGTGCCGAGGACCTTCACGCGCTCGCGCAGCCGCTCGACGAGCTCCTGGGTGGGCTGCACGCCGACGTCGGCGGTGAGCAGGGTGTCCTCGATCTCCTCCCAGGTGTCCTCGTCGAGGTGCTCGCGGGACAGCAGGGAGAGCAGGCCCTTGCCGAGGGCGTTCTGCGAGCGGGAGAGACGGGCCCGCAGGCGGATCAGGCGGCCCTCGGTGGGGGCCGGGATCTCGATGGCGGGAGCCTCCGCGGCCGGCGGCTCCTCGATGACGACGGCCGAGCCGTCCGGAAGATCAACCTCCTCGATGGTGCGCCGCGGTTCCTCCCGCGGCGTCTCGGCCTCGTCGCCGACGTGCGGCTCGGCCGGAGGGGCGGTGATGTCGGGCGCGGCGGGCGGCGGCGGGGGCAGCGGCTTCTTGCGGCGGCTGCCGACGATGAGCCCGCCGATCGCGCCGAGCACGACCACGGCGATGACTACAGCAAGGATGACGATGTCCATAACCCGTCCAGTATCAGCCATGGCATCCCCCGCCGCCCCGACCGCGGGCCGCCCGGACCGGCCGTGCCGGGGGCTCACGCAGCCTGGCCGGCTGACTGCCCGTCAGCTACCGTCCGTCCCAGAGCCGCCCGGCGGACGGTGGACACGGCGAAGGGGACCCAGCCATGCCCGTCACGGTCGTACGTTTCAACCTGGTCGCTCCCGGCGCCTCCCCCGCCGAGCTCGGCGCGCGCTACCGGGCCGCCCTGGAGATGGCCGCCTATGCGGACGACCGGGGGATCACCACCGTGCAGACGGAGGAGCACCACGGGGCGGTCGACAACTGGCTGCCGTCGCCGTTCGTCTTCGCCGGTGCCGTCCTCGGCGCCACCCGGCGGATCGCGGTCACCGTCTCCGCCATGATCGGCCCGCTGCACGACCCGCTGCGGCTGGCCGAGGAGATCGCGGTGCTGGACCTGATCGGCGGGGGCCGGCTGGTCACGGTCGCCGGGATCGGGTACCGCCCGGAGGAGTACGAGCTGTTCGGAGTCGATTTCGCCCGGCGCGGCGCACTCCAGGACGAGCTGCTGGAGACCCTGCTGAAGGCGTGGACGGGTGAGGAGTTCACCCATCGGGGCCGCACGGTGCGGATCACTCCGCGCCCCTCGACCGAGCCGCACCCGCCGCTCCTGGTGGGCGGGTCGTCCCGGGCCGCCGCCCGCCGGGCCGCCCGGCTCGGGCTGCCGTTCTTTCCCAGCGCGCACCTGCCGGAGCTGGAGGCGTACTACAAGGAGCGGCTCGCGGAGTACGGCACCTCGGGCTGGGTGATGATGCCCGCCGCCGAGACCTCGCTGCTGCACGTGGCGGAGGACCCGGACCGGTCCTGGGCGCTGTACGGGGACCACTTCCTGCACGAGGCGCGCACCTACGCTTCCTGGCAGCCGGCCGGGGTCCGCTCGGCGGTGCGGTCGGCGGCCGCCACGGTGGAGGAACTGCGCGCGGAGGGCGTGTACCGGATCCTGACCCCGGACGCCTGCGCGGCCCTGGGGCGTGACACGTACGTGCTGCACCCGCTGGTGGGCGGGATGCCGGTGGACGAGGGGTGGCGCAGCCTGCAGTTGTTCGCGGAGCGGGTCCTGCCCCGGCTGGACGCCTGACCGTCCTGGCCGTCGCCGGACGTGACGCCGCCCCGGCCCGGGGGTCCGGGGCGGGGCGGCGGTGGGGGGAGGGGGAGGGGCAGCGGGGAGTGAGCCCTTCCCCCGTTCGTGGGGCGCCGGCCGCGGGGCCGGCCGCCGGGGTCAGCCCATCTCCTCCAGCGCCTTGCCCTTCGTCTCCTTGACGAACTTCAGGACGAAGGGGATGGAGAGGGCGGCGAAGAGGGTGTAGATCACGTAGGTCGTCGACAGGTTCCAGTCGGCCAGCGACGGGAAGCTGGCGGTGATGGCCCAGTTGGCGATCCACTGCGCGGCGGCGGCCACGCCCAGGGCGGCGGCGCGGATCCGGTTGGGGAACATCTCGCCGAGCATGACCCAGACGACCACACCCCAGGACAGGGCGAAGAAGAGGACGAAGACGTGGGCGGCGATCAGGGCGACCCAGCCCTGGGTGGCGGGCAGCTTGCCGTCGACGAGGTCGAAGGAGAAGGCCCAGGCCTCCAGTCCGAGGCCGATCACCATGCCGACGGAGCCGATGACGGCCAGCGGCCTGCGGCCGATCCGGTCGACGAAGATCATCGCGATGACGGTGCCGACGATGTTGATGATCGACGTGGTGAAGGAGTAGAAGAACGAGTCCGTGGGGTCGACGCCGACCGACTGCCACAGCGTGGCCGAGTAGTAGAAGGCGACGTTGATGCCGACGAACTGCTGGAAGACCGACAGGCCGATACCGACCCAGACGATCGGCTTGAAGAAGAAGCTGCCGCCGAGGAGGTCCTTGAAGCTGGTCTTCTCCTCCCGGTGCATCGCGGCCCGGATCTCGCCGACGCGGGCGTCCAGATCGACGTTCGAGCCCTCGACCTCTTCGAGGATCTTCCGGGCGCGCTCGTGCTTGCCGACGGAGATCAGGTAGCGGGGGGACTCGGGGATGGCGAAGGAGAGCAGGCCGTAGAGGACGGCCGGGACGACCATGACGCCGAGCATGACCTGCCAGGCCTCCAGGCCCAGCAGCTTGCCGCGCTGGTCGCCGTCGGCGGCGTTCAGGATGCCCCAGTTGACCAGCTGTGACACGGCGATGCCGACGACGATCGCGGCCTGCTGGAAGGAGCCGAGCCGGCCGCGGTAGGCGGGCGGGGCGACCTCGGCGATGTAGGCGGGGCCGATCACGGAGGCCATGCCGATGGCGATGCCGCCGACGACGCGCCAGAAGGCGAGGTCGTACAGCGAGAAGGGCAGCGCGGAGCCGATGGCGCTCACGGTGAACAGGACCGCGGCGATCTGCATGCACCGGATGCGGCCGATGCGGTCGGCTATGCGGCCGGCGGTCGCGGCGCCGATGGCGCAGCCGATCAGGGCGACGGCGATGACCTGCGCGAGGGCGGCCGAGCCGATGTCGTAGCGGTCACGGATGGCCTCGACGGCGCCGTTGATCACGGAGCTGTCGTAACCGAAGAGGAAACCGCCCATCGCGGCCGACGCCGCGATGAAGACGACGTGCCCGAGATGGTCGGGGTGAGCCGTTGCGGCTCCTGGTGGGTGTGCCTGCGTCGAGCTGGTCACGTGTACTCCTCGGGCCACCGGCAGCATCGCCGGACGGGGGGGTCGGCCCTTCGAGGTTCACCTGAAGGTACCTGAAGGTAAGAACAACATCGCAGAGACTATGTCTTCAATTCTTGAAGTCAAGAGTCCATGTCATGTGACTTTTTAGACCGCACGGAGCGCAGAAGGATCTGATGCGTTCAGGGTTTGAAGCTGATGTGACGGTTCAGCGCAGACGCTGACTGATGACCTTGGACACGCCGTCGCCCTGCATGGACACGCCGTACAGCGCGTCGGCGACCTCCATGGTCCGCTTCTGGTGCGTGATCACGATCAGCTGCGACGCCTCCTGCAGCTCCTGCATGATCCGGATCAGCCGCTGGAGGTTGGTGTCGTCGAGCGCGGCCTCGACCTCGTCCATGACGTAGAACGGGCTGGGGCGCGCCTTGAAGATCGACACGAGCAGCGCCACGGCGGTCAGGGACCGCTCACCGCCCGAGAGCAGCGACAGCCGCTTGACCTTCTTGCCGGGCGGACGCGCCTCGACGTCCACGCCCGTCGTGAGCATGTTGTCGGGGTCGGTCAGCACCAGCCGTCCCTCGCCGCCCGGGAACAGGCGCGCGAAGACGCCCTCGAACTCCCTGGCGGTGTCCCGGTACGCCTCCGTGAAGACCTGTTCGACGCGTTCGTCGACCTCCTTGACGACCTGCAGCAGGTCCGCGCGCGTCTTCTTCAGGTCCTCCAGCTGCTCGCTGAGGAACTGATGGCGCTCCTCCAGCGCCGCGAACTCCTCCAGGGCGAGCGGGTTCACCTTGCCGAGCTGCTGATAGGCACGCTCGGCGGACTTCAGGCGCTTCTCCTGCTCGGCCCGGACGAAGGGGCGGGGCCTGTTGCGCGGGTGCTCCGGGTCCTCCGGCAGCTGCTCGCCCTCGGCGGGGGGCGCGGGCGGCACCAGCTGGTGCGGACCGTACTCCGCCACCAGCCCCTCCGGTTCGACACCCAGCTCCTCCAGCGCCTTGGTCTCCAACTGCTCCACGCGCAGCCGCTTCTCGGCGCCGAGTACCTCGCCGCGGTGAACCGAATCCGTCAACTTGTCGAGTTCCGCCTTGAGATCGCGCCCCTCGGTCCGCGCCCGGGCCAGTTCCTGCTCGCGGTGGGCCTTGGCGGCCTCGGCGGCAACCCGCTCCGCGTCGGCCCGCGCGAGCGACACCTCGACGTGCGAGAGCAGCTGCCGGGCGCCCGCGGCGACGGCCCCGGCGACGGCGGCCTCGTGGCGCAGCCGGGCCCGGTGCTGCTCGGCCCGGGCGCGTGCCTCGCGTTCGGCGCGCGCCGCCCGGTCCAGCGAGTCGGCCCGCCCGGCCAGCCCCTTGACCCGCTCCTCGTGGGTACGGACCTGGAGGCGGGCCTCCATCTCGGTCTGCCGGGCGTTGGCGCCGTCGGCGGCGAGCCGGTCGCGCACGGCGGTGTCGGGCTCCTCCTCGAACGGCATCTCCTCGGCCACGGCGAGCCGTTCGGCGAGTTCCTCCACCTCGGCGAGCGCGCTCTCGTGGGCGTCCTGGGCCCGGGCCGCCGCGGCGGCGGCCCGCTCGGCCTCCCCGGCGGCGCCGCGTGCCTGCCCGGCGAGCCGGCCGAGCCGCTGGGCGACCGCGGACTTCTCCCGGTCGGCGGCCCGCCGCCGCTCCCCCAGTTCCTCCACCCGCGCGGCGCACTCCCGGCGTCGCGCCTCGGCCGCCGTCTGTTCCCGGGCCAGCTCCTCGCAGCGCACGGCCAGTTCGGCCAGTTCGGCGGCCGCCTCGTCCACCGAGGCCTGCACCTCCAGCAGGCTGGGGGCCCCGGCCGACCCGCCCTGCGCGAAGTGCGCGCCGAGCAGATCGCCCTCGGCGGTCACGGCGGTCAGGCCGGGCCGGGCGTACACCAGCTGCTCGGCGTCCTCCAGGGTGCCGACGACGACGATCCCGCGCAGCAGCCGGCGCACGGCGGGCATCAGCTCGGCCGGGCCGCGCACCAGGTCGGCGGCGTACGGCCGCCCCTCGACGGGCGGTTCGCCCGGGACGTCGTCGGGGGCGCCGGTGACCAGCAGCGCGGCACGGCCGGCGTCCTGCTTGCGCAGCAGGCGCAGGGCGTCGGCGGCGGCCGTGGGGGTGCTCACGGCGAGCGCGTCGGCGGCGGCGCCGAACGCTGCGGCGAGGGCGGCCTCGTGACCGGGGGTCACGGTGAGCAGCCCGGCGGCGGGGCCGAGGAGGCCGGTGAGGCGGTCGCGTGCGGCGAGCAGGGCGCCGGTGCCGTCCTTGCGGCGCAGGCCGAGCGCGAGGGCGTCGTGCCGGGCCTGGGTCGCGGCCCGCGCGCGTTCGGCGGCGGTGGCCGCCTCCCGGGCGCCGGTGAGCCCGGCCTCGGCCTCCGCGAGCTGCTGCCGGGCCGTCTCGTGCCGCTCGGCCAGTTCGGCGTCGTCCACGTCGAGGCCGTCCACCTCGGCCTGGAGGGCCTCGTACTCCTCCTGGGCGGCGACGGCCCGCTCCTGGGCCTCGTCACGGGCGGCCGCCAGCCGTTCGATCTCGGCCTGGGCCGCGGCGGCCCGGGACCGGGCAGCGCCGACCTGCCCCTTGAGCCGGGCCAGGCCCTCCCGGCGGTCGGCGATGGCCCGGGCGACGTCCTTCAGGCGCCGCTCCTCCTCGGCGAGTTCGCGCTCCAGTTCGGCGCGGTGGGCGACGGTGTCCTCCAGCGCGCGTTCGGCCGCCTCCAGGGCGGCTTCCAGTTCGGCCTCCTGCTCGCGGACGCGGGCCGCCTCGCGCTCCAGGTCCTCCGGGTCCCGGCCGCGGCGTTCCTCCGGCGGGGCGGAGGTGGCGCTCTGCACCCGCGCGTCGGCCAGGGAGACCGTGCCGCGCACCCGCTCGGCGAGCCGGGACAGCTCGTACCAGGTCTGCTGGGCGGTCTGCATGCGCGGGGTGAGGCGGCGTACCTCCTCCTCCAGCTCGGCCTCCCGCCGCAGGGCCTTCCCCAGGGCCTGCTCGGCGGCCTCCTTGCGTTCCTTGAGGGCGGCCTCGTCGGCGATCTCGGCGGCGAGCGCCTCCCGCAGCCGCACCAGGTCGTCGGCGAGCAGGCGCAGCCGGGCGTCACGCAGGTCGGCCTGGATGACGGCGGCCCGCCGGGCCACGGCCGCCTGCCGGCCGAGCGGCTTGAGCTGGCGGCGGAGCTCGTCGGTGAGGTCCTGCACCCGCGCGAGGTTGGCCTGCATCGCGTCCAGCTTGCGCAGCGCCTTCTCCTTGCGCTTGCGGTGCTTGAGGACGCCGGCGGCCTCCTCGATGAACGCGCGGCGGCCCATGGGGTCGGCGTGCAGCACGGAGTCGAGCTGGCCCTGGCCGACGATGACGTGCATCTCGCGGCCGATGCCGGAGTCGGAGAGCAGTTCCTGGATGTCGAGCAGCCGGCAGGTGTCGCCGTTGATCTGGTACTCGCTGCCGCCGTTGCGGAACATGATCCGCGTGATGGTGACCTCGGCGTACTCGATGGGCAGCGCCCCGTCGGAGTTGTCGATGGTCAGCGACACCTCGGCCCGGCCCAGCGGGGGGCGGCCGGTGGTGCCGGCGAAGATGACGTCCTCCATCTTGCCGCCGCGCAGCGACTTGGCGCCCTGTTCACCCATGACCCAGCTGAGCGCGTCCACCACGTTGGACTTGCCCGAGCCGTTCGGACCGACGACACACGTGATGCCCGGTTCGAACCGGAGCGTGGTCGCGGAGGCGAACGACTTGAAGCCGCGGAGGGTCAGGGCCTTGAGGTGCACGCCGCCGGACTTTACCGGCCGGGGAGGTCTCACTCCATGAACGCGCGGTTTCGCCGGTGAACGGGAAGGGCACACCAGACGTTGAAGACGGTGAAAGGATGCGCGGGGCAAGGAACCCGAGGGGCGGGCCGGGACGCGGGGGCATCGGAGGCGGGGAAGCCAAGAAAGAAGGGACGCCGAGGCGTCCCTTGCACTTCAGACAATAGGGCGGGTGTGATGAGCGGCCCGACCACTGCGGTGCTGTTCGTGGAGCGGTGCAGTGATCAGGTCAGCGCGGGCTCCGCCTGGTGTGCGTCAACGCTCTCCATGATCCTGTCGTGAGAAGCGGCAGCCGCCAGCGCGTCCTTCTCGGCCTGGATCCGTACGAGCTCGGATTCCAGGTCCTGGACGCGCTGCTGGAGCCGTCGCATCTCGGCGAGGAGTCGCGGGTCGGAGCCGCCGACGTAACCGAGAAGCGCCTTTGCCATGATGGATGGTCCTCCACAATGAGTGACCGACCGATGCGGTGTGGGTCGTGAGGGATTCGCACCGCCGGTGCTCGGCAGGCTTGCAGTTGTGCTGCCGTTCAGCCATGCCAAACAGCTAAGGTGCGCGGGGCTTTCAGCGTCTCACCAAAAAGTTTGACGGTCAACACGATCACGCCCCGTATGGGCGGACAACCGGGTGCATACGGCCGCACGACGGCGGCGTCGCGATCTCTCCGGGTCCTCGGGACGTGGCGGTCATCCTGTCGGTCCGCGGGCGCCACCACAAGCGGCTTTCCGCAATCACCAGGACGTTTTCCGTTCCGGGGCCGGGCCGAGGCGGCCGGGCGGCCCGCGTGCGGCGCCGCGGAGCGGCGGTCCTCAGCGGATGGCGAAGCCGTCGTAGCCGCCGCGCGGTGTGTCCCAGATCTCGGTGACTCCGTCCACGCGCCCGGGCGTGTCGCCGTCCCGCAGCCAGTCCAGAAGCGCTTCGCAGCGCGCCCGGGGGCCCTCGGCGACCACCTGCACCCGTCCGTCGCCCAGATTGAGAGCAAAACCACTCAGGGCGCCGAGTTCCAGGGCCTTGGCCCGGGTGAACCAGCGGAAACCGACCCCCTGGACCCGCCCGCGCACCCAGGCGACCAGTCGCACATCCTCGCTCATGACTGCAACCTAACCGGACAATGTCACACCGGGCACACGGTCCCCTGGCGGCATGCGGTACCGTCCCGACCCAATGAATCTCATATGAAACTCACTCGATGGTGTGAGTTTCGTGGTGATCGCGAGGACGAGTCGACCGCAAGGACGAGGAAGGCCAGGACATGGGACGCCACCGACGCTCAGCCGCCGGCCGCGCCGCCACGGGCCGCGCCACGGGGGTCACTCAACACGACGGCTCCCAGGACGCGGGCCACGACGGCCTGCTGGACGCCCACGCCACCGACCGGCCCACGATGGGCATCGCGCCCTATCTGAACCCGGCCGCGTACGCCGAGACCTACGCGAAGAGCGAGGCCTATCTGTACGCCACGCCAGACGCCGAGGGCGCCCCGGACGCCGGCTCCACCGCCCACGCGGCCCCGGCCGCCGATCCGTACGGCGTGCCGTTCCAGGACTCCCCCGCCGCTCCTGCGGGCGGCACCGCCTTCTCCGACACCGCCGTCTTCCCGGCCGCACCGGACGTCACGCAGGGCCCGGCCACCCAGGTCTTCCCGGCCGACGGGATCACCGGCCCCGCCTTCCCCGGCCACGACGCACCGGCCGGCGCACACCTTTACGGCGGACACTCCTACGACGGACACGAGTTCGACAGGCATCCGCAGGGCCTGCCCGGCGGCCATCCGCACGATGCGTTCGCCGACGACCCGCTGCCCGGCCACCGCTTCGCCGCCGACCCCTTCGGCCCGGACTTCCCCGACGACCCCTTCCCCGGTGACCCGTTCGCCGGCGAGGGGCTGCCGGAGGGCGACCTCGCCCCGGACCGGTTCTCCGACGGCCTTCCCGGTGACACCGTGGACACCCGCCACACCGACGAGGGCCTCCCGCCCGGCGGCGGGGTCCGGCGGGCGCCCGGACACCGGCGCCGGAAGAAGAAGACCGGCACCCCCGTCCGCAGCGGCCTGCTCGGCGTCTCCGCCGCGGTCGCCATCGGCACCGTCGCGGTGGCCACGGGCGCGGTCCCCGGCCTGGAGAACTACAAGCTGGGCGGCGACAGCGCCCCCAGCGACGGCGTCCAGGCCGGCGGCGTGCCCACCAACTCCCCCGCCGGACAGGGCGGCTCCTCCGGCAGCCTGGAGAGCCCGGGCCGCGAGGCCGGCTCCCCGGCGAGCCGCGACGGCGACCGCGCCACCTCGCCGGAGGCTTCCCCGTCCGCCCCCGCCGCTCCGGCCGAGACCCCGGAGAAGGAAGAGGAAGCGGACAAGGGCGAGGAGAAGGAGGAGGCGCGCACTCCGTCCGCCACCCCCGACGAGAAGACGCCCGAGCGCAAGAACCCGCCCCGCAAGGCCGACCCGTCCACCAAGAAGCCCGCCAACCCGGGCTCCACGTCGGCCGAGCAGGCCGCCAGTGCCCAGGTGCTGAGGCTGGTCAATCAGGAGCGGGCCAAGGTCGGGTGCCGTCCCGTCGCCGCGGACAACGCCCTGGCAGGGCTCGCGAAGGCGTTCAGCGACGACATGGCCGAGCGCGGCTTCTTCGACCACACCGACCCCGACGGCGCGACCCCCTGGGACCGCGCCAAGCAGGCCGGCATAGCCGACCTCGGCGGCGAGAACATAGCCCGCGGCCAGGTCGACGCCGCAGCCGTGATGGAAGCCTGGATGAACAGCCCCGGCCACAAGGCCAACATCCTGAACTGCGACTTCAAGACCCTCGGCGTCGGCGTCCACATGGGCCCCGGCGGACCGTGGTGGACGCAGAACTTCGGGTACTGAGCAACGGCCCCTCCCCACCCCTCCCCGATGACCGTGTCCGGCTCCCTGAGCCTTGCGTCCGCTCCCCTGCGCACCGCCCGGCTCGTGCTGCGGCAGGCCGGGGCGCGGGACCGGGAGCGCTTCATCGCGCTGCTGTCGTCGCCCGAGGTCTACGCCCACCTCGGCGGGGCCCGGCCGCGGGAGGAGCTCGAGCAGGTGGTGCCCCGGGTGCCCGGGCGGCGTCCCGGTGTCTTCGTGATCGACCGCGGCGGGGAGATGATCGGCACCGTCGAGCTGAAGCGGCGCGGGCCGCGGCGGCCGGGGCACGTCCGGCCGCAGGGCGGTGAGGTCGAACTCGGGTACCTGCTCCTGCCGGAGGCGTGGGGGCACGGGTATGCCGCCGAGGCGTGTGCGGCGGTCCTCGGCCGGGTGGCCGGGACGCTGCCCGGCGAGCCGGTGGTGCTCTGCACGCAGGTGGCCAACGTCCGCTCGCTGCGCCTCGCGGCGCGGCTGGGCTTCACCGAGGTGGACCGCTTCGAGGAGTGGGGCGCCGAGCAGTGGTTCGGCGTGTGGACGCCCGGCCCGCCGCTTGCCGACGGTCAGCGCGTTCTGCCGGTCGGTACCGACTGACGTAATCTCGTGAACATGACGAGCGTGCAGCGGGAAACGGCGGCGGACGGCCTGCCGTACGACGTGTTCGCCCGGGCCTGCCCCTCCCGGAGCACGCTGGAGCATGTGACCGGGCGCTGGGGATCGCTCACGCTCGGGGCCCTGTACGAGGGGTCGCTGCGGTTCAACGCCCTGCGGCGGCGGGTCGACGGGGTGAGCGAGAAGATGCTGTCCCAGACGCTGCAGGCACTGGAGCGCGACGGTCTGGTGCACCGCGAGGCCCAGCCGACGAATCCGCCGCGGGTGGACTACGAACTGACCCCGCTGGGCCGTGAGGTCGCGGGGCGGCTGCTCGCGCTCATCCGGTCCGTGGAGAGCGGTATGGACGCCGTGCTGGAGGCCCGGGAGCGCTACGACACGACCCGCGGCGCCCGCTGACACCGGGGGCAGTAGTAGCTGGACCGGTTCATCCAGGGCCGGCGGCGGATCGGGGTGCCGCAGCGGCGGCAGGGCAGTCCTTCGCGGCCGTAGGCGTCCAGGGAGCGGTCGAAGTAGCCGGACTCCCCGTTGACGTTGACGTACAGGCTGTCGAAGCTGGTGCCGCCCACCGCGAGGGCGGCGTTCATGACGTCGCGGACATGTCCGAGGAGAACCAGGGTGCGCGGCCGGGTGAGGGTCGCCGTGGGGCGTTCGTAGTGGATGCGGGCCCGCCACAGCGCCTCGTCCGCGTAGATGTTGCCGACCCCGCTGATCAGTGACTGGTCGAGCAGGGCGCGCTTGACCGTGGTGCGCTTGCGGCGCAGCGCCCGGTGGAAGGCGTCCTCGTCGAAGAGGGGGTCGAGCGGGTCGCGGGCGATGTGGGCGATGACGTCGGGCAGGCCGTCCGGGGTGGTGTCGTGCAGGGACAGGCCGCCGAAGGTGCGCTGGTCCACGAAGCGCAGTTCGGTGTCGCCCGCCGGGTCCTCCGTGAAGCGGACGCGGACGCGCAGGTGCTTCTCGTCGGGGGCGGAGTGCGGCTGCACGAGCAGCTGGCCGCTCATGCCGAGGTGGGCGAGGACCGCCTGGCCGGTGTCCTCCAGGGGCAGCCACAGGTACTTGCCGCGCCGGCTGGGGGTGCCCATGCGGTGGCCCCGCAGGCGGTCCGCGAAATCGTCGGGTCCGGCGAGGTGGCGGCGCACCGCACGCGGGTGCAGCACCTCGGCGTCGGCGACGGTCCGGTGGGCGACCCACCGGAGCAGTCCGCGCCGGACGACCTCGACCTCGGGCAGCTCGGGCATGGCGTTTCCCCTCGGGCCCTGTGCTTGCGTACCGGTCTCCGGGCCCCTTGTTCCGTACCGGTGCGGAGCGGCGAGCGCCCGCCCCGGGCGGGGACGGGCGCTCGCGTCGCTTCGGTCGTGCTCCTCACCGCCGGGTGAGGGGCGCGGCGGGTGTCAGGCGGGGGCCGACGGGGCGTCGGCGCCCTGTGCGGAGGCTTCGGCCTCGGCGGCCTCGGCGGCCTCGACGGCCTGCTCGGCCTCGGCCGCCGCCTTGGCCCGCTCGTCCGCGGCGGCGCGGATGGCGCGCCATGCGGACTCGGCTGCCTGCTGCTCCGCCTCCTTCTTGCTGCGGCCGGTGCCGGTGCCGTACGAGACGCCTCCGACGCGGGCGGCAGCAGTGAAGGTCTTCTCATGGTCGGGGCCGGTCTCCGTGACCAGGTACTCGGGCACTCCGAGTCCTTCGGTCGCGGTGAGCTCCTGGAGACTGGTCTTCCAGTCCAGGCCGGCTCCGAGGTTCGACGACTTCTCGATCAGCGGGTCGAACAGGCGGTGCACCAGTTCGGAGGCCGCGTCGAGACCCTGGTCGAGGTAGACGGCGCCGATCACCGCTTCGAGGGTGTCGGCGAGGATGGATGCCTTGTCCCGGCCGCCCGTGCCCTCTTCACCGCGGCCGAGCCGGATGAAGGAGCCCAGGTCGAGCCCGCGGCCCACCTCCGCCAGCGCACGCGAGTTGACCACCGCGGCCCGCAGCTTGGCCAGCTGGCCCTCGGGCAGGTCGGGGTGGGTGCGGTACAGCGTGTCCGTGACGACGAGGCCGAGCACGGAGTCCCCGAGGAACTCCAGCCGTTCGTTCGTCGGCAGACCGCCGTTCTCGTACGCGTAGGAGCGATGGGTCAGCGCTCGCACCAGAAGGGCGGACTCGACCTGATAGCCGAGCCGCCCTTCCAGAAGCGTGTGGGACGAGGCCTGGTGGTCCGCAGAGTTCTTCTTCGGCGTGGACACAGTGCCTCTCACCAGCCGCTCAGACCTCGAGGACCTGGCGCTTGTTGTAGGTGCCGCACGACGGGCACGCGATGTGCTGCTGCTTGGGCTCGTGGCAGCGCTCGCACGCAACCAGGGTGGGGACCGCAGCCTTCCACTGCGACCGGCGGTGGCGCGTGTTGCTGCGCGACATCTTCCGCTTCGGAACAGCCACGGCTACTTCTCCTGCTTCTCGTCGACGCCAGGTTCGGCGCCGCTCATCTCGTCCTTCTCGCCGTCCTTCATGGTGTCGGCGAGTCCCTGCAGTGCCGCCCAACGGATGTCGACGGCGTTGTGGTGGTGTTCCGGGTCGTCCGCGAGACGCGCTCCGCATTCGGAACACAGACCCGGGCAGTCTTCCTGGCACACCGGCTGCATCGGCAGTGCGAGCACCACCGCATCGCGCAGCACAGGCTCGAGGTCGAACAGGCCGTCCTCGAGAAAGAGCCTGTCCTCGTCGTCCTCGGCGTCGTCGCCCGGCTCCGCGGTGACGCGGCCCCGGTCGTCGGCGTCAGGGTACGAGAACATCTCCTGGAAGTCCGCTGCGAGCTCCAGCTCGAGCGGCTCCAGACACCTTACGCACTCCCCCTCGGCCGTCGCACGGGCGGTGCCGGTGACGAGCACACCTTCCATGACCGACTCGAGCCGGAGGTCGAGCTCCACCGGAGCGCCTTCCGGCACTCCGACGACTCCCTTGATACCGAGGTCCTTGGGGGCGTCCACCGTGCGGTTCAGGCGCTGGAGCGCACCAGGACGCCGTCCCAGCTCGTGTGTGTCGAACACGAGGGGGTTGCGGTGGTCGAGGCGGGCGTTCAGGGCCATTCCTGCTTTCGGTCTTCGAGCTCTGGGGGAGACGCTGCCGCGCGGTGTTCCGGGCAGCGCTGATCGCGGACGTCCACGAAGTCAGCAGAGCGCGCACGCGACCGATGAGCCAGGATACTGGACCATCGGCTCTCGACCCAATTCGGTCGTCGGGGAGCCCGGGCCGGGGCCGTCAGCCGTTGCCGCGGCCCTGTTCGTAGGCCCGCAACTGGTCCGCGCTGATCATGCTGGTGTCGAACAGGCTGGTCTCGTCCAGGGACGGCGCCTGCTGGGGGACGTACCCCTGCTGGGCCTGCTGGGCCTCGTAGGCGGCCTGCTGGGGGTCGTAGCCCTGGTAGGCGGCGTACGGGTCGGCCTGCTGCGGGTAGCCGTAGGGGTCCTGCTGCCCGGGGTACTGCTGGTGCTGCTGGTAGCCGCCGTAGGGGTCGGGCTGCTGGGACTGCTGGTAGCCGTAGTCCGGCTGCTGGTCCTGCTGGGCGTAGGCGGCCTGCTGGTCCTGCTGCGCGTACACCGGCTGGGGCTCGGGCTGCTGCGGCGCGAAGTCCGGCTGGGCCGGCTGCCGGTCCGGGCGGGCCGGGGCGTCGGAGAGCGCCGCGAGGTCGGCGAGGTAGTCGGCGTCGCTGGAGTGCTGGACGGTCGAGGGGTCGTCGGAGAGGGCGCCGAGGTCGTCGGTGGCGATCCGGCCGTGCAGTTTCTGCCGCCCCCGGCCGACGGCCTCCAGGGTCTTGGCGAGGACCGCCTCGAAGGCGCCCAGCTTGACGTCGACGTAGGCGTCGGCGTCGCGGCGCAGGGTCTCGGGGTCGTGGCTGCGCTCGGGGGCGTCCTCGTCCTCGTAGCCCTGCTCGTCGAGGCCGGGGCCGGTGCCGAGCAGCTTCTCGCGCCCCCGGCCGACGGAGCCGAGGGTCTTGGTGAGGACGACCTCGAAGTTGGCCAGCTTGGAGTCGACGTAGTCGTCGGCCTCGGCGCGGATCTCCTCGGCCTCCTGGCGGGCCTCGGAGAGGATCCGGTCGGCCTCGGCCTGGGAGCGGCGGGCGATCTCGGTGCCGGAGACCAGGGAGCCGCGCTCGGCGTGCGCGCTCTCGATGATCCGCTCGGCCTCCTGGCGGGCCTGCTCGACCATCTGCTCCCGGCCGCCGATCAACTCCTGTGCCTGGGCGAGGGAGTCGGGCAGCGCCGCGCGCACCTCGTCGAGCATCGCGAGCAGTTCGGCGCGGTTGACCACGCACGACGCCGACATGGGCATCGACCGGGCACTGGAGACCGCGGCGACGATCTCGTCGAGCTTCTTCTGCACGTCCACCGTGTGCTCGCCACTCTCTACAGCTGTGTTGGAGACGGACGGGACGACTGTACGGCCCCGGCCCGCCGGGGGGACACCGACCGGCGGATCGGCGGCGTCCGGCCCGGGCGCGGGTGGTGTTCCCGCTCGGCGTCAGTCCGTGCGCAGGCGGTCGGCCAGGGCCGCGAGGACCTCCGGCGGGACCAGGTGGGAGACGTCGCCGCCCCAGGTGGCGACCTCCTTGACCAGGGAGGACGACAGGAAGCTGTAGGTGGGGTTGGTGGGGATGAAGAGGGTCTCCACGCCCGAGAGGCCGTTGTTCATCTGGGCCATCTGCAGCTCGTAGTCGAAGTCGCTGACCGCGCGCAGGCCCTTGACGATGGCGGGGATGTCGCGCTGCTTGCAGAAGTCGACGAGGAGGCCGTGGAAGGCCTCGACGCGGACGTTGCCGTACTCGGCGGTGACGCGGCGGATCAGGTCGATCCGCTCCTCGATCTCGAACAGCCCTTTCTTGGACTGGTTGATCATCACCGCGACGTAGACCTCGTCGTAGAGCCTGGAGGCGCGGGAAATGATGTCGAGATGTCCGTTGGTGATCGGGTCGAACGACCCGGGGCATACGGCGCGGCGCACTTGTGATCCCTCGCTCTCCGGTCCGGTCATCGTGCGTCTTCGCACGTAGAGGCGGCGCGACCGTACCAAAACGTTCCCTCGCCGTAGCGGCGGGCCCGGATCGGTTCGAAGCCGGGCGGCCACCCGAATTCCCCGCCCCTGGTGCTGCGCTCCACGGTGACGAGGGCATCGTCCGTGAGCCACCCCTGCGAACGGAGTGTGAGGAGGATCTCGCGAAGATCGTCGTCGGAGACGGCGTACGGGGGGTCCAGGAAGGCGAGGTCGTACGGCTCCCCGGCGGGGGCGGCGCGGACGATCTGTTCGGCTTTGCCCGGTCTGACCTCGGCGCCGGGCAGGCCGAGGGAGCGCACGTTGTCCCGGACGGTGCGCACCGCACGGGCGTCGGCCTCCACGAGGAGGGTGTGACCGGCTCCCCGGGACAGGGCCTCCAGGCCGACCGCGCCGGAGCCGGCGTAGAGGTCGAGGACGCGTTCGCCGTCGAGGGGGCCGCCGAGCAGCGCCTGCCAGGTGGAGAACAGGCCCTCGCGTGCACGGTCGGAGGTGGGGCGGGTTCCCTGCCCCGGCGGTACGGCCAGGCGGCGTCCGCCGGCCGCGCCGGCGATCACGCGGGTCATGTCCTCGGTCCTTGGGTGTGTGCGGTGGGCGGTGCGGAGGTCGGTGGGCGCGGTGGGTGGCGCCCCCAGTCTGTCAGCCCTTCTCCAGGTACTGCTCCCGCTCCGCGTCCAGCAGGGCGTCCAGGGCGGTGCGCAGGGCGGGCAGCTCCGTCAGGTCCGGGTCGGCGGCGACGACGGCCGCGGCCTCCTCGCGGGCGGCGGCGATGACCTCCTCGTCGTCGATGACGGCGAGCATGCGCAGGCTGGAGCGGGTGCCGGACTGGGCCTGGCCGAGGACGTCGCCCTCGCGGCGCTGTTCGAGGTCGATGCGGGAGAGCTCGAAGCCGTCGAGGGTGGAGGCGACGGCGTTCAGCCGCTGCCGGGCGGGGCTCGCCTCGGGCATGTCGGTGACCAGCAGGCACAGCCCGGGGGCCGCGCCGCGGCCGACGCGTCCGCGCAATTGGTGGAGCTGGGAGACGCCGAAGCGGTCGGCGTCCATGATCACCATCGCCGTGGCGTTCGGCACGTTGACGCCGACCTCGATGACGGTGGTGGCGACCAGGACGTCGGTGTCGCCCGCGGCGAAGCGGCGCATCACGGCGTCCTTGTCGTCGGGCTGCATCCTGCCGTGCAGGACCTCCACGCGCAGCCCCTTCAGGGGGCCCGCGGCGAGCTGGTCGGCGACCTCCAGGACGGCCAGCGGCGGGCGCCGGTCGGCGTCCTCCCCGCCGGCCCCGTCGCGCGTGCCGGGGCCGGACGCCTTCTTCCTTGCCGCCTTCGGGTCGTCGTCCTCGTCGCCGATGCGGGGGCAGACCACGTACGCCTGGTGGCCCTTCTCGACCTCCTCGCGGACGCGTTCCCAGGCGCGGGCCAGGAAGTGGGGTTTGTCGGCGGCCGGGACGACATGGCTGGCGATGGGGGAACGCCCGGCCGGGAGCTGGTCCAGGACAGACGTCTCCAGGTCGCCGAAGACGGTCATGGCGACGGTGCGCGGGATGGGAGTGGCCGTCATCACGAGCAGGTGCGGGGGCTGCTTGCCCTTGCCGCGCAGCGCGTCGCGCTGTTCGACACCGAAGCGGTGCTGTTCGTCCACCACGACCAGCCCCAGGTCGTGGAACTGGACCTTGTCCTCGATGAGCGCGTGGGTCCCGATGACGATGCCGGCCTCGCCGGTGACCAGGTCGAGCAGGGCCTGGCGGCGGGCCGGCGCCCCCATGGACCCGGTCAGCAGCACCACCTTGGTGGCGTCCTCCGCACCGCCGAGCATGCCGCCCTCCCGTCGCCCGCCACCGCCCTTCTGAGGAGGCGCTTCGCGCCACAGCCCCCAACTGGCCAGTTCGCCCATCATCTCCGTGATCGAGCGGTGGTGCTGCTGGGCGAGCACCTCGGTGGGCGCGAGCATCGCCGCCTGGCCACCCGCGTCGACGACGGCGAGCATGGCGCGCAGCGCCACCATGGTCTTGCCGCTGCCGACCTCGCCCTGGAGGAGCCGGTGCATCGGGTGTTCGGTGGCCAGGTCGCGGAAGATCTCGCCGGACACCTTCTGCTGGCCCTCGGTGAGGGTGAAGGGGAGACGGTCGTCGAAGGCGGCGAGCAGGCCGTCGGGCTTCGGCCGGCGGGCGACGGCGGGGAGCTGGGCGTCGGCGTGGCGGCGCCGGGCGAGGGCGACCTGGAGGACGAAGGCCTCGTCCCACTTGAGGCGGGAGCGGGCGTCCTCGATGTCGGCCGGGGTGTGCGGGCGGTGGATCTTCAGCAGGGCCTCGGGGAGCGGCAGCAGCCCGCGGCCCTCCCGCAGGGATGCGGGGAGCGGGTCCACGGCCTCCTGGGCGCTGGGCAGCACCGTCTGGAGCGCCTTGCCGATCTTCCAGGACTCCAGCTTGGCGGTGGCGGGGTAGATGGGGATGAGCGCGCCGGCCCAGGTCTCCACCGTCTCGTCGGTGTCGCCGCGCAGCAACTCGTATGCAGGGTGCGCCAGTTGGAGGCGCCGGTTGAAGACGGAGACCTTGCCCGCGAACATCGCGCGGGTGCCCGGGAGGAGTTCCTTGTGGGGCTTGTGGACGCCGTTGCCGAAGAAGACCAGCTGCAGGCGGCCGTGGCCGTCCGTGATGGTCACCTCCAGGCGCTGGCCCCGGCCGCGCGGGGCGCGGGAGGAGGCGAAGGAGTGCAGGCGGGCGTCGGCGACCTGGGCGACCACGGTGACGTGCTCGTCCATGGGGAGGTCGGCCAGGTGGGTGAGCTGGCCGCGCTCCTCGTACCGGCGCGGGTAGTGGTGCAGCAGGTCGCCGACGGTGTGCAGGCCGAGGTGCTCGGCCATCACCTTGGCGGTGGCGGGGCCGAGCACCTTCTTCAGTGGTTCTTCCAGTGCGGGCACGAGATCCATTGCACACCACGGCACCGACAATGGGGGAACGCTGTGCCGCGCGTGGTCCGGCCGGCGGCCGGAAACACCGGTCGGCGGGGCGGCTACGCCCGCGGGACGGCCCGCTCCGGCGCCGTCCCGGCCGGGACGGGCCCCGGCGGCGGATCGTTCATTCCACGCCGATCAGCAGCAGCGCGCCCTGGTGGCCGCCGCTGTAGACGACCGTGTCGACGGCCAGGTAGCCCTCCCGGACCCGGGTCTCCAGATGGGCGGCGACGGTGTCCGGGGCGTCGTCGCCGACGACCAGGGTGACCATCTCGCCCCCGGCCGCGAGCATGCGGTCCAGCACGGCGGACGCCGTGGCGGCGACCTCCTGGCCGATGACGGCCACGTCGCCGTCGATGAGGCCGAGGACGTCCCCGGCCTGGCAGATGCCGGCCATGGTCCAGGACTGGCGTTCGGCGACCGTGACCTCGGCGTAGCGGGTCGCGCCCGCAGCCGAGGTCATCGACACCACGTCCTCGTCGAACCGGCGCTCCGGCTCGTGCACGGCGAGCGCGGCGATGCCCTGGACGGCGGAGCGGGTCGGGATGAGGGCGACCCTGAGGCCCTCGGCGCGCGCCTGGTCGGCCGCCGCGGCGGCGGTGTGGCGCAGGTCGGCGTCGTTGGGCAGCAGGACGACCTCGTGGGCCCCGGAGCGGCGTACGGCCTGCACGAGTTCCCCGCTCGCGGGCGGCTCCCCGGGGCGGGCGAGCACAGTGGTCGCGCCCGCCTCGGCGTACAGCCCGGCCAGGCCCTCGCCCGGGACGACGGCCACGACGGCCCGCCGAGGGCGCTCGGGGAGGGCAGGGCGTCCGGCGCCGGTGGTGTGGACGTCGGCGGCCCCGAAGTGGGTGATCCGGATCCGGTAGGGCCGACCGGCCTCGACCCCGGCCTCGACGGCGGCCCCGGCGTCGTCGACGTGGACATGGACGTTCCACAGCCCGTCGCCGCCGACCACGACGAGGGAGTCGCCCAGGGCGTCGAGCCGCCGGCGCAGCCGGGCGACGGCCTCGTCGTCGGCCTCCAGCAGGTAGATCACCTCGAAGGCGGGCCCGGTGGGCGCGCCGTGGTCCGGGCCCGCCGCGGTGTCGGTGCATGCGCCCGGGGTTCCGCCCGGGTCGGGCTCGGGGAGGGGCCGGGGCACGCGGCCGCCCTGCTGTCCGGCGGGGTCGGCGGGGATCCTCGGCGTCTCGCCGGTGAACGTCTGGACGAGGGCCGCGAGGACCGTCACCAGCCCCCGGCCGCCCGCGTCCACCACGCCCGCCCGCCGCAGCACGGGCAGCCGGCCCGGGGTCTCGGCGAGGGCGACGCGCGCCCCCTCGTAGGCGGCCCGGGCCACCGATCCGCAGTCGCCCTCGGCGTCGGCCGCGGCCCGGGCGGCGGCGGAGGCGACGGTGAGGACGGTGCCCTCGACGGGGTGGGCGACCGCCTGGCGGGCCGAGTCGGCCGCGTGCCGCAGGGCCTGCCGCAGGCCCTGCCCGTCGGCGTGGGCCGCCGCCTCGTCCCCGGCGAGCACCTGGGCCATGCCGCGCAGCAGCTGGGCGAGGATCGTGCCGGAGTTGCCGCGCGCGCCGATCAGCGCGCCGTGGGCCATCGCGCGCGCGGCGTCGGCCAGGCTGGGGCCCGTGCCGGGGGCGGTGCCGGCCGCGGCACCCGCCTCGTGGCCCTCGAACACGGCCTCGACGGCCGCGGCTGCGGACTCGACGGTGAGGTAGAGGTTCGTCCCGGTGTCCCCGTCCGCGACGGGGTAGACGTTGATCGCGTCGATCTCCTCGCGCGCCCGCCCGAGTGCCTCCAGCGCTAGGCCGCACCACGCACGCACCGCGAGAGCATCGAAGAATGTCTGCGGCACCTGCGCCACCGCGCCTCCCTGAGCTGCTGGACGTGGCACGCAGCGTAGACCTTGGGGGTGCGGGCGCCCCAGGAGGGCCGGGCGGGGGGCGGGGGCCGTCATGGTAGTTTCGTTCTACGGGTGCAGCCGTTGTATGCTGCTCCGGTTGCCCGATCCGATCGGGCCTTCCCCCTGGCAACGCCACCCGGATCCCCAAGAGCTCCCCGGAGTTCCTGGATCCTGATCCCGGCATGCCGGGATCAACCGTAAGTGCATCTGAAGTCTTTGGAGTGACCCGTGGCTGCCAACTGCGACGTCTGCGGCAAGGGGCCGGGCTTCGGCAACAACATCTCGCACTCGCACCGCCGTACGTCCCGTCGCTGGAACCCGAACATCCAGCGTGTGCGTACCGTGGTCGGCGGGACGCCGAAGCGCGTGAACGCCTGCACCTCGTGCATCAAGGCCGGCAAGGTCTCGCGCTGACGCTTCCGCTGAGCGCGCGGCCACATCCGGTTTCGCCGCACTGAGCCGGTCCACCCCCTGGTGGACCGGCTTTTTGCCGTGCCCCGACGCCCGGCCGGCGGCTCAGGCCCGGCCGGGGTCCGTCTCCCGCTGCCAGAAGGCCCACGCATGGTCCACCGGGCCGATGCCGCCGCCCAGGGCGAACCCGGCGGCGAGCGCCCCGGTGACGTACGCCTTCGCGGCGGCCACCGCCTCCGGCACCGGCCGCCCCTTGGCGAGCTCCGAGGCGATGGCCGAGGCCAGGGTGCAGCCCGTGCCGTGGGTGTGCCGGTTGTCGTGGCGCGGGGCGCGCAGCCAGTGCTCCTCGGAGCCGTCCGTCAGCAGGTCGACGGCCTCGCCCGCGAGATGGCCGCCCTTGATCACGACCCAGCGCGGGCCGAACTCCAGCACCGCGTCGGCCGCCCGCCGCATCTCCTCCTCCGCGCGCACGCGGACACCGGTGAGCTGCTCCACCTCGTCGAGGTTGGGAGTGGCTACGGTCGCCGCCGGCAGCAGCTTCGCGCGCACCGAGTCCAGCGCGGACGCGGCCAGCAGCGCGTCCCCGTGCTTGGAGACCCCCACCGGGTCCACGACCGCGGGCACGCCGGTGCCGGCGATCAGGTCCGCCACCGCCGCGACGAGCTCCGCCGAGGCGAGCATGCCGGTCTTGACCGCCTGCACGCCGATGTCGTCCACCACACTGCGGTACTGGGCCCGCACGGCCTCCACCGGCAGTTCCCAGGCGCCCTGCACGCCGAGGGAGTTCTGGGCGGTCACCGCGGTGAGCACGCTCATGCCGTGCACGCCGAGCGCCAGCATCGTCTTCAGGTCCGCCTGGATGCCGGCTCCGCCGCCGGAGTCGGAGCCGGCCACGGTGAGCACCCGGGGCGGTGCGGTCCCCGCGCTCATGACTCGATGTCCCCGAAGTGGTCCCAGCCGCCCTTGCTGGTCCAGGGCGCGCCGTCGACGGTCACCTGGGGCAGCGCCGAGGGGTTGAGCACCTCGCCGATCACCTTCCAGCGGGCGGGCAGCTTCACGTCCGGCGGGAAGGTGGCCACGATGGCGTGGTCCTCTCCCCCGGTCAGCACCCACTGCATGGGGTCGACGCCGACTGCCTGGCCGATGTCGTTCATCTGGGACGGGATGTCGACCGCCCCGGAGCGGACGTCGATGCGCACCTTGCTGGCCTCGGCGATGTGCCCGAGGTCGGCGATCAGCCCGTCGCTCACGTCGCACATCGCGGTGGCGCCCAGTCCGGCCGCGGCCGGGCCCGCGTGGTACGGCGGTTCGGGGCGCCGGTGGGCCTCCACGAAGGCGCGCGGGGAGCGGAAGCCGCGGGAGAGCACCGCGTGGCCGGCGGCGGACCAGCCGAGCCAGCCGGTCACCGCGACGAGGTCGCCGGGCTGGGCCCCGGACCGGGTCACCGGCTCCTGGTTGCGCAGATCGCCGAGCGCCGTGATCGACACCATGATCTGGTCGCCGCGCACGACGTCGCCGCCGACCACTGCGGCGCCCGCGACCTGGCACTCGTCACGCAGGCCGTCCATGAGTTCGCTGGGCCAGGTCACCGGAAGTTCCGACGGGACGACCAGGCCGAGCAGCAGCGCGGTCGGCACGGCGCCCATGGCGGCGATGTCCGCGAGGTTCTGCGCGGCCGCCTTGCGGCCGACGTCGTAGGCCGTGGACCAGTCGCGGCGGAAGTGGCGGCCCTCCAGGAGGATGTCGGTGCTGGCCACGACCCTGCGGTCGGGTGCGGCGACCACGGCGGCGTCGTCGCCGGGGCCGACCCGGACCGCCGGGGTGGTGGTGAGACGGGAGGTGAGCTCCCTGATGAGCCCGAACTCCCCGAGCTCACCAACAGTGCCCTTCATTGCCCTTGCTCCCCTTCTGTCCCTGTCCGTTCCCGGTCGCGAGTCCTCTGTGTGCTCGCTACGGTCGAGGTGACCGTCAACTTCTCTCCTGCCTGACCCCCGGCGCGCAAGGCCCGGTCCCCGCGGGTCTCCCCGTGGCGAGCGGCGACGCGATACCGTGGCGTTCCTTTTCCCCACATGATCCTCGTGGCCGCTGTGGAGGTTCCGTGGTACAGGCGTACATCCTGATCCAGACGGAGGTCGGCAAAGCGTCGACCGTCGCGGATCTGATCGGCAAGATCCCTGGAGTCATCCAGGCCGAGGACGTGACGGGTCCCTACGACGTGATCGTGCGCGCCCAGGCGGACACCGTCGACGGCCTGGGCCGCATGGTGGTCGCCAAGGTCCAGCAAGTGGACGGCATCACCCGTACCCTGACCTGCCCGGTCGTCCATCTGTAGCCCCCGTCTACCCTGAGCCGGTGAAGTCCTTCCGTCACCGGTTCGCCGTCCTGCCCGCGTTCGTCGTGCTGCTCTCCGTCGCGGGCTGCTCCTCGGCAGACGACGGCGCGTCCGTGGCGGTTCCCCGTCCGGACGCGAAGGTCACCGAACTGTGCCGGAACCTGGACAAGGTCCTGCCGGACGAGGTGGACGGCGAGAAGCGCGACGATCCCGAACCCGCGTCCGAACTGACCGCGGGCTGGGGCGGCGTGGCGATCATACTGCGGTGCGGTGTCACCCGGCCCCCGAAGATGACCGACCCCAAGGTGGCGAGCGGTCACGACCCGACGGCCGTCGCGGGCGGCGTCGAGGGTGTCGACTGGCTGATGGAGACGAAGGACGGCGACGCGCACCGGTTCACGACCGCCAACCGGGAGGCCTACGTGGAGGTACGGGTCACCGGCGGGCGGGACAGCACGGGCGTCCTGATCGACCTGGCCCCGGCCGTGAAGAAGGCGATCCCCGAGGGGATCGCCTCCTGAGCACCGTGCCGGGCGGGCGGTGGACGGCCCTCGGGGCCGCTGCCCGCGCCGGTCAGCGCAGGCCGGTCGAGCGGCGCAGCGCCGCCTGCACCAGGCGGTCCACCAGCTCCGCGTAGCCGACGCCCGTGGCCTGCCACATCTGCGGGTACATCGAGATCGGCGTGAAGCCGGGCATGGTGTTGATCTCGTTGATCACGAACTCGCCGTCCGCGGTGAGGAAGAAGTCCGCGCGCACCAGCCCCTCGCAGGAGGCCGCGTCGAACGCCTCGACGGCGAGCCTGCGCACCTCGGCGGTCTGCTCGTCGGTCAGCGGGGCGGGCACGATGCCGGGCGTGGAGTCGATGTACTTGGCCTCGAAGTCGTAGTAGGCGTGCGCGTCGGGCGGCGGGATCTCGGCGGGCACCGAGGCACGCGGCCCGTCCTCGAACTCCAGCACCCCGCACTCGATCTCGCGGCCGTGCAGCGCGGCCTCCACGAGGATCTTCGGGTCGTGGAGCTGCGCCTCGGCGATCGCCTCGTCCAGGCCGGCGAGGTCCTCCACCTTGGTGATGCCGATGGACGAGCCCGCGCGGGCGGGCTTCACGAACAGCGGCCAGCCGTGCTCACCGGCGAAGTCGATGATCTTCTTGCGGGCGGCCGGTTCGTCGCGCTCCCACTCGCGGGGCCGGATCACCACGTACGGGCCGACCTTGAGCCCGAAGGAAGAGAACACCCGCTTCATGTACTCCTTGTCCTGGCCGACGGCCGAGGCGAGCACCCCGGAGCCCACGTAGGGGACGCCGGAGAGCTCCAGGAGGCCCTGCAGGGTGCCGTCCTCGCCGTAGGGGCCGTGGAGCACCGGGAAGACGACGTCGACCTCGCCGAGCGCCTTGGGCACCGACCCGGGTTCGCTGTAGACGACTTCGCGGTTCGCCGGGTCGACGGGGAGCACCACACCGCCGTCGGCGGACTCCGCGAGCTGGTCCACGCTGGGCTGCCTGCGGTCGACGATGGCCATGCGTTCGGGTTCGTCGGCGGTGAGGGCCCAGCGGCCGTCCTGGGTGATGCCGATCGGCAGGACGTCGTACTTGGTCCGGTCGATGGCCTTGAGGACGGCGCCCGCGGTGACCACGGAGATCCCGTGTTCGGAGCTGCGCCCGCCGAACACGACGGCCACGCGCGGCTTGCGCGGCGGCTGCTCGGGGCTCTGGGGGAGGTTCTCGGTGCTCATATCGCGACGAGACTACCCGTTGGCGGTGCCCCGACACAGCGCCCGCAACGCCGCGGAAACGGCGGAGTCGCCCGGTCGCCCGGCGCCGCCCGGCCGGCCGTCGCTCAGCGTCGTTCGGGCTTCGCGCTGCGCGACATCAGCTCCTTGAGGGCCACCACGGGCGGCTTGCCCTCGTGGACGATGCCGACGACCGTCTCGGTGAGCGGCATGTCGACGTCGTGCCGGCGGGCCAGATCCAGCACCGACTCGCAGGACTTGACGCCCTCGGCGGTCTGCTTGGTGACCGCGATGGTCTCCTGCAGCGTCATGCCCTTGCCGAGGTTGGTGCCGAAGGTGTGGTTGCGCGACAGCGGCGAGGAGCAGGTCGCCACCAGGTCGCCCAGGCCCGCGAGTCCCGAGAAGGTCAGCGGGTCCGCGCCCAGGGCCACGCCGAGCCGGGTGGTCTCGGCGAGCCCGCGGGTGATGAGCGAGCCCTTGGCGTTGTCGCCGAGGCCCATGCCGTCCGCGATGCCGACGGCCAGCCCGATCACGTTCTTCACCGCGCCGCCCAGCTCGCAGCCGACGACGTCGGTGTTGGTGTAGGGCCGGAAGTAGGGCGTGTGGCAGGCGGTCTGGAGACGCCGGGCGACGCTCTCGTCGGCGCAGGCCACGACGGCGGCGGCGGGCATGCGGGCGGCGATCTCACGGGCCAGGTTGGGACCGGTGACCACGGCGACGCGGTCGGCGCCGACCCCGGCGACGTCCTCGATGACCTCGCTCATCCGCATGGCGGAGCCGAGTTCGACGCCCTTCATCAGCGACACGAGCACGGTGTCGGAGGCGAGCAGCGGCACCCAGTCGGCGAGGTTGCCGCGCAGGGTCTGCGAGGGCACCGCGAGGACGGTGAAGTCGGCGTCCTTGGCGGCCTCGGCGGCGTCCGTGGTGGCCCGCAGGTTCCGGGGCAGCTCCACGCCGGGCAGGTAGTCGGGGTTGGCGCGGGTGGAGTTGACCGCCTCGGCGAGCTCCGGGCGCCGCCCCCACAGGACGACGTCACAGCCGGCGTCGGCGAGCACCATGCCGAACGCGGTGCCCCAGGATCCGGTGCCGAACACGGCGGCCTTGACGGTCTTGCTCACGAACCCAGCCCTTCCTCGCGCGCGGCGGCCCTGCCGTCCGGCGCCGTCCGTCCTCCCGGTACCCGGTCCTGCCGCGGGTCCGCGCCCCGCCCCTGCGTCTGCGCGCGGGTCTTGCGGCGCTGCTCCACACGCTCCCGGCGCGGGTCGTAGGGCGTCGCGGGGGCCTTCTCGCCCCGGATCTCCTCCAACTGGCGGGTGATGGCGGCCATGATCGCCTCGGTCGCCTCCTTGAGCAGCTCCGGGGTCATCTCCCGGTCGTAGAAGCGGTCCAGGTCCACCGGCGGCCCCGCCAGGACGCGGTGGGTCTTGCGGGGCAGCAGACGGGGCTTCCTGGCGTAGGGCGGCAGGATCTCGTTGGCTCCCCACTGGGCGACCGGGATGACCGGGCACTTGGTCTGCAGGGCCACGCGCGCGGCGCCGGTCTTGCCGGTCATGGGCCAGCCGTCGGGGTCGCGAGTGAGGGTGCCCTCGGGGTAGAAGGCGACGCACTCGCCGCGCTCCACGGCGTCGATGGCGGCGCGGAAGGCGCTGAGGGCGTCCGTGCTCTCGCGGTACACGGGGATCTGGCCGGTGCCGCGCATGGCTGCGCCGACGAATCCCTTCTTGAAAAGCCCGCTCTTCGCCAGGAATCGCGGAACGCGTCCGGTGTTGTACTGGAAATGCGCGTAGGCGAAGGGATCGATGTGCGAATTGTGGTTCACCGCGGTGATAAATCCACCCTCGGCCGGAATGTTCTCCATTCCGCGCCAGTCGCGCTTGATCAGTACCACCAGCGGCGGTTTGCAGATCACCGCGGCGAAGCGGTACCAGAAGCCGATTCTGCGGCGCGGCACAAGGACACCTTCCTCTAGGGCCCGGACCCGGAGGCCAGGCGGGCCGCACAAGTGTCGCCCCGGGCCGCCGGTCTGTCGAGAACACGGTACGCCCCGGCGGGCCCGGGGCCGGGTGCGGCGGGGGACAATGGCCGGGACAAGAGAGGGACGTAACACTCGTGCAGTGGACCTTGGTGGTACCCCTGAAGCCGCTGGCCCAGGCCAAGAGCAGGCTCTCGGACACCGCGGACGACGGGCTGCGGCCCGGTCTGGCCCTCGCCTTCGCCCAGGACACGGTGGCGGCCGCGCTGGCCTGCCCGGCGGTGCGGGGTGTGGTGGTCGTCACGGACGACGTCCCGGCCGGCCGCGCCCTGGCCGCCCTCGGCGCGGGAGTCGTCCCCGACGAGCCGCGCGACGGCCTGAACGCCGCCCTCGCGCACGGGGCGGCCCTGGTGCGCGCCCGGCAGCCGGCCGGCGCGGTGGCCGCGCTCAACGCCGATCTCCCGGCCCTGCGGCCGGAGGAATTGGCCCGGGTCCTGGAGGGGGCCTCCGCTTTCCCGCGGGCCTTTCTCAGTGATGCGGCGGGCACCGGCACGACCCTGCTGTCGGCCGCCCCGGGGCAGGAACTGCGCCCCCGGTTCGGCGTCGGCTCCCGGGCCGCGCACCGGGCGTCGGGCGCGGTGGAACTGCGCCCCGACGGGGTGGATTCCGTGGGGCAGGACGTGGACACGGGCGAGGACCTGCGGGCCGCCCTGGCCCTCGGGGTGGGGCCCCGCACGGCCGCGGCCGCCGCGCGCCTGCTGATTCCCGGGCAGTAGGCTGCCGGACATGCAGGCGACCGCGTACACCTACGACCCGGAGAGCCGCAGCGGACAGGTGCTGCTGGACGACGGCACACCGGTGCCCTTCGACGCCCCGGCGTTCGACGCGGGGGGACTTCGGCTGCTGCGGCCCGGGCAGCGCGTGCGCGTCGAGACGGAGGGCGAGGGCGAGGACCGGCGGATCACGCTGGTGACCCTGTACACCTTCTGAGGGCGCCCGCCCGGAGCGGAGCGGTGCCCGGACACGCCGCGGGCCGGACTCCGTGACGGAGTCCGGCCCGGCGCGTGAGTGCCGCTCGCCGGTGGCTACTTCTTGCGGGCGGTGGTCTTCTTGGCGGTCGTCTTGCGGGCGGTCGACTTCTTGGCGGGCGCCTTCTTGGCCGTGGCCTTCTTCGCCGGCGCCTTCTTCGCGGTGGTCTTCTTCGCCGCCGCGGTCTTGGCGGCGGTCGCGGTCTTCTTGGCGGGTGCCTTCTTCGCGGTGGTCTTCTTCGCCGCCGCGGTCTTGGCGGTGGTCGCCTTCTTCGCCGCCGTCTTGCGGGCCGTGGTGCTCTTGGCCGCGCCCGTCGCCTTCTTGGCGGCGGCCTTCTTGCCCGCGGCCTTGGAGATGGTCGGGGGCGGTCCGGACAGGCTGCCCTTGGGGGCCTTCTTCACGGCGATGTCGTTCTTCGGGAGCTTCTTCGACCCGCTGACCAGGTCCTTGAAACCCTGGCCTGCCCGGAAACGGGGAACGGAGGTCTTCTTGACCCGAACCCGCTCGCCCGTCTGGGGGTTGCGGGCGTAGCGGGCCGGACGGTCGACCTTCTCGAACGAGCCGAAGCCGGTGACCGAGACCCGGTCTCCCGCCACCACGGCGCGGACGATGGCGTCCAGTACCGCGTCGACAGCGTCGGCGGCCTGCTGCCGGCCGCCCATCTTGTCGGCAATCGCTTCTACGAGCTGCGCCTTGTTCACGTCTTCCCCTTCGGAGACATCGCCGGAACGAATCTGTTCAAGCGTTTTCGCACGTTAGGCAGATATATACCGCAAATCAAACACGAAACGGGCTTATCACCCTTGTGCCGCAACGAACTCGGTTGTCTCGGCTGGTTCAGCGTTCCTCTTCGGGGAATCGCCCCTCGTCGAGGTCCGCGATGAACCGCTCCAGACGCCTTGCCGCAGTGGCGAGATCGTGCTTGGCCGCGGCCGTAATGACCAGCAGCTTCCGGGTCAGCGCCATCCGTACGCCCTCCGGGACTTGCAGTGCGCGCACCCTTGCATGCGCTTCCTTGAGCCGGACCGCGACCGCCGCATAGAGCTCGAGTTGGCCGTCGTGTTCCATGCACAGATTGTGCCATCTGGGGCGAGTTGTCGCCCCCGCAGGGGGCAACTGCCGCCTCTGACAGCCGTCCTGGCACAGCCGGTGGTCACGGGCACATGACACGTGTACCCAAGCAACATCCGTCATAACGTGGGAAGTTGTGAGCCAGTTGGGGAGCAGGAGCGGCCGAACGGGTGCAGAAACGTCCGTACCCCCGATCGGGCCGATCGGGGGTACGGACGGGCGTTTCGGTGGCCGAAAGTCGACCTGCCGCGGGGACTTCGCGGCCGGGGGGTCAGCCGGTGAGCGTCCGCGGCTTGAAGGAGGGGCGCCGCGCCTCGTAGGCGGCGATGTCCGCCTCGTTCTGCAGGGTGATGGAGATGTCGTCGAGGCCGTTCAGCAGCCGCCAGCGGGAGTTCTCGTCGAGCTCGAAGGCCGCGGTGACGCCCTCGGCCCGCACCTCGCGGGACTCCAGGTCGACGGTGATCTCCGCGGTCGGGTCGGCCTCCGTCAGCTCCCACAGCGCGTCCACGGTCTTCTGGTCGAGGACCACGGTGAGCAGGCCGTTCTTCAGCGAGTTGCCGCGGAAGATGTCGGCGAAGCGGGAGGAGATCACGGCCTTGAAGCCGTAGTTCTGCAGCGCCCAGACGGCGTGCTCGCGCGAGGAGCCGGTGCCGAAGTCGGGGCCCGCGACGAGCACGGTGGCGCCCTCCCGCTCGGGCCGGTTGAGCACGAACTCCGGGTCCTTGCGCCAGGCCTCGAACAGCCCGTCCTCGAACCCGTCCCGGGTCACCTTCTTGAGCCAGTGGGCGGGGATGATCTGGTCGGTGTCGACGTTGCTGCGGCGCAGCGGGACGGCCCGGCCGGTGTGGGTGGTGAATGCTTCCATGACTGATCAGACTCCAGCGGGCGTACGGGCGTCGGCGGCGGCGAGGTCGGCCGGGGAGGCCAGGTGACCGAGGACCGCGGTGGCCGCGGCGACCTGCGGGGACACCAGGTGGGTGCGGCCCCCCTTGCCCTGCCGGCCCTCGAAGTTGCGGTTGGAGGTGGAGGCGGAGCGCTCACCGGGGGCGAGCTGGTCGGGGTTCATGCCCAGGCACATGGAACAGCCCGCGTGCCGCCACTCGGCCCCGGCCTCCTTGAAGACCACGTCCAGGCCCTCGGAGACGGCTTGCAGACCGACCCGCGCCGAGCCGGGGACGACCAGCATGCGGACGCCGTCGGCGACTTTGCGGCCCTTGACGATGTCCGCGGCGGCGCGCAGGTCCTCGATGCGGCCGTTGGTGCAGGAACCTACGAAGACGGTGTCCACGGTGATCGACCGCAGCGGCTGCCCGGCCTCCAACCCCATGTACTCCAGGGCCTTCTCGGCGGCGAAGCGCTCCGAGGCGTCCTCGTACGAAGCCGGGTCGGGGACCGACGACGAAAGCGGCGCGCCCTGGCCGGGGTTGGTGCCCCAGGTGACGAAGGGGGACAGCTCGGCGGCGTCGATGACGACCTCGGCGTCGAACTCGGCGTCGTCGTCGGACCTCAGGGTCTTCCAGTAGGCGACGGCCGCGTCCCAGTCCTCGCCCTCGGGGGCGTGCGGGCGGCCCTCCAGGTAGGCGAAGGTGGTCTCGTCGGGGGCGATCATGCCCGCGCGGGCGCCGGCCTCGATCGACATGTTGCAGATGGTCATCCGGGCTTCCATCGACAGCTTCTCGATGGCCTCGCCGCGGTACTCCAGGACGTAGCCCTGACCGCCGCCGGTGCCGATCTTCGCGATGATCGCCAGGATCAGGTCCTTGGCGGTGACGCCGTCGGGCAGCTCGCCGTTGACCGTGATCGCCATGGTCTTCGGGCGGGCCATGGGCAGCGTCTGGGTGGCCAGCACGTGCTCGACCTGGGAGGTGCCGATACCGAAGGCCAGGCCGCCGAAGGCGCCGTGGGTGGAGGTGTGCGAGTCGCCGCAGACGACGGTCATGCCGGGCTGGGTCAGCCCCAGCTGCGGGCCGACCACGTGCACCACGCCCTGCTCGACGTCGCCCAGCGGGTGCAGCCGGACGCCGAAGTCGGCGCAGTTCTTGCGCAGCGTCTCCAGCTGGACCCGGGAGACCGGGTCGGCGATCGGCTTGTCGATGTCCAGGGTCGGGGTGTTGTGGTCCTCGGTGGCGATGGTGAGGTCGGTGCGGCGCACCCGGCGCCCGCTCTTGCGGAGACCGTCGAAGGCCTGCGGGCTGGTCACCTCGTGCAGCAGGTGCAGATCGATGAAGAGGAGGTCGGGCTCGCCCTCGGCGCGCCGGACGACGTGGTCGTCCCAGACCTTCTCCGCGAGTGTCCTACCCATCGCTTTCCCTCCGGCCGGCACGCGGGCGCGCCGGCCCAACTAGAGATCTGTGCGGAGACGGGGCGCCCGCATCCCCTGGTTACCGGGCGTCCGCCCCCAGGCCCATGTGTCCACGCTCGAGTGCACGGGCCGCGTTGCTTCCGTGTTTCAAGAGTGGCGGGTTCCACGGAAAATTGAACTTGCGTTTCACAGAGTGAGACGCAAGTATCGTTTCATGGACAACAGTAGCGGCGTCGGCGTTCTGGACAAGGCGGCCCTCGTCCTGAGCGCTCTGGAGTCCGGCCCGGCCACCCTCGCGGGACTGGTCGGGGCGACCGGACTGGCACGACCCACGGCCCACCGCCTGGCCGTGGCGCTGGAACACCACCGTCTGGTGGCGCGCGACATGCAGGGCCGGTTCATCCTCGGCCCGCGCCTGGCCGAACTGGCCGCGGCGGCCGGTGAGGACCGCCTGCTCGCCACGGCCGGCCCGGTGCTCACGCACCTGCGGGACGTCACCGGGGAGAGCGCCCAGCTCTACCGCCGCCAGGGCGACATGCGCATCTGCGTCGCCGCGGCGGAGCGCCTGTCCGGGCTCAGGGACACGGTGCCGGTCGGATCCACCCTGACGATGAAGGCCGGTTCCTCGGCGCAGATCCTGCTCGCCTGGGAGGAGCCGGAGCGGCTGCACCGCGGCCTGCAGGGCGCCCGCTTCACGGCGACGGCCCTGTCGGGCGTGCGGCGCCGCGGCTGGGCGCAGTCGATCGGCGAGCGGGAGCCCGGCGTCGCGTCCGTCTCCGCGCCGGTGCGGGGCCCCTCCAACCGCGTGGTCGCCGCCGTGTCCGTCTCCGGCCCCATCGAGCGACTGACCCGGCACCCGGGGCGCATGCACGCCCAGGCCGTGATCGACGCCGCCGCGCGCCTCTCCGAGGCGCTCCGCCGCTCCTGACCCTTCCCCGTCCCGTGCACCCGACCGTCGGGACGGGCCCGCCTCAACGCCGCGGCGGGCCCTCCCCCGGCGTCCCGGGGCGCCCGGCCCCCCCCGGGGGGGGCGGCGCGTACCTGGGCCCCCCCGGTCCGCCGGGCCGGCGGCCCCGGCCCGGGGGGCCCCCCGGCCGGCCCCCCCCGGGGGCCCCCCC
>NZ_JBIWOK010000019.1:103849-114063 GCF_044767675.1 Streptomyces sp. NPDC101219
GCCGCCCGGCCCCCCTGCCCCTTCCCCGGCCCCCCCCCGCCGGGGGGGGGGCGGGCCCCCCCCCCCCCGGGGGGGGCCCCCCCCCCGGGGGCCCCCCCCCCCCCCCCCCGCGGGCCCCCGCGCTCCTCTTCCCTGCTCCCCCGCGTTCCTCCGGTCCGTCGTCCCGGACCGGTGCGCGAACCGGTCCGGCCCCACGAGCGTCCACGCCGGGTGCTGGGGTGTGCACGGAGCGTGCACGGACCGGCTCGGCTACTCCTTCGGCCGAACTGATGCGGCCGTACGGGGAGTTGATGCGGCCGTACCGGGAGTTGATGCACCAGGTGGCCCGCAGGCAGCTCGACCACCTGGAGACGCTCGCCGAGTGAGCGGGAACACGCGAAAGCCCCCCACCGTGGTGGAGGGCTTTCGTCTCGTGTACCCCCGACCGGATTCGAACCGGCGCTACCGCCTTGAGAGGGCGGCGTGCTAGGCCGCTACACAACGGGGGCCTGGATCACGCGTTGCCGCAGATCCTGCTGGTCTACCTGGACTCGAACCAAGACTAACTGAACCAGAATCAGTCGTGCTGCCAATTACACCATAGACCAATGATGGTTTAGACCAGTCAGTACCCCCGACCGGATTCGAACCGGCGCTACCGCCTTGAGAGGGCGGCGTGCTAGGCCGCTACACAACGGGGGCCTTGGCGATCCTCACCCGGCGGTGGCCGGGTGTTGTCACCGTGATGACAGCGGGAGCTACCCTGACTGCCTTCGCGGGATGGATCTGTACCCCCGACCGGATTCGAACCGGCGCTACTGCCTTGAGAGGGCAGCGTGCTAGGCCGCTACACAACGGGGGCTTGCGGATGTGTGATCCGCGGTGCAGATGAGCTCTGCGAGCTGGCCTACCTGGACTCGAACCAAGACTAACTGAACCAGAATCAGTCGTGCTGCCAATTACACCATAGGCCACTGGAACGCAAGCCCCGGAGGGGATCTTGTTCTAGCTGTGCGCCTGGGGTTCCGGCCTGGTGACCGGCGCCCCGCGGCGCAGGAAGAACATTACCCGAAGGAGGACGGGGCTCCAAAACGAGTATGGGCGCCGAGGACGGCCGGGAGTTCGGCCAGCGACGCGATACGGCGCGGACCCCCGGGCGGCTCGACGGCCGCGTGGGTGCCGGAGCGGTTGATCCACACCGACAGCAGTCCGGCGTCCGCGGCGCCCCGGCCGTCGATCTCCGGGTGGTCGCCCACGTACGCCACCTGCCGCGGGGGCAGCTCCAGCGCCTCGCACGCCGCCAGGAAGGCGCCCGGCTCGGGCTTGGAGACGCCCAGCTCGGCGGCGCAGAGGATGGCCTCGAAGCGGTCGTGCACCCCCAGCACGCGCAGCTTGCGGTCCTGGACGTGGAGGCTGGAGTTGGAGAGCACCGCGTGGCGGTGGCTGCCGGCGAGGGCGTCGAGGACGGGCAGCACGTCCGGGAAGAGGCTCCAGGCCGACTCGTAGTGCGTCACATAGCGCCGGAACCAGGCGTCGGCCTCTTCGTCGGTCATCTCCCGTCCCAGGAAGACCCGGGTGCGGTCGCGCCGCTGCGTGACGAAGTCCACTTCCCCGGCGGCGAAGCGCGCCCACTGCTCCTCGGTGATCCGCCGCCAGCGGGCCAGGGCCTCGTCGGCCGACCCGGGGCCGGCGAGGAGTCCCTCGGCCGTCAGGTGCGTCCGCATGCCCTCGCGGTCGGCGGTGGTGTAGTCGAAGAGTGTGTCGTCCACGTCCCAGACGACGGCCCGGATCACCATGCCCCCGACCGTACCCGTCCCGCGCGGGGGCGGGCAGGGGCTCCCGGGAGCGGACGGGGGCGCCCCGCCGCCCGGTGCACACGCGTCGGGGGCGGCAGCCGCACCGGCTGCCGCCCCCGACCGGGTGCGTGCGCGGACTACGCCGCCGTGAGCTTCGCCAGGGCCGCGTCGACGCGGGCCAGCGTCTTCTCCTTGCCCAGGACCTCCAGGGACTCGAAGAGCGGCAGGCCGACCGTGCGGCCGGTGACCGCGACGCGGACCGGGGCCTGCGCCTTGCCCAGCTTGAGGCCGTGGGCCTCGCCGGCGGCCAGGACGGCCTCCTTCAGGGACTCGGCGGAGGACCAGTCGGCGGCCTCCAGCTTCTCCCGGGCGGTGCGCAGCAGGGCGTCGGAGCCCTCCTTCATCGCCTTGTTCCAGGATGCCTCGTCGAAGACCGGCTCCGGCAGGAACAGGAAGTCGACGTTGTCGGTGATCTCGGAGAGCACCTTCAGGCGGGTCTGCGCGTGCGGGGCGACGGCCTGCCACTTCGCCTCGTCGAAGTCCTCGGGGGCCCAGGGGGCGTGCGGGGCCCTCAGCCACGGGCGGCAGCGCTCGGCGAAGTCCTTCACGTCGAGCATCCGGATGTGGTCGGCGTTGATCGCCTCGCACTTCTTGAGGTCGAAGCGGGCCGGGTTGGGCTGCACGTCGGTGACGTCGAATGCCGCGACCATCTCCTCGACCGAGAAGACGTCCCGGTCGGCCGAGAGCGACCAGCCGAGCAGGGAGAGGTAGTTGAGCAGGCCCTCGGGGAGGAAGCCGCGCTCCCGGTAGAGGTTGAGCGAGGACTGCGGGTCCCGCTTGGAGAGCTTCTTGTTGCCCTCGCCCATCACGTACGGCAGGTGGCCGAAGGCCGGGGTCCCCTTGGCGATGCCCAGCTCGGTCAGCGCCTTGTAGAGGGCGATCTGGCGGGGGGTGGAGGAGAGCAGGTCCTCGCCGCGCAGGACGTGGGTGATCTCCATCAGGGCGTCGTCGACCGGGTTCACCAGGGTGTACAGCGGGGCGCCGTTGGCCCGCACGATGCCGTAGTCCGGGACGTTCTCCGGGAGGTAGGTGATCTCGCCGCGGACCAGGTCGGTGAAGGTGATCGTCTCGTCCGGCATCCGGAAGCGGACGATCGGCTCGCGGCCCTGGGCCCGGTACTCCTCGACCTGCGCGTCGGTCAGCTCACGGCAGTGGCCGTCGTAGCCGGAGGGCTTTCCGGCGGCGCGGGCGGCCTCGCGGCGGGTGTCGAGCTCCTGCTGGGAGCAGTAGCAGCGGTAGGCGTGCCCGGCGTCCAGCAGCTTGGCCGCGACGTCCCGGTAGAGGTCCATGCGCTCGGACTGGCGGTACGGGGCGTGGGGGCCGCCGACCTCGGGGCCCTCGTCCCAGTCGAAGCCCAGCCAGCGCATCGCGTCGAGCAGCTGGGCGTAGGACTCCTCGGAGTCGCGGGCCGCGTCGGTGTCCTCGATGCGGAAGACCAGGGTGCCGCCGTGGTGCTTGGCGAACGCCCAGTTGAACAGGGCGGTGCGGACCAGGCCCACGTGGGGGTTACCGGTGGGCGAGGGACAGAAACGGACGCGTACGGGAGACGAGCCGGGTGCGCTAACCACGCTTGACAACCTTGTTGGTGAGAGTGCCGATGCCTTCGATGGTGACGGCGACTTCGTCGCCGACGTGGAGGGGGCCGACGCCGGCCGGGGTGCCGGTGAGGATCACGTCACCCGGGAGCAGGGTCATGGCCTCGGAGATGTTGACGACCAGGTCCTCGATGGAGTGGATCATCTCGCTCGTGCGGCCGAGCTGACGCTGGGCGCCGTTGACCGTCAGCTGGATGGTCAGGTCGCCGGCGGCGGCGAGGTCCAGGTCCGTCTCCACCCAGGGGCCGAGCGGGCAGGAGGTGTCGAAGCCCTTGGCCCGGGCCCACTGCTTCTCGCGCCGCTGGACGTCGCGGGCGGTGACGTCGTTGGCGCAGGTGTAGCCGAAGACGACGTCCTTGACGCGCTCGCGGGGGACCTCGCGGCACATCCGCCCGATGACCACGGCCAGCTCGGCCTCGTGGTGCACCTCCTCGGAGAAGGAGGGGTACTGGATCTCGTCGCCGGAGCCGATCACCGAGGTGGCGGGCTTGAAGAAGGCGAAGGGGGCGTCGGGGACCTCGTTGCCCATCTCCTTCGCGTGCTCGGCGTAGTTGCGGCCGAAGGCCACGACCTTGTTGGGCAGGACCGGGGGCAGCAGCCGGACCTTGCCGAGCGGGACCCTGGTGCCGGAGAGCTCGAAGTCGGCGAACGGGATGCCCTTGATGATGTTCAGGACGAGTTCGTCCTGCCGGTCGCCCTCGACAGCGCCGAAGGCGACGTTCCCGTCGATGGAAAATCTGGCGATGCGCACGGGATGCCTGTCCCCTTGACTGAGCCGGCTGGAGTCTGACGCCCCAGGCTAACGCGGCGGGGGGCCGGTTCCCCACGCACAGCGACGGGCGCCCCGCTGAACGAGGGGCGCCCGGTGTGCGTACTGACCGGTGTCGGTGTCAGTGCGCGGCGGCGGCCGCGACGGGGATCTCCATGAGGACGGTGCGCTTGGGGTTGGCAGTCCGGGCCGGGAGTTCGACGGTGTGTTCCAGCTGGGCCGGCGTCTGCAGTTCGTCGGCGCCGTCGAGGTGGGCCAGCGTCGTGCGCCGCGGGTTGGCGATCTTGTGGAACATCGTCGTCGTCTTCACTGTTTACTTGACCCTGTTCTGCTCGTGGGCGCCCACCGGGCCCGAAGGGCCCCGGTCAGGGCGCGGGTTGACGGATTTGCCATCTCTGTAAAGCGCCAGGCTAAACATTCAATTCCCCGCCGACGGCGGCGGGGCGCCATGATCCGGGTGTGAGTTTGCTCACGACGTGAAGGGCATTTCGGTCATTCCGGACCGCCACCCCCTTCCGTCAAAACGGACATTCGACACCTGAAGCCATCATTCCGCTCCCGATCATGGCG
This sequence comes from Streptomyces sp. NPDC101219, assembly GCF_044767675.1. Taxonomy (NCBI): domain Bacteria; kingdom Bacillati; phylum Actinomycetota; class Actinomycetes; order Kitasatosporales; family Streptomycetaceae; genus Streptomyces; species Streptomyces sp. NPDC101219. The sequence goes on from NZ_JBIWOK010000019.1 coordinate 108,619, forward strand.
ACTGGGACACTCGGACCTCTCGGACGACTCGCGGAGATGCGTCCGTTCTGCGCCGAATCCTGGTCCACGACTGGTGATAGCTCACTCACTCGGTGTCACGTATGTCACGGCTCGGTTCACGGGCCTTGTTGGAGATCCTGCACTGTGCTGGAATTCCTCGGACCGCCGCAGGATCGAGCCGGCGCACAGGGGGCGCACCGACGCGCCGAGTGGCGGCGAGATGGGGGAACCCGCGCCGGTCACTCACGACCACCACGGGGGCGTATTCAGGGCGCCCCTATGACGCCGACACCGTGCCTCACCGTTCACGCGGAGAGGTGCCTGGTCCAGAGGTTGCGACGCTAGTGCAGGGACGTTTCAAGAGGGATGGCAGCGCTTCGGCGGAGCCGGAGCCGCACGGCGGGACTGGCGCCATGCCAGGCAGCTCCTCGCCCCAGCACGCCCAGATTCCGGGCCGGCCCGTGTCCGGCGACGGCGGCGACCGCCCCGGCGCGTCCGCGCCCGGGGGACCAGCGGATTCGGCACCGGCGCGGCCGTCGAAGGAACCTTCGGGCCCCGGGCCGCGAATAGCCCTGCGCAACTGGCGCATCTCCACCCGACTGGTGTCGCTGCTCGCGCTCCCGGTGGTCGCGGCCACCTCGCTGGGCGCCCTGCGCATCAACCAGTCCATGGACGACATCCAGCAGCTCGACAACATGAAGCTGCTGACGGACATGACCAAGCAGGCCACCGAGCTGGCCGCCGCGCTCCAGGAGGAGCGCGACCAGTCGGCCGGCCCGCTGGCGCACGGCGCCAAGCCGACCGACTTCTCGGTCAAGGGACACCGGGAGAAGACCGACCGGGCCCTGAAGAACTTCCTCGACAGCTCCGAGCAGATCGACCGGGCGAGCGACGACGGCAACCTCCAGGGCGTCCGCGAGAACCTCGTGCAGATCGCCGGTCAGCTCGGCGACCTCAGCAAGACGCGCAACGCTGCGTACGCGCAGGAGCGCAACGCCACGCAGACCGTCGAGGCGTACCACCGCCTGATCGAGAACCTGGTCGATCTCTCCCAGGACATGGCGGAGGCCACCAGCAACCCCGACATGATCCAGCGCACGCGCGCACTGGCCTCGTTCTCCGCGGCCAAGGAGTACGCGTCGGTCCAGCGCGCGATCCTGGCGGCGGCGCTGCCCGCCAGCAACACCACCTTCGGTGACCTCTCGGAGAACGACCGGCTCTACGCCGAGTCGGCGCAGCAGAGCGAGAAGAGCGAGACCGCGGCCTTCAAGACGGTCTACGGCGAGGCCGACGCCGTCGACCTGCTCCTGCCCATCACCGAGGGCAACAGCACCATCCAGGCCACCGAGACGTACGCCCGCCGCGCCCTGACGAACAGGGACGGCCTGAAGACGATGGACAAGCGGTCCTACCGCGACTGGCTCGACGACAGCGGCACCAAGATCCTCCAGATGAAGAACATCGAGCACACGCTGCTCGAGGAGATGGAACAGAAGGCCCGTGAGCTGCGCAGCGCCACCGAGCGCGACGCGATCATCTCCGGTGCGCTGATCCTGCTGGTGCTCGGTGTCTCGCTGGTCGGCGCGTTCGTCGTGGCCCGCTCCATGATCCGCTCGCTGCGGCGCCTGGAGGACACCGCGACCAAGGTGGCCCAGGAACGGCTGCCCGAGCTGGTCAAGCAGCTGTCCGAGTCCGACCCGCAGGACGTGGACACGTCCGTGGAGTCGGTCGGTGTGCACTCCCGGGACGAGATCGGCCGCGTGGCCGCGGCCTTCGACGACGTGCACCGCGAGGCGGTCCGCCTCGCCGCCGAGCAGGCCCTGCTGCGGGGCAACGTCAACGCGATGTTCACCAACCTCTCGCGCCGCTCCCAGGGTCTGATCCAGCGCCAGCTGTCGCTGATCTCCGAGCTGGAGTCCCGCGAGGCCGACCCGGACCAGCTGTCCTCGCTGTTCAAGCTGGACCACCTCGCCACCCGCATGCGCCGTAACGGTGAGAACCTCCTGGTGCTCGCGGGTGAGGAGCCGGGCCGCCGGTGGACCCGCCCCGTCCCGCTGGTCGACGTGCTCCGTGCCGCCGCCTCCGAGGTGGAGCAGTACGAGCGCATCGAGCTGTCCTCGGTGCCGACCACCGAAGTGGCCGGCCGGGTCGTCAACGACCTCGTGCACCTGCTCGCCGAGCTGCTGGAGAACGCGACCTCGTTCTCTTCCCCGCAGACCAAGGTCAAGGTCACCGGTCACGCGCTGCCCGACGGCCGCGTCCTGATCGAGATCCACGACACCGGTATCGGCCTGTCGCCGGAGGACCTGGCGGCGATCAACGAGCGGCTCGCCTCGCCGCCCACCGTGGACGTCTCCGTCTCCCGCCGCATGGGTCTGTTCGTGGTCGGCCGGCTGTCGCAGCGGCACGGCATCCGCATCCAGCTCCGCCCGTCCGACTCCGGCGGCACGACCGCGCTGGTCATGCTGCCCGTCGACGTCGCCCAGGGCGGCAAGAAGCCGCAGGGCATGCCGGGCCAGCAGGGCGCCGGCGGTCCCGCCGCCGCGGCTGCGGCCGCCGGTGCCGCGGCGGCCCGGCGGGCCACCGGAGCCGGCCAGCCGCAGGGTCCCGCCCTCGGCGCCGGTGCCCCCGGCGGCGGCCGGCTCGGTTCCGGTCAGGGGCCGCGGCCCGCGCTGCCCGGCCGGGACGGTGCTCCGGGCGCGCCGCGCGGACCGCAGGGTCAGCCCGCTTCTTCCGGCCCGTCGCTGTTCGAGCAGGGCGGCGCGCCCTCCGCGCCACAGGGCCGCCCCTCCCCCGCCGGCGCGGGCGCCGGTTTCGGCGGCCAGGCGCCGGGCGCCCCGCAAGGGCTGCAGGCCGCGGGCCAGGGCGGTTCGCAGGGCCAGGACGCCTTCGGCGGCCGTGCCCCGGTGCCGCCGCAGCGCGGCAAGGGCAACGCCGAGCGCGGTCGTCGTCCGCAGTTGCCGCCGCGCGGTGGCGCGCGGGCGGAGCTGCCCGGCGGCGATCAGCAGCAGCCGCGGGTGCCGAGCTGGAGCGACGAGAACGCCCAGCCGCAGGTACCGCCGCGCCCGGCGCACGACGCGCCGCGCGGCCACGACGAACCGGACGTGACGCGCACGGCGGCCATGCCGCGCATCGACGGCCCCGGCACCAGCCCGCAGCACACCGGCCAGTTCGCCCGGCCCGGCACGAACGGCGGCCAGAACACCGGCCAGTTCGAACGGCCCGGTGCGGACGGCGGGCAGAACGGCGGCCCGTACGTGCGGGGTGACGTCTTCGGCGGACCGGCGGACCAGCAGGGCCGGCCGACCCCGTCGCAGACGGGTCAGTTCCCCGCCCCGCAGGGCTACGACAACGCCTCGACCGGCCAGTTCCCCGCGCCGGGCCAGGGCGGCGGCGCCCCCGGGCGGCACGCCCTGCCGGAGCGGCAGGGTGCTGCGGACCCGGCGGCCACCGGCCAGTTCGAGCGTCCGCAGATGAACGGAACGCACGGGTCCGACCTCGGCGCCCCGCGTCCGCCGGCCCCGCAGCAGCGGCCGGTCCGGCGCGAGCCGGAGGCCCTGCCCCCGGCGACCGGTCCCGGCGACGGCCGTACCCCGCTGTACGACACGCTGGAGACCAACTGGTTCCGCGGTGGCGGCCGCCAGCAGCAGGAGCAGGGCGACGCCCCGGCTCCGGCCGCACCGCAGCAGCAGCCGCAGGGGCCCACCGGCCCCCAGCGGTCCGAAGCGACCTCCTGGCGCAGCTCGCCCAACGACGAGCTGGTCCGGCAGGCCGAGCGGGTCCGGCAGCCGGCCGCGGGGGGCGTCACCACCTCCGGCCTGCCGCGCCGGGTGCCCCGGGCGAACCTCGTCCCGGGGACGGCTCAGCAGCAGTCGCACCAGAGCGGTCCGCAGGTCTCCCGCGCACCGGACGACGTGCGCGGCCGGCTGACCAATCTTCGTCGGGGTATCGCACAGGGGCGTCAGGCCGGATCCACCCAGACCGGCAGCTTCCCGCGGCCCACTCACCAGCAGGAGCGTTAGTTGAGCCCGATGAGCCAGGCGGCACAGAACCTCAACTGGTTGATCACCAACTTCGTGGACAACACCCCCGGGGTGTCCCACACCGTCGTCGTGTCCGCCGACGGACTTCTGCTGGCACTGTCCGAGGGCTTTCCGCGCGACCGCGCGGACCAGCTCGCGGCCGTCGCCTCGGGACTGACCTCCCTGACGGCCGGTGCCTCCCGGATCTTCGAAGGCGGCGACGTGGCCCAGACGGTCGTGGAGATGGAGCGGGGGTTCCTCTTCCTCATGTCCGTCTCGGACGGCTCGTCGCTGGCCGTCCTGGCGCACCCGGAGTGCGACATCGGCCTCGTCGGCTACGAGATGGCGCTCCTGGTCGACCGTGCGGGCGCGGTCCTCACCCCGGACCTGCGCGCCGAACTACAGGGAAGTCTGCTCCACTGATCGGCCCGGCACCACCCGTCTCACCAAATCACCGTCCGGCCGCCACATTCCCCCCACCGGCCCTGTTCAGACGGCTTGACCGACCGACTTGCTGTCCCGCCCGGAGGATTCATGACCCCGCCCACCGCCTCTCATGATCCGTACGCGGAGCCGTACGAGGACGAGGGCGACCAGCCGCTGGTACGTCCGTATGCGATGACCGGCGGCCGGACCAGGCCGCGCTATCAGCTGGCCATCGAGGCACTGATCAGTACGACGGCCGACCCGGCAGCGCTCATGGGACTCCTTCCGGAGCACCAACGGATCTGCCACCTGTGCCGAGAGGTGAAGTCCGTCGCCGAGGTGTCGGCGCTGCTGAACATGCCGTTGGGGGTCGCCCGGATCCTGGTGGCGGACCTCGCGGAGGCGGGACTCGTCGCCATCCACCAGCCGGGCGGCGACGAATCGACCGGCGCCCCGGACGTGACACTGCTCGAAAGGGTGCTCAGTGGACTTCGCAAGCTCTAGTGGAGGGACGGTCTCCGAGAGCCGTTCCACGACCTCCGCGAAGATCGTGGTGGCGGGCGGCTTCGGCGTGGGCAAGACCACGTTCGTCGGCGCCGTCTCGGAGATCAACCCGCTGCGCACGGAAGCCGTCATGACGTCTGCGTCCGCAGGCATCGACGACCTCACCCACACCGGGGACAAGACGACCACCACGGTCGCCATGGACTTCGGACGCATCACGCTCGACCAGGACCTGATCCTGTACCTGTTCGGCACCCCCGGCCAGGACCGGTTCTGGTTCATGTGGGACGACCTGGTGCGCGGCGCCATCGGCGCGGTCGTCCTCGTCGACACCAGGCGGCTCGCCGACTGCTTCCCGGCCGTCGACTACTTCGAGAACAGCGGCCTGCCCTTCGTCATCGCCCTCAACGGCTTCGACGGACAGCAGCCCTACCAGCCGGAGGAGGTGCGCGAGGCGCTCCAGATCGGGCCGGACACGCCGATCATCACCACC